>NZ_JAGHQY010000009.1:0-187199 GCF_017744035.1 Shimia sp. R11_0 | reverse complement strand
GCCTCCCCCATCAGCCCACGCCCACCGCGCATCGGAAAGCTCACCGGCCCGCTCACCACACCGCCCTGCGCAAAGGGCATCACCCGCCCCTGCGCAAATCCCGCCCCCTTAGCAAAGGGCAGAACATCGGCAATCAACCCACCTATGCCGCCAGAAACTGCCTCGCCAATCTGATCCACCACAGGCGTGAGAGCCGCGCGGTACGCCGCATCAATCATCGTCTGCGCCAAGGTCTGCAGCGCATCTGACAGCTTCATCCCGTCAAAGGCCAATCCATCAAACGCCTTGCGCAAACCGCGTCCGATGCCCTTCTCCAGCGTGGCCATATCTTGCCCCGTCGCCCCTAGGGCCTGCTGCATCCGGCGCAGCTCGCCATCAAAGCCCGCCACCATCGCCGTGGCCTGTCCAAGGCTCCCCTCAAGCGCCTCCACCTGACCCTCAAAATCCTCCAGATCATCCATCACCGCTCTCCTCTTGAGGCGCATATCCCGCGCCGAACTGCCCATCTGGATAACTTTGCATCAGCGCCTCAAAACCCGCCCGTGACAGGGCCTCCGCCCCGGAGCCCGCCCCCAGCATCACCATCAACTCCACCGGGGTAAGCGCCCAGAAGACGTCAGGCGTCAGCCCCAACCCGCGCAGCCCCGCCATCCGCAGCGCGGGCCAGTCAAACGCCGCCATCGCCGCCTCCTGCGGAGGTGCCAAAGGCCAACACCAAAAGCTGCGCCGCCACCCGTGCAGCCTCCATCGGACCACCCTCAATATCTGCGCGCAGCAGATCCTGTGTGTGACCCTGCCAGCCCCCGCCCCGCAACCCAGCCACAATCAGCGCCAGCACATCCCGGCTGGCAAAAGCACCGCTCTCAAACCGGCGGATCAGCGCAACAAGCGTGTCCTCGCCAAGACCCGCCTCAAGCTCTGCCAGCGCGCCCAGCGTCAGCTTGAGCACATGGCGCTGCCCATCCATGGTGAGGGCCACTTCACACGCAAAAGGATTGGCCATGGCTCACGCCGCCTCGAAACTCAGCGCACCCGCACTGGCCAGAGACACCTCATAGGTCGCCTCGCCATTATGCGTGCCGGCATATTCGATCGCAGTGATCTGAAACGGGCCTTCCACAGTGCCAAAATCCGGGAGGATCACCTGAAACGCCGGGGTTTCCCCATCAAAGAAAATCTGGCGCGCCCGCTCATCCGTGCTGGCATCTTTGAACACACCCGATCCGCTCAGCGTCGCCGATTTCATCCCCGCCCCGGCCAGCAACTCACGCCAGCCTCCCTGACTGTCCAGCGAGGTCACATCCACGCTTTCCGCATTGAAACTGATCCGCGTCGCCCGCAGCCCAGCCACAGTTTCAAATTGCCCGTTCCCGGTCAGATCGACCTTGATCAACAGGTCTTTGCCGCTCTGTGCGCCCATCTCTCTCTCCACATGTTAGCTGTGATTGTCTTCCACCCGCGCCACAAAGCGCAGATCGATCCGCCGCAGATTGCGGGCGGTGACCCGCCGCGCCTGCGCCCGCTCAAAATGAAGCGCCACAAGGCGTCCCCGGCTCAGGCTCATATCGGCCTCAATCAGCGCGTCACTCACCGCAACCGCCGCCGCTTTCACCTGTTTGAACCCATCACGCGTGCCGATCACCGAGACCACAAAGCGATGCTCTGCACCCCGCCCGCTGCCATCGGAACGATCCCGCACGGTCTCCGCCCCAAGCGCCACATAAAGCGGTGGCAGTTTGCCACGCGGCATGGCGTCATAAATGGCGTCGCCCACCACTGTCGCCAACGTGGCATCCGCCGCAAGCCGTTGATAGATCGCAGTCTGCAACGCCGCGCCCACGCCATAGCTCATGTCGCCACCTCTTCAACCACATGACAGATCAGATAGCGCCCGAGCTCATCCGCCTCGGTCACCGTCTCAATCGCGAACACCCGTGTGCCTTCTCGAAACCGGCATTCCGGCGTCGGGCGCAGGCTGCTGCCCACCGGTGCCCCGCGCAGGGTCACGCGATACCGCGCTGCGCTCAACGTGACCGCGCCCCCATCTCTTTCGCCGCCGCCACGCGCGCGCATCTCTGCCCAGACCGTGCCAAGCCCTTCCCAGCTTCGCGCAAAGCCACCCGCACCATCCGGGGCCGACACCGGCCGCTCCAGCAGCAGGTGACGCGACAATGTCACCGGCGCGCTCATGTCCCCGCTCCCAGCGTCATCCGGCGCACACGATAGCGCTCAAGCAGACTGGTCACACCAAATGGCATACAGCCTTCACTCAGCCGCGTGTCCTGCCGAAACTCATAGAAATGCGCCGCCAGCAGAAATACCGCCTGTCTCAGATCCGCAGGCACAGAGGCCCAATCAGCCCCAAATCCCGCCGTGAACCGAATGGTCAAACTGCCCTTCGCAGGCACCTGTGGCAACGCGCCCGACGTCGCCCTCACAATGGGGCGATGGCCATCCTGCACCAGCTGATAGGCGCTGGTGGCCACAGTCACTTCACCGCCCTGTGCATCGGTCAAAACCATGGCCGACACCGCCTGCACCGGCGCCACGGGCAACCCCTGCGCCTCAGCCGTACCTGTGCCATAAAGCGTCCAGGCAAAATCACGCTGCAACAGGATCTTACCGGTGCGGGCCTCCACTGCGCTCAGCGCCGCCCGCAAAAAACTCTCAAGCAACCCATCTTGCAAACTGTCCTCCGCAAAGCCGCTGCCAAGCCGCAGATGCTCTTTGAAGGCGGCCACTGGCAAAACCGCAGAAGACACCTGAGTTTCTTCGATTAACATCATGGAAAAACTCCAAAAACACACGAAGCTCATTTGCGGACGCGCGTCCTCACGTCGCTTCAACGGAGGGGGTAAGCCAGACAACGTGACGCAGTCCGACGCGCGCCCGGATACGCGGCAAAGCACCGCGCACCCACCCGAGGGATCAGCTCACAGCAAAGCGCAGCAGCTTGATCGCAGCAAAATCGCTCACATCACCGCCAATGCGTTTGGTGGCGTAAAACAGCACATGAGGCTTGGCGCTGAACGGATCACGCAGAACGCGCAAATCAGGCCGTTCTGCCACCGTATAGCCCGCCGCAAAATCACCAAAAGCAATGGCATCCGCATCACTGGCGATGTCGGGCATATCCTCGGCAATCAGCACCGGATATCCGAGCAGACGCGCCGGCTCCCCCGCCGCCAGCCCGTCAGACCAAAGGAACCGCCCATCCGCATCCTTAAGCTTGCGCACCGCCCCAGCGGTCTTGGAGTTCATCACGAAACTGCCGTTGGCGCGATACTGCGCCCCCAAGGCATAGACCAGATCCACAAGCGCATCACCGTCATCAAAATCCCCGTCCACGCCCGTGGCCACATAGCCCAGATTGCCCCAGCTCCAGCTCGCCTCTGCCACAACAGGATGGGTCAGAATGCCGGTTGGCTTGTCCACGCCATCCCCGGTGATGAAAGCTGCCGCCTCTGCACGGGCAAACTTGTCTGCAATCCGCCCCGCCAGCCAGGCTTCAATGTCAAAGGCGCTGTCATCCAACAGCCGCTGCGAGGCTTTGGGCAAGGCCGACAACTCATGCAGCGGAATGGAAATCCGCTCAATTGTGGAGGTGGTGGTTTCGCTCCGTGCCGATGTTTCATCCGCCCAGCCCGCCTCCACATCCGTGCTGTCAATCAACACGTCAAACGAGCCCGCCTCAACCGTCACCACATTGGCAATAGCTCGAATGCTGGCCGTGCTGTTGAGTACCGATTTGATGGTCTCCGCCGTCTGCGGATCCACCAGATATCCACCATCGCTGTTCACGGATGAAGACATGGCCTTGCCTTCCAACTCCAGTCCCCGCAGCCCGTCATCTTCGCCGGTACGGAGATAGGCGTCAAAAGCCTTCTGATGGGGAGCATGGTGATCATACCCCGCCGACAACTGCGGCCGCGCCGCCTGAATATTTGTGCGTTCCAACATGGTCAATCGCTCTTTCTGCTGCTTCAAATCTGCCTGCACATCACCTCGAAAGGCTTTGAAACTCTTCATGAATGCCGCCACTGCCGCCTTCACATCTTGAACCGGAGACACATCTTCTCCGATCCGAGAGTCGCTCTCGGTTTTGCTCATCATACTGTTCCTGTTTTCTGTTCTGTTTTGCGCGCGCGTTCAGCGCTGCGCCATCTCTCGCCCGGCCTGTTCAAAGACCGCGGCCATGTCGCGCAGCATCTTCAAAGGGATCTCCTCCTTCGCCGTTAGCCGCGCGGTGGGCAGCATCGGAAAGGTCACCAGCGACACCTCCCACAGCTCAACCTCCTGCAAAAGCCGACCGCCCTTGCCGGTCTTTCTGGCGCGTTTGGTGCGATAGCCAATCGACAGACCATCCAGCGCCCCCGCCGCGATCAGGACCGCCGCCTCGCGCCCCTTGGCCACGCTCTCCAGAAGCCGCCCCTTGACCCAGAGACCTTTCGCGTCCTCCCGCACCTCATCCCAAATACCAATCAGCTGGCTCGGATCATGCTGCCAGAGCATTTTCACCTGCCGCCCGCTTGCCTTCAGCGCCGTCAGAGACACGCCATAGGCACCGGCTTGCACCACATCACCGCCTTGATCGACACGACCGAACAGGCTGGCATACCCCGCAATCTGCCCGTCATTTTCAACGGAAAGCCCGGTGTCAAAACGGGCAAATTTTGTTTCCAACTCCGTCATGCAATATCCTTTCCCTCTCGCATCCTTTCCTACGGCAACGACGCAAGCACCGACTGAAACGCCTGCGCCAACACCACAGCCACCACGCCATACACCGCAAGCCACAACCGCCGTTCCAACCGCTCAATCAGCGCTTCGATCTTATCCAGACGCCGGTTCAAACTCTCAAACTGCAACTTTGCGACCCTCTCATGCGCCTCAAGCCGCAGCCCCGGCGCACAGTCAAAATGATCCGGCGCAAACCGGCTTGTGGCAAACCGCTCAAAGCCAAACCTCTGATCACCCATCCGCATCCCCACCCTGCGTCACACGCAGTGGCAGTCCCAGCAGCGCGCGTTTCTCTTCATCCGTCAAAAACGGCGCGGCGCTGACACGCGCCCATTGCGCATCCCGCTCCGGTGCCAGGGCAGCCACCTGATCCAGGTCCGGGCTCAATTGCAGCGCATCCCCCGTTTGGCGCGACAACCAACTGCCAAGCGCCGCTGTCACCCGCTGTGCCAAAGGCAATACCGTCAGCCGGTAAAAAGCCCGATTGGCCTCCTGATAGTTGGCGTAGGTCGCATCCCCCGGAATGCCCAGCAACATAGGTGGCACCCCAAAGGCCAGCGCCACTTCGCGCGCCGCGGCCTCCTTGGTTTTCTGAAATTCCATATCGCTGGGCGAAAATCCCATGGGTTTCCAATCCAATCCCCCCTCCAGCAGCATCGGCCGCCCGGCATTGCGCGCGCCCTGATGGTGGCTTTCCATCTCGCTCACCAACCGCTCATATTGCTCATTGGGCAAACTGCCCTGACCTTCATAGCCTTTGTACACAATCGCCCCTGAAGGCCGCGCTGCATTGTCCAGCAAAGCCTTGGACCAACGCGAGGCACTGTTGTGCACATCCAGCGCCATGGCCGCCGCCTGCAATGGAGAAAGCCCATAGTGGTCATCCTGCGGATGAAAGGTCTTGATATGGCAGATCGGCGAAACATCTCCCACGGCAAAGCGATGCTTGCGCGCGCCCACGGCATATTCAAAGGCCACCGGCCAGCCATCTGCGCCGGGCACCACCCGCATGCGATCCGACCGCAGCACATGCAACTCCTGAGGCAGCGGTGCCCCATTCTGGTCCGGTGCCCCACCTACAGCCTCAACATAGCCATTCCCCGACAGAACCAGTTGACCATAGAGCGCCTCCAGCAGCTCGCTCTGTCCCTGCCCGCCATTGGGACGGCGCAGCAGGCTCAGCAGAGGATGATCGTCATAGCGCGCATGGCTGTCCTGCAGGATCAGCGGCAGCGCAGCGGCTGCTTCGGAAATCATGCGCACCGCACGAAACCCCACAGGGTTGGCAGCAAAGCCCGTCCGTGTGAGTGACACGGTGTCCCTCGGGCTCCACGCCACCCGGCCCGCCCCATGCCAGGCAATCACCGGCCCCGCAGCGCTCGCCTTATGCGCCATATCGCCCTGTGCTGCCTTTGTCTGAAACAACTTTCCCAGCATTCCCGCGCTCCCGCTCATCTTGATCGTTGTGCTCGTCTTGCTCCAAGTCGGTGTGCCACCTCCGCTCTGGACAGGATCAGTTATCTCTCATTTGATTTAATCTGTTCCTATCTCAGCGTCCGGTTGGTGTTGCGGCGTCTGCGTCATAGATTCCTCAAGCGCGGCGCACGCCATTTGGCAGAGGGGGCAATGATCAGCTCATGCAGCGCCCAAACCAGCGCATCCACACGGTCCGGGCTACCCGCGCCGACATAGCCACGCTGCGTCATCTCACACATCTGATCTTCCAGCGCACCAAGCCCACGCATGTGTTGCACGCGCCCCTGCTCATAAAGCGCCGCCACTGGCTCTGCGCGCGCCGCCTTGCCCCGGCTCGCCCGCACGGCCTTGTAAGGCACCAAAGGATCAATCTGGGTGATCACCGCCTGCACCAGATCCCCCCCCTGATTGACCTCCGCCACCAGCCGATCTGCGCCCCAGCTCTCCATCGCGGTCAGCGCCACACGCGCCCAGCTATCCGGGCTGGCGGCGCGCAAGCTCACGTCATCCAGAACGCAGGCCCGCCAGCCCTGCACCGGGCCTTTGGTGTGGGCCCCAACCACCACGATACCGCATTCATCCGAGCCCGCATGCCCGCTCACCGGCGGATCCACCGCCACCACAATCCGGTCCATCTCCGGCAGGCTGTCGCGCTGCAAACTCTCAAGCTGCGCTGAGCGCCAGAGCGCGCCCTCGGCCTCTTCCAGCAAAAGCCCTTCCAGCTCCTGCCGGCCCAGCCGCGTCCCCGCATAGCGCGCCTCCACTTCCTGAAGGAAACTGTCTGCCAGATTGGCGCGATTGTCCTCTGTGCGGGCATGGCTCTGCACCGTGCTGGGAGCCCTCAAAAGCTGCTTAAGCACCCCAATATTGCGCGGTGTCGTTGTTACCACTTGTCTTGGATTGTCGCCAAGTCGTAACGCAAACTGCAACATATCCCATGTCTCCTGCGCCTTGCGCCATTTCGCGAACTCATCCACCCAGGCCGCATCGAACTGCGGCCCACGTAGGCTCTCCGGGTCATGCGCCGAAAACGCCTGCGCCACCGCCCCATTGGGCCAGATCAACCGCCGACGCCCGGCTTCCCAAGTGGGACGTCGATCCGGCGGCGCACAGGCGATCAGCCCACTGTCGCCAAACACCATCACTTCGCGCACCTGATCGATGGTCTCCCCCACCAGCGCCACCCGCCGCGCCTGTCCCGGATCCCCCGGCCCGAGGCCTTCCACCATACCGCGCACCCATTCCGCTCCGGCGCGGGTCTTCCCGGCCCCACGCCCGCCCAAGATCACCCAGGTCTTCCAATCACCATCAGGCGGCAGTTGGTGCGGCATGGCCCAGAACTCAAACAGAAACGGCAAGGCCAAAAGCGCCGTTTCACTCAGACTGTCCAGAAACTCCTGCTGCACTGACGCTGGTGCGGAGGCGATCCAGCTTGCGCCCAATTTCAGATCGGGCAACGGTGAGATCGAGGGGGGCTGTTCTGGCCGCACCCTGCTGCTTTGCTCTGCGTTCTTCAAAATCCGTCTCCATCAAGAATACCAGCCTCAGACAATGCCGCATCTCTCCCAACTTGCGCTGAGTGATCGGGCCGCTCACACCGTCACCGGAGCGCAACCCATCATAGAGCTGCAGCAGCTCCTCGCTGATTTTGGCCAACAGCCCGCGCAACATGCGCAGCTCAGGATCCAGCGCACGCGCGCCATCGGGCGAAAATTTCTGTGTCATCGATGCTCATTGCCTCTCATGCGCAGTGATCCCCTCCGCATAAATCTCATGGCCTGCGATGGCTCAAATCCGCCACAAACAGCCACCAGGCTCCAGTAAACCGATGCTAAAACTCGTAACGGTAGAAATCAATTTCTTATACTTATCAATAAATTAACAGAAAGAACGCACCCTGTTGCCGCCCTAAAACCACAAGATGTCCCAAGGCCATATTCACGCCGTTATCAAAATCTAAACTCTGTTGTGGTGGGATGGCGCAAGGCTACTGTGAGGGGGCCGTGATGCAATCAACACGTTTGGACTTTACACAATCTACGCAGCGTAAAAGCCACCACTGGCGGCTGCGTGTCACGCTTGCCATCATGTGCTTCTTTGGCACAGTACAGGCCGGCCCCGCCATCGACGCCGTGACGACGTCCTTTCAAAAACCTCCAGCGATCTCCGTACACGCCCTAACCAGCATGACAGACAGCACTTTGAGAAAGTAAAAACGCGGCCCCAAAGCGCCGCGTTCTTTTGTACTCTGATCTGTGCTTACTGATTGGCCCGCTCGGCTTCAATCTGACGCCACTTGGCGACGTTCTGATTATGCTCCGACAGGGTTGTGGCAAAGGCATGCCCCCCGGTCCCATCCGCCACAAAGAAGATATACGGCGTCTCATCCGGGTTCGCCGCCGCTTCCAGACTGGCCCGCCCCGGGTTGGCAATTGGGGTCGGTGGCAACCCTTCGATCACATAGGTGTTCCATGGGGTTTCCCGGCGCAGTTCGCTTTGCCGCAGGCCCCGGCCCAGAACGCCCACACCTTCAGTGACCCCATAAATCACCGTCGGGTCGGTCTGCAACCGCATGCCACGATCCAGACGGTTGGCAAACACGCTGGCCACCTGCCGACGCTCTTCCGCCACACCCGTCTCTTTCTCGATGATAGAGGCCAGAATGAGCAGCTCTTCTGGCGAATTCAGCGGCACATCTTCGGCACGACTTTCCCAGGCCGCGGCCACCAGGATCTCCTGCGCTTCCTGCATGCGCGCAATCACGCTCTCACGTGTGTCTCCCACACGCACTTCATAGCTGTCGGGCGCAAGCACCCCCTCTGCAGGGCGCGAAATCTCCCCGCTCAGCAGCTCAATATTGTTGAGCGAGTCCATCACCTGCCAGCTGGTCACACCCTCAGCCACAGCAATACGATAGCGCGTATCGGCTTCCGCCCGCACGCGGGTGTAATCCGCTGGGGCTTCTTCCTCGGCAGGGTTGAAAGACACGACTTCGACAAACCGCCCCGTCGCCGGATCCAGTTCACGCACCTGCACGGTTTTACGTGTCACCCCCACCCGATAGACCACTTCGGTGCCACAGGTGCTTGCGCCGCCACGAGTCACGATCTCCACGATCTCTTCCATGGAAGCACCGGCAGGCACCAGAAAGGCCCCGGCTTTCAGCTTGTCGGATTTGTCAGAATAGTCCGCACCAACCCGAAACAGCATGCCATTGGCAATGGCACCGCGCTGCTCCAGATCCGTAGAAACACGGCCCATGTTGGAGCCCGGCTGCACCCGCAGACAGACCGCTTCCGTCAAAGGCCCAGCAGCGCGATAGGTGGATTGCCCAAAAAGGATGACGCCCCCCAGAAGGAAGAGCGCCACAATCAATAGAGTAAGTGCGTTAGACGCAAATGCGCGCCACATCAATCAACCTTTCCAAAGATCACCGATGCATTGGTGCCA
This sequence comes from Shimia sp. R11_0, assembly GCF_017744035.1. Lineage (NCBI taxonomy): Bacteria > Pseudomonadati > Pseudomonadota > Alphaproteobacteria > Rhodobacterales > Roseobacteraceae > Shimia > Shimia sp. R11_0. The sequence goes on along the minus strand of NZ_JAGHQY010000009.1, from coordinate 177,533 downwards.
CCAAAGCCAAAGCTGTTGGACAGCGCCACATTGATCTCCCGCTCCACCTTTTTGTTCGGCGCAAGGTCAATCGCGGTCTCCACCGCCTGAGTGTCAAGGTTGATGGTCGGCGGTGCCACCTGATCGCGAATGGCAAGGATCGAGAAAATCGCTTCAATCGCACCGGCAGCGCCCAGAAGGTGACCGGTCATCGACTTTGTCGAAGACATGGTGACCTTGCTGGCATGTTCGCCCATCATCCGCTCCACAGCGCCAAGCTCGATGGTATCGGCCATCGTAGAGGTGCCATGTGCGTTGATGTAGTCGATATCCTTGGGCTCAAGACCGGCCTTCTTCAGAGCTGCGCGCATGGAGCGTTCACCGCCCTCACCGCTCTCTGCAGGCGCGGTGATGTGATACGCATCGCCGGACAGACCATAGCCCAGAACCTCGGCATAGATCTTGGCGCCACGCGCCTTGGCGTGCTCATATTCTTCCAGAACAACAATGCCTGCACCCTCGCCCATGACAAAACCGTCTCGGTCCGCATCATAGGGCCGCGAGGCTTTGGTTGGATCATCTGCACGGCTGGTGGAGAGCGCCTTACAGGCGTTAAAGCCCGCAATACCAATTTCACAAATCGCCGCTTCACCGCCACCAGCAACCATCACATCCGCATCGTCAGAGGCGATCAAACGCGCGGCATCTCCAATCGCATGCGCGCCCGTAGAACAGGCGGTCACAACCGAATGGTTTGGCCCTTTGAAGCCGTATTTGATGCTGACCTGACCAGAGATCAGATTGATCAGCGCGCCGGGAATAAAGAAGGGCGACACACGACGTGGGCCTTTTTCCGCCATCATCAGCGTGGTCTGCTCAATCGACTGCAGACCGCCGATGCCGGACCCAATCATCACACCGGTACGCTCAAGGGACTCGGTGTCCTCTGGCATCCATCCGCTGTCTTCAACCGCCATCTGCGAGGCCGCCAGACCGTAGAGAATAAAATCATCCACCTTGCGGCGCTCTTTTGGCGCCATCCAGTCGTCTGGATTGAAGGTGCCATCGCTGCCGTCGCCATAAGGCACTTCACAGGCGTATTTGGTGGTGACACGCTCAGGATTGAAACGGGTGATGGTGCCTGCACCGGACTGTCCGTCCAGAATGCGAGACCAGCTTTCTTCCACACCGGAAGCCAAAGGAGTGACGAGCCCAAGCCCGGTGACGACAACACGACGCATTTTCTATGCCCTTCCTCAGAAGTCTTTTGCAGCCTCATACCCCGCTTCCCCCCCAATGGGCAAGAGCGGCTGAACTTCAACTGACTACTCCTCGCATGCAATCCCGCCATCGTAAGTAAACTGCGGCAGGTATTTCAACCCTGACGCGTGAAACAGACAAACGCCTCAGGCAAAATCCTGCCGCAGCCAATAGACATACTGTTAGAGGAAATCGGCCACTGCTTCCGGCTCCGGTTGCGCTGTCGCCAGAATCTCTTCGAGTGTGGCTGTTTTCCGGAACAAGGCGCGCCCCACCAAAGCACCAGCAATGTTACGCACGTATTTCAGACGCGAAATGTCATCTACATTGCGCACAACACCGCTGGCAATCACGGGGGCTTTGGCACTTTCCGCGATGCCCGAAATCAACCCAAGCTGGGCGTCAAGATCGCTCATATCGCTGGCGATATCAGTCACCTTGATCGCCGCAAAAGGCGCATCTTCAAAAGCTGCAACAAACGCCGCAGGCTCAAAAGCACCGCTCTGGCGCCAACCCTCGGTCATCACCTGCCCTTCCCAGACATCTACGGCCAGAACAACCTGATCAGGATAGGCATGCGCCATATCGCGCACTGCCTGCGGATCATAGGCCGCCATCGTGCCCACCACCACACGCGCCGCGCCTTTTTCAATCCAATATTCTGCCCGCTCACGCGACCGTATGCCTCCGCCAAGCTGCACCGGTATACCAACAGTCCGAATAATCTCTTCGACAAGCGCTTCGTTGCTATTGTCCCCCTGCAATGCATTAAAATCGGTCAGATGCATCCATTCAGCTCCGGCCACAGCAAATCCTTTTGCGGTTTCCACAGGATCGACATGCCAGAGCATCGGATCTTCTAGGTTACCTTTGTTCAAGGTAACGCAGCGCCCGTTCAAGAGCTCCATCGTCGGAAAAATCATCATGATCTGTTGTCTCCACTTATGTTTGTGCGCTCCATTGTAGCGCAAATTAGGATCAATAACTCAAATGTCTCCCGCCAACCCAATGCATTTGCCAACGGCGAAGCGGCACATCCCCGTCGATAAACGGCGCAAATCCACCAAAAGAAAAATGGCGCTTTCCCTCAAGGAAAGCGCCATTCATATGTTTCGCGTATGAATTGCAGAAACGCCAATCAAGCGGCGGTTTCTGAATTCTATCAGCTTAGGAAGCTTCGGAGATGAACTTCACTGCGTCGCCGAAGGTCTGGATGGTTTCGGCTGCATCGTCCGGGATCTCGATGCCGAACTCTTCTTCAAAAGCCATTACCAGTTCCACGGTATCGAGGCTGTCTGCGCCCAGATCATCGATGAAAGAAGCTGCTTCCACAACTTTGTCTTCTTCCACACCCAGGTGCTCTACAACGATCTTTTTCACGCGGTCTGCGACGTCGCTCATGTCAATTCCTCATGCGTCTTGGGCGCTTTGGCCCGTTTGAACTCCCACCCACCCGGGCGGGTCTTAATTTGCCCCATCCGGGACGGTGCTGGTCCGGTGCTCCCCGGAAGGTCTCCGTCCACCCATAGTCGCGGGTACCCGGAAAATACTCGCCGCCTATAACACATCCGCTTCACAACGCAAACGCTTTCACCGGCGACAATTGCGCCCCCTATACAGTGGGGCGCAAACGCTCACAACATGGCCATGCCACCATTCACATGCAAGGTGGTGCCAGTCACATAACCTGCCTCGGCGCTGGCCAGATAGAGCACGGCTGCGGCAATCTCGTCCGCGCCGCCCATACGTGCAGCAGGAATCTGCTGGTTGATCTTGTCTTTCTGATCATCGGTCAGCTTGTCGGTCATCGCGGTGGCAATGAAGCCCGGCGCAACCGCATTGGCGGTGATGCCACGGCTTGCCACTTCATAAGCGATGGATTTTGTCAGCCCCAGCATGCCCGCTTTGGAGGCAGCATAGTTGGCCTGACCCGGATTGCCTGTGTGGCCCACAACAGAGGTCACATTCACAATACGGCCCCAGCGCGCCTTCATCATCGGGCGCATCACACCCCGGCACAGGCGCATGGTGCTGGTCAGGTTCACATCCAGCACGCTCTGCCATTCCTCATCAGACATGCGCATGAAAATCTGGTCGCGGGTGATGCCGGCGTTGTTCACCAGAATATCAACACTGCCCATTGCGGCGATCGCCTGCTTTGGCAGCGCATCCACCGCGTCTGCGTCGCTCAGGTTACAAGGCAGCACATGCGCCCGCTCGCCCAACTCCGCCGCCAGCGCCTCAAGGGGCTCCACACGGGTGCCAGACAGGCCAACAGTGGCCCCCGCTTCATGCAGCGCCTTGGCAATCGCCCCACCAATGCCCCCGGATGCGCCGGTCACCAGCGCGGTTTTTCCTGTCAGATCAAACATTTCTCTGTCTCTCTCAGTTTCTCACCACAGGCTTGGTCAACAGCCCGTATTCTGAAATTTCCGCAGGCGTCATCTCGTGGCTCTCTTCCACGGGCGCTGCCTCCAGCGTGAACCAATAAAAATCTGCACTGCCCAACATGCGTGCAGTGTACTCCACATAGGCTGTATGCACCGGATCATCGCGCGGGATGTCCTTGCCCTGCGTATAACCCGCAGCCCAGCTGTGCACGCCAATCACCGCCCCCTCTTCCATACTGCGCTCTTGGCCTGCAAGGAACAGATCGGTTCCACCAGAATGCACTTCGCTCTCGGCCGTCAAATGCGTGTCCAGTCCGAGATCCCGCACCCGATGCCCCAGTTGCAGGTTGGTGTCATCATCGACCGACCCCGGCACATTCAGCAACACAAGACGGGTGACCTCCGGATGGGCCGCAATCGCCTCATTGAAAGCGGCAAGGCTGTGCTGATTGAGGGTGCCCGACACCCGCATATCTGCACCATCCGCCTCAAAATTGATGCTGTCCACTGAGTTAAGATAGGCCACCTGCAGATGCACGCAGCCTGCTAGCAGGCCGAGACCTGCGACAAGAGAGGCCGCGAGAAAGCGCCGCTTCACTTCAGGCTCTCCGCCGCTGCGACCACATCTTCAGGCGTGCCCACGGCGCGGACACCATTGGCCCGGTCGATCTTGCGGATCATGCCCGACAGGGCCTTACCGGCACCAACTTCCCAGAATTCTGTCACGCCATCACCCGCCATCATCTGCACCGATTCGCGCCAGCGCACAGATCCTGTCACCTGTTCCACCAGCAATTGACGAATTTCTGCAGGATCGCTCACCGCTGCGGCACGCACATTGGCAATCACAGGCACCGCGGGCGCTTTGATTTCCACATTGGCCAACGCTTCTGCCATCACATCAGCGGCTGGCTGCATCAGGGCACAGTGGAAGGGTGCGCTCACCGGCAACATCACCGCGCGACGCGCGCCTTTTTCCTTGGCCAGCTCTGCCGCACGTTCCACGGCGGCTTTGGCACCAGACACCACAACCTGTGTCGGATCATTGTCATTGGCCGCCTGACAGACATCGCCCTGTGCTGCGGCCTCGGCCACCTCCTGTACAGCGGCGAAATCCAACCCCAGAATGGCCGCCATAGCGCCTTCGCCCACTGGCACAGCCGCCTGCATCGCCTCGCCACGCGTGCGCAAAAGACGTGCGGTGTCCCCAACACTTAAGGCACCCGCTGCCGCCAAAGCCGAATACTCGCCCAGCGAATGGCCTGCCACACAAGAGGCCGCCGCAATGGTCACGCCTTCCGCTTCAAGGGCTTTCATCGCCGCAAGAGAAGTCGCCATCAGCGCCGGTTGGGCATTCTGTGTCAGGGTCAGCACATCCTGCTCCCCTTCCCAGATCAACCCGCTCAGCTTTTCGCCCAATGCGTCATCCACCTCGTCAAAAATGGCCTTCGCCTCCGGATAGGCATCGGCCAGCGCCTTGCCCATACCAATGGTCTGCGCCCCTTGTCCGGGAAATACAAATGCACGGCTCATTACGGCTCTCCTCGTAAATCTTTGGTTTGGCATAGCGTGCAGCGCGCGCCTACGCAACGTCATTAGCCTGCTCAATTATGTCTCAAACGCACAGAACTGCGCAGAACCGCACCCGCATTGTGCATCTATGCGAGTTGCACCACATCGCCACAGCGGCCACTCTGATCTCAACACACAAACGAGGTTTTCAATGTCGCGCATCAACACAACCGCCCGCTATGGCAGTGTCGCCAAGACATTTCACTGGCTCACCGCTCTGCTGATCCTGTCCGCACTGGCCTTGGGCTTCATCGCCATTCGGGCCCCTTATGAGGACAGCGCACAGCTCGCCTTCAAGGCCAATCTGTTTTCCCTGCACAAGACCATCGGTCTCGCTGCCTTTTTTACAGCCCTTCTGCGCATTCTTTGGGCCTTCACCCAACAGCGCCCCAAACTGCTCAATGGGGATCACACACTCGAAGCCCTTGCCGCCGAAACCGCGCATTGGGTGCTCTATGGGGCCATGGTGCTGGTGCCACTGACCGGCTGGATGCACCATGCCGCCACAACCGGTTTCGCGCCAATCTGGTGGCCCTTTGGACAATCACTCTTTTTCATTCCCAAAGATCCCATCTTGGCCACCACATTGGGCACCTTGCACTATGTCTTTATGATCCTGCTGGTGCTCACCCTGCTGGCGCATGTGGGCGGTGCCATCAAACACGCCATCATCGACAAGGACCAAACCCTACAGCGCATGCTGCCCGGCACGCCCGACCTGCCAGAGCCGCCCGTAAAACAGCCGGGCCATGTTCTCCCGATCCTCGGCGCGCTCGCTGTCTGGGTAACAACGCTCTACATCGGCGCATTTTCCGGCCTCTTTGGCCATGACACACAGGCCGCCCCCACAGCGGAACTCGCCGAAGTCTCCTCCGACTGGCAGGTACAATCCGGCACGCTGGGCATCTCCGTGCAGCAGTTTGGCGCCGAAGTCAGCGGCAGTTTCGCCGACTGGACCGCAGACATCACCTTCGATGAAACCACCACTGAGGGCAAACATGGGGAGGTGACCGTAACAATCGCCATTGGCTCCCTCACCTTAGGATCGGTCACGGATCAGGCACTGGGCGCGGATTATCTCAATGCCGCAGGCTTCCCAACCGCCACTTTCACCGCAGACATTCTCCCTACTGATAGCGGCTATATCGCCGAAGGCACCCTGTCTCTGAATGGCCATGAGGTGCCCACTTCCCTGCCCTTTACCCTGGAGCTGTCAGATCAGAGCGCCAAAATGAGTGGCGCCTTGGAACTGGACCGCCGCGCCTTCCACGTCGGGGACGATATGACAGATGAAAGCTCGCTTGGCTTCAGCGTCGCCGTCACCGTGGAACTAGAAGCCACTCGCGCGAAGTAATCGGCGCGGAACAAACGGTTTCTTTAAAAGGCAGTTCCAACGCCCTGTGCGCAAAGCGTGCACAGGGCGTTTTTATCTGGCACTCGCCCCAAAGCCCCTCTTGTCAATTCTCACACTCTGGCTCAAGTTACAGAGGAAAACGCGCCTGAAACCAACGCTGTAGGATAGAGCCGATGCAGAAAACCCTCCTCCTCACTGGCGCAAGCCGTGGCATCGGCCATGCCACCGTCAAACGGTTTTCCAGCGAAGGCTGGCGGGTGCTCACCTGTTCGCGGCAACCCTTTGATCCCCGCTGCCCATGGCCGGACGGCGAAAAGAACCATATCCAGATTGATCTCAGTGACCCGGCCGATTCTATCAATGCGGTTGAATTGATCCGCGAACGTCTCGATGGCCCCCTGCATGGGCTGGCCAACAATGCGGGCATCTCCCCCAAAGGCCCTAACGGGGAGCGCCTGAACACCTTCACCACCGATTTGATGGATTGGGGTAAAGTTTTTCACGTGAATTTCTTTTCTTCCGTGATCCTCGCCCGGGGGCTGCGCGAAGAACTGGCCGCGGCCAAAGGCTCCATCGTCAATGTGACCTCCATCGCTGGCTCCCGCGTCCATCCCTTTGCCGGTGCCGCCTATGCCACGTCCAAAGCCGCCTTGGCCGCACTGACCCGCGAAATGGCACATGATTTTGGCCCGCTGGGCGTGCGTGTAAACGCCATTGCTCCGGGCGAAGTGGAAACCGCCATCCTGTCACCGGGCACAGAGAAAATTGTGGAAAACCTGCCCATGCAACGCCTCGGGCAGCCGAGCGAAGTGGCAGATGTGATCTACTACCTCTGCTCTGATCAATCGACATATGTCACAGGCACAGAAATTGAGATCAACGGCGGTCAGCACGTCTGATCCCCGCAACCGCACCACGCGCCCTCTCCCATATAAAAAGAGCCGCCCCTTTCGGAGCGGCCCCTTCCGTGAGTGATATCAGAAAGCTTACTCAGCCTTCATCGCTTCAATGGAAATTTTCACTTCGACTTCATCGCTGACAAACGGCGCAAAATTGCCAGCGTTAAAGTCGCTGCGCAGCAAAGTGGTTGTGGCGTTAAAGCCTGCCCAAGGCTTCTTGGCCATCGGGTGCTCGGCAACCGCATTCAGCTGCGCATCCAGAACAACCGATTTGGTCACACCGTTCACAGTCAGATCACCTGTAATCAGCGCTGTCTTATCGCCGGTCACCTCAATGCCGGTGGAGGTAAATGTCACCAGCTCGTTGGCCGCCGCGTTCAGGAAATCGGCACTCAGCAGGTGCTCTTCACGCGCTTCCCAACCTGTGAACATCGAAGATGCAGGCATGGAAACGGAGACGGAGCTGGCCGCTGGGTCTTCCTGATCAAACATAATCTCGCCTTCAAAACCTGAGAACATGCCCCAGGTCGTGGAATAGCCAAGGTGGTTATAGGAGAACAGGATCTGGCTGTGGGATGCATCCAGCACATATTTCTCAGGGGCCGCGACTGCAGTGGTGGCGGTTGCAGCTGCCAATGCGAGGCTTGCGGCAAACAGGGTGCGTTTCATGGGGGTCTCTCCAAAAATGAGCGTTGTCGTTTCTATGCAACCAATGTGCCTACAGAACCCCCATTCGCAACTCCACGTAAACCCACAACTCCTGTGCTTTTGTGAACATTTCCGTGAACGCTCCCTTACATCTGCGCACAGACCACAAAAAAGGCCGCCCAAAGGCGGCCCCGATACCCCGTAAAACAAGGTGCAAATCAGATTGGCAAGATCGCCTGACTACGCAGCTGTGCAATGGTATCGAGCCGGGCATGCGGTCCCTCAATCGGCAAAGCCACGCTCACGCGCCCCTCAAGATCATAGACCTGCAGCATCCGGTCGGAGACATCCACGCGCATGATGTCTTCATAGTTCACCGCCTTCACCACATGTTTGCCACTGCGCGGCAGCCCCTCCATCACCAGAAGCTGACGGTTGCGCTGATCAAAATGCAGCTCCCGGCACGGTTTGTCCGTGGCGATCTGCGTCATGCCCACACCTGCGGTCACAAGAAGGATCGACACGCCCATCTTGGAAAGCAGAATGTAAGGCGTCAGATCCAACCCCGGCATCAACCAAAGCCCGACACCCGCCAGAATAAAGGCAAAGCCAAACACCATAGAGGCCGCGCGCACCGACAGCGACGGGCGCTTGCCCTCCACCATGGCCACACGCGATTGCGCTCCATTTGCAAATCCGGTCAGCGCCGCCATTTCCCAATCTCCTTAAGCCCTTGTGAGCATATCACAGCGGGTTCTCCCGCTTTTGAGAACACTTTCAGCGGCAAATCAGGCGACAATGCGGCGCTTTGGCGAAATGGTGGTGTCTTCGCCGATTTCTCCTTAAGCTCAGCGCCACACAGCACAGGCGCAAACCACCCTGCGCGCCTGAAATCAAAGCTTGCACCTGAGCCCAAAACAGCTATACAGCGCCATCCTTTTGCAAAAGCTTGAACCGCGCAGTCTCTCGTGGGTGGGGTGCAAAAGGCTCTATTGCCCCGCTCTTTGAAATGCGCCTGTAAAATGAATGGAGAGCACATGCCGCTTTATGAGCATGTTTTCATCTCGCGCCAGGACCTGTCCAACGCGCAAGCAGAAAGCCTCGTTGAACACTTCGGTACAGTTCTTTCTGACAACGGCGGGTCCGTTGTAGAGAGCGAGTACTGGGGCGTGAAAACCATGGCCTACAAAATCAACAAGAACCGCAAAGGCCACTACGCCTTCCTGAAGTCCGATGCGCCTGCCGCAGCGGTTCAGGAAATGGAACGCCTGATGCGCCTGCATGACGACGTGATGCGCGTTCTGACCATCAAGGTTGATGAGCACGCTGAAGGTCCTTCGGTTCAGATGCAGAAACGTGACGAGCGTGGCGACCGCCGCGAGCGCCGCTCCTAATCACCTTAAGAGAGGACATTAAGTTATGGCTGCAAAACCATTTTTCCGCCGTCGCAAAGTCTGCCCTTTCTCGGGTGAGAACGCGCCGAAAATCGACTACAAAGACACCAAGCTGCTGCAGCGCTACATCTCTGAGCGCGGCAAAATCGTGCCTTCGCGCATCACAGCCGTGTCCGCCAAGAAACAGCGTGAGCTGGCCCGTGCAATCAAACGCGCGCGCTTCCTCGCTCTGCTTCCATACGCCGTGAAGTAAGGAGAGACTGACATGCAAGTTATCCTTCTGGAACGTGTGGCCAAACTGGGCCAAATGGGCGAAGTTGTAGACGTGAAGCCGGGCTATGCCCGTAACTTCCTGCTGCCTCAGGGCAAAGCGCTGACCGCTTCCAAAGCGAACATCGCTTCCTTCGAAGCACAGAAAGCGCAGCTCGAAGCGCGCAACCTCGAAACCAAGAAAGAAGCAGAAGCACTGGGCGAGAAGCTCGATGGCGAACAGTTCATCGTGATTCGTTCCGCGTCCGACGCTGGTGCGCTCTACGGCTCCGTCACCCCACGTGACGCAGCAGAAGCAGCCACCGAAGCAGGCTTCTCTCTGGACAAGAAACAGGTTGCTCTGGCAGCTCCGATCAAAGATCTGGGCCTGCACGCGGTTCACGTGAACCTGCACCCTGAAGTTCAGGTCACCATCAATCTGAACGTTGCCCGTTCTGAGGAAGAAGCGGAGCTGCAAGCTTCCGGTAAATCCATTCAGGAACTGGCCGCAGAAGCAGAAGCGGAAGCAGAATTCGAAATCGCCGAACTGTTCGACGAAATCGGCGCTGCTGCATCTGATGATGACGACGCACCGGAAGCTCCGGCTGCCGAAGAAGAAGCCGCCGAAGACAAGTAAGCGCCGCTTCAGCGAAATTTTCGCGAACCGCGTCCGGTCATCCGGGCGCGGTTTTTCTTTGCGCGGTCTCTTGCCCATCCATGGGATCACATCACGCAGCGCTTTCTTTGAGCGCGTCAAGCCACATACTGGCGGCACTTACCTATCAGGATCTTCCATGACTGCCTCTCTGTCGCGCCGCACGGCTCTTTTGATACTCACCTGTTTGCCGCTCGCGGCCTGCGCCGCCCCCAAAGAAGCGGCCGCGCCGTTTGACCCACCGCTTTATCCCAACGAAACGCCGGAACTGCGTGCGCTGATCAACCAATATGCCGACTTTTATGAGGTGCCCCGCGAACTGGTGCATCGGGTGATCATCCGCGAAAGCACCCATCGCCCCTGGGTCACCAATGGGCCCAACATTGGTCTCATGCAGATTCAGCTGCCCACGGCGCGGGGCATGGGCTACAACGGGGCTCGTCAGGGGCTTCTGGATGCGGAAACCAACCTCACCTTTGCGGTCAAATATCTACGCGGAGCCCTGCTTGTGGCCGAAGGTAACCATGACCGCGCCGTCTTCCTCTATGCCAAGGGCTACTACCCCGAAGCCAAACGCGCCGGACTTCTCAAAGAAACGGGACTGGCACCTTAGACTCAGGACCCATTAATCCTGCCGCGCTGGCGCCAAAAGCGCAAAATATCAGGGGTTTGGCGCGCGCGGGGAATAGTGGATCTATTCTCAAGCGTGCCGAGCCACTCAGATGACCTAATTTTGACGTCTCCGATTTGGCGGATTTTCTGACTGGACGGCGTCTCAGACTCTTGAAATAGAATAACTATTGCTTCGAGCCGGAGCCTAGCAACTGCGGCCCGCCCAAAAAAACCACAAAGATCTGATCTGGCTGAAGCGCAACCGCAACGCGCACGCAATTCCATGTATCACCGCCCTAAGCTGCCTTGGCAGCACGCAATCGCCTCTTTATGGTCGACGCAATTTTATCAGACATTGAGGCCCTTCGTGAGCACCGATTCCGCAGCCAGTCTGCACCCGCTAGCACCGCATCATTTGCCGAGTTTCATCTCCGATGCTTCCGGCGCAGACCCGATGATGACAAATGTTGGCATCTTCGTCGTTGTGATGGTGTTCCTGCTGACCACCTTCTTCCTGCATCTGCACTCCCTGCCGGAACGCCTCGCGCATAAAGTCGGCGCCAATCAGCTGCAGATCATCGGTGTCTTGGCGCTTATCGCCCTCTTCACCCACAACAACATCTACTGGGTGGCCGCCCTGCTGCTGGCCCTGATTCAAGTGCCAGACTACCAGACGCCACTGGAGCGTATTGCCGACGCATTGGATCGCTTTAGGCCAAACGCAGCACCACAGCCTGCCGCGGCCGCTGAGGCCAGCCCGTCGCCCGTCGAAGTCGAGACCACAGCAGTACCGACAGCCCCCGAAACACCCGCCGAAAAACCGGCATCCAACAAAGATGCGGAGGCCTGAGACATGCTGGAATTCATCTGCTGCTCCATGCTGACCATCTTCCCAGACTACCTCTTCCGCCGCTACTGGCAGGGCAAACGTCTGGGACAGGAGATCACCCTCTTCTCCATGTGGTATGAGCTGCGCTACGGCCTTAGTTCCTGCTTCATCCTCACCGTCAGCCTGATCACGGTGATCTTTTATTTTCACCCGGCCACAAGCAACGTGTCCTCCTATTTCCGCACCGTGACCATCCTGCCAGAAATCAGCGGGCGCGTGGTCGAAGTGGGTGTCAAAAACAATCAGGACGTCAAAGCGGGCGACATGATCTTCCGCCTCGACGACAGCCGCCAGCGCGCTGCCATGGCCACCGCCCGCGCCGCCGTGGTGGAAGTGGACGCTGGCGAGCTTCTGGCCCGCGATGATCTGCGTGTGGCGCAGGCCAATCTGGACGCCGCCGAAGCCGCCTTTGAACAGACCAAAGACGAGTTTGAACGCAAGAACACCCTCTATCAGGAGAACTCTCCAGCCGTAACCGTGCGCGAAGTCGAGCGGTTGGAAAACCTCATTCAAGAGCGTCTCGCCGCCGTGGATGCGGCGCATTCTGCGGTGGAATCCGCCAAGCATCGAGTGGAAATTCAACTCCCGGCGCAACGCGACAGCGCCATGGCAGCCCTCAAACAGGCAGAAGTCGAACTCTCCAAGATGGTGATTTACGCCGGCCAAACCGGCCGCATCGAGCAATTTGATCTGCGCGTAGGGGACTATATCAACCCAATCCTGCGTCCAGCGGGCATTCTTGTGCCCGCCGACACCGGGCGCGGCCGCTTTCAGGCCGGATTTGGGCAGCTCACCACACAGGTGCTGCACAAAGGTATGCTGGCAGAAATGTCCTGCGTTTCCGCCCCGATGCGCGTGACCCCCATGGTGATCGTGGATGTGCAGGATGTGATCCCCTCAGGTCAGGTGCGCCCGTCAGACACGCTGCGGGATCCACAAAATGCCAAACAACCCGGCTCGGTGATTGCCTATCTGGAACCACTTTATGAAGGTGGCACAGACCACCTGCCTCCGGGTAGTAAATGTGAGGTCAACGCCTATACCAACAACCACGAAAGGCTGCAGGACCCGGAGCTCGGCACTGGCACCTTCATCGCGCTGCATGTGATCGACACGGTGGGCTACGCCCATGCGCTGATCCTGCGCTTCCGGGCTATCCTGCTGCCCTTCAAAGTGCTGGTCTTCTCAGGCCACCACTGATCCCCCAAACAGTAAAAGCCCCGGCAAAACGCCGGGGCTTTTGTATTTTAAGAAGGTCTCACCACTGAGACATTCTTAAATCTCCCAAAGATACTGAAAACACCAAATCAAAATCGTCAAAAGCCGTCCCTTCATAGGACATGAGCCATCTGCTGACGACAGTCAGCGTCAGACGCCCGTCCACAAGCGGACCAAACTCCAGATTGGTGATATCAACCGGGTTGTGCACATCCTCAAAATAGACACTTGCATCGATGTATCCCTCCGCCGGATTCACAGGGTATCTAAAACTTTGGGTCTGAAGCACATCCAAATCCACGCAAGGCAACGAAATGAAGTTCGCAGACAATGGCGCATCGAACAAAAGCGCATAGGCACCTACGCTATTCTGCATCGGAATTTCAAAGCGCTTAAATGCGACCTCAAGAGCGGGCTTGTCCAGCGCGCCCATCTCTAGCTTTGCCTGAACAGGTTCAATTTTTGAGACCGGAAACTTCATAGTCAAATCGCTGCCTCACTCTCCAAAATTCCCACCAAGCTCCAAAGGGGCCATGCGGATCAAACGGCTATCCGCCACTGCCGCCTGCCTGTGGGCCACGGCCGCACGATACGCGGGGTACTTGTGCATGGATGCAAAGGCCTCAACGCTGGGATACGCCGCAATAAAGCACATATCCCACCGCTCTTGCGGCCCAATCAACATCTGTTCCATTTGGCCTCGCCAGATAATCTTTCCGCCCAGTTTGGCAAAAGTCTCCGCACTTTCGCGCGCATAAGCGGCATAGGCCTGTGCTCCGGTGGCCTGCCGCCCATCTTCATACAGCGCCATATCACGCAGCTTTATCAAATTGAACATATGCACCGGCCCTGCCCGGTCATTGGCTTTGAAAGCCGCATAAGCGGCTTTGTCAAAAGTTGTGTAATCCATGGACCATCCTCCTCCGTCCCAACACTCGCCTCCGTCTCGCAAAACCGTCAAACAAACGCCGGGTCACAGCCCACTTCATTTGACCTCAAATATCCCGGGGGTTTGGGGGCTGGCCCCCAATGCCTCCCGCCCCCTCCGTCCTCGTCACACCCCAGTTCGCCAAAACAAAAAAGGCCGCCCCCATCGGAGCGGCCTCTCACTGTCCCAGTATCTGGGGGTCTGGACTTATTCGTCGTCCAGTGCCTCTACGGCTTTTTGCAGGTCGTCTTTGGAGACCTCTTTTTCGCTCACTTCCGCCAGCTCAAAGACATAGTCGACCACTTTGTCTTCAAAGATTGGCGCACGCAGCTGCTGCTGCATCTGAGCGTTCTGCTGGATGAATTCGAAGAACTGACGCTCCTGACCAGGGTACTGACGCGCCTGGTTCATGATCGCTTGGGTCATCTCGGCGTCGGTCACTTCGACCTCTGCTTTTTGGCCCAGCTCTGCGAGCAGCAGGCCCAGACGCACGCGGCGCTCAGCCAGTGTGTTGTGCTCTTCGGTTGGCTCGATCTTATCGTGATCGTGGCCTTCCACTTCTGGGTTTTCTTCATGCCACAGCTGGTGCGCAATCTGGCCTGCTTCCGCTTCCACCAGGGATGGTGGCAGATCGAAAGACACCAGCTTGTCCAGCTCGTCCAGCAGTGCGCGCTTGGTCACCGCACGTGCGGCACCGGCGTACTCTGCTTCCAGACGCTCAGTGATCTGAGTTTTCAGACCTGCGAGATCTTCGGCACCGAATTTGGTCGCCAGCTCGTCGTTGATTTCCGCAGCAACCGGCTCTTTCACCTCTTTGATGGTGCAGGAGAACACGGCTTCTTTGCCCGCGAGGTTTTCGGCGCCGTACTCTTCTGGGAAGCTCACGGTCACGTCTTTTTCTTCGCCCGCTTTCACACCAACCAGTTGCTCTTCAAAGCCGGGGATGAACTGGCCGGAGCCGAGGGTCAGAGGGAAGTCTTCGCCTGCGCCGCCGTCAAAGGCTTCGCCGTCAATGCGGCCCACGAAGTCCATGACAACCTGATCGCCGTCCTGTGCCGCGTCACCTTCGCCGCGTGCTTTGAAATCCTGCGCGGTCTCTGCGAGGTTGCCAAGCGCTTCCTCAACAGCGGCGTCATCCGCCTTCACAACCATTTTCTCCAGCTTGATGCCTTTGAGGTCAACTTCAGGGATCTCTGGCAGCGCCTCATAGGACATCTCGACTTCTACGTCAGAGCCAGGCTTCCAGTTTTCGCCGTCTTTCATCTCGACTTTTGGCTGCAGCGCCGGACGGTCGCCGGACTCTTCGAAATGCGCGTTCATCGCACCATCGATGGTCTCTTGCATGGCTTCGCCCATCAGGCGCTCACCAAACTGCTTTTTCAGAAGCGGCATCGGCACTTTGCCTTTGCGGAAGCCTTTCATTTCGATTTCCGGCTGCGCTTCTTTCAGCTTTTCGTCCACTTTCGCGTCCAGCTCAGCGGCGGTTACAGTGATCGAATAGCCGCGCTTCAGACCTTCGTTCAGCGTCTCGGTTACCTGCATCAGGGTTCCCCATCAAGTAAAGGCGCGCGTCCACATCCGGCCCGCGCGCGGTCGAAAAATTTGAGTTCTTCTAGAGGCCCACGCGCAAGGGCGCAAGGGCATATGCGTGCAAAAACGCGCCCGATCCAAAAGACCGGGCGCGCAACTCAGACAATTGTTGGCTCGCAACGGGTTTAAAAGCTCCAGCGTGCCCCA
The DNA here is from genome assembly GCF_017744035.1 of Shimia sp. R11_0. Lineage (NCBI taxonomy): Bacteria > Pseudomonadati > Pseudomonadota > Alphaproteobacteria > Rhodobacterales > Roseobacteraceae > Shimia > Shimia sp. R11_0. The sequence continues at coordinate 161,749 of NZ_JAGHQY010000009.1, read as the reverse complement.
ATCATATAGCCATCCACATCGCTAAAGGTCGTACCGGGCTGGTCATAGGCGTGATTGCGGTAGGCCGCAAAAATATCCAGATCTGCCGATTCGACTTTCTGAACCGCCTGCAGCCCCCATGCCACCCCCTCATCCCCTGACACCACCATGTCGCGAGACCGGTACACATCAAACGACAGATGCGTGCGTCCAAAAGAAAGCCAGTCGCGCTGATAGCCCAGCTTGGCATAGATGTAGCTTCCCGATCCGTCATTATCGCCAAGCGAAACCGTGCCGCTCACCCCGCTTGGACGGTGAAAGGCCCCAAGCGAGCCAATAACGGTTTTGGTTTCGCCCCCCGCAAGATCATTGATCGCATAAGCGAATGTGCCACCATACAAGAGATCTCCGGTATCTTTCTTGTACCGCAATGCCACATCATAGAATGTGTCGTCATTGCCATCCCTCAAGATCTCCTGACCTGCCGCAATGGCAAAAACCAGCCCGTTGAATGACTTCGTATCATACCGCACGCGCCCACGGCGCCCGCCGTCAAAGTCCTGAAATACGTCGCCAACATCCACAGCAGACAAACCGCCCCCGCTTTCGCGGAACAGAATGCCGCCAAAGCTATCGCGCACCGAGACTGTCCCCGCCAACCCCGTGCCCGATTGATCCGGATCGCTGGTGATCCCATCAGATGCCATGGACCCCTGCCCCAAATAGAAGGTGCCGAAGTCATCGGTGCGGTAGATCACCTCTACCTTACGCAAACGCGTCAGATCCCAATAGGTGTTGGGCGGCTCACTCAACTGGCTCACCCCGTCCGATGGCTTAATGCCAAAAGAGGTCTCGAACTTGAACTGCAGCTCGCCCCCTACCACAGGAGTATGGTAGCGCGCACCAAACCGGCTCGGCGCATTGGAGTTGTCCGCCCAGTAATCCGTCCGCGTAGCCCCGTCATCCGCGCTGAAAAAGCCCAGATTGAAGAACCCATAGTAGTCAAAGCCGTGGTCGTCTTCGGCCCAGGAGGCCCCCGCAAATGTGGCTGCGCTGAGAGCTACTGCCAGAAGCAGGCTCCGTGAGGTTTTCGTTTTGTGACCCATAGCAATTTCTCCATGCTGTCCTGCGCCCAAAGCGTCAGGTGGTCCGGTTCTGCCAACCGGCAGAACGCGTCCGTGAAAGCTCCATGTGGTGCCGCGCAATATGCGGCACATCCCTGATGTATCCTGTCTATGCTGCCGCCCCGGTGCAGCACAAAGCCGCAAAATGCCACGCCTTTGGCCGGTCAATACATGGCTTGACTATACCTATGGTATTACGGCGCTGCAAAATATACCCGCAAACGCCTTCCTCCGACACCCGCCACTTGCCCAAACGTCCCACAGCAGAGCCGTCACCTCGCCAAGCCCACCCTAGCAGAAAACGCACCTCGAAGCTGTTGCTTTCTCCAGTGCCGAAGCCCCAAGAGCCCCGGTTCGGCAGACACAATCAGCCCTTTGCCCAACCAATTTCGCCACCTCTAGGATAGATACGCCACTCAACCATGGCCTAAATGCCTCATAACCCTTTGCTTTATGGAATTGTGGCAAAAAAGTGTTTGGATTAATTGCGCGGGATATTTATACATTTCCCTAGCAAACAAGGGCATAAGCCCGATCAACCTAGAGCGGTAGAATATAAATGAGTAGTTTGAGTTATGCCCTCCGCGGCGCGGATGGAGTTGTGGGCCGTGGGCAAACGGCTGAGGCGACACACGGCACTTTGGCGTTGCAGCAAGCCAAAGAAATTTCCCTGAACCTCGCGCCAAATGACATTGCAGGCTATGTGCAGGACGGCAACAACCTGATCATCCACCTCGCCTCTGGTGAGACCATCACATTAGAAAACTACTTTGTGGCGATTGACGGGGAAGAGCGTGATCTCTTCCTCTCCAAAGATGGCCAATTCCATCAGGTCAATCTCGGCGACAGCGTCAACGATCAGTATTTTGCGCAATATGACGAGATCTCCATCAATGAAAAATGGAGCGCCTATGACGAACTGACCTTCCTTGATCTGGAACGTATCGAGCCAGTGGTAGCGCCGCTGGTCGCCCCTTTTGCAGCTCTACCCGGCATTCTGGGGCTCGGCGGTGCTGCAGTCGCAACCAGTGCATTGCTGGATGATGGCAATGGCGGCGGTGGCAATGGGGTGATCACCCCCACGGTGGATGATGCTGATATCTCCCGCGTGATTGGTGGCACCGGCGAAGACACGGTCACCATCACTGGCACCGGCGAGCCCGGTTCTTCTGTTTCCGTCACCATCGGCGGCGAAACAGGCACCACCGTGATCGGCGATGACGGCACCTATTCCGTGGTCTTCGATCCCGCCGCTCTGCCCGATGATGGCGTTTACGACAGCACGGTCACTGTGACAAACCCCGGCGGCACGGTCTTTGATCTTGACGGCCCTTCGGTGGACATCGACACCACCCCACCGGACGTAACCGTGGCCGACGGCACCGTCTCTACAGGTGATATCGTCAACGAAGATGACCACAGCACCGGCCATGTGATCTCCGGCGTTGGCGAAGCAGGGGCCACACTCACCGTCGAAATCGACGGCACCACCCACACCACCACTGTGCTGGATGACGGCACTTGGTCCGTCACTTTTGCCAGCGGCGAGATCCGCACAGGCGAATATCAGACCGCTGTCACCATCACCTCCACCGATGCGCGCGGCAATGTCACCACCGTGTCCGACATGCTCGACGTGGACACCATCGCCCCCGGCGTGGCCCTGAACACCGTCGAAGGTGACAACGTGATCAACGCCACAGAAGCAACTGATGGCATTGCACTTTCCGGAACTGGCGAAGCAGGCACCACGCTGTCAATTCTCTTTGAAGGCGTCACTCAGACAGTAACAGTGGCCGGCGATGGCACATGGTCGACCACTTTCGCAGCCTCCACCGTACGTAATGGCACCTATGACAGCACCATCGCAATCACTGCGACGGATGCCGCAGGCAACAGCCACATCGAGAGCTTTGCTGTACGTGTGGACACAGAAGGCACAGCCACCATCACCGCCCCGATCGCGGGGGATAACATCGTCAACGCGGCAGAACACGCCAGCGGCGTCACGCTGACAGGCACCGCCGAGGCCGGAGCCTCCGTTGCCATCACCGTGCAGGGTATCACGCACACCGTGATCGCCGATCAGAACGGCCAGTGGACCACTACCTACACAACGGCTGAAATTCCCGCAGGCACCTACGACACCTCTGTGTCAGTGTCCGCCACGGATGGCGCAGGCAATGTCACGTCCACAACCGGCACCTTCCGCGTGGATACGGAAATCTCCGCCGGTCTGGACACCAATCAGCTGGGCGGCGACAACATTGCCAATGCCACAGAACACGCTGCTGGCGTGACGCTGACCGGCACAGCAGAACCAGGCGCCTCTGTTGCCGTGACCCTTGAGGGTATCACCCGCACTGTCACCGCCGCCGCAAACGGCACATGGTCGGCAAGCTACACCGCTGCAGAGCTGCCGCAAGGCACCTACAACAGCACGGTCTCCGTCACGGCCACGGATGCCGCAGGCAACAGCACATCCACCTCTGGCAATATCTCGGTAGATACTGAAATCTCTGCCACCTATGACGCCGGTCAGGTCGGCGGCGATGACATCGCCAGTGCCACCGAAGTGGCCAATGGCTTCACCCTCACAGGCACCGCAGAACCGGGCAGCTCGGTCGTGGTGCAACTGGGCAATGCCTCCCGCACGATCACGGCAGCCGCCAATGGCAGCTGGAGCGCCACTTTCACCACAGCCGATGTGCCGCAGGGGGAATATGACGCCGCCGTGACTGTCACAGCCACAGACACCGCAGGCAACGTGGCCACCACCACAGACACCCTACGCGTAGACACCTCCACAAGCATTGACGTTGACATCAACGCCGGTGTCTTCGCTGCACCAGTGAACGCTGCACAGATGCGCGGTGGTGTGGTGCTAGAAGGCACAACAGATCCGGGGGCCGCCGTGGTCATCACCGTAGAAGGCGTGACCCGCACCACGACGGCAGATGCCTCTGGCAACTGGTTTGTCACCTACGAAAGCGGCTCCCTGCCCGAAGGCACCTACACAGCCACGGCAACTCTCGCCGTGACCGATGCCGCTGGCAACACCGCCAATGCCAATGCCACCTTTGCCGTGGACACGGAAATCACCAACCCGGTGGTGCAATCTGTGACCTTCGCGGATGACGATGTGACTTCCGTATCTCTGGACAAAGAATCTCAGGATTACAGCATCCATGTGCTGAATCAGGATGGCAGCACTGCCGAACTCGCCACCACCGAAGTGGCGCTTGGCGGCGATGAATCGCTCTTTGTGCTCAACCCACGGGCCTCTGATGGCACCCATTTGGTGATCGCTTCCAGCGATGACGCAGGCAACGAATCTGACACGCTTCTGGTGCTGGACGACAATGTGACCAACACAGGCACACTCAACCATGCGGCCATCAACGGGTTCAACATTGAAGGTATCGAGCTGGACTACGCCTCTGATGCCCATCTGACCCTGACAGAAGCACAGATCCGCGAACTGTCTGACACCTCCGACACGCTCACCATTCACGGTGGTTCTGACGATCAGATCACCGTCACAGATGCGGTCAAAACCAATCAGACGGTCAACATCGAAGGCGAAGCCTATGATGTCTACACAGTTGGCAATGATGGCGTGACCCTGATCGTCGATCAGGACATCACCGTAACCATCTAACACCTTTTACTGCGGCCCTGCCCAAACGGGGCCGCAGCCCCTATTGACGACGAACTTCGGACTACCAGACTCCCCATGCCAAGCCGCTCCTTCAAGACAACCCTGCCCCTGCTTCTTGGGGCCACGGTGCTCAGCGGCTGCATGTCCAACCTGCCAGAGCTCAGCAACCCCTTGGCGCTGCTGCAGCCCAAACCAGATGCCACTGCGCCTGCCGAAGACGTCACCAAACGCTCCAGCTTTGAACAGGACACACCAGAGGGCGAAGAAGCCCAAAGCGTGATCCTGACCACGCTTCTGGCCCGCCAATCCGTTCTGGAAGAAGATGGCACCTTGGGCCATGTGGCCGACGTGGCGGTCTCTTCTTCAAAACGCGCTGCCGAAGCCGAACTGCAAACCGCAAAACTGCGCGCCGAGGCCGAAGACAAAAACTGGCTGCCCACCATCGGCCCAGAGATTTCACTCACCTCTCTGGGGGATGTGATTGCCGGCCTGGTGTTTGAACAGGTGCTCTTTGACCACGGGCGCAAAAAGGCCGAACGCGCCTATGCCGCAGCCGATGTCGAAGTGGCCGCTGTCACCCTGTCCCAGGATCTCAATGAGCGCAGCTACACCGCGCTGGCGCTCTATCTCAAAGGTCTGCGCGGCGCCGAAAAAGCCCGCGTCGGCACCAATGGTCTGGTACAGCTGCACGAGTTTGAGCGTATCGTTCAGGGCCGCGTGGATGGCGGCATCGCCAACAAGGGCGACCTGCGCATGGTGCGCAGCAAAATCCAGACACTGGAAACCAAAAGCGAAACCGCCCGCGAAAGCAGCGTCACCGCACTGGCCGAACTTCAGGCCATGACCGGCACCGCTTTCTCGCTCTCCCCGGCTGAGCCGCTCAACAGCAATTATCCCGGCGTAGAGCCACTCGATGTGCTCAAGGCCCGCGCCGAAGCAGACCGCGCCGTGGCACAGGCCACCGTAGAGCGCGCAGCCCAGCTGCCCGGCCTCTCCGCCAGCGCCAGCGTGACCAATCAGGGCAACGGTGCCAGCTTGGACGTGGGCAATGACGTCGGCCTTGGCCTTGGCACCGGCGCACGCCTGAAAGCCATCGAAGCCTCCAAGGACATTGCCAAACGGCAGGTGGACGAGGCCCGCGAAGATGGCGCCCGCGCCCGCAAGCGACTGGAAAACAACATCGTCAGCCTCACCCGCCAAGAGAGCGAAGCCACCGCCCTCGCCCGCGAAGGCCGTGACACATATAAGCTCTTTGAGGCACAGTTCCGCGCCGGTCAGCGCTCCGTACTGGAGGTGGTGGATGTCTACGAGCAATCTGTGCTGCGCGCGCTGGATGGAGTGGACGCCAAATATGACAAAATCCTCGCACAGCTCGAGCTGGCCCGCGATCTTGGTCTGCTGGCGGATGGGGACAAGATTTGAGTGGTGAGGCGACAGAGGGCAAAGCGCCTGTCGTGCTGTCCATCGCGGCGGTCAAAGCGGCCAAACCCGCCAATCAATCCCCCGCGCCCAAAACAGCCCCAACAGCCTCCACAAAGACCTCCGAGGCCCCCGCGGACGCAATCCATGATCTTGTGGAAGCCACCGCCACCCGCATTCAACACCGCGCCACGCTGATTTCCACATTGGCCGCCCTAAATGGCGCCGATGTGCCGGTTACCGACATTGCCGAACATATGTGGACATCCGCCCCCGGTGATGTGTCGCTCAAGGCCCTCTCCGGCGCGCTGTCCCATGCCGGGGTAGAGCCCAAGATTCACGGCAAACTGGCCATTGCCCCCGCCTCCTGGCCCGCCATAGCTGAAATGACCAACGGTCAGGCCATCCTTGTGCTGTCTCAGAACGAAGACATCCTCACCGTCTATGACGACAGCTGCGCCGACAACCGCGCCGAAGTCCCAGTCCACGAGTTTGAGCCCTTCTTCTCCGGCACCGCCCTGCGCGCCAAAGTCTCCCTGCGTCAATTGGCTGAACGCCATGTGCCGCAGCTGGCCGATGGCATGTCCGGTCACTGGTTCTGGGGCGAGTTCACCAAATACCGCCGCCACATGGGCGAGATCATGCTTGGCTCGCTGGTCGCCAATCTGCTGGCCGTGGCCGTGGCCCTGTTCTCGCTACAGGTCTATGACCGGGTGATCCCGCATCAATCCGAGGCCACCCTCTGGGTGCTCGCCATTGGCGCAATCTTTGCCATCGGTCTGGAGGGCCTGCTGAAACTCGCCCGCGCCAAAATGAGCGACGCCGCTGGCCGCCGTATGGAACTCTCGATCCAGCACCGCCTGATGAAGCGCCTGCTGGGCATGCGTTCTGATCGACGCCCCCTGCCGCCCTCCGGCCTGTTTGCCGCCATGCGCGATTTTGGCGCCGTGCGGGATTTCTTCACCTCCACCACAATCTCCGTGCTCGCGGATATGCCGTTTATCGTCATCTTCCTCGCGCTGGTGGCCTCCATTGCAGGCAATCTCGTCTGGGTGCTCCTGCTGGGCGGCGTCCTCATGGTGCTGCCCGCTTACGTGTTACAAAAACGGATGATTTCCCTGTCTCGCGAAACACAAGGCGCCTCCGCCAAAGTCGGCCGCCTGCTGCAAGAAGTCATCACCGAGCTGGACACCTTGAAAACCCAGCGCGGCGAAGATCGCGTGCTGCGCCTCTGGGATGAGCTCAACGCTGTATCTTCTCATTCCTCCGCCGAACAGCGCCGCCTCAGTTCCGCCCTGACCTACTGGTCCCAAGGCGTGCAACAAACCACCTATATCGCCACCGTGGTCATCGGCACCTATCTGGTCTTTGCAGGGGAATTCACCGTTGGCACCATCATTGCCACCGGCATCCTGACCTCACGCACGCTTGCGCCGCTGACCCAGTTTGCCGGCACGCTTGCGCGCTGGTCCAATGTGAAAGGCGCGCTGGAAAGCCTCGATGCCATTGCGCTCTCTGAGCAGGAAAAAGGCAGCGACCGCAAATACCTGCGCCGTGAAAAACTCACCGGTCAGTTTGAACTGCGCGAATTGTCCTTCGCCTATGATACCGATGCCGCCCCCACATTGGATGTGCCCGGCGTGGTCATCAAACCCGGCCAGCGCGTGACCATTCTGGGCGCAAACGGCTCCGGCAAATCCACCCTGCTCAAACTCATGGCGGGGCTCTATGGCCCCACCAAAGGCCGCGTGCTGCTGGATGGCACCGACATGGCCCAGATTGATCAGCGCGACCTGCGCCGCAACATCGGCTACCTCTCGCAAGACGTGCGCCTCTTTGCTGGCTCCCTGCGCGACAACCTCAACCTGACACAGCTGGAACGCGATGATGACCGTCTGATGGAGGCGCTGGATTTTGCCGGGCTTGGCCCTTTCCTGCGCAACCACCCGCAGGGGCTTGATCTGCAAATCCGCGACGGCGGCGAAGGGCTCTCCATTGGTCAGCGCCAGTCGATCGGCTGGGCGCGGCTCTGGCTGCAAAACCCCGCCATTGTCCTGCTGGATGAACCCACCGCCGCGCTGGATCAGACGCTGGAGCGCACCTTGGTCAGCCGCCTGTCAAAATGGCTCGACGGGCGCACTGCCCTCATCGCCACCCACCGCACGCCCATTCTCGCGCTCTCCACACGCACGCTTATCCTGCAAAACGGGCGCCTTGTGGTGGATGGCCCCCGCGAACAGGTGCTCGCTCATCTTGCCGCCGGAGAAGGCGCATGACCGCTACCCACCACGATGACGGGCTCGATGATCAACTGCGCGCCTCCCGCCTCACCATCCGCCTGATCTTCATGGCCGTTGCCCTCTTTGTGCTCTGGGCCGCCGTCGCCTGGGTCGATGAAATCGTGCGCGCCGATGGTCAGGTGGTCTCCTCCTCGCGCTCCCAATCCGTGCAGAACCTCGAAGGCGGCATCCTCGCCGACCTCGCCGTCAAACAGGGCGATCTGGTCGAGGCCGGTCAGGTGCTTGCCACCCTCAGTGACACCCGCTTCCGCTCCGCCTTTGATGACCTTCAGGATCAGCTTGACGCGCTGGAGCTGCGCCGCCTGCGCCTTGAGGCCGAAATCGAAGGGCAGTTCGACTTTGCCGCCCCCGAAGCGCTCTCAAGCCGCGCGCCGCTGATCCTCTCCTCTGAGAAAGCCCTGCTCGCCGCCCGCCAGACCGACATCGACAGCCGCCGCGAAGGCGCCTTCACCCAGCTTGAACAGGCGCAGGAAGAGCTCGCCAACATGGAGCGGCTCTATAAAAAAGAGTTTGTCGCCCTGTTGGAGGTCAACAAAGCCCGCGAAAAAGCCTCAGAGGCTGAAATCCGCTATATGGACATCCTCACGCAGGCCGAACTCACCCGCGCGGAGGAATATTCCGAAACCCTCAAAGAGATCACCTCGCTGGGTCAGGAAATGCGACTGGCCCAAGATCAGCTCTCGCGCACCGTGATCACCGCCCCCATGCGCGGCATCGTCAACAACCTCGCCGTCACCACCATCGGCGGCGTGGTGCGCCCCGGCGAAGAAATCTTTGAAATCATCCCCTTGGGCGAAGAGCTCTTTGTGGAGGCCCGCGTGCGCCCGGAAAACATCGCCAATGTGGAACCCGGCCAAGACGCCTCCATCAAGCTCACCGCCTATGATTACACCATCTACGGCACGCTCAAAGGCAAGGTGGATTTCATCTCGGCCGACACCTTTGAGGATGAGCGCGATCCCTCCCTGCCGCCGTTTTACAAGGTCACGGTCACAGTGGACACCTCCGAGCTGACCGAGCGCCAAAAGGCCATAGAAATCCGCCCTGGCATGCGCGCCACCGTGGAGTTGCACACCGGCTCCAAAACCGTCCTGCGCTACCTGCTCAAACCGCTCTACAAAAGCAAAGAGGCCTTCCGAGAACCCTAACCCCCGCCCCGGACCCGATCCGGGGCCTCGCCGGTCCCGCGCCCCCAAACGTTGCGCAAGCACGCCCCCAAAACACCCCGCCAATGTGGTTGACGCGCGCAGGTCGCTCACCCAATGATTGTGCGAATAGAAAATTTCAGCTTTTGAAGACCTGTTATGCCAACTTATCTTGAGGGTCTCGCGATCCAATTTTACCGGGGCATCGGCCCAGAAACCCAATACATCGCACCATTTTCAGACATGAATTTCTTTGTGGGCGAGAACAACGCTGGCAAGTCGGTGGTTCTCAACCTCATCGCGGAACACCTCAATCCAGATCCAAAGTACTCCCCGAGCGGCAAAACAGACATCCACCGCGGCGCAAAAGAAGGGCATTTTCAAATAAACCTTGGCGTCAGTGAAAGAACCCTTCGCGCTGAGCTATTAAGACCTCTTCGTGAAACGATACGATCATCTAAGCAACACAAACCGCCTCCTCTCACTGAAAAGCAAATAGAGGATATCACGACAAACATGACACGTCAGTTGCTTTATAAAGGCGGCGTATGGCTTGAGAGCTCCAATTATAGCGGCGGCTACTGCTTACTGCGGCGTGTCTATGGTAAAAGCTTCGAGAAAAGGCTTGATGTCACGCAGTGGGAAGCGTTCGCCAACATATTTGGTGTAGTCAAGTATCGTGACCCCTCTTCAGCATTTCGAAGTTTCTTAGAGAGCGGAGTTACATCTTTAGGCCTAAAACTCCCTCCGCGTATGATCATACCAGCCAAGCGCCAGCTCGGTGCAGGCAACGAAGCCTTCGACGATCTCTCTGGCAAAGGTCTGATCCAACACCTCGCAGAAATTCAAAACCCGGATTTTGATGAACGTGAGAAAAAAGACCTATTTGATCAGATCAACAATTTCGTCCGCGTGGTCACCGGCAAAGCTGACGCGTTGTTGGAAGTTCCAAATCACCGCGAACACTTACTCGTGCATATGGACAACAAAGTCCTGCCGCTGTCTTCCCTTGGCACCGGCATCCACGAAGTCATCCTGATCGCCGCATTCTGCACCATTCATCAGCACAAAATCATGTGCCTTGAAGAGCCTGAGATCCATCTGCATCCGGTGCTACAACGCAAACTGATCCGCTATCTCAAAGAGAACACGGAAAATCAGTATTTCATCGCCACCCACTCCGCCGCCTTTATCGACACCCCCGGCACATCCGTTTTTCATGTCCGCAACGACGGCATACAGACCTTTGTCGATGCCGCTGTGACCAAAGATCAACATCGCAAAATCTGCGATGATCTCGGGTATCGCGCCTCCGACATCTTACAGGCCAATGCCGTGATCTGGGTCGAAGGCCCCTCTGATCGGATCTATGTGAAACATTGGCTGAAACAGATTGATGATCGCCTGACTGAGGGAGAGCATTACGCAATCATGTTCTATGGCGGCAGCCTGATGCGCCACCTTACGGCGGATGACAGCGCCATTGACGATTTCATTAATCTGCAAAATCTGAACCGCAATTTCGCACTCATCCTTGATAGTGACAAAGATGATGCAACAGCAGAACTGAAATCCGCGGCACAACGCCTGAAGGATGAGATCGCAAAAACCGGCGGTGTGATCTGGATCACGCAAGGACGGGAGATTGAAAACTACCTCCCGCATGAGCAACTGCAAGAGGCCTTAAAAACGCTTCACCCTCGAATTTACAACGCGCCTTTGGCAGGAGGCACCTATGACCATGCCTTCTACTTTGAACGTAAGGACACAGCCTCTTGCGCCGAAAAAACATTCAAATCCGGAGACAAAGTGGGCGCGGCCACTCGCATCTGCAAAGACGACGCCCCAGTTGATTTTTCCATGCTTGATTTACAAGAGCGGATCACTGAACTGGCCGATATGATCTCAAAAGCCAATGGCTTATAGCCCCCCAAAGGACCCACCCCCTCATGGATCTCACCCATATCCTCGCCTTCAACCTCGCACTTGCTGCGGCCATTGCCAGCCCCGGCCCGGCCTTTCTGATCTCTGTGAAAACCACGCTCACCGCCGGGCGGCGCGCGGGGCTGGCCGTGGGCGCGGGGCTGGGTCTCATGGCCTCGCTCTGGACCCTGTCGGCCCTGCTGGGGCTGGATGTCATTTTCACAGCCTTCCCCTGGGCCTATGTGGCGGTGAAAACCATCGGCGCGCTCTATCTGCTCTATATAGCTTATGGCATGTGGAAAGGCGCGCGCACGCCGCTCGCCCCCTCCGAGGTGAAACCCGCGCGCCATGCCTTTTTGCAAGGGCTGATGATCAACCTGATGAACCCGAAATCCGTGCTTTTTGCCGCCGCAGTTCTGGTGGTGATTTTTCCGCCAGATATGGCACTTGCACAAAAAGGCCTGATCGCCGCCAACCAACTGGCCATAGAGCTGATGTTCTATGCGCTTGTGGCCTTCGGTATGAGCACCAGCACCGCCCGCGCCGCCTATCTGCGGGCCAAATCTCACATTGATCGCATCGCCGCCGTGGTGCTGAGCGCTTTGGGGCTGCGCCTGCTGTTTGGTCGTTGATCCCCCTCAAACAACAAAGGCGGCCTGCATCGGGCCGCCTTACGAAAGGTCTGGTGTCATGTGCCGCAAAGCGCCGCGTCTAGCCGCCTGTTATCATCTGATGCAAGGTATCCGCACTCAACAGCGTACCGACAGAGACATTCTGCCCGCCCATCGCCGCCTTGGCAGACACCACCGAAACCACCGCCGGATTGCGCCCCTTGGTCAGCGCCAGCACCGGCGCCCCTGAGGCCCCAAATTCCACCTCACAGCTCATCACCAGCGTCTCTCCCTGACGGGCCAGCACCCGGCAAGGATACTCCAGAATGGGATCCGCGCGGTTGCTCACCGTATAGCTCAGCACCCCCAGCATATCGCCACTGCTCAGATTGGCCCCATAGCGCATCGGCAGCACATTGTTCTTGGAAATCGGCCGCGACAGTTTCAGCAACGCCAGATCGCTGCCCACCTGGGCATTGCCCTTGCTGCGATGCTCATACTGCGGATGCACTGAGGCCCGCACCACAGAGCGCACCGCAACGGCCTTGCCCGCCTTCAGCCCGGCCTGAAACTCAATCCGGCTCATCTGCACACGCTTCCCGCTGCGTTGATCATAGAGGCAATGCGCCGCTGTCAGCACCGTATCCGCAGAAATCAGTGCGCCGGTACACATCGCACGCCCCGAGACCACCAAACGGCCCACCGCCGCCTCACCGGGCAGAGCTTGGGTCACAGGTTGGCGGGTCTCCGCAGCTACAGCAGCAGGCAGCAGAGCTGCAATCAGGGCTAGTCGTTTCAGGGCGCGCATGAGGCCTCCATTAGTCGTTAACCCATCTACACAGGAGATCACGGCAGCAATCGGGCAAAACCGGTACGATTTACGTCCTGTTCCAAACGCTTACAGTGCCGCAAACTTCTTTCTAAAGTCCGACGTCGTACATAGAATTTTAAGAAAATCTCTTATTTCTTTGCACCATTTTGCCCTCCCCAGCGTAGAGAGGTCCACATAGCATGCGCCACATTCTGGCCATGTTCCCCACAGACCTCTTGCAAGATGGAGCGTTTATGCCCATTGCTGCCGATCAAAGCACACAAACACACAGGCATCCCATGTCTTCTGATACCCCTCTGAACAGCTTTGCGCCAACAGTCGAAAACCAGCGGCTTTACCGCAACGCGCTCAGCTGTTTTGCCACGGGTGTCACGGTGATCACCACCCGCACGGATGCAGGCCCCATTGGCATGACCGCAAATTCCTTTGCCTCCGTCTCGCTTAACCCCGCATTGGTGCTCTGGTCGTTGGACAATACCTCCAACCGCTTTGATCACTTTGCGCCAGCCACACATTTCGCCATTCATATTCTACGCGCCGATCAACAGGCGCTTTCCAATGCTTTTGCCAAACACGGCGATGCCTTTGATATGGCGGCACATGATCTGAACGCCGAAGGCGTACCGGTGTTTCAGGATTGTCTGGCACGCTTTGAATGCGCCACAGAAGCCAAGCACCCCGCTGGCGATCACACAATCATGCTGGGCCGCGTGCTGCGCGTCGCTCAGGCACCGGGCGAGCCTTTGCTCTTTGCACAACGCGCCTACGGAAGCTTCACGCCCGAAAGCTGAGCAGGCCGACCCTGCCTTGCAAAAATTTCAACCCGGCTTCCCACACGGCAGCCGGGCTTTTTGTTGCACTCAGCCCCCAGCAAATCTTATCACTGCCTCATAACGCGCATTCACTCTTCCTTATTTTCAGGAGTCCCCCATGGACCCTTCCGCCCCTCATAAAAACAGCTTTGACGACATGCTGGCCGCTACTGCGCCGCTGGATCCCATCCCAACTGCTGTGGTGCATCCCTGTGATACTGCCTCGCTGATCGGGGCGCTTGAAGCACGGGACAAAACCCTGATCACGCCCATTCTCGTCGGCCCAGAAGAGCGCATCACCGCCGTCGCCAAAGAAGAAGGCCTTTCACTGGACGGGGTTGAGATTGTTGATGCCAAACACAGCCATGCGAGCGCCTCTGCTGCCGTGCGTCTGGTCCGCGAAGGCAAGGCACAGGCCCTGATGAAAGGCGCGCTGCACACCGATGAGGTGATGAGCGCCGTGGTCGATAAGGTCACCGGCCTGCGCACAGAGCGCCGCATGAGCCACGTCTTTGTGCTCGATGTGCCCGCCTATCCAAAACCGCTGCTCATCACCGACGCGGCGATCAACATCTTCCCTGATCTCATGGTCAAAGCCGATATCGTGCAAAACGCCATTGAGCTTGGCCATGCGCTCGGGGTGCAGACTCCAAAGGTGGCCATCCTGTCCGCATTGGAAACCATCTACCCCAAGATCCCTTCCACGGTCGAGGCCGCCGCCCTGTGCAAAATGGCAGATCGGGGCCAGATCACCGGCGGGCTTCTGGATGGGCCACTGGCCTTTGACAATGCGATCTCCCGCAAGGCCGCCGATGCCAAAGGCATCAATTCCGAGGTCCCCGGCGATGCCGATATTCTCGTCGCACCAGATCTGGAGGCGGGCAATATGATTGCCAAACAGCTCATGTATCTCGCTGGGGCTGACAGTGCCGGTCTGGTGCTGGGCGCACGCGTGCCGATCATGCTGACCTCCCGCGCAGATGGCACCCTCAGCCGCCTTGTCTCTGCCGCGCTTGCGCAACTCATGGTTCACCACAGGCTCGGAAAGGATCTGATGTGAGCAGCCTCACTACAAAAGACGCTTTTCTGGTTCTCAACGCGGGGTCGTCTTCGATCAAATACGCGGTCTACAGCACGAGCCTCAAAATACTTTTGAACGGTCAGGTAGATCGGATCGGCATGGGGCCACAGTATCACGGAGACGGCGCGGCACTTCCGGTGCCTGTCGCCCCCGAAGCCTCCCATGCCGAGGTGCTTGACTGGCTCCTCACCCATATCGAAGCGCTGTCCGGCCCCCTGCGCATTGTTGGCGCAGGGCACCGCGTGGTGCATGGTGGTCAGGAATTTGCCGCCCCCGCCCGCATCACCGATGAGGTGATTGCAAAGCTACAGGCGCTTGCCCCGCTGGCACCGGGCCATCAGCCGCACAATCTCGCAGGCATCGCCGCCGTGGCGCGGCGCTGGCCTGCGATTGCACAGGTTGCCTGTTTTGACACCGCCTTCCACCGCACCCAGCCGCGCGTCTCGCAACTTTTTGCCATCCCCCGCGCCCTGTCTGAGGATGGCGTGCTGCGCTATGGCTTCCACGGGCTGAGCTATCACTATATCTCCACCCAACTGCCCCACCATCTGGACACGCCCAATGGCAAGGTGATTGTCGCACATCTGGGCAATGGCGCCTCCATGTGCGCGATGGAGAATCGTCAGAGCGTGGCCACCACCATGGGCTACACCGCGCTCGATGGGCTAGTCATGGGACGCCGCTGTGGTGAGCTGGATCCCGGTGTGATCTTCCACCTTCTGCGGGATCGCGGCATGTCCTTGGCAGAGATCGAAACCATGCTGGGCACCAAATCCGGTCTGCTTGGGGTCTCTGACCTGAGCTCAGACATGCGCGACCTGCTGGCCTCTGACAGCCCCGCCGCCGCCGAAGCGGTGGAGCTCTTTGTCTATCAGGCCTGCAAGAAAATCGGCGCGCTTGCGGCCACTCTGGGCGGTTTGGATGCCATCGTCTTCACAGGCGGCATCGGCGAAAACGCCGCCCCCATCCGCGCCCGCATTCTGGAAGGCTGTGCATGGCTTGGGGCGGATCTCGATCCAGCGGCCAACGCCGCTGCCGTCAGTCGGATCACCACAAAGGAAAGCCGCCTTGCCGCCCATGTGATCCCCACCGACGAGGAAGGCATCATCGCTGGTGAAACCCAAAGGCTCATCGCCCACTGAGCCTTGCCCGTCTCTTCGCGGCGGGCCGCGAAATGCCGGTGCTACAGGTCAATCTCAATCACACCGCCAGCCTCTTTGGCCCGGCTCTGACAGAGGATCACCGCACTCTCTCGCTGCTTATTGGACAGCACAAAATCGCGGTGCTCCACCTCACCTGACACCAGCCCGCATTTGCACACCCCACAGATCCCATCGGCGCATTTCACATCCACATGCACGCCGTTCTCCAAAAGCACGTCTGTGGCGATTTTATCTTCTGGAACAAGCAGTTCCCGACCATCCTTGAGCTTCAAAGTGAACTCGAAATTCTCATAATCCGGCTGCTCGGGCACATTGAAATACTCCAGATGCCGCGCCTCCTCCGGGAAGCCCTGTCGCGTGGCCGCCTCCATCACCCCTTCCATGAACCGGTCCGGCCCGCAGGTGTAGACATGCCACCCCGGCTCATACCCATGCAGCACCGCATCCAGATCCGCACGCGTGCCCTTGTCTGAGAAGTGAAACACCACCTTATCCGCCCAGGGCATTGCCTTGAGATCATGGATATATCCTGCCCCATCTTCCCGACTGGCCGAATAGTGCAGCGCAAAATCGCGCCCCAGATCATGCAAGCGATGGGCAAAGGCAATCATTGGCGTAATCCCGATCCCGCCGCCCATCAGAAAGCTCTTCGTCGCCTCTTCGACCAGTTCAAAATGGTTGATCGGCTTGGAGACAAACACCTTGCGCCCCTCACGGAAAATCCGGTGCAGAAAGGCGCTGCCCCCGCGCCCTTGATCCTCCCGCAACACGCCAATCTGATATTTGGAGCGATCCTTGGGGTCGCCCGACATGCTGTATTGGCGCAGGAACTCCGGGGCCACCAACACATCCAGATGCCCCCCGGCGGTCCATTCCGGCAGCTCCGATCCATCCAGGCTTTGGAATTCATATTTCGTCACATCCGCCGTCATCGGCTCCACATGCGAAATTTTCACCTGCACCACCGGTGCATCGGCCGCGTCCGGCACCACATAGCGATCAATCACCGAGGCGTCCCCCGCCGCCAGCCGCAGCTTATATTCATCCGCCGAAATCATCGCCTCATAGGCTTTGATCCCCGCCTCCCGGTCCATCGGAAACGGATAGGGCCACGGATGCGGGGCCAGCGCCGCCGGATAAACCGCCAGCGTTTGATCCTCATATTTCAGGTCCAGATCTTTCTGCAAATCGCGGCGGTTGAGCGGGTGTTTGGTGGGCCGATACGCCCCATCGTCCTCCAACTCAATGTCCCACCACCATTTCTTGACATCATTGAGCCCGCCATTGCCCACCGCATCATCAAGCTTGGCCAAAGGTCTGGCAAGGCTCGGAAAATTGCTTGCGGCCCAGCGGAACGGCGCCTCAGAAAACAGCCCCTCCAAATTCCATGGGCAGGTCTTCATACAGCGGCCACACATCGAGCCACCCGGTGTGCTGATCCGATAGGTTGCGCATTTCTGGCTGTCCGATTTCCAAATCTCATAGCCGTTGAACATCAACTTCGGCCCCGCCGTGATCGCACCCGAGGGGCACTCACGCGCACATTTGTTGCAGTTCTCACAGAAGTTCTGCAGGCCAAAATCAATCGGCAGATCATGCGCCATCGGCATATCCGTGGTCACCGCCCCGGATTTCAGCCGTGGCCCCAGATAGGGATTCAGGATCACCTCGCCAATCCGGCTCACCTCACCCAGACCGGACAAAAGCAACAGCGGCGGCTGCAACACCTCCCCATCCATCACCGTATGCGCCTTGGCCTTATAGCCCAGATTGCGGATCTGCTGCGCCATCACCCCGCCCAACAGCGAAAACCGCAAATAGGCCCGCATGGATTGCGCCACGCTGATCCAGTCATCGCCGGAGGCCCCCTCCATGGTTTCATAGCCCTGATCAATGATCATGCTCACAGCCTGATCATGTTCCGGATGGATCTCTGCGCCTGTGGCATCATGGGAATACCAGGCCCACTTCGGGCATCGGCTCAGCCCCACGGCATCCACGCCCAGAAAATAGCTCGCCGCCTTCAGGTTGGCGGCATTGCATTCGGCATCCGTCGGAGGGGTGACATCGGCGCTCGCCCCATCCTGCAACAACACAAAAGCTCCCAGCGCGCGCCGCTGCGCCATGCTCGGCGCGGCCTTGCGCACGTAGTAGCCGCCCTTTGCCGCATCCTGCAGCGTCTTGCCCATGTCGCCAAATTGCACGCGGGCAAACATATCCGCCCGTTTGGGCACCCGCGCCACATTGGCTTCATCAATATAGGTTGTCGGGCTTTCCACCCGCTTGAGCCGCTCAAAGGGATGGGCCCCATTGACATAATCGCGGTTGCGGAACGGGTCTTGATTGAGCGCCGATTTGGCAAAGCCCTTGCCCAGCCACCACGCCGGCCCCTGCGTCTGAAACCATGGCTGCTGCGCCATCGGGGCCAGTGGGCCATCATGGGCCAGATCCATATCCGTTGTAATCACGGCAAGCCCATAGCCCGCGCCCAGCCAAGGGGCCACCAGTTGCCCCTCTTCACAGCTCACCAACCCCGCTGCCAAAGCCGCCTTGCCCAGATCCACATCTGAGGACGTCGCCGTATGGGCCTTGGCCCCAAAGCCGAGCAGTCGGATGTAGTTGGCAATCACCACCGCCACTTCGGTCGCACGCAGACAGGCCCGGTGATCCTGCGCATTCATAATCCAATCGCTGCCGGGTTCCCCGCGTTCCGGTTCACGGTGATGTTCAATCAGAAAGACCAGGGCGTTCTTATGGTCCTCAATCGAGGATGGCGGGGCCTCCATACTGTCTTTGAGATCCGCCATAATCAGGTCAATACCGGCCGCCAGCGATTTGATCTGCCGCGTGCGCAGATCTTCTGACAGACGCTCAATATCTGGATTGCGCCGGGGCTGCGCAAGCCGCGCGGCAGCAGGCAACGGCCCAATCCCCACCATGGAGGCGTCACTGAAATACCCAAATGATTTCAAATGGTTTGAGCGCTCAATTGGATCATCAGGAATGCCTGAACACACAGGATTCACCAACCCATCGCGCAGCGCGTCCATCATCGCCTGAAACTCGCCCATGGCATTGACAATGCTCTCAGGCTGCTCTGGTCGATGAAAGCTCAGGGCCGCATCACCCGGCGCTTGGCTCAGGTCCGCCTGCGCCTGCCTGACCAGACGCTCCATTGGATACGGGCCAAGATGAACTGGCCGCGCCTTGTCGGAAAAAAACTTAAACCCCATGCTCCCCCCGCGAGAAGCACAACGGCTTCTCTTGTATTTTGGCGTCTCGCTCAGCGCATGGTGAGTGCGCTGCTCCCAGCACCTGCCTCAGGTTTTTGTAACTTTCAACCCAAGACAGTGTGCGACCAAAACACTTTAGGCATAAGGGATGTTAACGCAAGCATTTGCCCAAATCCTGCGCGCTTGCTCACCCTCCGGGAAATAGGAAGTTACGCGGGTCAGCCACCTGAGCGAGCGTCAACTCCCCCTGCAACAAAACCCCACCATGATCGCCAACAATGATCACAATCCCCTGCGCAACCTCAGAAATCTGCAGGTCATCCATGGATTGAATGTCATCATATTCCAGCGAAATCACATCCCGGCCCGGCTCAAAGTCGGTGATGATGTCCCCACTGGCCATGTCATCAAGCTCAAAGGCAAAGGTATCAGAGCCACTCCAGCCGGTCAGCGTGTCCAGATTCGCACCGCCACGCAGCGTGTCCGCGCCCTGCCCGCCATTTAGCGTGTCATTGTCATCCCCGCCCCGCAGGTCGTCATTGCCTTCATTGCCCAGAAGCGTGTCATTTCCCTGATTGCCAGACAGCGTATCATTGCCATCACCTGCCTTCAGGCTGTCTTCGCCCCCATTGCCATAGAGCACATCATCGCCCGCATCACCAAAGAGCGTGTCATCGCCTCGGCCTGCTTCCACCCGATCATTGCCCTCACCGCCCCGGATGGTGTCGAACCCTCCGTTGGCTTCGATCGTGTCATCGCCATCAAGTCCCTGAATAGAGTCATTGCCTTCCCCGGTGGTCAGTTGATCCGCCCCCTCGGTGCCTACGGTCTCAGGCGTTTCCCCGATGGGCGGCGGCGGTGGTGTGTTTTCCGTGAATTCAAACACCATCTGCGTCATCTCATAAGGGTTGAGCCGCAGCGTGAGATCGCCACTGTTCACGTCAATATTGGTCACGGTGGCGCGGGTGTCATGTTCGTTGAAGTAATAGGGTTCCCCATTGATGATGGTCTGCTCCGCCTGAAACAGTTCCCCGCCCTTCTGATAGACCCCGTCCGAACTGCTCGCAGAACGGTCATAGCCCACAACAACCCCTTTGGCGCTGTCAAAGCCATCCACAAGCGCAGTGATATCCAGATCCAGCTCCACAAGTTCATCGGTACGGGAGGCCACCTGCACAACGATCTTGTCATCGCTCTGATAGACCTGCACCTCCATGCGTCCATCATCATTGGAGAATTCCGTCTCCATCAATTCCGTGCCCACAAGTTCTGAGGACATGACATCAAACACCGCACCGCGCACGGAGTTCACAACCCAGCCATCCTCATTGAGGATCGGCATATCCGCCCGCGTGCCTGCCAAATGGCTCGTGGTGTTATGTACCACCGGCCAGCCATGCGCCGCATCCGTGCCCCAGGACACCATATATTCCATCATCTCCGGCAGAATGCCGGCAGCACGAATGCCATTCTGATCAAGGTTCGTGGTGCGGATGTTCCACTCAGTGATGTGCAAATCCAGCTCTTTGTCGAAATTCTCTTCCCAGATCTCATAGTCGTTGGGGATGAAGCCCTGCTCATTGCCATCACCGGTGAAGACATCATAATCGCGCCGGTAGTAGTAATGCTCCACCACCCCATCAATCGCCGCACGCGCCTCCGCAGAGAGCTGATCAATGATCTGCTGATTGGCATCATCCCGACGCTCACCAAAGGGGCGGTCATCGACCGACGTGTGGAACTCACTGCCCTCATTTGGGGTCGCCATCTGCACGATGATGCTCGGCTGATCGTCTTCTTCAACACCCGCGCGTGCCATGCCCTCCGCCAGCGCCCGCGCGGCAATATCGGCTTTCTGACCATAGTTGGTCTCGCCAATCGCCCAGTACTCATTGCCAATCTCAATGGCCTCGATCTGATCCGCGTAGTCCGTGACCATGATCTCCGCAAACCGCGCAATATCATCATAAAGCGCTTCGTACTCTTCCAACGAATAGAGTTTCGTGGCGATCACCATGGTGACCTTCACATCACTGCCCGTGTCATGCGCCGCAATCGCCGCATCCAGCGCGTTCACCACCTCCTCGCGCAGCACCCGCTCGCCATCTTCGTTTTCCACCAGCTCAATCACATTGAGCCAGTCCACGCCCTCATTCTCCCCATCCAGAGAGTCACCCTGTCCCGCCGGGAAGCGGAAGTTTTCCACCTCAAGCGCCCGCACACCTTCCACGTAATTCTCCAGCGGCACACCCGCATCGGTGTTCACGCTGAAAACCGTATTGGCACCAAACATCTGTTGAGAAACCACCTGCCCCGTGCCCTGTACAGAGCGCAGCGCCATGGCGATTTCAGTGGCATCATCCGAGCCCTGATCCGGGTCCACTGGCACCGTGGGATCAGGATCAAGATTGCCAATCCAGAGCTCTGTCTGTTGCAGAATATCGGCAGACATACCGTGCACGATCACCGCCATACGCCCGTCGTACTCCAGGATCGCATCAGTCCCGTTTTCATGCTGATAAACCACAAGGTTATCGGCCACCTCCTGCGCCGAAAGCGCTGTGCCATCTGCGCCCAGAAGCGTCAGGATCTCCACCTGCCCTTCAGAGTTGGAAAACTGATAGGTGAAAATCTCAACAGCCCGGTCGTCATCCTCTGTCGGCACATAGACCTCATAACTGTCCAGCCCCTCCTGGCCGCCGATGATGTCCCCATCATCCGCAATGAAGCGATCGTCCCCTTCGCCGCCCACAGCGAGATCAGGCTGCGATTCCGCCCCCTCTGCCACCGCCGCATGGTCCGTGGTGTCGAGCACGTCATTCCCCGCGTCCCCCTGCAAGAGGTCCTGCCCGCCGCCACCGGTGAGCGTGTCATCCCCATTGCCGCCTGCCAGATAATCATCCAAAACCGCGCCTTCGGTATCGCCAGTCAGCACATCATCCCCTTCAAACCGGCCCGTCAGTTCGGTAGAGAAGTTGCCCATCCAATTGGAGGCCGCCCGGAAATCATCTGCGATATAGCCTTCAATCACGGCCACAACACGCCCATCATAGAGCACGTTGACACCGCTGCCATCTGCCGCATCCTCCAACTCGCCGCCATTGGCAAGCACTTCAGCCCGGCTCAGGATCTCCCCATCCTCATCCAGCAAGGTCAGCAGATCAGAGCTGAGTTCGCCCCCCGGCGGATGAAACAGTTCAAAGTCCGTAACACGCACCGGCGCGCCGCCAACCACCACTTCAAACCGGGTGGCTCCTTCGCCCCCCTGCATCAGATCGCCATCATCGCCAATCAGCCGGTCTGTGCCAGTGCCGCCAATCAACGTGTCAGAGGCCTGATCCAGTGCCAGATCATCCAGCGCGATCAGAATATCATCGCCCTGATCCCCGCGCAGATAATCGCTGCCCGATCCCCCGGTCAGCACATCATCTCCCGGCGAGCCAATCAAGCGGTCATCCCCTTCGCCACCGAAGACAAAGTCGTTGCCGCGGCCGCCCTTCAAAAGGTCATCCCCGCTGCCGCCATTGACAACATCGGTGCCATGCCGTCCAAACACGGTGTCCGCACCCGCATCCCCATTCAGAAGATCGTTGCCGTCATCCGCATCAATAAGGTCATTGCCGCCCCCGCCCGAGATCGTGTCATCATTCACCGTCCCGGTCAGTTGATTGTCGTCATCGTCGCCAACAATCTCTTCTCCCTCAACAGGCGCGGGTTCATCAGGATCCACCGGGTCACCATCACCAGGTGTCTCATCATCAGGATCAGGTGTTTCATCACCCGGCGACGGCTGATCCCCAACATCGTCATCCGTAGGATCAGGCGTCGGTGTTTCATCCCCGGATGTCTCATCATCAGAACCACTATCAGAGGCGTCAACGATGACACCCACAATTGCCAAACTGGCCAGCAACGGCAATAAAATAGTAAGCATGACGCGAACCCCCGAACGCTAAAATGACTTTGGAAAATACCCTCACACCAACCTTAGTCGAAAATACGCGCAAGCCGTTACGTAAAATTTTAGACTTACTGTTTCCAAATCCACGCCAATCTTGAGCCGCCCTGTGAAAGTGTCTGTGAACAGCGCTCGAATCTGAGGGAAAAATCCCCCAAAACGCGCATTGAGGAACAGAACGAACAATTGCGAAAATCAAAAATGCAAGCTATTCTTGCAGAAAATACAGCAAAACCATTGCGGCGATTTTCGATATTATATCTTTAAAATCAAAGATTAACGTGACGAAACCCGCCATCACCAGCCTCAACTACTAAATTATTAGTTGACTGAAAAATGCGCATTTGACAACGTAAGGCATCCGGCCCCTGCGGTCGGTCTACAACCATTTTGGGAGGATAAGATGCGGAAGTATCTTTTCTCCGCAGTGGCGGCTACAGCCGTTATTGCGGGCACACAATCGCTCTACGCCGATGAGGCGGCAGCCAAACGCTGGATCGACGCCGAATTCCAGCCGTCTGCGCTGAGCAAAGATGAGCAAATGAGCGAAATGCAGTGGTTCATCTCTGCTGCACAG
Organism: Shimia sp. R11_0; assembly: GCF_017744035.1. NCBI lineage: Bacteria > Pseudomonadati > Pseudomonadota > Alphaproteobacteria > Rhodobacterales > Roseobacteraceae > Shimia > Shimia sp. R11_0. Next base: position 137,931 of record NZ_JAGHQY010000009.1, on the reverse strand, counting down.
CCCTACGCGGGCATGGAAATCAACGTGCTGTCGGAAGGCATTCCGACCCACGGCTACGAAGCCGAAGTTCTGACCAAGGCATTCGAAGAAATCACTGGCATCAAAGTCAACCACCAGATCCTCGGCGAGGGCGAAGTGGTTCAGGCGGTGCAGACCCAGATGCAGACCAAGCGGAACCTCTATGACGGCTACGTCAATGACTCCGACCTGATCGGGACCCACTCCCGTCTGCAACTGGCCTACAACCTGACCGACATGATGGCAGGTGACTGGGCGGCGACCACCTCGCCAACCCTCGATCTGGAAGACTTCATGGGCACCCAGTTCACCACTGGCCCAGATGGCGATCTGTACCAGTTGCCAGACCAGCAATTTGCCAACCTCTACTGGTTCCGCAAAGACTGGTTTGACCGCGAAGACCTGAAAGAACAGTTCAAAGCCAAATACGGCTACGAGCTGGGTGTTCCGGTCAACTGGTCCGCCTATGAAGACATCGCAGAGTTCTTCTCCAAAGATGTCAAAAACATCGATGGCGTCGACATCTACGGCCACATGGACTACGGCAAACGCGCCCCAGACCTTGGCTGGCGCATGACCGACGCATGGCTCTCCATGGCCGGTGCAGGCTCCAAAGGTGAACCAAACGGTGTTCCAATCGACGAGTGGGGCATCCGCATGGAAGCCGGCTCCTGTAACCCAGCTGGTGCATCCGTCACCCGCGGTGGTGCAGCAAACGGTCCAGCAGCGGTCTATGCGATCCGCAAATGGGACGAATGGCTGCGCAACTATGCCCCTCCCGGTGCGGCGTCGTATGACTTCTACCAGTCTCTGCCAGCGCTTGCGCAAGGCAACGTGGCCCAGCAGATCTTCTGGTACACCGCCTTTACCGCAGACATGGTGAAGCCTCAGTCTGAAGGCAACAACACCGTTGACGGCGACGGCAACCCACTGTGGCGCATGGCTCCAAGCCCACACGGCCCTTACTGGGAAAAAGGCCAGAAGGTTGGCTATCAGGACGTTGGCTCCTGGACCTTCCTGAAGTCCACCCCAGCGGACCGCGCACAGGCTGCATGGCTCTATGCTCAGTTCGTGACCTCCAAAACTGTCGACGTGAAGAAATCCCACGTGGGTCTGACCTTCACCCGCGACAGCTCTGTGAACCACGAGAGCTTCACCGAACGCGCCCCCAAACTGGGTGGTCTGGTGGAATTCTATCGTTCTCCTGACCGCAACGCATGGTCCCCGACCGGCGTGAACGTACCTGACTATCCGAAGCTGGCCCAGATCTGGTGGCAGCAAATCGGTGACGTGAACTCCGGTGCCTTCACTCCACAGGAAGCCATGGACCGCCTGGCCGAAGAAATGGACATCACCATGGCGCGCATGCAGCGTGCGGATGAAGCCCAGAACGTCTACGGCGGCTGCGGCCCACGTCTGAACGAAGAGAAAGACGCAGAGTGGTGGTATGCCAACGGCGGCGCCAAGCCAAAGCTGGACAACGAAAAGCCACAGGGCGAGACCGTCAGCTATGACGATCTGATTGCCCGCTGGAACCAGAACTAACTGTTCCTCCAGACCATTCACTCCCCGTGAATTTGGTCAACCGGCCGGGGCTTGCGTGCAACGCCCCGGCCAACTCCCCCTCCTTCCTCCTCCTCCACAGTCTCCTTCGGGGGGCATCCACAAGGATCAATAGGTGCATCCATGGCACTGGAAATAAAGAACATTACCAAGGTTGTTCAGGGTGTGACTCACATCAAACCCACAACCCTGACGTTGAGAAAAGGCCACTTCAACGTGTTGCTGGGTGAAACCGGCGCTGGCAAAACTTCTCTGATCAAAATGATGGCGGGGCTTGACCCGATTGCCGCCGGCCAGATTATTCTGGAAGGCGAAGACGTCACCGCCCTCACCACACAGAAACGCAACATCAGCCTCGTGCACCAGTTCTTTGTGAACTACCCGCACATGACGGTGTTTGAAAACATCGCCTCCCCGCTCAAAGTGGCCGGAATGGCGAAATCGGAAATCGAAGATCGCGTCGCCGAGGCTGCAGATATCCTTCAGCTTGGCCCAATGCTGCACCGCCGCCCACATGAGCTCTCCGGTGGCCAGCAACAGCGCTGCGCCCTCGCCCGCGCGATTGCCAAAGAAAGCCGCGCGGTGTTTCTAGATGAGCCGCTCGCCAACCTCGATTACAAACTGCGCGAAGAGCTGCGTGAGCAGTTGCCAGAACTGTTTGCAGATCGTGGTGCCGTGGTGGTCTATGCCACATCCGAGCCTGAAGAAGCCTTGCTGCTCGGTGGAGAAACCGCCTTGATGGTGGATGGCAACGTGGCCCAGTTTGGCCCCACCGCCGACATCTACCGCGCCCCCGCCTCGCTGACAGCGGCGCGCATCTTCTCTGATCCCCCCATCAACCACGCGCCCGTCACCAAACGTGGCGATGCCATGCATCTGGGCAGCCTCAGCTGGACTGTGAGTGGCGAAGTCGCAGGTCTCGCAGATGGGGATTACATCGTCGCCGTGCGCCCGCACCACGTACTGCCCCATGCCCATGACGGCTCTGATGTGGCGCTCAAAGGTCATGTGGGCGTGACCGAGCTCTCCGGCTCAGAAAGCTCCGCGCATTTTGAGTTTGACGGCAACAGCTGGGTCAGCCTCGCACATGGCACCCACCCCTACCGGATCGGCGAGGATCACGATTTCTATCTGGATCCGACCACCTGTTTCTACTTCGCGCCTGACGGCGCCCGCGTCGGCTGAGGGAAAATTCATGGCGAAAATCACACTCAAAAACCTGCGACACTCCTATTTCCCCGAACCCAAAGGGCCACAGGACTACGCACTGAAAGAAGTTGATCTGGATTGGCAGGACGGCGGTGCCTATGCACTGCTTGGCCCCTCCGGCTGTGGCAAATCCACCCTTCTGAACATCATCTCAGGCCTTCTGGTGCCCTCTGAAGGGCAGATCCTGTTTGACGGTCAGGACGTCACCAAACTGCCCCCCGATCAGCGCAACATCGCGCAGGTATTCCAGTTCCCGGTGATCTACGACACGATGACCGTGCGCGAAAACCTCGCTTTCCCGCTGAAAAACCGTGGTGTGGATCCCGCCACCATCGAAAAGCGCGTGGCAGAGATTGCCGAGATGCTCGAAGTCACCGATATGCTGGATCGCAAAGCGGCTGGCCTGTCTCCGGACAACAAGCAAAAGATCTCCATGGGCCGCGGCCTTGTGCGCGATGACGTGAATGTCGTCATGTTTGACGAACCGCTCACCGTGATCGACCCGCATCTGAAGTGGAAATTGCGCACCAAGCTCAAAGAGCTGCATCAGCGCGTCTCCCACACCATGATCTATGTGACCCACGACCAGACCGAAGCCCTCACCTTCGCCGATCAGGTGGTGGTGATGCAGCTGGGCGAAGTGGTTCAGATCGGCACACCCGAAGAGCTGTTTGAGCGCCCCGCACATACTTTTGTGGGCCACTTCATCGGCTCGCCGGGCATGAATGTGCTGCCCGCCGAAGTCAAAGACGGTCAGGCCTATTTCGAAGGTCAGCCGGTGACGCTGGAAGGCCCAATCGCCTCCGACGTTCCGGGCACTGTGGAAATCGGCATTCGTCCGGAATTTGTCTCTCTGGCAGAAACCGGCATTCCCGCCACGGTCAGCCGCGTCGCGGATGTCGGGCGCCACACTGTGGTTGAGGCCATGGTCGGCGCACATAAGGTTGCCGCCATCCAAAACGGTCCGGCGCCGCAGAAAGGCGACAAGGTGCATCTGCACTTCACCCCGGAACAGACCCGCCTCTATGCCGACGGCTGGATTGCCTCTGAACCCGCGCAAAAGGAGAGCGCAGCATGAGCGGACCCCACCATCATGCCCCGGACCTGATCCGGGGCCTCGCGCAAACAATCACCTTCAGAGAGCAAGTGGTGCAGCCATGAAAACCGAAAACCAAAAAGCCTGGTTCTTTGTGCTGCCAGTGCTGATCCTTGTGGCCTTCAATGCCATCATCCCAATGATGACGGTGGTCAACTACTCAGTTCAGGAAACCTTTGGAGACAACCTCTTCTTCTGGGAAGGCCTGACCTGGTTTGAACAGATCCTGCGCTCTGATCGCTTCCACGCGGCGCTTGGGCGTCAGTTCTTCTTCACCTTCATGATCCTGATCATCGAGATCCCACTGGGCATCGCGATTGCCCTGTCCATGCCACGCAAAGGCTTCTGGGTGCCCGTCTGCCTCGTGCTCATGGCGCTGCCGATGCTGATCCCGTGGAATGTGGTGGGCGCAATGTGGAACATCTTTGCTCTGCCAGACATTGGTCTTCTGGGCTATTTCCTCAACCACGTGCTGGGCATCAACTATGACATGACCCAGGATCCCGTGGCCGCATGGGTGACCATCATCACCATGGATGTGTGGCACTGGACCTCACTGGTGGTGCTTCTGGCCTACGCTGGTCTGGTCTCGATTCCGGATGCCTATTATCAGGCCGCCAAGATCGACGGCGCCTCCAACTGGTCAGTGTTCCGCTTTATCCAACTGCCCAAGATGAAAAGCGTTCTGACCATCGCAATCCTGCTGCGCTTCATGGACAGCTTCAACATCTATACCGAGCCTTTCGTGCTCACAGGTGGTGGCCCCGGCAACTCGACCACCCTCCTGTCCATTGATCTTGTAAAAATCGCTTTGGGTCAGTTTGACCTCGGCCCTGCCGCCGCGATGAGCCTGATCTACTTCGCAATCACCCTCTTTGTGTCCTGGCTGTTCTACACGCTCATGACCAAAGATGACCTGAACTAAGAAAGGACAACGATCATGCAGAAACGATCCATTGTCCCCATCCTCTATATCTTCTTCCTGATGCTGCCGATCTACTGGCTGGTGGCGATGAGCTTCAAAACCACCAATGAGATTCTCTCTGGGTTTTCGCTCTTCCCACAGACCTTCACGCTGGAGGCCTATGTCACGATCTTCACCGATCCCTCCTGGTATTGGGGCTACATCAACTCGATCATCTATGTGTCCCTGAACACGCTGATCTCCATCGCCGTGGCGCTACCAGCTGCCTATGCCTTCAGCCGCTATCGCTTTCTGGGCGACAAGCAGCTGTTCTTCTGGCTGCTGACCAACCGCATGGCGCCGGCCGCTGTCTTCGCCCTGCCCTTCTTTCAGCTCTACTCCGCTGTGGGCCTGTTTGACACGCACTTGGCCGTTGCGCTGGCGCATTGTCTCTTCAACATCCCGCTGGCCGTGTGGATCTTGGAAGGCTTCATGGGCGGCGTGCCAAAGGAGCTGGATGAAACCGCTTATGTGGATGGCTATTCCTTCCCGCGCTTCTTCCTGACGATCTTCATCCCGACGATCAAAGCCGGTGTGGGTGTAGCAGCCTTCTTCTGCTTCATGTTCTCATGGGTGGAACTGCTTCTGGCCAAAACGCTGACTGCTGTGGCCGCCAAGCCAATCGCCGCCACGATGACCAAAACCGCCTCTTCTGCGGGCTATGAGCTGGGCCTGCTGGCGGCCGCCGGTACGCTCACCATCATCCCAGGTGCCATCGTGATCTATTTCGTTCGTAACTACATCGCGAAGGGCTTCGCGATGGGGAGAGTTTGATATGCTGAGCTGGATGGCATGGACCTGGCCCACGGCCGCGATCTTCATCACACTGTTTTCCACCATTGGCCTGCTGGTCTTTCTGGAAATCAAAAACCCCGGCGGGGACGAGCGCAAAGGTGCGCTTGGCCTTGTCACCACCCGAGGCGACCGGCTGTTCCTCACCTGCTTAGGCAGCAGCTTCATCTTTCTCGCATGGCTCGGGCTGATGGGTGAGCCGCTTTGGTGGCCGCTGGGGCTGGCAATCGGCTGGGGCACCTTCTGTTTCTGGAAAGTCTGATCCCCCCGATCCTTGCGAAGATCATCTGAAAACAGGCGCTGACAACAGCGCCTGTTTTTTTGTGCATGATTGCAAAGACGCGACTTATGAGGCTATACTGCGCCTGTCCAAAGCAGCGCCCTCCCTGGGCATCACGCACTGCCAGGGGCGCTCCGGCGCTGCACATCCGGCGCCACAGGCGCCTCCCCTCGTTGCCCATTGCAACCAGAAAAACCGCAGCGTACGTCGCCTTAACGGAAAACCCGCACGCAAAAATCCACCGCTGCAATACAGACGCGAAACCGACGCGATACAGACATCCAAACAAAGGTTAAAAAACCCGCCGCAAAGCGTTGCAGCGGGTCCAAAAAAGAAAATCTGACGTACTTACCAGCTGCGCTGCGCCAATGTATTGAGATGGTTCAGACGGTCCAGGTTGGCCACTGTGCTGAGCATGATCCGCTCGTGGCTCCAATCTTCCGGCTCCGCCAGAGAAACGGCACCAAGCAATACGACACCAGCCATCACAAGCGATAAAAACGCCCCGAAAACAACGGCTTCCTTGGCAGGCTCCGCCTGATGATCCGCAATGGCAACGATCCGGTCTTTCAGCATGGATCGGCGCGACAGAAACGGCACACGACGCCCCACCAGAGGCACACCAAAGGCCGTGGGTTGCTGCTTGGCCGCACTGGTGCCGCGCGCAATTTCCAGCAGACGCAAGGCGTAACCATGCGCGTCAAATCCTTTGCGCGCCAGATAGGCCCGGTCACAGGCCAACTCACCAAGCTTGCGCAACCGACTGGAAAGAAACCAAAAACCAGGATTGAGCACGGCAATGGGAGAGATCAGAGACAGCAAAACCTCCGCATCCACATCCCCTTGCCGAATGTGCTGCAATTCATGCCCCAAAGCCATCTGCACAGCCGCGCGATCCGCGATCAGCGCCTCCGGCAATACGACATAATAGTACCACAAACCACGCGTTGAGAACGGCACGCTGACGCTGGACGTCGCAACCAATCGACAACGCCGCGTGCGTTGAACCACCCGTCCAAATCTCAGTGCATTGCGGATACGTGCAATGTTTACAAAAAGATAGCATGTCCTTGCGATGAAAGCGGCCAAGAAGCCCGCAATCAGAACCTGCGCCGCAGTTGAACTCGCCGTGGCCACCTGAGACATCCATTCAGATTTCAGCGTCAAAATCTGCATCATACGGCTGGCACTGATATCGAGGTTGCCATTGAGCACCTGAGCAACAATCGCATCCGTCGCATTGACGCTGGCCGCATAAGGGGACGTAACAAGATAGGGCGCTACCAACGGCAACACCGCCAAACAGGCGATCACAGCCATGCCCATCCGACGCCGTGTGTAAAAGCTTCTTCGTCGCCCAGAGAGCACCAGTATGCCCTCAAAAGCGCCAAATACACATGCGGCCAAAAGGATCACTAGCTGTATCCAGATCGCCCCCCCTACGATTTGATCAACCGTCATCCTTTCTGATCCTTGTATCGATGATCTCTTTGATTTCCTTGATCATCTCATCTGTCAAATCCTCATTATCCACCAGTCGCGCCACCAGCGCAGTCGGGGTTCCTCCAAACAAGGTCTTTGACAGGTTCTTCAGGCTGCGACCTTCATAGTCGCGTTTCTCAACAGCAGGTGTATATACCAAAGCGCGATCCTTTCGCGACGCGGTTACAAACCCTTTGTCATCCAAAATTTTCATCACAGTTGCCACAGAAGTGTAAGCACGCTGCTGATCTTCCTTCAGCGCCCCCATGATATCGCGCACGGATCCGCCCCCGATTTTCCAGAGGGCGATCATAAATTCCAGCTCAACATCCGTGAGCATCTCACTGCGTCGACGTGCCAATTGGCCACTCCGTAGTTTGTTACTAGGAAATTAGTAAATCAGCCTCTGCTTTTTTCAAAGCAAAATATGCCTCAACGCCTTAAAATCTGATCAAATTCCACAATTGAAGCCCTACCTCCCCAGCAGCAGGATCCGAAACACAGACCACGCTTAAACTTTATCAACTTCTGACTTCTAAAGTGAGGAAACGTTGGCAAAACAAGGCTTTGAAAATGCAATTTGATCCCGCATTTCAACAGAGCTGCAGCATTCCCGTACAGACGTTTCCACCCGAAGAGCGCGCCTTTGTTGAGGCGGAGTATGCGAAACACAAGGTGTTGTTAGAATATGGCAGCGGCGGCTCAACGCTCCTTGCCGCCCAGCAAGATCATCCCCTTGTTATGACAGTGGAAAACGACAAGACTTGGGCGCAAAATATGACACAGACTTTGGCGCAACTTTATCCGGATGCGCCTGTGAAACTTCACTGGGTGGACACCGGCCCGACACAGGCCTGGGGGCGTCCACGCTCAAATGGCGCAGAGCGCGGTTGGAGAAATTACCCCAAATACGCACTGAACATCTGGGACCAACCCTTCTTCCGCCACCCCGATCTGATTTTGATAGATGGCCGCTTTCGAACCGCATGCTTTATGACCGCGCTTATGCGCATCGAGCGCCCGGTCACTGTGCTTTTCGACGACTATGCAAATCGCCGAAGATATCACTGGATAGAGCGACATGCCCCTGTGCAGGAGATGATTGGCCGAATGGCAAAATTTCGCCTCCAGCCCACACAATGGAACGCGAAAGACCTCACCAGAATTCTAACGGCGTTCTTAGATCCAGATTGAACACCTCCCGCGATAGGAGCCTCTCTTCAACGGAGGCCATGCGCCTAAGGCAAATATTCAAAGGTAAATCCATGAGTGGTGCGGGTGAAGAATTTCGAACCCGTTGACGCGGCCTCTTGTATTTCTTTATTTACAGTCACTTACAACTTATCGCAACTTGAAATTTTGGGAATTGTGTGTGCGTTAGTCCCCAAAATGTGTGTGCGCTACTGCCAAAAACAAGGTTAGTGACTTGGTGACGCACTGGTGACGTGCGCCATTATCAATATCAATGCCACGAAAAATGCACGGTGCAATATGGCAGTTCCATTATCTTATCTTGGCGGGTCCATTCGCTGAAATGGCAGTAGCTACCGCCCTTTGCCGTCTCAATGAAGAGATCAAACTTGCCGAGGATTAGGGAAAAAAGTTGCATGGAATTAGCCCTTCAGTAGTAGTTCCGACGCAATGAATAGGAATCCCCGTCAACCCATATAAAACAACCACTTACGGAGCATCTTCGCATGTGGATACGAAGTGAATTGCCCCGCCACCCAAAGAAGGCAGCGGGGCATCTTGGTTAGCTCAGGTCTTCGTTTGACAGCCAGCGCTTAGGCTCAACAGCGGAGACCTCTTTCTGAGCCTTCAATGCGCGCTGATATGCAGCTTCATTCGCCTTCATCTCAGCCCGATTTCGCATTTCTCTTTCAGCTACCTCCGCAACAGTTGGCATTTGGATGCCCCCGAAAGTCGCGCCTGAGGATTGGTTGCACTTGGGATTGTATGAAGTTGTCACGCCTATTTACTCCGCAACACTGAATGTAATGATTTGCTGCTTCACCGCGACCTCCCAAGGAACGGAAGTCCCCGCGATACGAACCCGAAGGCCACCTTCAGGCGCGTCCTCGAAGTCATATCCGGCTTCCGTGAGAAGTTCTTTCATATGGTCAACATCGTATCGGTCAGCCTTGGCCAGATATTCGCCAGCAACACTTTCAAGACCATTTGTCTTGTGATGCACAAAGTAGTTCCGCGCCGCTTCGTTCAATTCGTTTGCGAAGCGGGGATTGTCACGCAGGAACGCTTCAAAGGCGTCATCATTGCCCACACCATGCGCCGACATATGATTCATGGCTTCTTCGTAAGCACCGGACCAGATGGTTTCCAACTTTGTTTGCATCTCATCTGGCTCAATGCCTGCCTTTGAGGCCATACGTTCAATCGTTGGCAGATGCAGGTCGCCGTGGAACAGGACGCTATCAATCGTCTTGTAGATTTCGCCGGGGTTCTGCTCACTCAAGATTTCCTGCATCGCTTCATCCGCGTCCTTCCCAAAGCAGACCTCTGAGGTGTCAACAGGTTGCCGCCCTTCTGTGGCTTGAGTGGTTTCCCTTGGCCGCAATGGGGCAGTTGGGTCTTTCAATACAATTGGCTGAGCCGGGTCCGAGTAAGACCCGTCAGCATTCCGAACAAGCAAGCCAGCATATACAGCAGAACTAATCGACGTTGTCATTCCATCTATTGAGACAATGTCGTTTCCGTTCGGGGTGCGATCTCCAATTGGGCCGCCCTGAGGGGACTTTACGCTCGCCATAATGGAACCCCCAGCGGGCGCTTCTTGCCCCTGTGTATAGGATGCAGGCGTATCCCGATGCACTGGCCCGGTTCCTGTGATTTCTAGACCACCACTACCGACTGTCGTTTGCGGTGCATTCGCGATTGTTTCAGGACATGCTGTTGAAGTGTTTTGCGCGATCTCGCCAGAGGCCGTTACCCAGCCGGAAGCGTTTGTTGATTGTGTCATTTTTGCTCTTTCGATTTTGGTTTTTGGATTGCACAGAACGAATGTTCTGAAAGGTCAAAGAAATTGGACGCCCCGCAGGGGACGCCCAAATGTTGCTGTGTTGTGGGTGGTTAGAACTGATGTTCAGGCATCTGGCCGGTGACGGCGGAGATGACATTCCTGACGCCAAACATGTTCTGGAACAGGAGCAGCTTTGTTACAGCTTGCGCTTCGCGGTCTGAGGGCAATTCCCCTGAAAAAGCAGATTGGACCATACCTCCAGTTCCCGCAACCGCACCATCCAAGAGGTCAAGCGTTGGGTTACCTAAGAAGGAGCTAAAGACCCCGCCACCCTTGAGGCCAGACGAACGGAAGTCGAAAACTGGACCTAGCCCCCCAAGCTCAAGCATAGTGTCCATTCCTACGGGCAATACAGAAGAGAAACCTGCCCGTTGAAACCCGGCAATGCCGATATTTTGTGGTTCTAGACGCATCTCAAGAAACTCTCCACGGTCATCACGGCCTAGCGAGTTTACATATTGCTGCCCCACATAGAACAAGGCACCAAACAACATGGAAGAAGCGAAGCTCGCAAAAACTTCCCAATCACGATGATGCACACCGCTAAGGGTCTGCTTAACGTAGGCCGCCATCATGAAGGAGCGGAACTGGAAAATCAGCTTTCCGGCCTCGCTGCTCATGAAGTTGGGCATGTTCCCGATGTCGTTCTCTTGGATTGACTTCTTGGCCCAACGGTCCACGCCGTTGATGAAAGCGTTCTTCGCGTCGATGTCGTCCCATTTGTCGATGTTGATGCGCTTCACGGACTTCCCAAGGAGGCCGCCGCTTTGGTCAACATGCTTGTTCAACTGAGCCTGAATACGTGGGTGCATCTCTTCTGAGACCCCCATGACACGTAGGCGGTTGTTGTTGATGCCCCGGCGGCCCGTCGCGTCGTCCATAAAGCGTTGCACCAGAACACGCGCGTTAAGCCGCTGTAAGGCCATGTTCACGTGTCCCATACCAGACCCCACAACGGTCACCCTTTTGGCCCGCTGAAGGCCGTGGTCCAGTCGCCGCAAGTTGGATGCCTGCTCCACTGCCCCACCTTCATCGAAGATGGCGGACATGTTCATCCGTTCCAGATCGGTCCCGAAGCCCCAAATGGCCTCGATCTCGCTAAGGAACTCGTCACTGAACTTGCCAGTCTTTGCGTTAGCGAACACCTTACGGAGCGCCGGGAGGTTCTGCATGAGGACACGCATTCCACCGTTACCGAGGATGTTCCCGACTTCTGCCAACTGAGCCACCCCCAACTGCCCACCGATGCGTGAGAAGTTGTAGTCACGGAGTAAGCGAGAAGCTGTTCGCCACCGCGCCGCATCTTCCGTCGGGATGCCTTGGACCAACTTATAGCTGGTATCCAGAACGCGCATCTCATCGGTGAGCTTACGGGAACTGATGCCTTTCTCTTGGGCTTCCTTAGCGATGTACCCTTTGACCGTCTCAAAGGATGGAGCATGTACCGGAAGGTTCCCCTCCCCGTCCCTCACGCGGAACTCTTTCAGGAAGTCTTCCATGTGGCCCGCTGCGGTGACAGACCGAACGTAAGTCCCGAACAGCATCTCCGCGTCATCTTCAAGGAAGTCCTCAATGCGCACAGGTTTCATCTCCCCGGTGCGGCTGCTCATCATGTTTTCACCGTGGGTCTCATCCAGATCAAGCCGCCACTTTGCGGAGCCGATACGGCCATTCTCAGAGGCGTCCCGAGTAGAGCGCACCTTGTCAGTGATACGGGTGATCTCATCGGTGGACATTCCGGCATCCCCGAGCATCATCTTGAGGGTATCCATATCCTGCCCCGCTAAGGCGCGGTTGAGGTTGAACTCCCCATAGCGGCGCGCGCGGATACTCTTCGTGTAGGCTTCAGCCATCTTGAAGGCGTCCTTGTAGCTGATCTCGTCCACATCAGCGGCACGGCCAGCGTTAGCGTTGCGCCATTTACGGTTTGCCTTCTGGATGGACCGGGCGACCAAGCCGTTGATGTTTTCCCCACCGAACTCCTCAAAGAGGTCGTCAAGGCGGTCTATACGGTGGCGGCGGACCATGTAGTTGTGGTTTGCCTTGATGTCATCAAAGCCACGGATGCCCATCTCCTTGCCGAACTGGAGAAGGTCGGCGAACTCTTTCTTCATCTGGGAAGCTACCGCATTGACGTGTTTGTTCGTCGTTGCTTCGATCTCTCTCCGAACAGCCAGAGACACCTGTTTGTTGAACGCAGCGCGTTCGTTGACACCGTGTTGCCAGAACAGACGCTTTCCTTGGTCCTTGAGCCAAGCCTGATATGCGGAGTTGTAGGTGCGGTAGAAACGGCCCATGCGGACGCGCTCTTCGCGGGCGACCAATTCAGAGACAGAATAACGGTTGGTGCTGCGGTCTGCGTTGCCAACGCCGTCCTCAACCAACCCACCCATGACCCGACGCATGATCGAACTATCGGAACTCTTTCCGACTGCCGAGCGGTCAATGCGTGCCTTTGCCATTGAGGTTCGCGGAGCATCTGCACTCTCTGCTGCGATGATCTGAGCCGGAGTTAAATCCGCAGTGTCCACCACAGCGCCCGCGCTAAGGCTGCCGTTAGGGGCACCCCCACCGAAGCGGTCAAAGAAGCGATTGATGTTACCCCCCTCGGCTTCGTGTAGGGCAGCCGCCATGGCTTTGTCTTCTGCGGTTCGGCCTCTAAGAAAGCCCAGAGTGCCCCCTAGAACGAACCCTGCGGCGGCTGAGATTGCCACATCGTCAAGACCCATCGTTTGGTCCTGCGATGCCAGGTATCCGTCGATGCCCGCATTCACACCGCCAGCGGCAACACCAGCCCGCAATGCGCGACCAACCCGGCCCACCTTAGCGCCATACACAATGGGAGCCGCCGCGCCCTCTGTGACGGCTGATGCGAGGATAGCCATAGGGTCGAGGATGGCAGCGCCGATGCGAAGCCCTGTACCCTTCCAACCGAGGCCAGACAGTTTGTGGTCTATCGCCTGCTCACTGAGCATCTGATCAGCCAAGGCGCGGAGGTGAGCCTCAGAGGTCGCCGAAGTGAGACCACCATGGTAAACCTCATCGAGATCTTCAGTGACCTCCTTGTATAGCTCTTCAGTGAGCCTGAAGGACGGGTCGGGTGTGAACTCCTCACGGCCAAGTTGACGCGCAACATTGGTTCCAATCCACTCCTCACTTGCCGACAGCTTTGTCGCTTCCCACCAAGAGGGGGTACTGTCTTCGGCGGCTTGTTCGATCTGGGCGTCTTGGGCCTTGGACCTGAAGGTGGAGATGGGGGTGTTCTGAACGGCATCCACGGCACGCTGCTCAAAGGTGTCCATGGGGACCAAATCTTCAAGTGTTGCGTTGTAGGTAGAGGACGCAGGACGCGGCCCATCAGTAGTGGTGCCTTGGCTCCGCTGGAACTCATAACCGGAACCCGAACGGGACGCTGCCAGCGCTTCAAGGACATTACCGGGGGTCACTGTGGATTTGTTCAGGCCATCGCCACCATAATAACTGTATCCAGCGCGATTGCCCGAAACCATAGGCAGCCCTGCCCACTCCTTTGAGAGGTTGTTGGCGAACTGGTTGTCGGTGATCTTACCGGAAACCCAATCGTTATACCCTCGGCGAGCCAAGAGGTGCGTGCCCATGCGGTCCTGAAGGGCCTCGTCAAAGAGTTCGTTACCGGAAAGACCCAGATCGGAAATGAGCGAGTCCATGGTCTTGCGGATGATCTGGTATCCGCCAACCGCTGAGGACTTGGAGCCAGCACGTACAGAGGCGTCCTGCCACTTGCGGACTTCGGATACAGTCATTTCGGTGACTGGTTTCGGTGGGGCAATCTTGGACCCATTGTAGAAGTCCACATAGCCCTTGGAGGTTTCCGCACCACGGACCAGCCCTAACAGGGCGTTAGGGGTCGTTACGTTGTTCATGAGGTTTTCCTAGAGAGGGAGGTGGGATGCCAAACCGAAGCGTGCGAAAGCGCCCCCGGAAGTGTTCCGTTGGTTTGGTTCGGTCGATTTTGAGAGGAGAGAAAGGTTGTTTGGCCTTAGCCGCAATCTGGGCGAGGCTTTTTGAACTCAGGCAGCATCATGACGCTTTTGAAGCCATAGAGGGTGCAAATCGAGAGAACTGCGGCAAGTCCAATGTCGCGCCCTACATTCGCCTTGTGCCGAGCCTTCAGGGCGTTTGCCAGAGCTAGAAGATCAGAACGAACGCGAACCACGCGAAATTGGCCTGTGAAAGCTGCAAGTTCTTCTTCAGCCGCATCACCCCCGCCCAGCGCTTCAACAAGTTCGTCTTTCGGGACTTTCCTCAAAATTTCTTCACGTAGCTCAAGGGCTTTGGCGGCACGAAGCGCACGGCGTTTCCCCCGCAGCGGGTCATGCCCATAAAACTCTGCGGCGTTAAGCCAAGTTGGGTTTGTCGGGTTTGGCATTCGATTTCCTGTTCTTGTTTGATTTGAGTACTTGGGGCTTGAAGACCTAGCCATCTTGGCGACCTGAAGTGTCAGTCGATGACAGCGGCTTCTTCGCCGCCACCACTCAACCAAGCCTCAACAATGGCTCTCATGCGATCATCGGGGATGAAGACCGTCACAGGCTTGTCCAAGCGTACCTGACTTCGGTAGAGCCATTGCACAAACTCCGTCAGCGCAAACGCCTTGCCCCACTCATGCGGCTTCTTTCCTAGAAACTTGCAGATGATTGGGTTCGGGTGCTGATCGAAGAGATAAACGGCGTGCGAGCAATGGATGTGGTCGTTCACGCCACGGGTCAGATTGGAGACCCAAGTCCAGCCACCTTTGACGGACCAAGTTGCCGTGTCACGATCAAATGACCACTTACCCAGCAAGCCAGTATTGCGGCTCAAGGAGCCACACTTGGTGCGACCTCCTTCAGATGTCCCATCGGCGAACCACAAGGACCCCGCTGAGGTCACCATAACGTTTTCCTTCGGGACAGCTTTGAGAGGACCGCGCTTCTGCATGTTCATGAGTTTGTTGCCTAAAGCCTTCAGCGCTGGCGCAGACGCCATCTTGGTTTGGCCAGTGAAGGACAGCTTCATCGGGGCACGCTTAACGCCACGCTGGTTGGTCTTCTTTTCCACCATGGGAAGCTCGAAGGTCTCAACGGTGATCAGGTCGGCTTGGCGTTGCACCCATTCTTGCTCACCTGACCACTTCTTAACCTCATAGCTGACCCCAAGCTTATCCAGATAGGCCGCGATAAGGCTTCCTTCTGATAGATATGTGAGGATTTGCAGCGAGGCAGGAGCCAGTAACATCTCAACGGGTATTGCCATCATCAACAATTCCCGCTCCTCGGTGACCAGCAAGCGGCCCCTCTCTGCAAGCGCGTATTTCTCTCGGAAGGACTTCTTCCCACCCAACGCAGCACGCTTCTGCCAAAGCTCAGTGGGTGTCACCAAACCTGTTTCTTCGTCTACTGTCGCAAGACCCTTGCCTTCGATTTCTTCCTTGAAATCCTTCTTCGAAATGGGAGGCGCAAGTTCGATTGGAGTGGGACATTCATCAATGACCATCCGGTGACCTGTCAGCTTGCCCTTCTTGGCCAAGTCTCTCAGTCGTACATAGAGCGCATGAGTGCAGGCGATGTTGCGGCCTTGGTCAATGAGCCGTTCGATGTCCTGAAGTTTGGTGCTGTCTCCATCGTCTTCAGGTTGGGCTATGCGCGCACTTGGAGCGCCTGAAATGATGCGCTTCACTTCCGAAAGGCGCGGCGTAACCACAATAACGGGTAAGTCACTGCATTCATCCCATGCCTCAAGCTCATCAATCAGAGCAGTGGTTTTTCCAGTGCCGCAAGGGCGGTCAATGAAGGTGATATTGCTCATTTGAGCGCGGTCCTTAGTTCGGCCACAACAAATGGAAGCATCCCTTTGAGGGGCACTTTCTGTTGGTCTGGCAGGTAGATTTTCAGGGGTGTGACGGGAGATGACGGAAAAGCTCCGTCATTGGGCGCGCAAGCGACTGTAATTGCTCACAAAAGCAGGTCGCCCTCTTAAAGACTATTGGTTCTTGCTCACGCTACACCTTTAACATGAAACCGTGAGAGGTTGCCCATTAAGGTGACCTATTGGGGAGCGTTTGAGTTGCACTAGAGGTGTGTGAACTTCTTCATCTCCTCGGAGACAAAACTCCATAGAGGTGCATGTACTGGAGACCCCAGATGCTCTGGGAACACTTTAATGGGGACCAGTAGGGAAACCTTTTGTTCGGCTTCGCCTTGGAAGACCCATGAAGAAGGAGTTGTCTTTAAGGTGGTGTGAAAGTGGGTGTTAAGGTGGACCTTTATGCGGCGGAAATATTGGGAGTTCTCGGCCCATCATAGGCGAACTTGAAAGCGCTCCTGAAGGTGGTGTTTTGGTGGTCTGTGGGTTGGTCTGAACAGAGACAGAGCGTTTGCTCTCGGCGACCTTTAGTCCTTGGGTCTTCATCCAACGAAGGCTGTTACAGTTTGGGGATAAGCATTGATACACCCCTCCACACAGACACGCTGAAAATGAAATCAGGCGATACCACCGAACAAACAGCGCGCCTCCCTATCATCTATGTTGTGGGTAATTGCGTCTTGGCGTCCAAAGTAACAGCAGAAGGAATGGTCCGATCTCCACAACCACCAACAAAGGCAGCCGGTGAAACCGGACGCTACATCACCCCTGATGTTCTCACAAAGGAAAGCAAACCGTCGTCGCTCAGCCTCAGAAACAACGGCCATTCCTTAGGCATTGTTCTGGACCGCTCAAGCTCGCCTTCCTTTCGGGCTATGCTGTGGGTAGTGCCGCCGTGGGTGCTGTGTCCTCGACTTCCTGTGCCGACACATTCCGGTTCGGTGCCGTTCAAGGGAACCAATCGAAGAGACCGTGAGGCCAATCAAACAAGGGGCTTTGGGTCTTTCGTCGGCAGGTAGCGCAACGCAAAAGCGCAAACGGCACACACAAACAGCACACATTCAGGTCTCCCTCAGGCTGTTGTTATCTATGTTGTGGGGAGTGCCGAGAGGTGCGTGAAGGCAAAGGCTGCATGCAGAGATCACAACGGTGGGGGCTACGGGGGGAACGCGCGAACCTCTCTCTATATCTCTGGCTGTCAAATTTTTGCGGTGAAACAAAAGTGGTATCCATGAGCAAGAGCGGGCCGTTCCTGAGCAGGAAGTAACAAAGCCGTTCAATTCCACCCGCTACACTCAGTGCCTGCTCTGGACGCAGCACATCGGTCAGGAACCGAACATCGTTGGCTTGTATGCCTAGATAGGCCTCAGTGCCGCTGTGCGCGTAATTATCCCGCCAAAATCTGCACATCTCCGCTCCTCGGACCCTCGCTTTGATGCTTGGCCCTTTGGGAATATCGAGGCGCTTTATTCCCATGTATTGAAAGCAGTCTCGCACAGAGAAGAAAGGCATCGCTTCATCTTCGTACTGGACCCATCGAACAAACTCCCGTGACTTAGGGTCTGTGACAACGCCGTATTCAGCATGTACCTTAGTCATGGTCGTTTTCCTTCTGTGAGTTCGTATAGAAGATTGTCTAGGCGCATCTCATCGTCACCGAAGGCGGCGATAAGGGCATTCGTTAGTGCGTACCTTCCGCTGGGAGAAGGGTTCAGGTGAGCGGTAAGCTTGTCAGTGATCTTGTTGGCCTTGGACCTCACCACGGATGGTCGAGCCTTGCCTCCACGAGGCGCTTCAGGCTCCACCTTCCCGATCTCTTTCTCGATCTCTTCAAGCTTTGCCTTAGCGTTCTCCCGCTCCCCCTCAGAGGCCGCAGGGTCATCCCTCAGGGCGCGCAAACGCTCCACCTTACGGAGGTCGTCAAGGGTGGCTGGACGGGTTTGTTGGGGTGGTTCCTTAGGGGTCTTCCCTAGCGCCAGAACCTCGCGGATGCTGTCGCAGCGATTGAAACCCGCAGCACGCTGCGTTTTTGCTTTGGCGATCTTCATATAGTCTTGCGCTGAGCGTTCAGAAAAGGCGCATTCAGTTTTGACCCAAGGTGTGAACTCCCCGTGGGCCAACTTCTGTTTCAACATGATCAGTTCCTCACCGATCTCCGCAGCGATTTCTTTAGCGGTGCGCCCAAGGCGCTGCACTTCGCGGTGCTTGGAGTTGACCGACACGGCAAGCCGCGCGGTCTCCGTAAGAGCCACATTATGGGCACGTGAAGGAAAATCTTGAGTTGTCTCGAAGGCTGCTGCGGTGTTGTTCATGGGTGCCCCTTGTGGTTGTCGTCAAAGGGCACGTAGAAAGCTTAACTTCATCGGTCAAGCATCTAATTTTGAACGGTAAATCGGACCTATTGAAGTAGTGACGCAAAGTGACAAAAATCGCGCATAAGTGGCTGAAATTGCTATTGTGCCGCCAGACAGGTGGTCTGGGGCAAACACAAAAACAGATTTTTGGGTTTCAGACCAAAGTTGACCAGACCATCTTGCTTCGGTCAAATGCAGCCAACTTCCAATGATATACCGTTCCCAGCATCTACTGGTAGCGGCCACTTTTTTGGGCGGGAATTTGAAATTGGCGATCTGCCGAAAGGCCTAAGATAGTTCAACCAATCTTGCTGATTTCGCGTCGTTTATCCCGCCAGTCTCGACATCCTCCTCACCTTCGATGTAGCCTCCATCCCTACGTATGGCAGGCAGCACATTCTGGGCTACTCAACCTTGGAAGGATTTCGCTTCGGTTTTGTCTCTCCGCATGATCAGTTTGTAGAAGCCGCTCACTTAGACAGTAACCATCAACCTAAGTTTCGCAGACTTAGGGAGAGGCACCTTCATTTTCTGGTAGGAGCCGTTTGAAGGTGCGTCCTTCCCTAAGAACTTCTTAGCCTTGTCTTGGGCGTTGGCCACATTGTTTGAGCGCGCGCGTCTGGCTTTTGAGAGCTTCTTTCGACTAAACTATGTTCAACAGAGTTTAGAGACCGCTTTCGGAGATGAGCGCTAGGCGGTACTGCGTCCCCACAAAGAGTGAACTTAGCGCACCTGACGCGCTAACCACTTTCTTAACTAGCAGGCGCTTCTCGTCTTCAGCAAGACCACCCCGCTTAGAGAGGCCAGTGGTTTTGCCGAATAGCACCGTGCAAAGGTCCACGGCGACAAACCAAGGCTGCCCCTCAATTTCAACGCAACGGAGATCGAAGCCACGAAAGTTGAAGATGGACACAGCGGTATCGTCCGCTGGGGCGGTTTTAGAATTGTTCATGATTTTCCTGATGTTGTTGCGGCTTGCAACATACCCAACACAAACCAAACTTGATCTCAGGAAAAAACAACCATGACAAAGTATGCATCTCACGCGTTTTTAAGTCTAATTGATACAAAAATCCTGTCTTCGCTCTACGCTTGGTTGCAACAGCGCCGCGCAACACACATTATGTTTACAAATGAATATGACACACGAATGCCCCTACTAAAGAGCCCCCATGACCGATACGAATAAAGAAGACCTTCCTTTTATTTGGGAGGCATTTTGCAACGCGTTAGGTACCGAACATCGTGAAGCTAAAGAAATACGTGGGGCAAGCGGTCTGGTTCACCCCGTTGAGGCGATAGGAGTGGATGACAAGGGTAAACGCATCGTTCTGGTTTCGAGCGAATACAACCCAAGAATAACAGCGCTCATGCGCGGAGATGTTCAAGCAACACTTCCGGGTATGAGCGTTTTGGTGGCGCGGCCACTCGCGATAGACTTGGCCTATGCGGCAAAGAAGATGTTCTTTACCGAGGCAGGAACAATCGACATAGCAAAACTGTTGCAGCTCGCATCGATCCTACAGTTGGACGAAAAAGAGCGCGACGGTCCACTCAATGAACTATTCGGCCCGCCAGCTGAGCAACTAATGCGGTCTATTGCTCTTAGCTCACTACCCGCACGGACGCACATTCTGAATTTGGTCGAACAGTTCGGCTTACTTGATTGGTCGGGTATTCTTGAAGCTAAGAAAGACAACTTTCTCCAATCAACCACAGACTTGCTCACGCAATTTTCGGACATGGACAATCTTGCTGGTGATCGGGAGCAGGGAATATGTCCTGTTCCAACTTATGAGTTAACTGATGCCGATTGGGATTTGTTTAGTGAGAACAAGCACCAAGACGAAATTCAAGCGCGGTTGAAGGAACTTGAAATTTTCCAATACTTCTTCCCTCCTGCCGACAACATTGCGCTTGGGTTGATTGATAGAGGTCATCAAGCTGATAAAGCTGTACTGGACGGTATCGAACTGGCACAGACGCAAGGCCACCAAATCACTGAAAACAGATTTGTACCGGAAGCGCAGGAGTTTGTTGAGATTGTCGAAGCCCTAAAATCACGAGGCTACGCGGTCGAAGGCGAACTTACTACGGAGCTTACTGAAGCGGGGCATGCGCTTAGAAAAACTGTGAATATACGCCCCAGCGAAGGTTTGATTGCCAAAATATCAAAAGTTATGTCGGTTAAAGTTGACCTGAATCTCAAAGATATTTTGGGGCAAAAATAGTTGCGATTGATAGCTACGCTTTTCAAAATAATATTTGCTTCGCTTGTTTCTCTATTCAAAACGTGTAACTTAGCCAGACTTTAGTGCTTGGCTCTACGTTCTCTGGCCCTAAGACTAGGAGGTGCTGTGGTGCGCAGTTCGTTTCTACTCGCGGTGGCCAGCGATCTAAAAGAGCCATTTCCCCAAAACCAAACAAACAGCGAAAAGTGATGCTCCCGAAACAAAGGGAACCCAAAGCCCAGCCCCGTTCAGATTTTGCGTATCTGAAAAAGCCTTTGAAGCCTCAGCAAGTGTTCTTTCAAGCAACGCGTCAATGAACTTCTGGTCCACCCTCTTGCCTCCCTTCTTTTCAAGCTCCCTTGATAGCATAGCGAAACCAGATTTCTCTTCAACAGAGTTGCCCCGATAAAGTCTTGTGTAATAATCTCTGATAATATCGAGGCTAGAAGAGCCTATCAACGCACTGCCAAAGCCTTCTCGAGCCATTTACGGTCCACCTCCAGTCTGTCCTCGATACCCCCATAAGTCGCCGCGCCAACATCTTCGATTGCATGGCCCAATACACGGTCAATGACAATCTGCTCCGCTCCTGCTGATCTCAACTTGGCGGAAATTCTGTGTCGCAGCCCGTAAGGTGTTTGTCTGTCATCAGTTCGGTAGTTCTCAAGGTGCCTTTTCAGGATAGCGCTGAGGCTATCTTGGCTACGTCTGGTTCGAGAGTAACGAGGAAGCAGAGGCGCGGACCCGACAGCGCCTTCGCCAGCCAATTGAATAGCTTCCCTAGCAGCCGCCAAGGCGTCACCAACCAAAGGAATATCGCGATCTCGTGAGCCTGTTTTAAGCCCCCCTCTAAGACCATTGGCGCGTATGGAAATAACCTCTCGAACTAAATCAACGTCCTGCACCTCAAGGAATGCGACTTCCTTCGCGTGCGCTGAGGTTCCAGCCATTATTCGCCATGCCAAATGAAGATCGGGATTAGTAGCCGCCAAAGAGAGTAGTTTGTTTCGTACTGCCGCAACCACTTCATCTGGCAATGGCGGCTTTTTCTCATGCTTCCGACCCTCCGATTTTGGGAGTTCCAGCCTACTAAAAGGGTTGATGGCTTTACCCTCAAGGTCATGCTCACGGATGCCTAAAGACACCATTGCAGACATAATGGAAAGTTCTCGACTGACACTATCGACTGAGAGCTTCTTTCCGTCCTTCTTGCGATACGTGTTCAAGAGATAGTCGCGAACCTTGCGACCATGTTCCCGTTTGAGGGAGACCAAAGGCGTGTCCTTAAGCGGACCCAAAACGTGTTCCATTCGGGAGACATGACGTTCAAGCCGTGTGGTCTTGTCAGGGTCACCCTTAACGCGTTCTGCCGCGTAGATGTTACGAGCATCCAAAAGGGTTACTTCAGGTGCCTTTGCATTCGGGGCTAAGACCGCCTTGATCACCAACGGGTCTTCACCCTGCTTGACCAAGCCTTCGGCAACAATGGTTCTAGCTTCGTCGCGGTCCAGACCTTGGACTCCATCAAGCATACCCTCAGCCCTCAATATGGCATCTCGCCAGAGCGTTGCGGGGCTTCTGTTGTCCTCACTTTTCATTTGCTTTGTGGTTTCGGCAACCAGCCGATCAAACTCACGCCCAATGGTTTCCCATTCAGCAATCATCTTTGCCCCTGACTTGTGGCGAAGGTGGACTTGAAACCACTCCCGACCCAAAGCGGCCTGAATACGAGTCGGTATTCTGCGGCGGTAACGTGGGGTAGATTTATCTTTACCCACCATGTCGATGTATTTGAGTTTCATGTGCAGAGCCATTGAAATGTGTCTCCGTTGTGTGTCGCATTGTGTGTGCGCCAACAAGCCGAAGTCTCTGTTTTTCCTGCAAAATATGGCTCTTTCGTTGAGCCAATGGTGCGGGTGAAGGGACTTGAACCCCCACGCCTCGCGGCGCCAGAACCTAAATCTGGTGCGTCTACCAATTCCGCCACACCCGCACTGTGCGCGCGTCTTAGCAAAGCTCCTGATGGGATGCGAGCGGAAAATGCACCAGCGCTGAAAACAAGTCTGCAACCGCCCCTATCTTGGAGGTGTGATGGCTCAACGTGTCAAAATCGCGGTGCAAACCCAGTACACTTGAGCCCAACTGACCGTGACGAAATCCGCATGCGGCACATCATGTCAGCCGTCCAATTTGCGCAGGATCTTGGGCAAAATCTCCGGCAAGTCTTCCGCAATAAGCCCTGGCCCAAATGCACGCGCGCACTCCACGTGCAACCACGCAGCGGATTCCGCTGCCATTTTTGGAGCAAACCCGCGCGCCAAAAGCCCTGTTATGAACCCCGCCAAAACATCCCCGGATCCCGCAGTCGCCAGCCAGGGTGTCGCCCGATCGTAAACCGCAGCATGAACCGCGCAAGTTCCATCTGCTGAAGCAATCACAGTATCAGCCCCCTTAAATAATACCGTACATCCTGCCCGCGCTGCCGCCGCGCGCGTCGCATCCACTTTTGAGTAAGCCGGACCTTTGGTTGGCGGCGCGTGGAGCTGGGCGGCAATATCTGGGAACAAACGCGCAAATTCTCCACCATGCGGAGTCAGAACAACTTGTTCGTGTAGGCGCTCAAAAAGCGTTTCGGGATCCTCCGAGAAGGCACTCAACGCATCTGCATCCAGCACTGTTGCGCGCCGGCTTCGCAGCGCCACCGGCACCAGCTCCCGCGCCCGCTCAAACCCCATCCCCGGCCCCAGACACAGCGCATTTAGCCGCTGATCCTCCAGAGCGTTCTCAAAGGCTTGCGCATCGCCCACGCGCTGCAACATCAGTGTGGTAATTTGACATGCCACTTCCTGCTGTGCGGCAGGCGGCACCCCAAGCGTGACCAACCCAGCCCCAATCCGCAAAGCCCCACGCGCCGCCAGCCGCGCCGCACCAGTTTTGCCGGAACCACCAGAGAGGATCAGGGCATGGCCATGGGAAAATTTGTGCCCCAGAGAAGGTTTCAAAAGACGCTCCGGACCTCTGAGGACTTGCTGAACAACATCAGGTCTCGGCGCATATCTGGGTTGCTCAAGGCCAATGTCGACCTCCACGACCCGCCCGCAAACCAGCGGCCCATGTTCTACAAAGTGCCCAACCTTAGGGCGATGAAAAGTGACCGTCAGATCGGATTGTAAAGCGTACACAGGCCCATATGATCCATGACCTTCAATCTGCTGCCCCAAAACTCGGCCACTATCCGCACAAAGCCCTGAAGGCACATCTACTGCGACCAGTCGGTCGATTGCCCCGGTATCTAAGTCAAAAGCGCTCCAAATATCGTTGTGAAGCGCTCCAAGACCTCGCGTCAGACCGATGCCAAAAAGAGCATCTACAACAACATCAGCTTCGAAAAGACTTCGTCGCAGGAAACCATCATCGTCATAAATTTTCGTCAACCAAGGATGCAAAACGCCTCCCAACGCACACCACCGGTCATAATTTACCCGCGCATCTGGTGGCAGCTTCTCGGCATCGCCGTAAAAATAGACTTCAACTTGCCAGCCCCTCTCATGCAGCAAGCGCGCCACAACAAACCCATCGCCACCGTTGTTGCCTGGCCCACAGAGCACCACTGCCCGCTTCATTGGGCCAGCGATATGACGGGAGTCTGGGGGCTTGTCCCCAGCGTCTCCCCTTACGCAATCGAACTCCGGCCATTCCTCAAAAATCGCCTCGACAACACCTTGCCCGGCCCGCTCCATCAGCTCCAGACCGGTCACGTCACCCGACTCAATCGCCGCCTGCTCAATGGCGCGCATTTGGGCAGCGGTCAGCAATTCGCTCATTTTCAGATCACCACGCGATTCAATTTAGCGCATTTTTGCGCCATAATGCCTATTTTTTAATCACACACAAACAATCCGTAAACAACGGATGGTCTCTTGCACCCTATCCAATTGTGACGTGCAAATGAAAGTGATCTGTCGAATTGCAACAAGCATCTGAGGGGGAGCCTCCACATGAAAAAGATCGAAGCCATCATCAAGCCATTTAAGCTTGATGAAGTGAAAGAAGCTCTGCAGGATTTTGGCATCCAGGGCCTGAGCGTTGTAGAAGTCAAAGGCTTTGGTCGCCAGAAAGGTCACACGGAACTCTATCGTGGGGCGGAATATGTGGTGGATTTCCTGCCAAAGGTAAAAATCGAAGTTGTGCTGGAAGATGATCAGGTCGACGGCGCCATCGAAGCCATCGTGGGCGCGGCCAAGACCGATAAGATCGGCGACGGCAAGATCTTCGTCTCTCCAGTAGAGCAAGCCATTCGTATCCGTACCGGTGAAGCCGGCCCGGACGCGCTGTAATTTCAACCAGAATTCAAAGCAATCAGAAGGACTAAGGGAATGAGCGCAGACGCAGTTCTCCAGCTGATCAAAGACGAAGATGCGGCTTATGTCGACATTCGTTTCACCGACACACGCGGCAAGCTTCAGCACGTGACCGTTGATGTGGATCTCGTTGACGAAGACTTCCTCGAAGAAGGCTTCATGTTCGACGGCTCCTCCATCGAAGGTTGGAAATCCATCGAAAACTCCGACATGAAACTGATCCCGGACACCACCTCCGCTTATGTAGATCCGTTCTATGCCGAGAAAACCATCTGCATCCACTGCTCCATCGTTGAGCCAGACACTGGCGAAGCTTATGAGCGTGACCCACGTGGCACCGCCGAGAAAGCCGAAGCTTACCTGAAGTCTTCCGGCATCGGTGACGTGGCCTACATGGGCCCAGAAGCAGAGTTCTTCCTGTTTGATGACGTTCGCTTTGAGAACAAAATCAATAAAGTGTCCTACGAAGTCGATGCAATCGACGGCTCCTGGAACACCGACACCGAATATGAAATGGGCAACATGGGCCACCGCCCAGGCATCAAAGGCGGCTACTTCCCAGTAAACCCAACCGATGACAGCCACGACCTGCGCTCCGAGATGCTCTCCACCATGAAGCGTCTGGGCATGAAAACTGACAAGCACCACCACGAAGTGGCGTCCTGTCAGCACGAGCTGGGCCTGATCTTTGACACGCTCACCAAACAGGCCGACGAGCTGCAGAAATACAAATACGTGATCCACAATGTGGCCGCGTCCTACGGCAAATCTGCAACCTTCATGCCAAAGCCGATTTACGGCGACAACGGCACCGGCATGCACGTGAACATGTCCATCTGGAAAGACGGCAAGCCCCTGTTCGCAGGCGACAAATACGCCGACCTGTCTCAGGAAGCGCTGTATTTCATCGGTGGTGTTCTCAAGCACGCAAAAACCCTGAACGCATTCACCAACCCATCGACCAACTCCTACAAGCGTCTGATCCCGGGTTTTGAAGCACCAGTTCTGCGCGCCTACTCCGCGCGCAACCGCTCCGGCTGTGTCCGTATCCCATGGACCGAAAGCCCGAAAGCCAAGCGCGTAGAAGCCCGCTTCCCAGATCCATCTGCCAACCCATACCTGTGCTTCGCAGCACTGCTGATGGCGGGTCTTGACGGCATCAAGAACAAGATCGATCCAGGCGAAGCCATGGACAAGAACCTCTATGATCTTCCTGCAGAAGAGCTGGCCGGTATCCCAACCGTCTGCGGCTCCCTGCGCGAAGCTCTGGACTCTCTGGCCGCAGATCATGACTTCCTGCTGGCAGGCGACGTGTTCACCAAAGACCAGATCGAAGGCTACATCGAGCTGAAAATGGGCGAAGTGGAGCACTATGAGCACACCCCTCACCCAGTCGAATTCGGCATGTACTACAGCTGCTAAGCTTTCGTGGGACAGTGAAAAGAAAGGGCGCTCCTCGGGGCGCCCTTTTGCTGTGAAGCCCACTGAGAGGCAACGTGCTAGCGGATGCCCTCCCGCCCCTTATCCACCCGATAATACGCCCAGAGCAGCCGTGCGGCCACACTGCGCCACGGCGACCACGCCTCGGCCATTTCTCTGAGCGCGCGCTCTTTGGGGCGCTCCGGCAGGTCAAACAGTATCCGCGCGCTTTCCTGCAGCGCCAAATCGCCGGGGGCAAACACATCTGCGCGACCGAGCGAAAACATCGCGTAAATCTCTGCCGTCCAGATACCGATGCCGCTCACCTTGGTCAGGGTTTTGAACACAACCTCATTTGGAGCCTCGCGCAGCGCGTCAAAGTCGATGCCTTCCGCGGCCAAGGCCCGCGCATAGCGTATTTTTTGCCGACTGAGCCCCGCTGCTTTTAAGTCCTCATCAGTGGCCCCAGCGATCGCATGCGACGTCACCAAACCCGCATCTTGCATTCGCCCCCAGATCGCCGCCGCCGACGCCACACTCACCTGCTGACTGACAATCGCGCTGAGAAGTTGGTCAAACCCGTCTGGGCGTAGCCTCAAGGGCAACGGCCCTGTCAATCGCAACGCTTCTGCAAAACGTGGATTTTTCTCGGCAAGCCAAGCCGCCCCTTCCGCAATGCACGCATCCGTTTTGATGATCCGCCCAACCGACATGTCACCCCTCCCTTTTTTCGCTGCGACGCCCCAAAACCCGCA
This sequence comes from Shimia sp. R11_0, assembly GCF_017744035.1. Classification (NCBI taxonomy): domain Bacteria; kingdom Pseudomonadati; phylum Pseudomonadota; class Alphaproteobacteria; order Rhodobacterales; family Roseobacteraceae; genus Shimia; species Shimia sp. R11_0. The sequence goes on along the minus strand of NZ_JAGHQY010000009.1, from coordinate 110,487 downwards.
CAGAGTTTCTCAAAATACCTGCGCTGTCGTTGAAAGAAACCCAAAACCATCGCCCTGCGAAATCCACCCATTCAGAAATCGTGATGCGTTACGACCTTTGCAGCTATAGACGGAGCTTTTTTAACCCGTTAACGGTTGGCGCATGACCCAAGTTGTAGACGACTCCCGCGCCCGCCGCACCGTATTCATTCTGGTTCTCGCTCAGGCCTTTCTGGGCGCGCAGATGCCGATGATCTTTACCATTGGCGGCCTCGCCGGACAGTCTCTGGCAACAAATGCCTGTTTCGCCACATTGCCGATTTCTCTGATCGTTCTTGGCTCTATGGTCTCGGCAACGCCTATCTCGGCGATCATGCAGAAATACGGCCGCCGTGTGGGCTTTTTGATCGGAACATTGGGAGGGGCCTTGGGAGGCGCCATTGGGGCCTATGGTCTGTACCTCAACTCCTTTCCGATCTTTCTGGCCGGATCTTTTTTAACTGGCGTTTATATGTGCGCGCAGGGCTTTTACCGCTTCGCCGCCGCCGACACAGCTTCTGACTCTTTCCGCCCCAAGGCAATTTCTTATGTGATGGCTGGCGGCCTGTTATCAGCCCTCATCGGCCCGCAATTGGTCAAAGTCACCTCTGACAGCATGATCATCCCCTTTATGGGTGCCTATATTGCCGTGGTTGCCTTGAATATTCTGGGCTCCGCTCTGTTTTTCTTCATAAACATCCCAACACCAAAGCCTCCGTCGGAAAACACACCCAAAGGCCGCAGTCGCTGGGAGTTGATTACCACGCCACGCATCACCGTCGCAGTGATCTGCGCCATGGTGTCTTATGCGCTGATGAACCTTGTCATGACATCTACGCCCCTTGCCGTTGTGGGCTGTGGCTTTGAACAGGACGACGCGGCCAACATCGTCTCGGCACATGTGATTGCAATGTTCCTGCCATCCTTCTTCACCGGCCATCTGATTGCCCGCTTTGGGGTCGAAAAGATCCTTGCGCTTGGATTGGTGATCCTTGCCGGTGCTGGGGCCGTCGCTCTTCAGGGCGTTGAGTTGGAAAACTTCTTTGTCGCCCTGATCCTTCTGGGCGTTGGCTGGAACTTCGGCTTCATCGGTGCCACCACCATGCTGGCAGGCGCACATGATCCCAGCGAGCGTGGTCGGATGCAGGGCATGAATGACCTGATCGTCTTTGGCGGCGTCACCGTGGCCTCTCTGGCATCCGGCGGGCTGATGAACTGCTCAGGCGGCAGTGCTGCCGTGGGCTGGACCAGCGTGAACCTCGCAATGGCTCCATTCCTGATGCTGGCAGGTGGTGCCTTGATCTGGTTGGTACTGCGCCCCTCAGAAGAAACAGCGTAAAGCGGGCGGCAGTCGTGCCCCTGTGCTTAAGGGTCGCCAAGTTGCTCAAACGGCTGCGCAGTTACCACCGACCTGAGATCGCGCGCAGCATGAGCCCTGCGCGTTTGCTGAACTCGCTCATCCCCAAAAGGCCTTCCGCAACCCGCCAGGGATCTTTGGAAGCTTGGCGCAAAACGGCTTCTGCCTGCCAGGCAGACAAAAAGGCCTGCGCGGAAACGCGACTGACCTCCCCACGCCGCGCGCGCGCCCGGCGCAGCCTAAGACGTGCCCCCTCAGCCAAGGCCACCACCGCTTCTGGCCGTCCATCCACCAAGGGCACGCGCTTGGCCTCCTGTAACGCCGGTATCGCGGTCAGCCAATTGGCAACCCCGAGGGCATATCCCACATCCCGCGCAATATCGGCAGGACAGTCTCCCAATGTCTGCGCAGCAACCTGCATCAACCCGCCCGCCGTTGCCTCAAGATAGTGCTCCAGATGGGCCTGATCCTCAAAAGGATCTTTGTAGATGTCCCAGCGCCGCGCCTCGATCAACTGATCAAGAACCTCCGCAGCCCCGGCATCAATCATAAGCGCCAATGGCGTCACAACTTCATGCCTACGCACAATGCCGCCTGCTTTGATCTCTTCCAGCGCATCTCGCCACCACTGCAGGCGCATTTCCGCAATCATGCTTTCCTGCGTCACCCATGGCGCACGCGCCACCTCGACGTTGAACGCATAAACCGGCAAAAGCACATCCCGCGCAGCGGGCTTTGCCGCCATCGTGGCCGCAAAGCGATCAGGATCCCCTTTCTGAACGATCCCACCACAGGCCTGCAGATCCTCTTCCATCACCGGACCACACGCGCCCCATCATGCAGCAACTTCCAGTTCAACGCATCCAACAGGGCTTCAAAACTCGCGTCCACAATATTTGCCGACACCCCCACAGTGGCCCAGCGCCGCCCCTGATCATCCTCAAAATCTATGATCACCCGTGTGACGGCCTCTGTGCCTCCATTGGTGATGCGCACCTTGAAATCCACAAGGCGCACGTCTTCGATCACACTCTGATAAGGCCCCAGGTCAGACTTCAACGCCTGCCAGAGCGCATTCACCGGCCCCTCATCGCTCATCTCTTCGGCGTGGTTATTTTTGTAGTAGCTGGTGGTCTTTTCACCATTGGGCAATTGCACGGTCACAACCGCTTCGCTTTCCACCACCGTGGCCCCGCGCGCATTGCGTCGGCGCTCCGAAATGACCCGATAGCGTTCCACGTCAAAAAAGGCTTCGCTGAGCCCAAGCGCGTCACGCGCCAAAAGCTCAAAGCTGGCCTGCGCGGTATCATAGCTGTAGCCTTTGGCTTCTGCCTCTTTGATACGATTGAGAATAAGGCCCAGCGCTGGATCCCCTTTCGCAACATCCAAACCGGCATCCCCCAGGCGTTTGCGCAGATTGCTCTGCCCCGCCTGATTGGACATCGGAATGATGCGCTCATTTCCCACCACACTAGGATCAACATGCTCATAGGTGCTGGGGTCTTTCAGGATCGCACTGGCATGAAGCCCCGCCTTATGGGCAAAAGCACTCGCCCCCACATAGGCCGCCTGCCGCATCGGCACGCGATTGAGAATATCATCCAGCATCCGGCTTGCCCGTGTCAGCCCCTCAAGCTTTTCAAGGCTCACACCAATCTCATAGGCGCTTGCATAGGGCTCTTTCAGAAGTAACGTCGGGATCAGCGTCGTCAGATTGGCATTCCCACACCGCTCCCCCAACCCATTCAACGTGCCTTGAATTTGACGCGCCCCTGCATCCACCGCGGCCAGCGAGTTGGCCACCGCATGTTCCGTGTCGTTATGCGTATGAATGCCCAAGTGATCACCAGGAATGCCCGCCGCAATCACCGCCTTGGTGATCTCGTAAACCTCGCGCGGCAAAGCTCCCCCATTGGTGTCACAAAGCACAACCCAACGCGCCCCTGCCTGATAGGCGGCCTTGACCGCTTCCAGAGCATAGCGCGGATTGGCCTTATAGCCGTCAAAGAAATGCTCCGCATCAAACAAAGCTTCGCGCCCCTGCGCCACAAGATAAGCAATGGACTTTGCGATATTCTCTGTGTTTTCAGCAAGGCTGATGCCCAGCGCTTTGGTCACATGGTAGTCGTGCGATTTCCCCACCAGACAAACGGCCTCAGTGCCGGCATTCATCACAGCCGCCAACACATCGTCGTTCTCCGCCGAAATTCCCGCACGCTTGGTCATGCCAAAGGCCGTGAACGTCGCCGCCAGCTGCGGTTTGGTGTCAAAAAACGCACTGTCAGTCGGGTTCGCGCCGGGCCATCCCCCTTCGATGTGATCAATGCCCATCTCATCCAACGTAGCTGCGATCTGTGTTTTCTCATCGGTGGAGAATTGGACACCCTGTGTCTGCTGCCCGTCCCGCAGCGTGGTGTCATAGAGAAAGAGGCGTTCCTTGCGCATAGCTTGGCCTTCCGCTGTGTCTCATGGGGGGTGCTGTCACCCAACAAGAAAGGCGCGCACCGTGCCGCGCGCGCCTACAATTTATTCGTCCAGCAGTCCTGCCAGCTTTGTCTCATCAAATCCGGCAACCGGCAGAAGCTCCACCCCGGCTTTGCTCATGCGCACTTCTACGCCAGCTTCCACAAGAGCAGCCTTGATGCGATCGACTTCAGAGAAGTCTTTGCTGGTCATCGCTTCCCTACGCGTTTCCGCCAAAAGAGTTTCATACCGGCTCAGATCCGCGCTCTGCGCCCAATCCCCCAACTCATCCGTCAGCAGACCCAACACCCGTGCGCCCGCCAAAAGCGCTGCCGCATCGCCCGCACTGGCAAACCCATGCAGCGCCGCAATGGCCCCCGCGGTATTGAGATCATCCGCAACACAGGAAAGCACCTTAGCAGGCACGCTGGCGGCGGGTTCAATGCCCGCTGTCAGCGCCCGCCACTTGCGCAACGTCACTTCGGCCTCTGCCGCCTTTTTGGCGGTCCAATCCATCGGCTTGCCATAATGCGTGGACAGAAACACAAAGCGGATCACCTCACCGGCAAAACCCTGATCCAGCAAATCCCGTACGGTGAAGAAATTGCCCAGAGATTTGGACATCTTCTTGCCTTCCACCTGCAGCATCTCATTGTGCAGCCAGTAGTTCGCCATGGTCTTTCCACCATTGGCACAGCAGCTCTGGGCAATCTCATTCTCATGATGCGGGAACATCAGGTCATTGCCGCCCCCGTGAATGTCAAACTCCGCCCCCAGCAGCTCATAAGACATGGCAGAACACTCAATATGCCAGCCCGGACGCCCACGCCCCCAGGGACTATCCCAACCGGGGGTGGCGTCATCTGACGGCTTCCACAGCACAAAATCCATCGGATCTTCTTTGTAGCTCGCTACCTCAACCCGCGCGCCTGCGATCATGTCATCCACAGAGCGGCCAGACAGTTTGCCGTAGTCCTCATATTTGCGCACCCGGAACAGCACATGACCCTCATGGGCATAGGCAAAGCCATCCGCGATCAGCTTCTCAATCATGGTGATCATCTGCGCAATGTACTGCGTGGCGCGCGGCATGTGGTTCGGCTCCATCGCGCCCAGCGCGCCCATATCATCCAGATACCACTGTGTGGTTTCCGCCGTAATCTCGCTGATCGCACGCCCACTCTCTGCCGCGCGCGCGTTGATTTTGTCATCAACGTCCGTGAAATTGCGCACATAGGTGACGTGATCTGCCCCATAGACTTCGCGCAATAGGCGATAGAGCACGTCAAACACCACCACAGGCCGGGCATTGCCAATATGCGCCCGGTCATAAACCGTCGGCCCACAGACATACATCCGCACATTTTCAGGATCGATCGGCTGAAACACCTCTTTGGTGCGTTTCAGCGTGTTGTGCAGTTTGATCTCAGTCATAAGGTGGCTCCTCAGCACACGGATGTTGCGTGGCGGGCTTACCAACTCTCAAACATGTTTGAAATAGAAGAACGGCCCGCCTGACGATGTCAGCGGGTAATGCAGCAAATAATGATGGCGCATACGGTGTTCATGGCCGCGACCCTAGGCCGGGTCCGGCCCAGGGTCAAGCCCGTCTTCCTCTAGATCTCCGACGAGGCGCAATTGCACAGAATGCACCTTAGCGCGTGCTGCCAACCAAGCTCCAATAGCTCTCCCTGTCGGGGCACGCGCGTGGTTTGAGGACGAGACAACACCCAGAACCGGGCCCGCGTGCGCCGCCCAAGCGGCAAGCCCAAATCTCTCAACCTAAGCATAGCTGATCACCTCATATTCCACCGCGTCAGGGCCATCAAAATAGAACCGCCTGCCCGGTTCATAGTCGGCATGACTCTTGGGCTCATAGCCCGCAGCCTTCACCCGCGCCTCGATCATATCCAGATCCTCAACAACAATTCCGATATGGTTGAGGCCCCCTGCACGGTAATAGCTGATCTCGGCATTCTGGATGGCCTCAGGCGGCGTATAAAGCGCCAGATAACTCTCCGCCTCCCCCACATGGACAGATGTGCCCCCATGAATGGACTCCCCCTCCCAACGCACCTGCCAATCAAAAAGGTCGCAAAGAAGGGCCGCCGTGGCTTTAGGATCTCGTACAGTTACGTTCACATGCTCCAGTTTCATCGCTTGGTCCTTGCTAAAAATTCGGTTCACTCGTTTTCGATAGACATAGCGTAATTCTTCAAGTTAACTTTAGATCAATAGTAATTTATCATTATAAATCAGACCCAAATGAAAAAAACTCCTCCACTCCGACTGCGTCCAACCGGCCTGACAATTGGTCAAATCTCAGATCGAACCGGTCTTTCACCCTCCGCAATTCGGTACTACGAAGAAGAAAAACTGGTGCATCCGCACCGCACAGATACCGGCCAACGTCGCTTTGAGCGCGCCGATATACGTCGCTTGTCTTTTGTGATGATCTCTCAATCTTTGGGGTTTTCCATTGCCGAAATCAGGTCTGCGCTCGCTGGCCTGCCCTCAAATCGCACACCTACCAAAACGGATTGGCAAACCATCTCAGAGCAATTTCGCCAAAAACTCGATGATCGCATCACGCAAATGACCAAGCTGCGCGACCAATTGGATGGCTGCATAGGCTGCGGGTGCCTCAGCCTGTCAAACTGCAAGCTCTACAATCCCGAGGATCGCGCCCGCGGTCGTGGCACAGGACCGCGCTATCTGATGGGAGATACTCCGACCACCGAGTAAACGACAGGTCTTGCAACGCTGCGGAATGGACCACATCACCACATTGAATTTGACTTTCCGAAGGCCCCTCTGCCACCTGTCATCCAAAACGATCAAGGGAGTGCGGCACATGGAACTATCGCAGCGCATCACAAACATCACCGGTGGCGGTTCAGACGGCTGGGATGTCTTTTACAAAGCCCGACGCATGATTGCCGAGGGCACGGATGTGATTGAACTCACCATTGGTGAGCATGACATTCGCACAGATCCGATCATCCTCTCCGCCATGGATACATCCGCGCGTGGTGGTCACACAGGCTATGCCATGGTGCCCGGCACACAAGAGTTGCGCGAGGCTGTCGCCACGCGCCTGACAGAGCGTACAGGCGTGCCAACCACCTATGAAAACATCCTGATCACCCCGGGTGGACAGTCCGCACTTTTTGCCGCGCATCTGGCCACCTGTTCTCCCGGCACTCGCGCATTGTTCATCGATCCTTACTACGCGACATACCCCGGCACCATTCGAAGTGTGGGTGCAGAGCCAGTCGCCATTGCCACACATGCAGAAAACGCATTCAAGCCCAGAGCAGAAGACATCACATCAGAAGCCATCAAAGGCGCTTCTTCGCTGCTGATCAACACGCCCAACAACCCCACAGGCACAATTTACGAGCGAGACACGCTTCAAGCCATTGCGCAGGTCTGTCAGGAGCAGGATCTCTGGCTGATCTCAGATGAAGTCTATGACACGCAGGTCTGGGAGGGCGCACATCTCAGCCCACGTGCACTGCCCGGCATGGCAGAACGCACTCTGGTGATTGGATCCATGTCCAAATCCCATGCCATGACTGGCAGTCGAATTGGCTGGATCGCGGCCCCCAAAGAGGTGATCACCCATCTGATCAACCTGGCCACCCACACCACCTACGGTGTGCCGGGCTACATTCAGGACGCCGCCGTATTTGCTCTGTCCCAAGGCAATCCACTGGAAGAAGAGGTTGCCGCGCCCTTCCGACGTCGCCGCAAATTGGCCAGTGACATTCTCGCCGCTCAGTCCACAGTAGGTCTGATCCCGGCGCAGGGGGCGATGTACATTATGCTCAATGTACGCGCCACAGGCCTCAGCGGCGAAGAATTTGCAAATTCCCTTCTGGACACACATCACATCGCAACGATGCCCGGCGAAAGCTTTGGCACATCCGCCCATGGGCATATTCGTGTTGCTATGACCGTGGATGATGAACGTTTTAAGCAAGCACTACAAATACTTGTGGATCACGCGGAGATCCTCGCCTCGCATAAGGCTTCCTGATCACGCACCGGATACGTCGCAACTCATCTCAAATGCGACATGTGTCGCAAACAGACATGACGCATCGTCAAGCGAGTCGCAGACTGCCCTGCAAGGGAGAGACCATGCAGGGCACACGCAGTAAAATTCAACTGGTGATCCTCACCATCGGCGCGGAACGTGGCCGCGCCGCACGCGGGCGTCCGTGATTTCTAAAAAACCTCCGTTGTTTGACAGAAATCACAGGAACTAACTCTATGAACGCCCAATCCCCTCGCCGCTCAGGTGGCAGAGCCGCACGCCGCGCCTCTCGCGCCGCGCCTTTGACCCAAGATATCCGCCCAATCCGCGCGGGCATGCAAGGCGGACACTACAAACCACTCTCCGATCAAGATGTATTGCGGATCCATGAAACCGCGCTCACAGCCTTGGAGCAGATCGGCCTCATTGATGCCCCCCAGAGCGGCATTGACATCATGACAAGCGCGGGCGCCATTCTTGGAGAAGACGGTCGCCTGCGCTTTCCGCGTGCTCTTGTCGAAGACATGCTTGCCAAAGCCTGCAAAGATATCACCCTGTGTGGTCGTGACACCCACTATGATCTGCAACTCAACGGCCATCGCGTGCACTACGGCACCGCAGGGGCTGCGGTCCATATGGTGGACATAGACACCAACGACTATCGCGATAGCACCTTGCAAGATCTGCATGATGCAGCGCGCATCGCGCATCAGTTGGACAACATTCACTTCCTGCAACGCCCCATGGTGGCGCGGGATGTGACAGATAACAAAGAAATGGATCTCAACTCCATTTACGCCTGTAGTTCAGGCACAACCAAACATATCGGGGTATCTTTCACCGATCCTGCCTTTGTGCCGGACGCGCTGGAGATGCTGCATATGATTGCAGGGGGAGAACAGGCTTGGCGCGACCGTCCTTTTGTCAGCAACACAAACTGCTTTGTTGTGCCCCCGATGAAATTTGCGACCGAAAGCTGCGAAGTGATGGAAGCCTGCATTCGCGGCGGCATGCCTGTGCTCCTGCTGTCTGCGGGCATGGCAGGTGCCACCGCGCCTTCCACAATCGCAGGGGCCATTGTGCAGGCCACGGCGGAATGTCTTGCAGGCATGGTCTATGTCAATGCGATCAAACCCGGGCATCCTGCCATTTTCGGCACCTGGCCTTTCGGGCTGGATCTGCGCACAGGCGCCATGAGTGTCGGGTCAGGAGAACAGGCGCTCTTGTCGGCGGGATGCGCACAGATGCACAAATTTTATGGTCTACCGGGCGGCGCGGCCGCAGGCGCCAGCGACAGCAAACTGCCGGATATGCAGGCTGGATGGGAGCAGATGTGTTCCAATGTGATGGCCGGTCTGTCGGGACTTAATATGGTCTATGAGGCCGCCGGCATGCATGCCTCCCTCCTCGGCTTCTGCCACGAAAGCCTGATCCTTGGCGATGACCTCATCGGTCAGGCGCAACGTTGTGTCCGTGGCATAGAAGTGGATGATGCAACACTTGCACTCGAGGAAATCCGCAGTGTATGTGTTGGTGGCCCGGGCCATTATCTGGGCACAGACGCCACTCTGAGCCGCATGCAAAAAGATCATGTCTACCCAACCTTCGGCGACCGCACCTCCCCCAAGGAATGGGCTGAAGTCGGCAAGCCTGATCTGATTGCCAAAGCCAAAGCTCGCAAAGAAGAAATCCTGTCCACGCCCGCCAGCGCGCGCTTTGCTCCGGACTTAGATCAGGCGCTGCGTGCACGCTTCAACATCCACCTACAGCCCTAAATGCAACAAAGGCGCCTCCTTTCAGAAGAGGCGCCTTTGAACAAGATCAGTTTTTTGGCAATTACGATGCGTTGGTTAAAGCACCGCGTCAGCCTTTGGCCAACTGCGCTTCGCGTGCATCACGCAGGCGCGCAAAATCGTCACCGGCATGGTACGATGAGCGCGTCAAAGGCGTGGCGGACACCATTAAGAAGCCCTTGCCGTAGGCCGATTTTTCATAGCTCTCAAACTCTTCCGGCGTGACAAAGCGGTCAACACCATGGTGCTTCGGTGTGGGCTGCAAATACTGGCCGATGGTGAGAAAATCCACATCCGCTGCGCGCATGTCGTCCATCACCTGCTTCACCTCAGGTGCTTTTTCTCCAAGTCCCACCATGATGCCCGATTTGGTGAAGATCGAAGGATCCAACTCTTTCACGCGCTGTAAAAGGCGCAGGGAATGGAAATACCGTGCACCGGGACGCACTTCCAGATAGAGGCCCGGCACAGTCTCAAGGTTGTGGTTGAACACATCCGGCTTCGCTTCCACAACGGTTTCCAATGCGCCTGGTTTGGCTTTCAGAAAGTCAGGCGTCAGAATTTCAATGGTGGTCTTGGGAGAGCGGTGCCGGACGGCGCGAATGGTTTGCGCGAAATGCTCCGCCCCACCGTCATCCAGATCATCACGATCCACCGAAGTAATCACAACATGGTTCAAGCCCAGCTTCTGCACCGCCATGGCCACGCGCCCCGGCTCAAACGCATCCAACCCATCCGGCTTACCCGTGGCAATATTACAGAAGGTGCAACCGCGGGTACAAATCTCGCCCATGATCATCATGGTCGCATGTCCTTGGCTCCAGCATTCCCCGGCATTCGGGCAACCGGCCTCTTCGCACACGGTCACGAGCTTGTTTTCGCGCATGATCTTCTTGGTGGCGTTATAGCCTTCCCCTGTTGGGGCCTTTACACGAATCCACTTCGGCTTTTTTGGCTGAGCATTGTCTTTGCGATGCGCCTTCTCAGGATGGCGCTGCTCTGGCAGCTTCAGATCACGCAACTTTGGGTCCTCCCGACCACCTCTGGTTTCCATTGTCTAACATAAGGCAAAATGCCCGCCACTACCAGAAACGCAAAGCAGATATGCATTTGATGGAGAAATGGTGAAAAAGCGGCACAGGGATGTGTTCTTAATCCTGTTTTGCAAATGCAGCATTGCGCCCAAATTTAGAATCATTATAGGTCACTGCAACAACCCTTCTGATTGAGGAATACATCCATGCAAGTTGGCGCAAAAGTCCCTAACGTTGTTTTTAAAACTCGCGTTCGTGATGAGGCTGTTGGTGGCCCGAACCCTTTCCGCTGGCAGGATATGACCAGCGCAGATTACTTCAAAGGTAAACGCGTCATCCTGTTCTCTTTGCCAGGTGCGTTCACCCCAACCTGCTCCACCTACCAGCTTCCAGGCTTTGAAGAAAACTTTTCCAAGTTCCAAGAGCTTGGCATCGAAAACATCTACTGCATGTCCGTCAACGACAGCTTCGTCATGAACAAATGGGCGGAAGCACAAGGCGTAAACAACGTCGACGTGATCCCTGATGGTTCCGGCGAATTCACCCGTAAAGTCGGCATGTTGGTACGCAAGGACAACCTTGGTTTCGGTCTGCGCTCTTGGCGCTATGCAGCCATCATCAATGACGGCGTAGTAGAAGCATGGTTCGAAGAACCAGGTCTGGAAGACAACCACGGCGAAGACCCGTATGGCGAGAGCTCCCCAGAGAACCTGCTGAAGTATCTTGAAGCTGCAAATGTTGAATCCGCAGCATAAGCAGCCCCGCTCCTGAATGACGAAGCCCGCCTTTTAGGCGGGCTTTTTTGTAAAGGCATCAGCCAATGTAGTCCCCAGCACCGCCGGCCTCTGCCCGGTAATGATCCCGCAAACGGGTCAAAGCGATCCGCAATACAATCTTGCCAGACCGCGCCGACCACCCCAGACGCTTTTCAACCACTTCCAATCCTTCCAGGTAACAACAGCACCGCAAAGCAATATCACTCAAACCCGGACCAAGCTCTCCAAACACCGTTGCAACACGCCTACGTGCCGTCTCTGCGCTATTTTCCGCCTTCCCGTTCGCTTCATAGCTGAGCTCCCCCGGCGCCTGTAAGAAGCGTTTCCACTTTGTGCTCTCCACCGGGGCCATCTGAGCCAATTCAAAGTCTTCCCGCAAACGTTCCCCTGCCATCACAAGGTCCGAACCAAGGAACATCTTGCCATCCTTGTCACGCAAGCGCGCCAAAATCGTCAACGGGCTGTCAGCGGTCGAAAATCGCGCTTTGCGCATCCGCGGCATGGCAGTCATGTTGTCTGATGTTGCGCGCTGACGCTGCGCAGAAAACGCGATAGGCCCATCCCCGAAACTCTGCGCCGTATTTTCGGCGTTGGCCAACATACGGCCCAACTCCGTTCGCCCTCTGGGTGTGATGGTGTAACGTGACACACGGCCTGACATCGAGCAGCGTATCCAACCCTTCAACGCCATTGCCTGCGCAATATGCCGTGTTACGACCGCCGCTCGCGTACCGTCCCGGTACATCACCACCGCGTTTTCCATCTCCTTTGCCACTGCCAAAATCGCACCGCGTTGAGAAAGCCTGCTCAAGATGCGCCGCCCTTCCGAGCGCAGCACGTCTTCTTTTGGCATTTGTGAGGCGCACCCGTCGGTTTCCTCAAAACCGACGTCAGCAGAAGCGTTGCTGTTTAGCCGAAACCGCTCCAGAGCGGCATCCACCAGAGGATCATCCCGCATCGTCTCCAACTTGCGAATTTGGCGCATCACTGTAGATGCATGACATCCGTCACGTCGCGCCAATTCCCTTATAGAAACCCCCTCCTCCGTATGCGCCACATAGCGGGCGACACTCCGAGGGAGCCAATTGGGAAACTCTTGAGCACCTCTTTCACTCGGCATAACACATCACTCCTTACCACTTATTTACGTCAAACTCTCTGCCCGTGTTATCCACAGACTTATCCAGAAAGCTTTGCACAGCCCCTGTCGGCTGTGTAAGCGGCCAGCTTTCTGCTGGCGCCCGATAAGGTTTGTTGCAAATTGGTGAACAGTGTCATGTACGCCCGTGCGCTGAACCGATGAGGGCGCAACAGTCGCTAAAAGTGTGCTCTTATACGCATCGCACATAGATACATTGATTCTTCTGTACCAAAACCCCTGATCATAGGGGGGGCAGGCAGCAGCGATCCAAAATGAAAAAGGCCCGCACGGGGCGGGCCTCACTCAACATTTTTTACGGGACCTTAGACGAAAGCATCCGGCATGGAAGCTTTCTTCTCTTCCACATAGGCACGCAAACGCGCTTCGATCTCAGGATCCAGCGGCGGTGCTTCATAGGCACCCAGCAGTTCCGCCACCCGGGCAGCTGCCAGCGCTTGCGTATCACGCGCGCCTTCATCTTCCCAAGTTTCAAACGGCTTGTAGTCCAATAGCTCAGAACGCCAGAATGCATCTTTGAAGTTCGCCTGCGTATGCGCACAGCCCAGATAGTGCCCCCCCGGCCCCACTTCGCGTACCGCATCCATCGCCTGTGCGTTCTCATCATAGGCCACGCCTGCGGCCAGTTTGTGCAGAACGCCCAACTGATCGGCATCCATCACGAACTTTTCAAAGCTGGCCACCAGACCACCTTCAAGCCAGCCACAGCTGTGCAGCATGAAGTTCACGCCACCATTCAGCACCGCGTTATGAGTATGCGCGGTTTCATAGGCCGCCTGCGCATCAGGCAGCTTGGACCCACACAGGCCCCCGCCGGAACGGAACGGCAGACCCAGACGACGCGCCAGCTGACCCGCACCATAAAGGATCTGGCTGGCCTCAGGCGTACCAAAGGTTGGCGCACCAGAGTTCATGTCAATCGACGTCACAAACGCCCCAAAGATCACAGGCGCGCCCGGACGGATCAACTGGCTGTAGGCAATACCCGCAGTCACTTCTGCCAGAACCTGCGTCAGTGTACCGACCACGCTGACCGGAGCCATGGCACCGCCCACGATGAACGGGGAAATGATGCAGGCCTGGTTGTTTTTCGCATAAACTTCCAGCGCACCCATCATGATGTCGTCAAACGTCATCGGGGAGTTCACGTTGATGAGCGAGGTCATCACAGTGTTTTCCTGTACGAATTCCTTACCAAAGAGGATTTCGCACATTTCCACACTGTCCTGCGCGCGGCTTGGCTCGGTCACCGACCCCATGAAGGGCTTGTCTGACAGGGTCATATGCGCCAGCAGCATGTCCAGGTGACGTTTGTTCACCGGAACATCGGTCGGTTCGCAAACCGTGCCACCAGAGTGGTGCAGCCATTTGGACATATAGCCCAGCTTCACGAATTTTTCGAAATCCGCCATCGTCGCATAGCGGCGTCCACCTTCGGCATCCCGCACAAAGGGCGGACCGTAAACAGGTGCACAGACCAGCGTGTTGCCACCAATCTCAACATTACGCTCTGGGTTGCGCGCGTGCTGAATGATCCGCGAAGGGGCCGTTTTGCAAAGCTCACGTGCCATGCCACGTGGAATGCGTACGCGCTCCGCATCATAATCCACATCGGCGCCCGCTTCTTTCCAACGGTCCAGTGCGGCCTTGTTGTTCACGAAGTTAACGCCAACCTCTTCGAGGAGAATGTCTGCGTTGCGCTCGATGATCTCAAGCGCTTCTTCGTTCAGGATCTCTGTCAGCGGGATGTTTCTCTCAATGTACTTTGCCGCTTCGATTTTTACACCTGTGCGGGCCGCGCGCCGCGCAGCGCCCCCACCACCACGTCCGCGGCGTCTTGCCGATGCTTCTGCCATATCTCGTCCTCACAGGCTGATGCGTTTTCTATATTTGATGTAACAAGCCGATCCGGTGCTCTGCAGCTAGATAGCGGCCTTTGGAACATAAATGCGACATTACGCAGCCCCTTTACGCAACATTTTGTTATGGTTCGAGTCCTTCGAGCAAACGACATGCCGTCACGCAGAACGGAAAAACACCGCATATGCGGGAACCATCTTGCGCAAACCCACTGTGTCTTCTATGCGAACGCCATGACCCAGACATCCCATGACCGCCTTCTCATCATTGACTTTGGCAGCCAGGTAACGCAGCTGATCGCGCGGCGCCTGCGCGAGCTGAGCGTCTACTGCGAAATTCACCCCTATCAGAATGTTGACATGGACTTCGTGCGCGACTTCGCACCAAAGGCCGTGATCTTCTCCGGTGGCCCAGACAGCGTAACCCGCGAAGGCTCGCCCCGCGCGCCACAGGAGATATTTGACTACGGCGTGCCGATCCTTGGCATCTGCTACGGTCAACAGACCATGATGACCCAGCTGGGCGGCAAAGTGGAAAGCGGCCATGGCACCGCCGAATTTGGCCGCGCCTATGTGACCCCGCAAAACAGCCTCGACATTCTGGAGGGCTGGTTTGCCGAGGGCGACGAGCAGGTCTGGATGTCCCACGGCGATCACGTCAGCGAAATCGCTCCGGGCTTTGAGGTCTACGGCACCTCACCCAACGCGCCTTTTGCCATCACCGCAGACACCTCTCGCCATTTCTACGCGGTGCAGTTCCACCCCGAAGTGCACCACACTCCCAATGGCGCGAAACTCTATGAGAACTTCGTGAAAATCGCCGGCTTCTCCGGCGACTGGACCATGGGCGCCTACCGCGAACAAATGATCGAAGCGATCCGCGCGCAGGTTGGCGACAAGAAAGTCATCTGTGGTCTCTCTGGCGGTGTCGACAGCTCTGTGGCTGCTGTGCTCATTCACGAAGCCATCGGCGATCAGCTCACCTGTGTGTTTGTAGACCACGGCCTCCTGCGCAAAGGCGAAGCCGAAGAAGTTGTCACCATGTTCCGTGACAACTACAACATGCAGCTCATCCATGCCGATGAACAAGAGCTCTTCCTTGGCGAACTGGATGGCCAGTCTGATCCGGAAACCAAGCGCAAAATCATCGGCAAGCTTTTCATTGACGTGTTCCAGAAACACGCCGACACCATCGACGGCGCCGAGTTCTTGGCCCAAGGCACGCTTTATCCGGATGTGATCGAAAGCGTCAGCTTCTCCGGTGGTCCCTCCGTGACCATCAAGAGCCACCACAACGTGGGTGGTCTGCCAGAGAAAATGGGCCTCAAACTGGTGGAGCCGCTGCGCGAGCTCTTCAAGGATGAAGTCCGAGCTCTGGGCCGCGAACTGGGCCTGCCGCAAAGCTTCATTGGCCGCCACCCCTTCCCGGGGCCGGGCCTTGCCATCCGCTGCCCCGGCGAGATCACCCGCGAGAAACTCGACATCCTGCGCGAAGCCGATGCGGTCTATATCGACCAGATCCGCAAGCACGGTCTCTATGACGAGATCTGGCAGGCTTTCGTGGCAATCCTGCCTGTGCGCACAGTTGGTGTGATGGGCGATGGCCGCACCTACGACTACGCCTGCGCCCTGCGCGCGGTGACCTCCGTGGACGGCATGACAGCGGATTACTATCCGTTCAGCCACGAGTTCCTCGGTGAGACCGCCACACGGATCATTAACGAGGTCAAAGGCATCAACCGCTGCACCTACGACATCACATCGAAGCCTCCCGGAACGATCGAGTGGGAATGATATGAAAAATGCCGCGCACAATGCGCGGCATTTTTTTAGCCACTTAGATTGGGATCATAACACTCTGGATGGCGTCACAGTTTTTGTAAGCACTATGCCCGCGCAACTGATCGTGTAAATCCGAAAGCTGGCCATCCAAACGCGGTGGGGACATGGGGGTATAGGGTCTGAGATGAGACCCAAACTCAGACGTCTTCGTCCAAATAGCCAAGCCGGTCGACCCCATCTTCAATTCCATGCGTAGACTGTCCAAGTTCGAATAGAACATCTCGCTGATCAATTGTCGCAGTGCGCGATTGACCATTTCTTTGCGCGCACTGTCCTTGCGGTGACCGTACATGTAGGGAACAGGGTCAACATCATCAAAAACGATCTGTCCGCCCTGACGAACCTTGGGAAACCAGGCCATGATTTCGGCATAGACCTGCGCGACGGTGTGCATCCCATCCACATACACAAGATCAATGCCCTCATTCAGCCTAGGAGCGGCCGCTACAATCGCATTCGCATCCTTGCTATCAGACTGCACAAATTGCCAGTTCTCCCCGCCCCCCGCATCAGAACAATCTTCAATATCCACAGAAACCAAAAGCCCGTCGCCACCATGCAATCCATTGAGCATCGCTTTGGTCGCCTGCCCCCTCCACGTGCCGAGTTCCAAGAACGTCCCATTCGGCTTTGCCAAAGTTGCGTCTCTCAAGCTCAGGAGTTGATCGGCCGCAGATGCTTCCTCACACTGCGCGTCTCGCAACGCTTCGAGACGTTCAACATATTCTTGATAGGGCGCGGTATTTTTCATCAGTCTGGGTCCTCCTGCTCTGTAATGAGGGGACTTGGACGACGGACGTCAATGTGGGTGCAGCCCAACTCACGCAAAGGTGCCGTTTCTCTCACGTGAATTTCAGAGCCCGTGTTCAAAACACGTCTGATCAAGATTACCTGAAACAATGTGCGGCACCACACACACCGACAATTTCACCGCCGCAGCGTCAAGCACAACGCGACAAAACACACAAAGAGCATATCAACCTGAGCATGTATAACATCGCCCGTCCACATTCTTTCTTGCCCAGAGTTGACGTAACTGGCACGGTCTGCCCATGATTGTTCTCACTGGCTATATCGACGTCCCCAAAGACCGCCTTTCTGACGTATCAGAAGCGCTGCCGGAGCATATTACCCTGACACGTGCAGAGCCTGGCTGCCTGTCTTTCAATGTAGAGCCAGATGCCCAAACACCGGGACGTTTTCTGGTGTCTGAGTGCTTTGTAGATCGCATCGCCTTTCAGCATCATCAAACAAGGACCCAAAATAGCGCTTGGGCGGTCATCACACAGGGCATCCCGCGACAATACCAGATCGAAGACGACACTGAATGAATGACACACTGAAAGCTGCCCTCTGGATGAGTGGTGCCATCTTGTCATTCACGGCAATGGCTGTCGCTGGGCGGGCCATCAGCTTCGAGCTCGACACTTTCGAAATCATGATGTACCGCAGTTTTGTGGGCATTGTGGTGGTCTGCGCCCTTGCACGCATGGCGGGAACATTACATCAAGTCACGCGGCGCCACCTCGGCGTGCATTTCATCAGAAACCTCAGCCATTTTGCTGGTCAAAACCTGTGGTTTTACGCCATAACGGCCATTCCGCTTGCACAGGTGTTTGCTCTGGAGTTCACGTCTCCTATCTGGGCTATTCTGTTAACACCACTGATTTTGGGAGAGCGCCTGCGCGCCATTGGCTTGCTGGCGGCTTTGATCGGTTTCATCGGCATTCTGATTGTCGCCCGCCCAAACCCTCAAGCCCTGGATATAGGGCAACTCAGCGCAGCAGCTGCGGCCATTGGCTTTGCCCTATCCGCCCTGTTTACGCGCAAGCTCACACGCAGCGAAAGCATCACCTGTATCCTCTTCTATCTCACAGTGATGCAGGCCGGTTTTGGTATCATCTTTGCAGGCTTTGACGGAGACATTGCACTCCCCTCGATCGCCTCCACACCCTGGATTCTGCTGATCGCCTGCGCGGGTCTCGTCGCGCATTTCTGCCTCACCACGGCCCTCCGACTCGCGCCCGCATCGGTTGTCATGCCGATTGATTTTATCAGGCTACCGCTGATTGCTGTTGTAGGAATGACACTCTATGGCGAAATGATAGATATCTGGGTTCTCATCGGCGCCGGGATAATTTTTGCTGGTAATTACTTGAACATACTGGCTCAATTGCGCCTGCAGCGCCTACAAAATTGACGCAAAGTCATGCGCACACAAGCCCCTCGCGCGCGTTGACTTAACCAAAGCTGCGCGAATAGCCTTGTTAGCGAAACAAAATAACAACCAATAGGAACACGGGACAAAAAAAACATGAAAAATATGCTTATGGGAGCCACCGCACTTGCGATGGTTGGAGGAGCATCATACGCCGGAGGAATTGACCGTTCTGGTCAAGGCGTGAACATTCTCTTCGAAGAGGGCAACTATGCCCAGATCACGTTCAGTGTCGTTAATCCAAACGTAGATGCGCAGCCAAATGAAACGCTTGCTGCCGTTCCAATTCCTGGCGCAACAATACCCGCTTTTGACGTCGCGCAATCCTATTCGGATTTCTCGCTAGGTTATAAGCACGAAGTTAACGACAAGCTTGATATCGCAATCATCTATGACAACCCGTTTGGGGCACATGTGGATTATGGTCTCAACGGCAACTTGCTCCAAGGCGGCATGGCAGAGGTCAATACCAATGCGCTAACAGGCTTGCTTCAATACCAACTGGGCAATGGCTTCAGCGTTCACGGCGGTATCCGCCTTCTGGAAGTCGACGGTGTGATCAACAACTCTCTGGGTCTACTGGACGCCAGCAGTGATATCGATTTTGGCGGAGTGGTTGGCGTTGCTTATGAGAAGCCTGAAATCGCGCTGCGTGTTGCTTTGACCTACAGCAGCTCGATCGCCGCGGATCTGTCAGGGACGCGCTCAGACAACGATGGCAGCAACCCAGCGGCACGCGATCTGACCGTAGATTTTCCCGAAAGTGTTAACCTTGATTTTCAAACAGGCGTTGCCGCCAACACCTTGGTGTTTGGTTCCATCCGCTGGGTAGGCTTGTCTGGCACAGACGTGAACACAGTTGACGGCGAATGGGTCAACTTCGAAGATGATGTGACCACATACAACTTGGGCATCGCACAGCGTATCAATGACAAACTGTCACTCGCGCTCCGTTTCGGATATGAAGCTCCAGGAACACGGCCATCAAACACCGCGCTCAGCCCGTCTACAGGCTCCAGAAGCATCGGCATTGCAGGTACCTATCAGCTGAACGAAACTATTTCCCTTTCCGGGGGTATCACCTACGCCAAGCTCGGCGATCAGTCTTTTCTGTTGAATAATCCATTATTGCCACCAGGGGCAGGCTATGATTACCAAGACAGCGACGCGATCGGTGTAGGTTTCCGGATCGGCATGCGCTTCTGATCCGCTAGCATTAGATCTAAACTCAAAGCCCCGCTATCAGGCGGGGCTTTTTGCTATCTTGGAAACTCCGCCGCCGCGCAGATGAGCTTCCAAATGCCCTCACCACGCCTAAAAAAACCTCAACAACAGAACGCCCTCGCTCATGACGCACGCCTAACGCGAGGTCAGCCCATGGCTCTCCCTCGGTCACCGTTGACCTTAACGTCAGCGAAACACTATTCGCTTCAACGAAAAAAAATTCAACGGGACAGAACCATGAAGCAAACACTTAAGGGAGCCATTGCTTTTGCAATGGTAGGAGGAGTGGCACAGGCAGGTGGCCTTGATCGCTCAGGACAGGGCGTCAACATCCTTTTTGAGGAAGGCGACTATCTCCAGGTGACATTCATCACAACGAGTCCACGTGTAGACGGCACCTCTGCGGTCGGGAACTCCTATGATGTGCTCGAAACCTACAGCACCCCCTCCTTCAGCTACAAACATGAGATCACGGATAACATCGACGTCGCATTGATTTACGACGAACCTTATGGCGCCCATGTGCGCTACACCAACGGACCTTTTGTGCCAGGGTTCGCTGAAATCAACTCCCGATCTCTGCTTGGACTCGTACAATATGAATTTGACAGTGGCTTCAGCATCCACGGCGGTCTGCGTGGCGTGAAAACCGAGGGCGAAATCCTGTCTTCTCCGCGCCCATCCTTTGCAACTGGCTTCCTTGAAGGGAAAACGCAATTTGACTGGAGCGGCGTGGTTGGTCTTGCTTATGAAAAACCAGAGATCGCCCTACGCGTGGCGCTCACCTATTGGAGCAGCTTTGACAATGGTTTTGACGCAACATACGCGCCTCTGACGGGGCTGAGCCCCGAAGGCTTGCCCCAATTCGGCCCGGCCAGCGCGCAGAGTTTTGATGTGGAGTTTCCAGAATCCATCAATTTGGATTTCCAGACCGGCATTGCCCCCAAAACCCTGCTTTTCGGAAGCGTAAAATGGGTTGGCTGGGAAGGCTTCAACCTCACCACGCCACAAGGCACTTGGGTGGATTTCACCGACGATATTTTCACCTACAGCCTGGGCGTTGGTCGCGAAATCACCGACAAACTGTCACTCGCGGTGAGCCTTGGCTATGAAACCGAAGCGGCCAAGCCAACAACCTCCCTGCTCTCCCCCACCACTGGCTACCAAAGCCTGACAGTGGGCGGCACCTATGCGCTCAGTGAACACCTGAACTTTTCAGCAGGTCTGACTTACGCGCAATTGGGCGATCAGTATTTTGAAATCCCTGGTTCTGGCGGTCAGCGCGTGGACTTCACGGACAATGACCTATGGGCCGTTGGTGTACGTGTCGGTGTGCGTTTCTAAATTTCGCACCACGACAATCACAAACCCCGCCTTCAAGCAGGCGGGGTTTTTCTTTGCGCATGTTTCGGAGTGCCTTGGGCTGGCAACCGCTTTAGACAAAACACATGTCTGATACTGTGCAAAAATCGCTTTCCGCCCAAAGCTGGCGTGATCTCATCCTGCTTGCCGCACTCTGGGGCGGGGTGTTCTTTTCAAATCGCATCGCGCTTTTTGAAATCGGCCCGATCACCTTGGTGGCCCACAGGACATTCTGGGCCGCCCTGTTGCTCTGGTGTCTGGCAATCCTTCGCAAAACCTCTATCTCCCTCAGCCCGCGCCTCTGGATGGTGTTTTGCGTGATGGGACTGCTGAATAATCTGATCCCCTTTAGCCTGCTGAACTTTGCACAGCTCACCATAGAAAGTGGGCTGGCCTCCATTTTCAACGCGGCCACAGCCTTCTTCGGGATCCTGCTAGCGGCGCTCTTTCTGCCAGATGAACGCCTGACAATGACAAAGACTATGGGCGTGGCTTTGGGCTTTCTCGGCGTCGCAACCGCCATTGGACTGTCCCATCTGACCGCCTTTGATCCACGTTCTCTGGCACAGATCGCAGCCTTGCTAGCAACGCTGTCTTATGGCTTCGCCGGGATATGGGCACGTAAACATCTCACAGGCGTACCGCCGCTGATCGCAGCCGCCGGCATGCTGACCTGTACCGCCTTGATTGCAACACCTCTGGCGCACTACATCGAAGCCCCGCTCACACTTTCTCTGGGCAGTGCCACATGGGTCGCCATCACCTATGGCGCGGTATTTGGCACCGCAGGCGCATACCTTCTCTACTACCGCATTCTCGCTTCTTCCGGCAGCGGTAACCTGCTGGTGGTCACGCTGTTGATCCCACCGTTTGCGATTATCCTCGGCGCCTTGTTTCTAAACGAGTCTCTGCCGCCCCGTGCTTTTGCAGGCTTTCTCCTGCTCGCAATTGGCTTGATCGTTCTTGATGGCAGATGGTTGGCCAAACGTGGCTCCACCAGAGACAGCTGACGCTCTTGCAAAGGCTCGACAGGCTTGGCAATTTGCCACAAATCCATCAGCCGCAGCCATGAAAGCGCTCATGTACACAAACGACACCAAAGATCAGGTGCCCAATCACTGGCTGCGCTCCGTACTTGCGCTGCCACATGTGGCCGAACACACCACCGACGCCCTCGCCGCTGCCAAACTGCCGTCAGCAGCATTGCAGGAAATAGGCGCCTCTATCCCGAGAGGTGCTGAAACAAAAGTCTTAGACTTCCTATCAGAGCGTCTGAATGCTCCTTTTGTAGGTGCTGAGATCGGCACCGCGATCAATCCGCACAACACCGCCCTGTTGACCTACATTCTGTTCAACTCTCAAACACTGTACGACGCACTCTGTCATGTGCAAAAATTTACCCCGGTCACCCGCCCACGTGCGCGGGTAAACCTTCTTGAGAACACATCACACGTAGATCTGGTTGTAGACGGTATTGGCCCCGATCTGACGCTGGACACGCATTTGATAGAGTTTGCATTGGCTGCCCTATTAGGAGCGTTTCGCACCGCAACTAATCAGTCGGTTTTGGTCGCACAAGTGGGCTTCGCTCATTTGCGCAAACACGGTCAGGCCGAACTTGCAGGCATCTTTGGGTGTTCGGTCAAGCTGGAGACAGAGCATTCCTATCTTCGCTTTGACAAACGCATGCTAGACACTCCAATTCGCGATGCCGACGCCCATCTCCTCGGGCATCTGACAAGCTATGGCGATGTGCTGTTGCAATCCACCAATACAGCTCCCGCCTCCCTCGCGGAGACCGTCCAAAAGCAGCTATTGCGCGGCATGGCCCATGGCCGCCCCAAAGCGGCAGATACGGCAGAACGACTCGGCCTGTCTGAGCGCACAATGAATCGCAGGCTTCTGAAAGAAGGCACAAGTTTCAGAGAATTGGTCTCAAATACACAATTTAAACTTGCACAGGCCTTTCTGGCCGATCCCTACCTATCGCTTGCTGAAACCTCACATTTATGTGGTTTTTCAGACCAAAGCAGCTTCACACAGGCCTATCGGCGCTGGACCGGCCGTACTCCGGCGGTCGACAGAAAACCGCTGATACAGGGGGAGAATTTGCAAGCTTTTGCCGATGGCGGAATTTCTAAAAAGAATGGCCGCCTGCCAACATAAGTTTCGTGCTTGGGTCTGAATCCGCACAGCCGTTGAGCGTGCGGTTATCCACTCTAAGACGAAAGCACACTCACAATGTCCAACGGAACATTCACCGATTTCCTCTCTGCGCTTCTGGCGTTTGAGTCCGGTTGGGATCGCGACCGATACAACGATGGGGTCATTCAGGACTGGCAGCTCGATACATGGGCGGGCGGCCCGGTCACCGATTTCTTCCCCGGCTACAACAGCTGGGGCGATCTGAGCGACAGCGAATGGGAGGCCATGGCCTATCGTTCTACCAACTCCCTTGGTTTTGTTGGATTTCAATTTGGCGAAGCCCTGCTGATTGACCTTGGCTACTACGATGACGACCAGTTCTATGGCAACGGCGCATCGACCAATACATGGGATGGCACTTGGACAGGCAAAAATGGCGTGACCTCTCTTGAGGAATTCATGACCAAAGAGGCGCAGACAGTGGCCATTCAGGAGGCCTTTGGCCTGAACCTGCAAATCATCGAAAACGGGCTGACCAACGCTGGTCAAAATCTGGATGATTTCATTGGTCAGACCACCACCTACACAGACGGTTCGGGCGCGACGGTGACGGTCGAGCTCACACTCACGGGCATTCTTGCTGCCGCCCACCTGCGCGGCGCTTACGGCACGTTGAACCTTCTGCTCAGTGGCGCGGTTTCAACCGATGAATATGGCACTTCGATCCTGCAATACATTGACCAGTTTGGCGGCTACAACAGTCCGTCTGTCGCTGATATGATCGCCTTCTTTGAAGATCGCAAAACTGGGGATGAAGGCCTTGGCACACCCGGCGGCAACACCGGCGGCGGCGATACAGGGGGCGATACAGGGGGCGACACCGGCGGGGATGGCGGTGCCTCTGGCGGCAACAGCTCCGGCGGAACGGCTGATGTCACAAAAGACAGCGCAGATGTCGTGATCACATGGTCCTATGGGGCAGACACGCAGATCACTGATTTTGACCCATCCAGTGACACCATCTTTGTCGATTGGATTTCCGCTGCGGATCTGGAGATCACCGAAACTGGTGGATCCACCACATTCTCCGTGCCCTCAAATCAACAGTCTCTCACCCTTGTTGGGGTCTCACTTTCAGATCTGTCCGCGGCCAATTTCACCATTCTGGACGGCACCTCCGCAGAAGAAATTCTGGCTCTGATCGGAGACGGCAGCGGCTCAGGATCTGGCGACAACGGCGATGGATCTGGCAGCGGAGATGGCTCCGGTGATGGGGATGGAAACGGCGACGGAAGCGGTGATGGTTCCGGCAATGGGGACGGATCCGGGGACGGCGACACCTCTGGGGGTGACGGGGCTGGCGATGGCGATGGCGATGGCGATGGCGATGGCGATGGCGATGGCGATGGCGATGGCGATGGCGATGGCGATGGCGATGGCAGCACAGATCCTGCGCCGACACCAGATGGAACTGCCGAAGATTTCAACAATTCAGCCATCACCAAAGCCAATGCAGATGTCGTGATCACCTGGGCCTATGGGTCCAACACAGTGATCACCGATTTTGATCCAAACAGTGATACCCTCTTCTTTGACTGGATCGGGGCAGACGCACTGGAGGTCGCCGAAGTGGGCGGCTCTGTAGTGATCTCTATCCCATCCAACAATCAAACGCTGACGCTGCAGGGTGTTACGCTTGCCATGCTGGACGCGGCGAACATCAACGCCTTGGATGCCACGGCACGCGCAGAGCTCTCCACATTGATCAGCGCAGATGACGGTGACGGCGGCAACGGCGACGGCAGCAGCGACGGCGGACATGGTGACGGCGGACACGGCGACGGTGGACACGGCGGTGGAGATGGCGGGCACGGCGGTCACACCCACATGCATGTGACCCTAACCTACGACAGTCCGGCGCAGGTTATCGATGGTTTCATGCCCGCCATGGGCGACGTCATTGAAATCAGCTCCGATGTGGCTTCAACAGACTTCGAAATCTTCGAAGAATCCGGCGACGCCCTTGGTTTGACCGTGCGCATTGCCATCACCGCAGATGGCACCACAACACAAACCATCTTCACAGGCTTTGGACTAAGCGACCTTTCAATCGCCAATTTCTCAGCCGATAATCAGGATGTTCTCAACGAAATTGCCAATGTTCTGGGCACCGAGATCTCAACCCCTGCAGAGGGCGGCTACACGCTGACCTATGACGCGGATGGCTCCAACCCCGCCGACGTGACCGGCAACACCGATGCGGGTGGTCGTGTTTTCCGCGCCGACAGCAACGCGGATGACATCACCGATTTTGACCCATCCGTGGATCAACTCGATTTTGGCGGCACATCTGTTCACGGCATGATCGTCACAAAATCGCTGGCAGGTGAGATCGTGATCGACAGCCCTTGGTCTGACGCCGCGCAGATCGTGCAAGGCGTCACCTATCAGGATGTCACCATCGACAGCTTTGGCGTGGTCGGGAACGAACACTTCCGTCAGGATATGGGCGGAGTGATCTCTTGGGAACAGGGCGTTGGTCCCCGTGAAGATGATACCGTCTATATCCGCAGCCATGAATACGGCCGCGCCGAGGTGATCGACAATTTTGACCCAACCACGATGAAAATCAGCTTCCTCTATTTCGGTACCCGCGAGCGCCTTTCGGTGGAAGACAGCGATGCAGGTCTGGTGATCTCCACCCTGCCGAGCGGCCAAAGCTTTACCTTCACCGGTGTCACCAAAGCAGATCTCATCCCCGGATTGGTCGAATTCCACTTCGATCAGGTGATGGAAGACAATCTGGAAACCCCCTTCGGGTTTAACCAGAATGACGTCACATTGGTGGACCGCACCGTGCTGCTGACGCCAGAAGCCCCAGCAGGAGCCACAACCGATGGCTTCCAGACCCGCACAGGCGACATGACTGGCTCAAATGTTACCGATACGGGGGAATCTGGAAACAATGGTAACGAAACGGGCGGTTCTGACAGCGCCACAGGTGGCAGCACACCCACGCCAACCCCAGGCGATACTCTGGTGCTTGGTGCCGATGCAGATCGGGTCGAGATCGATTGGAACTGGGGCGCACAAACCCAAATCGAGGGCTTCGATCCCGCTGCGGACACCTTTGATTTCAATGCGTTGAACAGCGACCATCTGGACATTCGTGAAGTGGATGGCAACCTTGAAATCGAAGTGCTCGGCAACGGCGGCAACATCACCACCCTGCTGGGTCTGCAAGCAGAAGACCTGACACGGGCCAATTTTGAAGCCGCCGCAAACAATCCAATCTTGGATGAGGACAGCGCGCTGATGGCCCAGCTCACCGACCTCGGGTTTGATTTCATGGCCTAAACATATCAGGGCAAAGGCAGGCACCTGCTTGCCTTTGCCATACATGCAATGCCCATTTGATTGTGCGCAACAGCTTCAAACAACATGGAGCTTCCCTCTGCGCCAGCGCTTGCCAATCCCGGTGCCGCTTGGCACTCTGCCCTGTAAAACAATCACCAAAGGGAGAGCTGCATGGCCAAAGGGTACTGGATCGGACGCGTGGACGTCGACGACGTTGAGGGCTACCAGAAATACATCGCCGCCAATGCCAAACCGTTTGCCGACTATGGCGCGCGTTTTCTGGTCCGAGGCGGCGCCTTTGAAACGCCTGAAGGCAGCGCCCGCAGCCGCAATGTGGTGATTGAATTTCCCTCATACCAAGCGGCGCTTGAATGCTATCATTCCGAAGATTACCAAGCCGCCAAAGCCCTGCGTACCCCGGTCAGCACCGGGGATATCGTGATCATTGAGGGGTATGACGGATGATCTGGGATCACTTGCTTGCCCGCCTGCGCGGCACCGCCAACACAGAGCCCCTCCCCGAACCCGACGAAAAACTGGCGCTCGGTGCCCTTTTGGTACGTGTGGCAAAATCCGACAATTCCTACCATGCACTCGAAATTGGTGAAATTGACCGTATTCTGAGCGAAACATTCGGCCTCAACCCGATCGAAGCCGCGAAACTGCGCGCGACCTGCGAAAAGCTCGAAAGCGCAGCCCCCGGCACACCGGATTTCGCGCTGCTGATCCGCGAAACCGTGGATTATCCGCACCGGCTGGAAGTGGCGCATAAGCTGTTTCAGGTGATCGAAGCGGATGGAAAGCATCTTCCAGTCGAAGATGAAAGCCTGCATGAGATTGAAGCCATGTTGGGCATCAAACCCGAAGACAGCCCGGCTGGCCCCGCCTAAACGGGGCCACACCGGCATTTTTAAGCCAGGCTCGGCAGCCAGAGCACAATGGATGGGAACGCCACCAAAAGCGCGATGGTCACGGCATCCGCGATAAAGAAGGGTGTCACGCCCTTAAAGACATCCTGAACCGTCAGATCATCCCGCACGCCAGCCACAACAAAACAGTTGAGCCCAATGGGCGGGGTGATCAGACAGAACTCCGCCATCTTCACCACCAGAATGCCAAACCAGATCGCACACATCGTGCCATTCATGCCAAATGTGCTCTCCGCCGCGGTCACCGCCTCACCACCGTTCAACGCCATCACCGCAGGGTAGACCACCGGCAACGTCAAAAGCAGCATGCCAATGGCATCCATGAACATGCCCAGCACCGCATAGGCCAGCAGAATACAGATCAGGATCAGCCACGGCGACATTGTCAGCGAGGTGATCCAATCCGAAAACGCCCCCGGCAGATCTGCAAACCCAAGGAAGCGCACATAGATCAGCACCCCCCAGATGATGGTAAAAATCATCACCGTCAGCTTGGCTGTGTCCAAAAGCGCTGATTTCAGCTCCGGCCAGCGCATCCCACGCAGCAGCGCCAGCAGGAAGACGATAAATGCCCCCACGGCCCCGCCCTCTGTCGGTGTGCCCCAGGCATCGCCAAAGGGGTTGTAGACAAAGAAAATGATGATCACGACCACCGCCACAATCGGCAGCGCGGGCGGCAGTGCGGCAAAACGCTCACGCCATGTGAAACCACTCACCGGCGGGCCCACGGTTTTGAAGATCATGGCAATGCCAATGATCATCGCGCCGTAGACCACAGCAGAAAAGGCACCGGGAATGAACCCCGCCAGCAAGAGCTTGCCCACGTCCTGTTCCACAATGATCGCATAGATCACAAGGATCGCTGAGGGCGGGATCAGCGAGGCCAAAGTGCCCCCAGCCGCCACCACGCCCGCTGCGAACTGCTTGTTATAGCCCACCTTCAACATCTCAGGGATGGCAATTCGCGCAAACACCGCCGCCGTCGCCACAGAAGCGCCAGACACCGCCGCAAAACCTGCAGTGGCAAAAACAGTGGACACCGCCAGCCCGCCGGGCACCCAGGCAATCCATTTTTTGGCCGCATCAAACAGCGCCGTGGTCAGCTTGGCATAATAAGCGAGATAGCCAATCAGGATGAAGGTCGGGATAAGGCTCAACGCCTGCGACGAGACTTTCGAGTGGGGCACCGATCCGGCAATGGCAATGGATTTCCCCAGCGCCCCGTCCCAGATCTCACGCCGCTCGTTCCAGAACAGAAAGCGTTCCGGTGCATAGCCCATTTTCGCCCAGAAAATCCACACGATGCCGATGAAGCCAGCCAAGGCAGCTGCGAAAGCCACGCGCATGCCCAACACCACAAGCAACAGCATCCCGCCTGTGACCCAAAGGCCAATTGTAATATTATCCATTGTCAGCATCCCCAAGCTGATCGACCTCTGCACGGGCCTGTTCTTCGATCGACTGCACCAGTGGCACCGCAACGGGACTTGGCAGGTTCAGCAAAAACGCACGTCCGTAGCCCCAGACCTGCAAGCCAAGGCGCAGGCACATCACCGAAAAGGCCATCGGCACAATCAGCTTGGAGGGCCAGATTGGCAGGCCAATATCGATGGAGCTGTCGCGCGAACACAGCGGCCGCGCGCAATCAAAAGAGCGTTCAAAATGCGCCCAACTGCCCATGGTCAACGCAATCATCAAAAGCAGGATCAACACCACAGACAGCAGCTCAGCCCCCCAAAGCGCACGTCCCTTCAGCTTGCCGATGACCATATCCATACGGATGTGGCTGCCATCACGCTGCACATAGGCGATCCCCATCACCGCAATGAGCGGCATCAACACTTCAATGTAGTCAACATAGCCCGAAAGCGGTGTCGCAAAGAACTTGCGCCCTCCCACCGAATAGGCCGCCAGAAACATCAGGCTGAAGACGGCAAGCCCACTGAGCAGGGCAAAAAATGTTTCAAGCTTGAGCAGGTGACGATCCAGCCGACTGAGCAGGCTGTCATCTTCAAGCACGGCGGAACTACCGGCCATGTCCATCCCCCTAGATCAGATACACTGCGGCCCCGGAACTTACCGAGGCCGCTAATTTTTTATTTTTATCAGTTGCCTGCGCGGTGATCTTCGAGAGTTTTCACAACCAGATCATAAAGGTCCTGCCCCGGCAGGCCCTGCGCTTCCATATCCGCAATCCAAGCGGCGCGGATCGGGTCGGCGGCCTTGGCACGGAATTCCGCGATCACCCCGTCGTCGATCTCCACCTTCTGAACGCCTTTTTCTTCCAGAACGCTGTCCCACTTCTCAAGCAGGGTGCCATAGTTCGCAACATAATGCGCCAGCGCCTCATCAACGGAGCTGTCCAGTGCCGCGCGATGCTCATCAGACAGCATGTCATAGGCATCGATATTCACGACCACCGGGCAATTCACGGTGCCGGGGTTCAGGTTGGCGGTCCACCAGTCTGCTTGGTTGATGGTGCCAAAGGCCAGATGTGCGTGCTGCGCAAAGGCAACCGTGTCCACGACACCGCTTTCCATCGCCTGATAGGCCTCGGTTGCGGTCACAGAGGTTGGCACACCCCCCACTGCTTCAAAGGCTTTGCCCAAACCGCCAGTCGCACGCACGCGCATACCGTCGAAATCAGCAAGCGCGTCACGGGGTTCCCCGGTGCCTACAAGATTGTATTGCGGCATCGGCGAGGTCATCAGCAGCATGGCATTCCACTGCTCCATTTCCTCTGTCGCCGCTGGGTGGCCATAAACGGCTTTAGAAACAGCCAGTTCTTCTTCCAGATTGGCCACACCCAGGAACGGCAGCTCCAACACAGTGATCACGCGGTTTTTGTCACGGTGATAACCGGCACAGAACTGCGCCATCTCAAAGGCCCCAATGGAAATGCCATCAAGGTTTTCGCGGTTCTTGGACAGGCCACCATAGCTGATGTTCAAAGTGAACTCACCGCCGGTTTTCTCACTCACCAGTTCGGCCAGCTTTTCAACATGTTCGGTGAACGCCCGACGCTTGCCCCAGAGAGAGACATTCCATTCGGTTGCCATTGCTTCGGTGACAAATGCCATAGACAGGGCCGCCACGGCGGTCCGGCTCATCAGTTTACGCATGATTTCCTCCCGGTTGCGTAAGTCATTATGAGACACAGCATGCAAGAAGAGCGCGCCCTTTGCCAATGAGAGATTTTGCGCGGTCCACGGCCCCTGCCCTGCGGAAATCCGCAGAGCAGACAATTTAACTCAATTGCTTTCATGTCAGGCTTGATCGCGCACTATAACAGTGCCGCCTTGTCCAATCCCAATTTGACGATCTTTTCGTTCAGCGTCCGCCGCCCAATGCCCAGCGCCTCTGCCGCGGCATCCATACGCCCTTCATGCGCCTTGATCGCCTTGCCGATCAGCTCCCGTTCAAAGGCCGCCACAGCCTCTCGCAGGGTATCCGGCACATCCTCCCCGCCGCGATCCTGTGTCAGGGCCGCTGCCATGCTGCCGCCACCACGCCGTGCCAGCATCACACGCCGCGCACAGACATTGCGCAACTCCCGCACATTGCCCGGCCAGTCATGTGCCATCAACGTCGCCGCATCTTCATGATCCAGCGCAGGTGCCCCAATCTCGTGCAGCCGCGCGTAATCCTCCAAAAAATGCGCCGCCAAGAACATCACATCATCCCGGCGCTGGCGCAGCGGCGGCAGTTGCATCACAAAAGTGTTGAGCCGGAACAAGAGATCCCGCCTCAGCCGATCCTCTGCAACGGCCTGCTCCACGTCCTCATTGGTCGCAGACATCACCCGCAAA
Source organism: Shimia sp. R11_0 (assembly GCF_017744035.1). NCBI lineage: Bacteria > Pseudomonadati > Pseudomonadota > Alphaproteobacteria > Rhodobacterales > Roseobacteraceae > Shimia > Shimia sp. R11_0. The sequence continues at coordinate 79,100 of NZ_JAGHQY010000009.1, read as the reverse complement.
TCCACCGCCACCGGCACAGCGCCCCCCACGGGAAACACCTGCTGATCCTCAATCACCCGCAACAACTTGGCCTGCACCACAGGAGGACATGAGGCGATTTCATCCAAAAACAGCGTACCGCCCGTCGCCGCCTGCAACCGCCCTTCCGGCCCCTGCGCAACGCCAAACATCTCCGCCTCAAAACTGTCAGGCATCAAGGCCGCACAGTTGATCGCCAGAAAGGGACGATCCGCACGCGGCCCCAAATCATGCAACGCCCGCGCCACCAGCTCCTTGCCCGTACCGGTTTCCCCAAGGATCATCACCGCACCGTCCATTGGCGCCAGATCCAGAACCTCCTCGCGCAGTTCCGCGACAACAGGGGTTTGCCCCATCAACACGCGATCAAGTCCCGAAAGTTCAAACAATCGGGCCTTAAGCTGGGCATTGCGCGCCCGCATCCGGCTCTGTTCAGCCGCATGGGTCAGAATGCTCAGCAGACGTCGTGGTTCATAGGGTTTTTCAACAAAGCTATAGGCCCCGGCCTGCATGGCCTCCACTGCCATTGGAATATCGCCATGCGCCGAAATCAACACCAGCGGCGGCGACAACTCCGGATGCAGCCGCGCCAACAGCTCCATGCCCGTCATGCCCGGCATCCGCACATCCGACAGGATCACATCCGGGGTCAACACCTTAAGCCGTTCCAGCGCCTTATCCGCCCGCGCCACCGCCTCTGCCTGCCATCCGGCCGCGCCCATCAACTCCAGAAGGGATTGGCGCATGCCCTTGTCGTCATCCACAATCAAAAGACTGAAGCTGCCGGTCTCACTCATGTTATATCTCTTTCTTGCAGGTTGTGTGCTCACATGCGGTCAAGCCCATGCCCTGCCCCAGCCAGCGGCAAACGCACCTCAAAGATGGCACCACCTTCTTGGGCCTCATGCTGACGGTCCCACGCTTGCATGTCGCCTCCGTGATCTTTGACAATGGTGGCTGAAATCGCAAGCCCAAGCCCCATGCCCCGCCCGCTTTCTCGTGTCGTGACAAAGGGTTCCTGAAGATCCTGCAACGCAGCCCCAGCCAAGCCATGCCCCGTATCTGTCACAGAAAACACCGCGCAATTCTCCTTTGCAAACACATGAATATGCAATTCCGCCTGCGTCATATCCTCCATCGCGTCACAGGCATTGCGCAGAATATTGGTCACCACCTGCTCAATCCGCAACCGGTTCCCGCGCACACGCAGCACCTCCTGCGGCCACTCACACTGCACCGAAATCGCACCTGCCTCAATATTGGGTGCCACAAGTTCCAGCCCCGCTTCTACAGCTGCGCGCAGCTCAAAAACCTCAAAGCCTTCATGGCCACTCGTGGCAAAGAACTTCAACTGTCGGGTGATGCCTTCCATACGTGTGACCAGCCCCGCAATATTGCTGCCCAGCCTTTCCGCCCCCTTAGGGTTCATCTCCGCCGCCGCCAGATGGTTGCGCATCGCAGCGATCGGCTGTCCCAACTCATGGGTCACCGATGCGGACAACTGCCCCAATGCCGCCAAACGGCTCGCTTGCGCCAGTTCCTTCTGAGTGGATTTGAGCCGCGCCTCTGCTGTCTTACGCTCCGCGACTTCCACGGCAAGCTGCGCATTGGCCTGCCGCAGCTGCGCCTCCTCTTGCTCTGAACGGCGCAACGCCCGGCCAATACGGCGCGCCCGCTGCACCTGAAACACGATCAGCAGGATGCCCGCCAAAACCACAACGACCGCGGTCGCCAACCAACTGCGGGTCACGGCCTGCTCATCGCTGGCAAAGTAATGTAACTGCCAGCCATCCGGCAAATCCTGTGCCAGCAGATGCAGACGTTCTTCCCCCAAAATTTCAGCGCGATCTGGCGAGGTCTTCTGCCAGCTTAACGGATCAAGTGGTTGACCGGGGAACTGTCTTGCGGCGCGTATGGCCGCCTTCTGCTCCACATCCAATGGGGTCAAGGTGCGATAAAGCCAATCCGGATCTGACGCCAGCAAAACAACCCCCTGCGCATTGGCCAAAATCACCTGTTCCCCTGCCCGCCGCCAACTGTCTTCCAGCCCTGAAAAGCTCTTTTTCAACGCCACAACACCACGGACCTCTGCCCCCACAAACACGGGATCCGCCAGAAAGAACCCCGGCAAACCAGTCGTCGCCCCAATCGCGTAGAGCCGCCCCTGCTCGCCACGCAAAGCGTTCTGAAAATAAGGGCGAAACGCATAGACCTGCCCCACAAAAGAGGTCGGCGTATCAAAATTGGAAGCCGCGATCGTAATGCCTTCAGCGGTCATAAGATAAATAGCATCCAATCCCGCTTTGTCCGAAAAATCCTTAAGACGCGCATTCAGCACAAACGTGCTCTGCCCTTCCAGCGCGTCGGCCACATAACTGTCTTGTGCCAACACATGGGTCAGGTGGCTATGTTGCTCAAGTTCGGCAATCACGGTGGAACGATACAGGGAAAGTTGCCCCTCCGCTTTCGCCAGCTCCTCCGCAGAAAAATACTGATACGCTGCTCGATTGACAGCAAAGCCAACGCAAAGCGTGACCAGAAGAGAAACCGTGAGAGAGACACGCGCCATTGGGTCGTCCACCTTTGTCATCCCCAAACCGGGCATATCGTCCCGCAAGCTATCGGAGCAAACCTCAATAGGAAATGCCGAAGTGCCCCCTTTCCCCGCCTGAACGTCCACACACCTGCAAGGTTGCACGGCCGCCTGTCCCGGCTTACATCCTCTGTTATGTTTGCTGACTTTCTCAAACGCCTGACGGCGCCCGCTTCAGATCCCCTGACAGACACTGATGCCAGGTTGGCGCTTGGCGCCCTTCTGGTGCGTATTGCCCGCGCTGATGGGGACTACGATCCACAAGAGGCCACTCGCATCGAACGCATCGTCACAGAGCGCTACGGGCTCAGCCCCTTTGAAGCAACCGCGCTGCGCAAAGAGGCAGAAGCTCTTGAAGCAGAGGCCCCTGATACGGTGCGCTTCACCCGCGCCATTAAGGATGCAGTGCCGCTAGAGGACCGCATCTCTGTGATCGAAGCCATGTGGCAGGTGGTGCTGGCAGATGACGCAAGGGATGCGCGCGAGGATGCTCTTTTGCGTCTGGCGGCCAACCTTCTGGGTGTTTCCGACATGGACAGCGCCCGGGCCCGGCAACGGGTGGAAAAACGCGGCTAGGCACACCTGCTTGAGCATTACTGGTGACAGTGTGACGACCAACACCGGCGAATCGGAGCCTCAGCCTTTAGAGACCCCTGCGATTCGTCGAAAATGGGGCAAGTTTCATGCAGAAACGTCTCATCAGGAAGACTATTGCCAAAATATTCATCGCCACCTCGCCCATTTCATCGCCAGTTTGACGGAGGGTGGGAATATGGCAGAGATGCGTAGCTTTTCCCAATTTTTCATAACCTTAGAAGACAGCACCTCGCGCAACGCGCTTCACCTTATACGCAAGGCAATAGAGCGAACGCGCAGGCCGCAAGCAGAATAAGATCTGCAAAGACTGGCAGCCCTTGAGGAAAGCACATATGACGCTGGATCAAATCCGCTCAACTCTTAACCATTTGGTAAGTTGGGCAGCCAAAACGTCCGTCTTGGCCTCTGAGCCGCCCTTTTGAAAGTTGCAATTGCGCAAATTTTCAGTCCTATTTGGGCTCCAAGATCAACCCGACACCGATGGGGACACAGTGAACGACGCCACACCCGTTCTGCAAATTCGCGACCTGCACAAGGCTTATGCCAATCTAGAAGTCATTAAGGGCGTGGATATCACTGCGCACCGCGGCGATGTGGTATCGCTTATTGGCTCCTCCGGGTCTGGTAAGTCCACAATCCTGCGCTGCGCCAACCTTCTGGAACATAGCCAGCAGGGCGACATCCTGTTCAAGGGAGAGCCCGTCACCTGGAAAGGCAGCGGCCACGCCCGCCAGCCTGCCGACCCCAAACAGATCCTGCGCATCCGCACAAATCTGTCGATGGTGTTTCAGCAGTTCAATCTCTGGTCCCACATGACCATCCTGCAAAACGTGATGGAAGCCCCCGTCACTGTTCTGGGCCGCGACAAGGCGGAGGTCGAAGAGGCCGCACACGCCTATCTGGACAAAGTCGGGATCGCCGACAAACACGACGCTTACCCCGCGCAGCTCTCCGGCGGCCAGCAACAGCGCGCAGCCATCGCCCGCGCCCTTGCCATGGAACCGGAAGCCCTGCTGTTTGATGAGCCCACATCCGCGCTTGACCCCGAGCTGGAGCAGGAGGTGGTGCGTGTGATTAAGGCATTGGCCGAAGAGGGTCGTACCATGATGATCGTCACACACGACATGAAGATGGCCCGTGATGTCTCTGACCACGTTGTGTTTTTGCACCAAGGCCTCATCGAAGAAGAAGGCGCCCCGGACGAATTGTTCGGAAACCCGAAATCCGAGCGTTTGAAACAGTTCCTGTCTTCAACCGCCACATAACAACCAAACCATAGGGAGCACTACTATGAAAAATCTGATCCTGAGCACCGCCGCCATTGCACTGACCGCGGGCGTTGCCATGGCCGAGACCGTCCGTCTGGGCACCGAGGGTCTGTACCCTCCATACAACTTCATCAACGACGCAGGCGAAGTGGACGGCTTTGAGCGCGAGCTGGGCGACGAGCTGTGCAAACGCGCAGAGCTGACCTGTGAGTGGGTTACCAACGACTGGGACAGCATCGTGCCAAACCTGCAGTCCGGCAACTACGACGCCATCATCGCAGGCATGTCCATCACCGATGAGCGCGAAGAGACCATGGACTTCACTCAGGGCTACACCCAGCCATCTCCTTCCGCATACGCAGCACTCTCTGCTGATGTGGACGTGAACTCCGCCGTGGTTGCCGCTCAGACCAGCACCATCCAATCCGGACATGTGGCCACCACGGGCGCAACTCTGGTTGAATTCCCAACCCCAGACGAAACCGTCGCCGCTGTGAACGCGGGTGAAGTGGACGCAGTTCTGGCAGACAAAGACTTCCTTGCACCAATCGTTGCAGAATCCGAACTGGTCTTCATCAGCGACGTTTACCTCGGTGGCGGCATCGGCATGGCCTTCCGTGAATCCGATGACGAACTGCGCGGCAAGTTTGACGCGGCCATCGCCTCCATGAAAGCAGACGGCACGCTCAACGAGCTGCTCGCAAAATGGGAAATCGAAGGCCAGTTCTAAGCCTTCCCCATGCGAACACGATAAAAGGGGGGGGCGCTGCTCCCCCTTTTCCAACCGCCCTTCCCCCCATACCGTGGGCGTTCTCTGCTCCACAAACTTTCACGCGAAACGAACGAGGCCAGCCATTTTTGCCTATTGCTCAGATCCGTCTGTCCTGAACAGTCTGCCTTGGCTCAGTTGCTATCTCACCACCGGGAAGCATATGGCCTTCTACGCCTCATTTGGCACTGTTTTGCTTCTCCTGGCCGTCACTGCCCCCACAGCGCTGCTGTTCGGCCTCGGCGGCGCTATCGCCGCCCGCGCGCGTTTCTTCATGCTGCGCTGGTTTGGCAAAGGCTATATTGCCATTGTGCGTGGCGTGCCCGACATCGCCTTCTTCCTGTTCTTCGTCATCGCTCTGGATCAGGGCATCGAATTTCTGCGCCATAAGGTCAAATGTCCCGATTGGAGTGAACCCGTCCGACAGGGCAGCGAGTTCCTCGTCTGTGACATCGCCAAAATGCCACTGAGCAGCTCGCCACAATGGGTGCATGAAATCTACGGCTTCTGGCTCGCGGTTTTCACATTCGCCATCGTCTTTGGGGCCTTTGCCGCCAACGTGCTCTTTGGGGCCATGCAGGCCGTGCCCCGGGCCCAACTTGAAACCGCCGAAGCCTACGGAATGACCCCGCGCCAGACCTTCTGGCGCATTCTGATACCGCAGATGTGGATCTACGCCCTGCCCGGCCTGTCCAACCTCTGGATGGTGCTGATCAAGGCCACTCCGCTCCTGTTCCTGCTGGGTGTCGAAGACATCGTCTATTGGGCCCGGGATCTGGGCGCATCTAAAACCGCGCGATTCACCGACTACCCACATGGCGACTGGCGCATGTGGTACTTCCTCGCCTTGCTGATCTTCTATCTCCTGTTCACCCGCGTCTCTGAAATCGCACTGGCACGCATCACCAAACGTCTCTCACACGGTCAAGCCACGGTTGATGGCGAAGCCCAACGAAAAGCAGGGAGCGCGGCATGAGCTGTATCGAGACCATTCAGGCCTATGCCTTCCGTTCGCTGGGCTACGGCGAACGCCTTCTGCCCCGGTCGGACTTTACCCTCTGTGAGCACTTCACCTTGATCGGTTCCGGCATGATCTGGAATGTCTACTTTGGCGTGCTTGCGGTAATGTCCGGCTTTGTCTTTGCCAATCTGCTCGCGGTGGCGAAGAACTCTCAGAGTCGCTGGGCACGCAAACCAGCAGAGTGGTTCATCTTCCTGTTCCGTGGCAGCCCGCTGTTCATTCAGTTCTTCTTTGCCTATTTTCTGTTCCTTTCGCTCAAAAGCGTGTCTCCGATTTTCAATCCGCTGTCCTCTGCGGCCATCGGTGCGCTGTTTGTGCTGTTCCTGAACACATCGGCCTATTCGGCGGAAATCTTCTATGGCGCGCTGCGCTCCATCCCCAAAGGGGATATGGAAGCCGCAGATGCCTATGGCTTTACAGGCTGGTATCGTTATCGCCGCATCATGTTCCCAACCATGATGCGTCTTGCATGGCCCGCCTATACCAACGAAGCCATCTTCCTCTTCCATGCAACCACGCTGGTGTATTTTTCAGGTTTCCCCGCATGGCGCCAGCAAGGCGACGCGCTCTACTATGCAGGCTACTTCGCGGATAAAACTTACAACCCGTTTGTGCCCTATCCAATCTTGGCGTTTTATTTCATCCTGCTGACGCTGCTGATCATCTGGATCTTTGGTCTGGTGAACAAACGCCTCAATCGCCATTTGCCGCAAAACGCGGTGAAGAAGCTGCGCGTCCGTCCAAACCTCCTGCGCTAAAGACGCCTAAAATCCGAAAATTTTGCAAAGCGCCCGGTGGTTAACGCCGGGCGTTTTTGCATTTTTGACACCTACGCAATAACGACGCGATACAGACGCAATACCGACATCGCATTTTTCAGGTTAAAATATCACTGGACAATTCAAACAACGCCCCTGATATTTTGATCAAATTATCGAAATGGTGACACATGACTCCGGCACATAGCGCAACTTTCCGTATCGGCGCAGTGGATCTGAATGGCCAGCTGCGCGGCAAACGCCTGCCTTCGGCACATTTGGGAAAGCTCAAGAAAGGCGGCGCCCGCCTGCCACTCTCTGCGCTTAATCTGGACATGTGGGGCTGTGATATCGAAGACAGCCCACTGGTGTTTGAAAGTGGGGATCAGGATGGCGTCCTTCTCCCAACATGTCGGGGTGCAGTGCCAATGCCTTGGCTCGCAACAGCCTCGCAACTGGTCTTGATGTGCCTCAACACAGAAGACGGCGCACCCTTTCTGGGTGACCCTATTCAGGCGCTTGCAGCAGTTTTGGACAGATTTGCACAGCGCGGCTGGAGCGTGGTTGCAGCCACGGAAATGGAGTTCACCTTGGTGGATGACAGCGGCGATGCAATCACCCCACCGCGCCATCCCAGAGACGGCCGTCAGGTCGAAGCCGCTGAAATCCTGAGTGTCGCAGAACTAGATGCGTTTGATGCCTTCTTCACCGATATCTACGACGGCGCAGCGGCCATGGGCATCCCCCTGCAAACAATGACCAGCGAAGGTGGCATTGGACAATTTGAAGTCACTCTGAACCATCAGGATGCCATGAAAGCCGCGCATGATGCGTTGCTGATCAAGTATTTGCTGCGCGCAACCGCCCGCAATCACGGCTTTGCGGCCACCTTCATGGCCAAGCCTTACCTTGAGGATGCTGGCAACGGCATGCATGTGCATTTCTCTGTGGTCGATGCAGACGGCAACAATGTGTTTGATGATGGCACCGAGGCAGGCTCAGATCTTTTGCGCTCTGCTGTGGCCGGGTGCCTTGCCGCGATGCAAGCCTCCACTCTGATCTTTGCCCCCAATGGGCCGTCTTATGATCGTTTTGCACCCGGGGCCCATGCACCCACGTCTATTTGCTGGGGCTATGAAAACCGCACCGCAGCCATCCGCATTCCCGGCGGCCCCAGCGCCGCACGGCGCATTGAGCACCGCGTCGCCGGTGGCGATGTAAACCCATACCTGATGCTCGCCGCCATTCTTGGTGCTGCCATCGAAGGCATTGATGAAGGCCTCAAGCCCCCTGCCCCAGCCAAAGGCAGCGCCTATGAACAAGACCACCCGCAGTTGGCTCACAGCTGGGAAGAGGCTATTGCGCTGTTTGAAGCGGATGCCTTTATCGCGCGCTGCCTGCCCAAGCAGCTGATCGACAATCTGATCATGACGAAGCGACAAGAGATGCGTAAACTGGCGGCAATTGCACCTGAGGCCCAGTGGAAAACCTACCTCGAACGTGTATGACACGCTTGCGTCAACCCTGTCGCAACGCTACGCTAAATTTGATCAAATTCTGGTGACATATGAAAATCGGCATCCTACTGACCGGCCACGCCCCCGAGGAGCTTAAACCCCACTACGGCGACTATATCGCGATGTTCAAAACCCTTCTCTCAGGGCAGGATTTTGAGTTTTCCGGCTATAAGGTTGTGGATGGGGAATTTCCAAATTCTGTAACAGACGCAGATGGTTGGCTGATCACAGGCTCCAAACATGGGGTCTATGAAGATCACGACTGGATCCCTCCGCTTGAGGATTTCATTCGCGAGTCAGTGACCATGAATATCCCCATGGTCGGCGTGTGTTTTGGCCATCAAATCATCGCTCAAGCCCTTGGTGGGAAAGTAGAAAAATTTGACGGCGGCTGGGCTGTAGGCCATCAGACCTACGACTTTTCCGGCACCAAACTGGCCATGAACGCATGGCATCAGGATCAGGTGGTCGAACTTGCCCCAGGCGCAACCACAATTGCCTCCAACGACTTCTGTCAACACGCCGCAATCCTATACGGTGACCGCGCATTGACTGTTCAGGCGCACCCTGAATTTTCAGCTGATTTTGTCGATGGCTTGATCAATACGCGCGGCCGTGGCGTTGTTCCTGACGAAATCCTGGAAGCCGCCATCGACCAACTTGATGAGCCCACCGCAAGCCAAACAATTGCAGATCAATTTGCAGATTTCTTCCGTCAAGAGAGGCCCCGATGACCGACTGGCTATCCCAAACCCCCGAAGCTGCCCGCGCCTATCTCGAAGGGCACCGGCTTGACGAAGTCGAATGTATCATTTCAGACCTACCCGGCATCGCCCGTGGCAAGGCCGTTCCTGCCAGCAAATTCGCCCGACAGGAATATTTCCACCTGCCAGATTCGATTTTTTATCAAACAATCACAGGGGATTGGGGAGAAGCAGCCGGCGAGGATGGCTTCATCGAAAAGGATATGATCCTACGCCCCGACTGGAGCACGGCGACTGCTGCGCCTTGGACAGGTGACTGGACGCTTCAGGTCATTCACGACGCTTTTGACACGGACGGCACCCCAGTTCCATTCAGCCCACGCAATGTTCTGAAACGGGTCGTGGATCTCTATCGCGCCAAAGGCTGGGAGCCCGTTGTCGCGCCCGAGATGGAATTCTTCCTCGTGGCCCGCAACACGGACCCGGCACAGGGCATCAAGCCAATGATGGGCCGCTCTGGCCGCCCCGCCGCGGCACGTCAGGCCTACTCCATGACTGCGGTAGATGAATTTGGTCCAGTCATCGACGACATCTATGATTTTGCCGAGGCGCAGGGATTTGAAATTGACGGCATCACGCAAGAAGGCGGCGCCGGTCAGCTCGAAATCAACATGGTGCATGGCGATCCGGTCAAACTCGCCGATGAGGTGTTTTACTTCAAACGCCTGATCCGCGAAGCTGCCCTGCGTCATGATTGTTATGCCACCTTCATGGCCAAACCCATCGAGAATGAGCCCGGCAGCGCCATGCATATCCATCACTCCGTGATCGATATCGAAACGGGCCAGAACATCTTTTCTGGTCCGCAAGGCGGCGATACGGATGCGTTTTTCCACTTTATCGCAGGCTTGCAAAATCACTTGCCCGCAGCCATCGCTGTGCTGGCACCCTATGTGAACTCATATCGGCGCTACGTGCGCGATCACGCAGCCCCCATCAACTTGGAATGGGCACGTGACAACCGCACCACCGGAATTCGTATTCCTATTTCCTCGCCCCAAGCCCGCCGGGTGGAAAACCGCATCGCGGGCATGGACTGCAACCCCTACCTTGGCATCGCAGCCTCCCTCGCCTGCGGCTATCTTGGCCTCATCGAGCAAGAGCGTCCCGACAAGCAATTTAAGGGCGACGCCTATGATGGCGAAGAAGCCATTCCCCGCATTCTTGGTGGCGCGCTGGACCTCTTTGATGAAGCCACCTCATTGCATGAAGTCCTTGGGCCTGATTTCTGCCGCGTCTACTCCATTGTAAAGCGCGCCGAATATGAAGAGTTCCTATCGGTCATTTCGCCTTGGGAACGGGAACACCTGCTGCTCAACGTGTAAGAGTATCTCTGAGAAAGCGCTCTGATGAACTTGCTATATGCCAATGATAAAAAAGGGCATTACCCTCAAAGCTGGTATGCAGCGACGACACAGCCGCTCTCTAAGTTCCCCGCCTTAACAGCGGATGTCCGCGCCGATGTTTGCGTCATCGGCGGGGGCTTCACTGGCCTGTCTGCGGCACTTCACCTTGCGCAAGCTGGTCGCAAGGTGGTGCTTCTAGAGGCGCATCGCGTTGGTTTTGGCGCGTCAGGCCGCAATGGCGGACAGCTTGGCAGCGGCCAGCGTATGGAGCAGGACGATCTCAAAACGCTCATGGGGGCGGACGATGCAGGCAAGCTCTGGGATCTGGCGGAAGACGCCAAAGACCGCGTCAAAGCGCTGATCAGCACGCATAACATCGCCTGCCATTACAAACCCGGCATTGCGCACGCAGGGTTTACGAAACGAGACGTCGCCGCCGAACATATCTATGTGGAGCACCTGCAACACCGCTACAACTACGATCAAATCCAGCCGCTTGATCAGGCCCAGATGGCGGCGCTTTGCCCCTCCCCCAAATATGTCGGCGGCTCGCTTGATATGGGCGCAGGGCATTTGCACCCTTTGGCATTTGCTCTGGGTCTGGCCAGGGCTGCGGATGAAGCGGGCGCCCTGATATATGAGACCAGTCAGGTCACGAAAATTGAGGCCGGGCCGCGGGTAACAATTCAAACCGACACCGGTAAAATCACAGCAGATCAGCTGATCTTGGCCTGCAACGGCTATCTCGGCGGGCTTGAACCCAAAGTGGCCAGCCGTGTGATGCCCATCAACAATTTTATCGCCGCCACAGAACCTCTGGGGGCGGACACCGTCAAAGTGCTGACACAGGACGTCGCGGTTGCAGATACCAAATTCGTCGTCAACTACTTCCGCCTCAGCCATGACAACCGGCTATTGTTCGGCGGTGGCGAAAGCTACGGCTATCGGTTTCCCGCTGACATCGCCGCAACCGTGCGCAAACCTATGTTGGAGATTTTCCCGCATCTTAAGGACGTGCGCATCGACTATGCTTGGGGCGGCACACTGGCAATCACCATGAAACGCATGCCCTATCTGCGCCGTCTCCGGCCCAACGTGCTGACGGCATCGGGCTATAGCGGACATGGTGTCGGCACCGCCACACATGCGGGCCAACTCATGGCCATGGCGCTATGTGGTCAAAGCGAAGGCTTTGACACAATGGCGCGCGTGCCAGCAACGCCATTTCCCGGCGGTGCCCGACTACGCAGCCCTCTCTTGGCTTTGGCCATGACATGGTATGCCATGCGAGATCGCTTGGGAGTCTGAGCGCCCCTACCCGGCTGAGCATAGTTTCGCCGGTTTTCCCATTCGTCATGAAATTTTCACACCGCGCGCGGTGTTTTAACTGGTTTGCCAACCTTCATTGTTTTATATTTTTGAAAACCCAACTTAAGAAAGTTGAAAACCATGACGCTTCCTCCCAATGTTTATGACGCCGAGCCGATCCCGGAAGCTGCGCGCGCCGAAATCGAACGCCTTCTGCAAACCGGGGATCTGTTTCGCTACACAGCGGCTGAAAATGCACCGGTTGCCCTTTTGGAAGCCGAATTTGCGGCCCTGCTGGGCAGCAAATATGCGCTGGCCGTGTCTTCCTGCTCCGCTGCGCTGTTCTTATCGTTGAAGGCTCTCGGCCTGCCGCGCGATGCAAGGGTGCTTTTGCCGGGCTTTACCTTTGCCGCCGTGCCTTCCTCTGTCGTGCACGCCGATCTGGTGCCTGTGCTCTGTGAAGTGGGCGCCAACTATCGTATCGACATCGCCGATTTTGAAAAACGCCTTCAAGACAATATTTCTGCGGTTATCATCAGTCACATGCGCGGCCATACCTCTGATATGGATGCGATCATGGCATTGTGCGAAGCACGTGATATCCCGGTGATTGAAGATGCGGCACATAGCCTTGGCACAACCTGGCATGGCCAGAACATTGGCACCATCGGCAAAGTTGGCTGCTTCTCTTTCCAGTCCTACAAGCTGGTAAACTCTGGCGAAGGGGGCATCATGATATCGGACGACCCCGATCTGATCGCCCGTGCCGTGATTATGTCTGGCGCCTATGAGCACAATTGGAAAAAGCACAAAGCGCCTGAGGGCGACAACACCGGAGAATTGGCCGAAGCTTTTGCACGGTGGCAAAATAAACTGCCGCTCTACAATTTGCGCCTCTCCAACCTCGCGGCGGCAATCATACGCCCGCAGCTGGATGAAGTGCCTCGCCGTGTGCGCGATGGCCGTGCCAACCATGATTATGTCGCCAACCTGCTCAATGCCTCTCAATGGCTGCAAGTGCCTGAAAAGCTCGCCCCGGAAGAGCGCGCGCCGGACTCCATCCAGTTCAATCTGGAAGGCATGGACAACGCACAAATCCTTGCTTTCCAAGAGGCCGCCAATGCACGCGGTGTGAAAGTGCAGGTTTTTGGACAATCCACTGACAATGCGCGTGCCTTCTGGAACTGGCAATTTGTGCCGGAAAAGCAAGAGCTTCCCCAAACCCGCGCCATGCTCATGTGTGCCTGCGACGTGCGGCTGCCTGCACGTCTCACACGTGAGGAACTGAATGTGATTGCAGACGCTCTCACAGGAGCTGCACAGGAGGTTATGGGATCACCGCGTGCCTACGGCACCTGATACGACTGCCGACGCTCAATTTGGCTTGCTTTTGCGTATTGGCCCCGGAAGGGCATGTGCAAAAGCACGCCGCCGTCACGTAGCTGAGCGCGCCTATTGCAAAACCAGAGGCTGCTGCATCCAAGCCCTAAGGGCTGCCGTGGTTGCCTCTGGCTGCTCCAAGACGGGCAGATGCCCCGCCTCTTTGATCACTTCCAGCCGCGCATAGGGGATCAACTCCGCCATAAAGCTGTGGCGCTTGGGCGGCGTTAAACCGTCATACTCACCGCATAAGACAAGCGCAGGGCATTTGCAGCGGCGCAAAACACCCTGCTGATCTGCACGCCGCTGAAGAGCGCGCGCCTGACGGATCAGAACATCAGCCCCCAGATTACGCCCCATATCTTGAACCAGCGCGAGGATCTCGTTACGTTTCACGCCGGGCGCAAGATACTCTGGCCGCATGAATCCGGCGAGCACCTCATCTAACCGACCGCTGCGCGCACCAACAATCATAGGTTCGTAAGTCGCCGCACTCGCCGGAGTTTCGGCCAGAGGGTTGGTGTCCATCAAAGCGATACGCGTTATGCGTTCAGGCGCTTTCCGAAGAATCTCCATCGCAACAATGCCCCCCATGCTCAAGCCAGCCAAGGCAAACTTTGCAGGCAAGTTTGGCAAAATGGAGGAGACGATATCGCTGATACGCTCACCTTGGGTGATGGGGGCCACCATGACAGGATGATCTTTGCCAAGTTCGGTCAACTGATGTGCATAAAGCCGCGCGTCACACATCATACCCGGCAAAAATACAATTGGTTCCTGCATCATGTTTCCCCCACCTACTATTTTCTGTAGCGCACCTTTGACACAGCCATCACTCAGGTCAACCTATGCTGGTGAATAACCCTTCCATCGAAAGCCCTCATCCTTAAATAATGCAAAAAAGAGTGGGGATTGCTCCTCTGAGATCGCCATCCATCTGAACATTGTGAGCAAAGGTACCAGGGGAGCCCCCCTCCCCAAACGTGACGCCGAGCTCCTCTGCAAGCGCAACCTTTGGAAAAAAACCAAGGCGTTAGACCAAAAAAATCAGGGGCTCGGATGCCGTCCAGCCAGGATGATCAGACTGATGAGGGGCACATTTGCCCCTTAACAGTTCTCATAAGCCAGTGATGAACTTCACAAACGCCGCCGCCGTGTCCAGCGTTTCATTGGGGGACATGATTGCCCCCGCAATCACATGGGCATTGGGATCCGCGCCTTCTTCCAAATTCTGCACAGCCAGTTCCACGGGGCCACCCCAAGCGGAGGCAACCTTTCGGGTCTGGGCGGCCTCGACAACCTTATCTTCATCGGAGAACCAGAACAAAGCTGGCAGTTTTACATCTCCAAAGTTTTGGCTCCGCACTTGCGCGACAAGAGCGGCCATTTGCAAAACAGCTGTGCTTGGATAGGACGTCGTCCAATACTTCGCCTGAGCTGCGTTCCGCGGTTCAAAAGAGAGCTCAGCACCAGCAACCATTGGCACCCAATAGCGCGCAGCCGGCCAAGTGAGCAGCCATGCAAGCGGTGAATTGATGCCAAAATTAGGGGACACAAAAATCAGCCCCTTCACATCCTTCATGACGGCCGACTGCGCTGACATAGCGGCAACAACCGTGCCACCGGTAGATGTGGCGATCACCACAATCTCCTCGCCCACATAACGCGCCACGGCCAAAGCTTCATCCACATCATTGGCCCACCCCTGAACAGTGGCTTCGTCCAAGGCTGCGCCATCCCGGCCATGTCCCTGCAATCGCGTGTAAACCAGATTGGCTCCCAAACGCTCTGCCACCAAATCTGGCACTGGGCGGATCTCTTCAGAGGTGGCCGAAAAACCGTGCACGTAGACTATAACCAAGGGCGACGGTTGGCCTTTTTCTCCAGCCCAGACAACACGTTTTTCAACGCCGGGTGTCAAATCCGCGAACCGCGCCTCTCTGGCAGTGAAATACATCTCAACATCCTCACCAATCTGAGGATCACGTACTGATGGAATGATCGAAATATCCTCGTAAGGACCAAAGACAACAAGCCCGGCAATCGCCAGAGTGAAAACACAAATACTGCGCCCTAAGAGTTTGCCAAAACGCCTCAAGCGGCACCTGTCTGCGCGTTCATCACCTCTTCGACCTTCTTCTCAATCAACGCCAGACAGGCTTCATCGGAAAATCGATGATCCTTGCTCTTTACCATAAGGAGTTGAATGTCCGTCCCTTCGGCATGATCCAAAAGACGATAGGCCACTTCGGAGCGCACGGCCTCGTCGGCTGTTCCCTGCAAAAAACGTGTCGGAAATGGCAGTGTCAAAGCCTCCCGCAAAACAAGGCGCTTGCGCCCATCTGCAATCATCCGCTTGGTGACGATATACGGGTCCATGTAATCAGAGGGCAACTCCACCTGCCCATCCTGCTCCAAGGCCGCTTTCTGCGCCTCACTGAACCCGGCCCAATAGCTGTCTTCCGTAAAATCAGGCGCAGCTGCAATTGTTACCATGCCCGCGATACGTTCCGGAATAGCTTTGGCCAAAAGCAGCGCCTGCCATCCTCCCATTGAAGATCCGACAACCACCAAAGGCCCCTGTGTCAGCGCCGTCACGGCCGCCAATGTATCTTCGTGCCAATCGCCAATGCAGCCCTCTTCAAAACGGCCGCTGCTTTCCCCGTGTCCAGAATAGTCAAACCGCAGGAAGGCCTGACCTCGCGCTTTGGCCCATGCCTCCAGGTGCACAGCCTTGGTGCCTTCCATATCGGATTTCAGCCCGCCCAAGAAAACAATGGTCGGACCAGCACTGCCACTTTTGTGATAGGCAATGCGGCGTCCCTGCGGCGTGTCATAGAATTGCGTAACGCTCATGTCGGAATTCTCTCCCTGATTTCCCCGAACCTTAGCCCTCTGTTTGCGCGGGATAAACCCCGCTTGACTTGACTTGGCCTAAGGTTCAGAAAGCGGGCGAACCATATACCCGCAACCGGGCGTTCCGTGGGCGCCAAACTGACGAGGAGCTTGAGGCTAATGGCCGAAATTTCTCTTTCTTTCCCCGATGGCAATGCACGTTCTTACGAGAGCGGCGTGACCCCTGCTGAGGTCGCAGCATCCATTTCCACCTCCCTTGGCAAAAAAGCCATCTCCGCAACCGTGGATGGACAACATTGGGACCTGCAGTGGCCGATTGATGCGGATGCGTCCATTGCGATCAACACCATCAAAGACAATGACACCGAAGCGCTGGAGCTGATCCGGCACGACTGTGCCCACATCATGGCCCGCGCCGTGCAGGAAATCTGGCCGGACGTCAAAGTCACCATCGGCCCGGTGATCGAGCACGGCTGGTACTATGACTTTGACCGCGAAGAGCCTTTCACCCCCGAAGATCTCGGCCTCATCGAAAAGAAGATGAAAGAGATCATCAACAAGCGTGAGCCTGTGACCACCGAGGTTTGGGAACGTGACCGTGCGATTGCCCACTACAAGGCCAATAATGAGCCTTACAAAGTGGAGCTGATCGACAGCATTCCGGGTGACGAGCCTCTGCGCATGTACTGGCACGGCCACTGGCAGGATCTCTGCCGCGGCCCGCACCTCGCCCACACAGGTCAGGTCCCGGCAGATGGCTTCAAGCTGATGTCCGTGGCGGGCGCCTACTGGCGTGGTGACAGTGATCGCCAGATGCTGCAACGTATCTACGGCGTGGCCTTTAAAAACAAAGAAGACCTCAAAGCCCACCTGCACATGCTGGAAGAGGCCGAAAAACGCGACCACCGCAAACTGGGCCGCGAAATGAACCTGTTCCATATGCAGGAAGAGGCACCCGGACAAATTTTCTGGCATCCAAATGGATGGCGCGTCTACACAACCTTGCAAGACTACATGCGCCGCAAACAAAGCTCTGGCGGCTACGTCGAAGTCAACACACCGCAGGTGGTGGACCGCAAGCTCTGGGAAGCCTCCGGTCACTGGGACAAGTATCAAGAAAACATGTTCATCGTCGAAGTGGACGAGGACCATGCCCGCGAAAAGGCGGTCAACGCGCTTAAGCCCATGAACTGCCCCTGCCACGTGCAGATCTTCAATCAAGGTCTGAAATCGTATCGCGATCTTCCCCTGCGAATGGCCGAATTTGGCTCCTGCGCCCGCTATGAGCCCTCAGGGGCATTGCATGGTATCATGCGTGTGCGTGGCTTTACTCAAGATGACGGACATATTTTCTGCACCGAAGATCAAATTACGTCTGAGACCAAGAAGTTCATCGACTTCCTTGCAGAAATTTACGGCGATCTTGGGTTCCATGACTGGACCATCAAGCTCTCCACACGCCCCGAAAAGCGTATCGGGTCGGAGGAAAGCTGGGATTACGCAGAAAAAGCACTTGGTGACGCCTGCAACGCGGCTGGTCACGAGTTTGAAATCCTGGAAGGCGAAGGTGCCTTTTATGGTCCAAAACTTGAATTCACTCTGACCGACGCTATCGGGCGGAACTGGCAATGTGGCACACTGCAGGTGGATCCAAACCTGCCGGAACGTCTTGATGCAACCTACATTGGCGCAGATGGCGAAAAACACCGCCCCATTATGCTACACCGCGCGACACTCGGCTCCTTTGAACGTTTCATCGGGATCTTGATCGAAGAACACGCCGGCAAACTGCCGTTCTGGCTGGCTCCGCGTCAGGTGGTCGTCGCCGCCATTGTCTCAGATGCAGATGACTACTGTCTGGAAGTGGTTGAGGCGCTCAAGGCAGCAGGCGTGCGCGCCGAAGCTGACCTGCGCAACGAAAAGATCAACTACAAAGTCCGCGAGCATTCCGTCGGCAAAGTCCCTGTGATCCTTGCCATCGGCAAAAAGGAAGTGGAAGAGCGGACGGTTTCCACCCGTCGTCTTGGGGAAAAACAAAGCAAAGTCCAGCCTTTGGACGAAATCGTGAGCCAATTGTCACAAGAGGCAACGCCACCCGATCTGGCGTAACAGCTTTTGCAACATTTCAGCAGGCGCGTTACGGGAAACCGGGCGCGCCTGTTTCATTTTAAGGGAATTCTAACCTTCCTGCGCTGGAATCTTCACGAAACCGTAACGGCTGCTAACGCATCCGTGACACACAGCCCCGTTACTGGAAGTATGCACAATTGCAGGGCTATTGTTTGGTCATGCCCCGGCGCAAACAGCTTCGCGGCGGGCCGAGTTCAACCGTATCAAAGGGAAGAGATATTATGTCCAAGACTGTCAAAACCATCGCCGTAGCAGGCGCCGTTGCCGCAGCACTGACCGCACATGCCACCACCGCATCTGCAGCAGGCAAAGAAAAATGCTATGGCGTGTCTCTGGCAGGCGCCAACGATTGTGCCGCGGGTCCAGGCACCACCTGCGCCGGCACCTCCACCGTTGACTATCAGGGAAACGCTTGGAAACTGGTTGATGCTGGCACCTGCGTAGACATAGAACTGCCCGCCCTCGCAGACGGCACACCCCGCGTCGGCTCCCTGGAAGTGCTGGATCGCGACCTGCCAAAGAGCTAAGCCTATTTGCGAAGCTCCGGCCCGTTTCGGGGCTTCGCCTTCCTGTCCCCTAAACCGACGGAATTTTGATAGACTGCTGACAGTTCAGATCTCAAACGACTCACAACTGCAGCATAAAGGACCCCCCAAATGGCTCATTCTGCCAAGACAATCTCTGTTCTAGGAGCGATTTCAGCTGCTCTTGCACTTCAGGCAGCACCTGCTGAAGCGGCCAAGAAAGAAAAGTGTTTTGGCATTTCCTTAGCCGGAAAAAATGATTGCGCAGCAGGGCCTGGCACATCTTGTGCAGGCACCTCCACTGTCGACTATCAAGGCGATGCCTGGACACTGGTTGATGAGGGCACCTGCTTGAATTTGGACCTGCCTGATATGGCAGACGGAACGCCGCGCACACCCTCCCTTGAAGCCCTGACCAGAGATTTACCTGCGTAAAGGTCCTGCCATGTTTGATGCACAACACTCTCCAGATCGCCTGCCAAACCGACCAGGCGTGGGATACAAACCACAACACTACACCAGCCTGATCGAAAATCCTGGCACCGTGGGCTGGCTGGAAATCCACGCTGAAAACTACATGGGAGATGGCGGTCGGCCGATTGCACAACTGCGCCAATTGTCAGAACGCTTTCCAATCTCAGTGCACGGCGTCGGACTGTCGATTGGCGGCGAAGGGGCACTTGATGCCGATCACCTCGCCCGCCTCAAACATCTGGTAGATTGGCTGAACCCAACTGTGTTCTCAGAGCATCTCGCATGGAGCACACATGAGGGCGCTTTTCTGAACGATTTGCTGCCCCTGCCCTACACCCAAGACACGTTGAAACGTGTGGCGGATCACATTGATCTCCTGCAGGAGACGCTGGGCCGTCAAATGATGCTCGAAAACCCCTCCAGCTATCTGGCGTTTGACGAAAGCACATGGTCAGAGCCGGATTTTCTGCGCGAAGTGTCTAATCGTACGGGCTGTGGTTTGTTGCTGGATGTAAACAACGTTTTTGTCTCCGCCACCAATCTGAACTATGATCCGAAACAATACATCGCCGACTACCCGCTTGAGAAGGTCGGAGAAATTCACCTCGGCGGCCATGATGAAGACGAAGATGATCATGGCAAACCTCTCCTCATCGACAGCCATGGTGCCCCGATTGTGGATCCGGTTTGGGCTTTGCTGGACCATACTCTGTCCCTGTCCGGCCCCCGCCCTATTCTGATCGAATGGGACACCGATGTACCGGAATGGACTGTTCTGCATGCAGAGGCCCTGCGCGCGGATAAAGCGCTGTCAAAGGTACTGTCATGACAGTCACGCAGACCACATTCCGAGATGCCATCTTTGATGGTGCGCAAGAGCGCCCTCTCGGGCTTTCTGATGCCATTGGTCAGCCCGCGGGGCGGCGTTTTGATGTGTATCGCAACAACGTGGCCGTTTCGCTCAGCGAAGCGCTCGCTACAGGCTTTCCGACCATTGCCAAATTGCTTGGCGAGGAAAATTTCAATGCCATTGCGGGAATTTTTCTGCGGCAGTTCCCGCCCACATCTCCCATGATGATTCACTACGGTGCTGACTTCCCAACTTTTCTGGAGAGCTTCGAACCTCTGGCGCATTTGGGCTATCTGGGCGATGTCGCCCGTCTGGAGCTCGGTCTGCGCCGTTCCTATCATGCCGCAGACAGCACCGGTGTGGCTCCGGAAACACTGGCCGAAATTCCACAGGATAAGCTGGTGGACATCACAGCCAATTTCGCCCCGGCCGTCTCCGTGCAGCGATCCCTCTGGCCGATCCACGCCATCTGGGCTTTCAACATGCAGGATGGCCCCAAGCCTACGGCAGTGGCACAGGATGTCCTGATCCTGCGGCCAGAATATGATCCGCTGCCCCATGTGCTGCCACCCGGCGCATATGAATGTGTCACAGCCCTTATGGCGGGTGCCAAACTTGGCACCGCCGCAGAATTTGGCACCGAGGCTGACGAAGGTTTTGATCTTGGTGCAACTCTGGGCCTTCTGCTGACCGGCAATGCCCTCACATCTTTTGACGTCCCTAGCTGACCGGAGAGTCTCATGACACGCCTTATCTCGCAATACACCGACCTTCTGGATAGGCTGAATCGCCTTGATTGGCTGGTGCCGACATTGGCTCGCCTGACTTTTGTCGCCGTCCTGTTTTTCTATTTCTGGAACTCAGCGCTGCTCAAAATTGACGGCTCAATCTTCTCCCCGTCCTCTGGAGCCTTCGGACAAATCTTCCCGAAAGCAGCCGAAGCTGTGCTTTGGGATGTGACCCAAATGAGCTTCTTTCAACGGATTGTCATTCTGGCAGGCACCGTTGCGGAATTTGTCTTGCCTGTCTTGATCGTCATCGGCCTGCTCACACGGGTCGCCGCTTTCGGGATGATTGGATTTATCATCGTACAAACCATCGTGGATGTGACAGGCCATGGCGTTGCGCTGGGTGGTTTCTTTGACAGCGCTCAAGGCCTGATTGATCAGCGTGCCATGTGGGTGCTGCTCTTCGCGGTACTCGTGTTCAAGGGCGCAGGCCCGATTTCTGTAGACGCCATCTTTGGCAAACGCGCGTCAGAATAAGGAAATCCTGACCCTCAACCCATACGAAAAGCCCGCGCAGATGCGCGGGCTTTAACGTTTTAAGCCAATTCAGCCTCAATTTCTTTCGTCCAACCTAGGAAA
Source organism: Shimia sp. R11_0 (assembly GCF_017744035.1). Taxonomy (NCBI): domain Bacteria; kingdom Pseudomonadati; phylum Pseudomonadota; class Alphaproteobacteria; order Rhodobacterales; family Roseobacteraceae; genus Shimia; species Shimia sp. R11_0. The sequence continues at coordinate 57,560 of NZ_JAGHQY010000009.1, read as the reverse complement.
AATTTACCATCCTGCTCAATTAGTGGACGTTTCATCAGTGTCGGATGACGCATCAGAAGGGAGATTGGGGCCTCTGCGCGCTCATCTTCGCCTAAATTTCGCCAGGTGGTTGATCTTTTATTCACCAATGAGTCTTGAAATTGCTCATATGCGAAATTTAGAATTTCTTCGGGAACACCCGTATTTCGTACATCTACAAAATCCACCTCTCCTAAAGATTTCATAGCCTTACGGCAGGTATCGCAGTTCTTTAGACCATAGACGATCGTCATCTTTCTCACTCCTAGTCAGCGCCCTAGACGGCATAGCCGAGTTGATTTTAAATTTCACTGCGGTTTTGCTTGATTTTTGACAAGAGCGTGCAATCCTTTGAAGGGTGCATTGGTTTCAACAATCCGCTTCATGCACGCGGGAAAAGAGATTTTTGTTCCTCCGGGATTTTGTCCCCGGATAGACTAAAATGAATATAGAGGAGAACGGTATGCCACGCGGTACCGTAAAATGGTTTAACACCACCAAAGGCTTTGGTTTCATTGAGCCGGAAGAAGGCGGAAAAGATGTATTTGTACATATTTCCGTTGTGGAACGGTCCGGCCTTAAGGGCCTGTCCGACAATCAAAAAGTCGAGTTTGAAATGACCCAAGGGCGAGATGGCCGGGACATGGCCGGCGAACTCAAACTGCTTTGATGGGAATGGGGCGCAATTACGCGCCCCTTTCCTTTTCACACTTGAGACGCCGTCAGACCAAGGGCAATGCTCAATAGGATTAGGAGCACCCCTTGGCGCCCGGAGGGCAGCTTGAATGACGATACGCTGAACGTCCGGCTCGATTAACATAGGGCTCTGATGTGTTAGCTGTGCCACAGCAAATCACTCCGCCCACTGTAATCGGCTCCAACCCGTATGGGCAGTAGTTTTCCCGTGCGGGATAAGGATGCAACAAAACTCCCTCAGGCTGATTGACAGGACCAATTTGCGGAGCATTCGAGCTCCAGTTTTGCGCATGGCCCGGTGCAGACAGGGTAACAAAGGCCGTAGCGGCCATAAGAAAAAAGCGCGTCATGAGACATGAGCTCCGGTGATAGCAATAACTTGGTTAATGAAAATCACCCTAGGACCAGCACGCGATGCCTGTCAAATACACGAGTAGAGACAAACCGTTTCTCAACGAACTGTCTCAGCGCCGAATGTACTCGCAGACCTCACACGGTATCTGAGCGCCCTCTAAAGGCCGCCGCGAAATCACATCCCAGTTTTTGGTGTCGAAATCCGGGAAAAATGTATCGGCACCGCCCACTTTCATAGCAACTTCCGTGATCAGCAGCCGATGTGCGATATCCAGCATTTCGCGGTAAATCCCTGCCCCTCCAATGCCGTAGATCCGATCGTAACCCTGCGCAGTCGCAAGTGCCACCGCATCTGCAACCGATGGCGTGACACATTCTGCAACATCGGGTTGCGACGACACGACGATGTTTAGGCGCTTGGGCAACGGCTTCACCGGCAGGCTATCCCAGGTATTCCGCCCCATAATCAGTGCGCCACCAAGGGTTTCGCGCTGAAAAGTCTTCAGATCCTCAGGAATGTGCCAAGGAATATCGCCATCCCGACCAATTGCCCCACTTTCGGCGCGCGCAACAACCAGTGTAATCATGCCTTACACCGCCACCGGGGCCGGTATTCCGGGGTCAGGATCATATCCAACAATCTCAAAATCCTCATAGGTAAAGTCAAAAATCGAAGGCACCTGTCGCTTGATTTTCAACTCTGGCAAAGCCTTTGGGCTACGTGAAAGCTGGAGCTGCACCTGCTCCATATGGTTGGAGTAGATATGTGCATCCCCGATGGAATGCACGAAATCCCCCACTTCATAGCCAGTGACATGTGCCAACATATGCTGCAAAAGCGCATAAGATGCGATGTTGAATGGCACTCCAAGAAACATGTCCGCAGAACGTTGATAAAGCTGCAGGTGCAGCTTGTTGTTCAAAACCCGGACCTGCCACATCGTATGACAAGGTGGCAGCGCCATGTTCGGCACATCCACCGGGTTCCAGGCACTCACAATCAGGCGACGGCTGTCAGGCGTGGTTTTGATCATCTCAACCAGCGTCTCGATTTGGTCAACTCCACCAAAATCGCGCCATTGCTTACCATAGACCGGCCCGAGATCCCCATTTTCATCGGCCCATTCATCCCAGATGGTGACCCGATTGTCCTGCAGATACTTGATGTTCGTATCCCCTGCGAGGAACCAAAGCAGCTCGTGAATGATCCCACGCAAGTAGAGCTTCTTGGTGGTCACCAAAGGAAAACCTTCCGAAGATGGATAGCGCGCCTGTAGACCAAAGTAGGAGATCGTCCCGGTGCCCGTACGATCTGTTGATCGTTCTCCGTGCTCCAGAATGGTGCTCAAAGCATCATGATATTGCTGCACTTAGCACCTCTTTCTCAACTGCGCGGCCTTTCTTACCTGAACAAATATCAGTCTGCACGACTTATTCCACCATTTCTTGAGGCGATGTCTTCCGCAGCAAAGCCAGAAAACAACAACAAACACATGCCCCTCTTTCGCAAGCGATCAAATGTTTGCCCCGCACCGAAGGCTCTGGCCAACGTTGGCGCTAACTGGTCTTATATGGCGAAACGAGTCAAAGGAAACCAACATGCACGTGAAATACCTTCACACAATGGTCCGGGTTGCGGATCTGGAGACCTCAATGGCGTTTTATGCGCTGTTCGGCCTCAAAGAAATCAAGCGCTATGACAGCGAAGAAGGCCGCTTCTCTCTGGTGTATTTGGCCGCAGATGGCGATCACGACGCGCCACTTGAACTCACCTACAATTGGGATGGGGATGAAGGCTTGCCATCTGACAGCCGACACTTCGGTCACCTTGCCTATGAAGTCGGCAACATTTACGAAATGTGTCAGCATCTCGCCGACAACGGGGTTGTTATCAATCGCCCACCGCGCGATGGCCGCATGGCTTTTGTGCGGTCCCCTGACAACATTTCGATCGAGTTGCTGCAACAGGGCGATGCCCTACCTCCCGCTGAACCTTGGGTCAGCATGGAGAGTACCGGTCATTGGTGATGCCTAGCACAAGCTGCCATTGATCCAGGAGAGCCCGTTGAGGGCTGCGAACTGTGATGCAGCGCAAGCTTGCAAGGGTAATTTCTGTGTTTGCCTCAAAGCAAATCTCGCCCCCAAAGATGCGTGCGGGGCTTCGGGAACGGCTGAAGCTCTAAAGCTTACAAAACATACAGAATGACAAACGGAAACGGCGCGCCTTGCCCCTTCTGTGGGCGGGCGCGCAAAAGCTACGGAATCCCCGTTCTAGGGTGTCCGGGCGACCTTAGTAAATGTATCGGATCTGGTCGGTCCAATAGCGCTCAACACGGCGCAACGCGTGGGTGATCTGCTCAATACCGTCTTCTCCGAGCACACCTTTGGCCTGCAACCCTTCCGCATGGCGGGCAAATAGGGCGGAAATCACGTCACGGATCTCACGACCGCGATCGGTGAGACGCACGCGTACAGACCGGCGATCAATCTCGCAGCGTTGATGATGCATGTAGCCTGCATCCACAAGTTTCTTGAGGTTGTAGCTCACATTAGAGCCCTGATAGTATCCGCGTGTTTTCAGTTCGCCTGCGGTCACTTCATTGTCGCCGATATTGAACAACAGCAGCGCCTGCACTGCGTTGATCTCTATCACACCAACCCGCTCGAACTCATCCTTGATCACATCCAGCAAAAGCCGGTGAAGACGCTCAACAAGCGCCAACGAGTCCAGATAGTCAGCCATGAACGACTGCTCTGTCCCGTTTTCCATTGATGAATGAAAGCTCATTCTTTTACTCCGTCAGCTTATCTAAGGAACAAGACTGACGGAAAAAGCCCAACAATAGGTTAAACCATCCAAAAGACGTCACAAATTCGCGTCAATTTGGCCCGCTGATCGTCGTAGAAATGCGCGAAATCAATCCATCATAGGCATCAGGGGCGGGCTTTTGCCCCGTAACCCATTGATATAAATCCTGATCATTTTCATGCAGAAGAGCATCATACAGATCCAGAGTCTTTGCATCCATTTCTGCTAGGTTTTCATCGGCAAAACGCGCCAGAATGATATCCATTTCTTTTATGCCACGGCGCATCGAACGCATTTTCATCCGCTTGAGACGATTCTCGTAAGTTTCCTGCGGCTGGGACTGGGACAGATCAGACATGTTCAAACCTTTTTGCGCAGCGACTTTTCCAGCCGTGCCAAACGCTCAAGATCGCGCTTCATACTCATGCGAATATTGCGAATTTCCGTCATGATGGCAACCAGACCGGCCTCTGACATGTCGCTCTCATCCGAAAGATCAACACCGTCACCATCTCCGGTCAAAAGCCATCCCACCGTCACATTCAAAAGCCCTGCCATCATGGACAACCTGTTGGCGCGCGGCTCGCTCAGGTCTTCTTCCCAAGCGATGATGGTACTTTTCTTGACGCCAAGCCGTTTGGCGAACTCACCAGGCTTGAGCCCGGCTGCTTCCCGTGCTGCCGCAAGGCGATCGCCGAAGGTCGCAACGTCGCCTCCGTACCAATAGTCTTCAGAAAGCGCCTGTTCCGGCATCTCTTCTACTTGATCTTGGGGCATTTTCGGCTCTCCGGCGCTTCTTTCTTGAACGGCATTCCCGCGCACCCTAAGACATGAGAGCACCGATTACAAACGAGGCCCTGATTATGTCTTTCCTGTCCAACACACTTTCCCGCGTGAAGCCCTCTCCAACCATCGCGATGACAGCAAAGACCGCCGAACTGAAGGCGGCCGGGCGCGACGTGATTGGCCTCAGCGCAGGCGAACCGGACTTTGATACGCCGCAGAACATTAAAGACGCTGCCGTTGCGGCAATTGCTGCTGGTAAGACAAAATACACTGCGCCGGACGGTATTCCGGAATTGAAGCGGGCAATCTGCGCAAAACTAAAACGCGATAACAGCTTGGAATACGCACCTGCACAAATCTCGGTTGGTACAGGCGGGAAGCAGACGCTTTACAATGCCCTCATGGCAACGCTGAATGAGGGAGATGAAGTTGTCATACCTGCGCCCTACTGGGTCAGCTACCCCGATATGGTGCTTCTCGCCGGGGGGACGCCCGTGATTGCAGAAACCTCGCTGCAGACCAACTTCAAGCTGACGGCAGATCAACTTGAAGCAGCCATCACGCCCAAAACCAAATGGTTCATCTTCAACTCCCCGTCTAATCCAACAGGGGCGGGCTACTCACGCGAAGAGCTCAAACAACTCACCGATGTGCTGATGCGCCACCCTCATGTCTGGATCATGACGGACGATATGTACGAGCATCTCGCTTATGACGGCTTTGAGTTCTGCACACCTGCCGAAATCGAGCCGCGCCTCTATGAGCGCACCCTGACATGCAATGGCGTGTCGAAAGCATATTCGATGACAGGCTGGCGCATTGGCTATGCGGCGGGCCCCGTGGAGCTCATCGCGGCGATGCGCAAAGTCCAGAGTCAAAGTACATCGAATCCTTGTTCCATCAGCCAATGGGCGGCGGTAGAAGCTCTGAACGGGACACAAGACTTTCTGGCTCCCAACAATGAGACGTTCAAGCGGCGTCGTGACCTCGTCGTTGACATGCTCGGCACAATAGACGGGATTTCCTGCCCCACACCAGAGGGCGCTTTCTACGTATATCCCTCTATTGCTGGTTTGATCGGGAAGAAAACACCCAAAGGCACCGTGATCGACAGCGACGAAGCTTTTGCCAATGCCCTGCTCGAGGAGGCTGATGTGGCCGTTGTATTCGGGGCAGCCTTCGGTCTTTCTCCGAACTTCCGAGTAAGCTACGCTACATCAGACGAAGCACTCAAAACTGCCTGCGAACGCATTCAGGCTTTCTGTGCATCCCTAACCTAATACCGGACCATGAGGACTTCATCATGAGTGGCGACCTGCCAGATTACTACTTCCGGGTACGGGAAAATGGCGCAATGGTGTTTCGCGTTGACACCCAAAATCGCCATCGTCGTATTGAGATGGATCAGATCGCCGTGGTGAACGTCAAAAATGGTGACGTAAAACCGCAAGGGGATCGCAAACTCTCGGCAGAAGACCAAACGGCAATTCAGGATTGGATGGAGGAGCGGCGCGCCTTGCTTGCGCGCCGTGACATTGACGACATCCTGCGCACGGTGGATCACCTCAATCTGACGGCGCAATGGGCACAGTCCAAGGCAACACCTGAGCAGCTCGAAGACGTCACCGATGCCCTTTTACTGACGATGCACGATCTCAGATCCGTATTGGTCCGAAAGAAGGCCGATCGGCTTCTGAAGGGAAAATAGCACGCCCTTTTCGTCGCAGTCTTAGCCGCTTTTTCCTTCGGCAAAGCGCTTGCGCAGACGGCTCAGATCCGTGATCCAGAACCGTGCCATCAACAAAATGGCCGCCGCAGTCAGACCGACCACTAGCCCCAGCCAGACCCCCTGCCCGTCCAGCCCGACCACAAAGCCGAGCACATAGGCGCACGGCACGCCGATGATCCAGTAGCTCACCGCAGCAATCACCATCGGACCACGTGTGTCCTGCACCCCCCGCAACAATCCCAAGGCCATGACCTGCGCGCCGTCGACCACCTGAAACAGGGCCGCAGTATAAAGCAACCCGACACCAATCGCGAGAATGGCCTCCCGCTGTGTTTCTTCAGGATCAATGAACAACCCAAGCAGTTGTTCAGGAAACAGCAAGAATAGCGTCACAGCGATAAATGCGATCGAAAGTGACATGACGATCGCAACCCACGCGCCACGCGCCATATGATCAGCATCTTTTCGTCCCAGCGCATTCCCGGCCCGCACAGTTGCCGCATTGGACAAACCGAGATGTACCATGAAGGCCAGGCTGGCCAATTGCAGGGCAATGCCATGTGCCGCCAGAGGAATGGTGCCCAGCCACCCCATCATCAAAGACGAGGCCGCAAACAAGCCCACCTCTGCCAAATTGGTCAAACCAATCGGCAGACCAAGGCGAAAAACCTGCGCAAAGACTTCCCAATCAGGACGCCAGATCCGTGCAAACAGCACATGTTGAGGCAAAGCGCGCACCGCGTAAAGGATCACACCTGCCAGCGACACAAACTGCACAATTATGGAGGCAATCGCCGCACCACGCACGCCCATTTCAGGCAGCCCCCAATTGCCAAAGATCAAACCGTAATTGACAACAACATTCACAGGCACAGCAGCAAGTGTGACCCAGAACACAACGCTGGTATGCTCAAGCGCAGCCAAATAGGACTTCAACACCATCACCAAAAGCGCCGGGATCAAACCCAGCCCAGCGATACGCAAATAAGCCTGTGCAAGCTCGGCCACTTCCGGTTCTTGTTGCACCCCAAGGAGGATCGGTTGTGACAAGAAGAAAAGGGGTTGCACAACCACGCCGAAGATCAACGACAGCCACAGCCCCATGCGCGTCACCCGACGCAAAGCCTGCTCATCACCTTCAGCATCCGCTTCCGCAACCAAAGGCATCACAGCAATTGCAAAGCCAGACCCAAGGATAAAGATCACAAAGAAAAATGTGCTGCCCAGCACAACCGCAGCCAGAGACTCAACCGAATACCAGCCCAACATAATTGTGTCCGTCAGCCCGATGGCAAACTGAGCAACATGCCCACCAATCAGGGGCAGCCCGAGACGCAACAAGGCCCGTACATGATCTGCGGTGGGCATCGGCGTCGGCTTGAAGTTCTGTTCTGGCGTGTTCATACGTCAGCCTTATGCCTGTTATTTGAACAGAGCAAGAGAGCTGTTGAACATGTTCAATGTTATCACATGTATCGACTGGCCATCACGTCATGCGCCAACGCGGTTGAAATCACCGAACATTACCAGGCAGCCAAAGCTTTATAGCTTTGCCTGCCTTTGCGTAATCAAACCACTCAGCGAACTTTTCTGCTGTCTGGATGCAATGCAGAGCCCAGAATGTGCTCTGACTGGTGAATCACATGGCTGGCCGTATTTACAATCAAAGGATCCGCAGGCTGTGCGACATCAAGATCCTTGCCCGGATAGTCCAATGTGCTCAAGAAATGGCGCATACAGTTCAAACGCGCGCGCTTCTTATCGTTGGATTTGATCACGGTCCAAGGCGCATCCGCTGTGTCTGTATAGAAGAACATCGCCTCTTTGGCTTCGGTGTAGTCATCCCATTTGGAGAGCGACGCCTTATCAATGGGGCTCAGTTTCCACTGCTTCAAAGGATCGGTCTCACGGGATTTGAACCGGCGTGCTTGCTCGTCTTGCGTGACCGAGAACCAATATTTGTAAAGACGGATCCCAGAGCGCACCAGCATCCGCTCAAGCTCAGGTGTCTGGCGCATAAACTCCAGATACTCACCAGGTTCACAGAACCCCATGACCCGCTCAACACCGGCCCGATTGTACCAGCTGCGGTCATACAGGACCATTTCGCCAGCAGTCGGCAGGTGATCAATATAGCGCTGGAAGTACCACTGACCACGCTCTTCATCGGTTGGCTTGTTCAACGCAACAACCCGAGCGTTACGAGGATTCAAATGCTCGGTAAAACGCTTGATCGTTCCACCTTTACCGGCCGCGTCGCGCCCCTCAAAAAGCATGACAAACTTCTGACCAGTCTCCTGAGCCCACAACTGTACCTTGAGCAGTTCGGCCTGTAACTTGGCCTTTTCCGCTTCATAGGCACGGCGCGACAGTTTCTTTGCATAGGGATACTCGCCCTTCTCAAAAGAGCGACGCAGCTCCTCAGCCGTCACATTGCGAGAAGAGGCCGGCGCACTGTCTTTGACAGCTGTATCTACGGTGTCCTGTACCTCCGCTGTGGTCTCAACTTTCTGCTCCATCATCGCGGCTTCGGTAGGTGTGGTCATATGCGTCTCCTGATTACAAAGGTGTTTGACCTGCACGTAACACCACCGCCCACAACGTGCCTTGATACACGTCAAGAAACTGTCACATTCCATACATCTTTTACGCGACCGCTTTCTGACATTGCACGAGCACCGCCACGCCGTGCCACACCTATACTGCACATACGCGCGGCAGCGCATCTGACCTCAGCCAAAGGCTCGCATATGCTTTCCCCTCTTCCCCCTACCGCGCCGCCCTGCCATAATGAGCCCCAAGCAACACCAACAAGAGCAGCCCGCGAATGCCCAACGACCTTCTGGCCGAAACCCAGCCGACCGATTACGACGCCTCTTCCATTGAAGTCCTTGAGGGGCTGGAACCTGTCCGAAAACGTCCGGGCATGTATATCGGCGGCACCGATGAGCGCGCGCTGCACCACATGGTCGCTGAGATCCTCGACAACTCGATGGACGAGGCCGTGGCAGGCCACGCCAATCGCATTGAGGTCGAGCTGCATGAGGACTATTCCCTGACGGTGCGCGACAACGGGCGCGGCATCCCAGTAGATCCCCACCCCAAGTTCCCAGACAAGTCTGCGCTGGAGGTCATTCTCTGCACCCTGCACGCGGGCGGCAAGTTCTCTGGCAAAGCCTATCAGACCTCGGGCGGTCTGCACGGCGTGGGTGCCTCCGTGGTGAATGCGCTTTCCGATTTGATGGTTGTGCAGGTTGCACGCAACAAAGAGCTGTATGAGCAGCGTTTCTCTCGTGGCATTCCGCAAGGCAAAGTCGAGAAAATCGGTGCGGCCCCCAACCGCCGTGGCACAACCGTGACTTTTCACGCGGATGAGCAGATCTTTGGCTCCCACCGTTTCAAACCTGCTCGTCTTTTCAAGTCGATACGCTCCAAAGCTTATCTATTTTCCGGCGTTGAGATCCGTTGGAAAACCCATATCGACGATGGCGAAACCCCGACAGAGGCCACCTTCCACTTCCCCGGCGGTCTGTCGGACTACCTCAAAGAAACCATGGACAAGGCGACCACCTACGCCGAGCAGCCTTTTGCAGGCACCGTGGATTTTCAGGAGCGGTTCAACACGCCGGGCAAGGTCGAATGGGCCATCAACTGGACCCCATCGCGCGATGGCTTCATCCAGTCTTACTGTAACACCGTCCCCACGCCAGAAGGCGGCACGCATGTGTCGGGCTTCTGGGCCGCCGTGCTCAAAGGCATCAAGGCTTATGGCGAGCTGGTGAACAACAAAAAGGCCGCCCAGATCACCCGCGACGATCTCATTACGGGAGGCTGCGCGCTGGTCTCCTGTTTCATCCGCGAGCCGGAATTTGTCGGACAGACCAAAGACCGCCTCGCCACGGTTGAGGCCCAGCGTCTTGTGGAAAACGCCGTGCGCGACCACTTTGACAACTGGCTCGCCGCCGACACCAAATCCGCCGGTGCGATCCTCGATTTCCTCGTGCTGCGCGCCGAAGAGCGGCTCCGTCGCCGTCAAGAGAAAGAGACCGCCCGCAAAACCGCCACCAAAAAGCTGCGCCTGCCCGGCAAGCTGGTGGATTGTTCGGCCACCAACCGCGAGGGCACCGAGCTCTTCATCGTTGAGGGTGACTCCGCGGGCGGCTCTGCCAAAATGGCGCGCGACCGCAAGAAACAGGCCCTGCTGCCCCTGCGCGGCAAAATCCTGAACGTGCTTGGCGCGGCCAGCTCCAAAATCGGCACCAATCAGGAAATCAACGACCTGACACAGGCGCTTGGCGTCGGGCTTGGCACCAAATTCAACGTCGACGATCTGCGTTATGACAAGATCATCATCATGACCGACGCAGATGTGGACGGCGCCCACATCGCCGCGCTGCTGATGACATTCTTCTACACCCAAATGCGCCCGATGATCGACGCGGGTCACCTCTACATGGCATGCCCCCCGCTCTTCCGCCTCACCCAAGGCGCCAAACGCGTCTACTGCGTGGATGAAGCGGAAAAAGACATGTGGCTGGAAAAAGGCCTCGGCGGCAAAGGGCGCATCGACGTCAGCCGCTTCAAAGGTCTTGGGGAAATGGACGCCAAAGACCTTAAAGAGACCACGATGGACCCGAACTCCCGCAAGCTGATCCGCGTGACGATTGACGAGGATGAACCCGGCGAAACCGACGCGCTGGTGGGCGATCTGATGGGCAAAAAGCCCGAGAAACGCTTCCAGTACATTCAGGAGAATGCGCGGTTTGTGGAGGAGCTGGATGTTTGAGCGCTAGTTATGCTTCATGAATACTTGGCGCGTTTAGCCAAAGAGTATGTATTTGAACGCGCAAAAAGGTTTGCTGGAAGCGAATTTGCGGACTTCATAAGGCATGATCTCGCTGTTGAGGCGAGGAAAAGAACGATTTTCCTTCCTTACGATCTAGAACTGAAAGCTAGTGTTGGTCAGTCGCAATGGGCATCAGTGCCCTGGCTAGCATTCTTTGACCCGATAATTACCGACACAGCTACACGCGGGTTCTATGTAGTTTACCTCATAAATCCACAGACTGAGGAAATTGTTCTGTCCCTGAACCAGGGAACGACAGAAGTATATGAAGAATTTGGTGAAAACGAACGAGGCAGAAAAATCCTCGCTCGGAGAGCCTCTGAAATGACTGACAGAGTTGCCGACTACGCCAATAAATTCGACATTGCTCCAATAGATCTAGGAACCGACGCGAAACTTCCGGCAGGTTACCAAGCTGGTCATGCCTTTGGGCGCGTTTACAACGCTAATTCAATCGATGCTGACGGTTTCTACAACGACTTGGAAAACATGTTGGAGGCATATCGAGCACTTGTTGATCGAGGTGGCCGCACTCCTGTTGAGTCAATGATGGAAGAAGCCGGCTCGACCGACATCGAAGAAACAAGAAAGTACATTTTGTCGAGACGCATCGAACGCGCGAAAAATGTACGCATCAAAGTATTGAAAGCACGTGGGGCCATTTGTGAAGGTTGCGGGCTAAACCCTCAGGTCCATTACAATTTTAGTGGCCTTTTAAAAAACACTCCACTGGATGTCCACCATGCGAAGCCCATAAGAGAACTCGCTGAAGGTGAAACACGTCGATACAAATTGCCCGAGGATTTTCTAGTATTATGTCCAACATGCCATCGGGTTATTCATAAGCAAAGCGACGCTTCCGATTTGGAAGCTCTTAAGCAGAGCATCCGGTTCGTTCACGCTAGTCAACTTGACTGGTAAGCTCTCGCCGCGCCTGACCCGAGGGTGGGTGCGGAATGCGCCCTCCCATGGGGGACGGTCGGACGCGGCGGAATGCTCTGCATTCCTGCGTAGGGTGCGCATTCACTGCGCACCGCCCCCACAAACACCCCCAAACCGGTGCGCATAAATGCGCACCCTACGGCTTGCTCCTGCACCGCCCCCCTGCCAAACTCCGCCACATGCGCCTGATCCTCATCCTCGCCCTCATGCTCCCCACCTCTGTCCTCGCACAGGCCCGCGCGGACAGTGAACGCTATCAGAACAACCACCTCTCCCACCCTGCGTCTCCCAAACGCCAGACGCCGGACCTGCACCAATGGCCGCAAGATCAACCGCGCACCGAGATCTTCTGTGATCAATACGCCCGCGCCGCCAGCGGCATGCGCGGCACAGAGCAAGGCAGCCGTACCGGCACCAACCTTGGCGAGGGGCTTGGCTACATCGGGACACGCGATCGCAAACAGGCCGAGGCCTTTGGCATGATCGGCGCCGCCATCGGCTCAGAAGCTGGCGCGGCGCAGGATCAGCAATTTTATGACTATCACTTCGGCGAGTGCATGGCGGGGGAACGGCTGGTGACCACACCACGATAAGGCGCAGCCCTGTCAGATGTTGAGAATTCCCTGTGGCAGAGACTGCTCCACAGCCTCGCGTCCCTGCGTTTCATAATACTGCCAGAGCGTCTCGATCAGCTGCGTGAATGGAATGGCCTCATTGTGAAACAGCGCCACATCATCGCGCTGCTCAAACTCCATATCGAGGGCGTCCATCACCCAACGCTTCAGTGGCAGTTCAAATTGATTGTTGCCCACAGCCCCCTCTGCACGGGCCAGATCAAAATCATTCAATCCAAGCATTTCGGCCACTTTGACCGATAGATCACGATAAACATAGGCCGTCGGATGCGCTTTCACATGATGCAGCCGCGCCTTGCGCCAGTTGTCGCTGTAAAATCCAGACATGGCGATATCATAGTCAAAGCGCTCTTCGCGCGTGCGAAACTCATTCACCGCACGGTCCATCTGCGCCAACAGCTCTGCACGGCTCATAAGAGGCTCTTCATGATAGAACCGCGCGGCCTCTTCCACTGAAGCCCCTGCCGCAAACAGCCGCACCAGAGCTTCATCTTCGGTCCGCCCAAATGGGTAGGCATTGTCCCAGACACATGTGCGCTCCAACGCGAACTGCCCGGAGAAATGCAATGCAGGGATGGTAAAAAGCTGTTTTCCCTGCGTGGCACAGAGCGCTTTAAGATTGTCGTACTTGACCGCATCTACGGGTGAGCGCACGATGGGCTGCGCCACAATGACATCTGCCTCATCAATGACCTTGGCCGCATTCTCGGCATCTTGAGCGGTCAGCAAATGCACCTGAATTGGGCGCAAAAAATGAAACCGCGCATCAAAATCAGCTGCCCCAGGCTTAAGAAAACGCCAGAACAGCGCTGGCCCCTGACAATTGGTGATCGACAATAACTTTATCATATCCAACCTCAATTCAAATACCCGCGCCCGAAAGCGACTTAAGCCTGCAATTAGGTCAATCTATACGGAAGCCAAAGCCGCAAGGAAAGACGCGAAGCGCGAAGGCTGCCCCAGGACCCAACGCTGACCCACCTGTGATCCCTGTTACACCCCTTAGATGCTAGGTTCATGCCATGGTCGACTTCATCAACCTCTATCAACTGCCTCTGATCCTGCTGTGCTTTGCTATTGGCTGCATCGGTGCGCTGCTGCTGTTCAAGTTTGCCCATCGCTCAAAGGCATGGGAGGTCGCCGATGTCATTTGGGTGGCCCTCGGGGGGCTTGGCGCGGTTGTCGCCATTGCTGTCGGGATCTATCAGGATGATAGCACCGCCCTCAATCGTCAGGTGACCGTGGCCTATACCGCCAGCCGCGCCTTTGATGCTGATGCCGCCCGCTTCCGCCTGCGCTACTGCGTGGGATCCAAAGACGCGGATTTGATCAAGCTCTGCGACAAGGTGGAGTATCTTTCCGCCAGCTCCGCAGGCAACACCGCCTTGCCGCTTTTTGTCTCTGTTACCGAGCGCACGGCGCCTCTTGAGGGGTTCACACTGCTCTTTGGTCGGGCGCGTGAACGTGCTGCGATGGAAAAGGCGGCTGCCGAGCTGGAGGCCGCAGAGTTTATCGCATTCGACACACGCGACGTGCCAACAGTGATGGCGCTGGAACATCTGGAACCCACCCGTCCGGAAATTGCGGCAGACTATCGGGTTCTGGCCTTGACCTATGACGCACTCATCGCTGAGATCGAGAGCCTGCGTAGAGCATGGGACGTCCTTCAATCGGGCCGTGCCCTTCTCATTTTACAGTGTATTGCTGTTTGCCTCGTGGCCTTTGCCGCGCCATTCCGTCTTGGACGTACAATTGACGGGCTGGTGTGATTTCTCACCTTGTTCACAAAAAAGGGGCTGCTAACGTCGTGACATGCGCATCTGGCCCTTTGTTCTCTCACTCGCTCTGATCTCCTGCGGCCGCAGTCTCACGGAAGGCGAGAAAGCCTTCATCGCCGACGTCCAAGGCGAGTCGCTGAATACGTCTCCGATCCGCATCAGTCGAAACGCGCCGCTTGGCGTCGCCACTTTCACCTATCAGAAACGTCCCCGCCTCGCCTGTCGAGAGCGGATCAACCCGGAGCCCAAAGAAGAAACCATCACGGCCTCTGCCGCAGGAGTTGTGCTTTTCAACAAACTCTTCACCTCAGAAGGCTGGTCCCTGCCCGACTATCTGCCAGAGTATCCGGAAAAGCTTCATATGAGCGCCGCATTGTTCTTTGCCCATGAGATGACACACGTCTGGCAATGGCAACACCGAGACGTCACAGGATATACTCCATGGCGGGCAGCTCAGGAACACAAGCGCGGCGTCGACCCTTATCAATTCGAGGAGTCATCCGCCGAAACGTTTCTGGACTACGGCTATGAACAGCAGGCAGCTGTTGTCGAAGAATACCTCTGCTGCGCGTTGCTTGATCCTAAAGCGCCCCGCACAGACCGCCTGCGCAACTTGCTCGACGACCATTTCCCAGTGGACGACTTGCCTCAGGTTCATGCCGTCACCCTGCCGTGGGATGGCGTGAAGATCGAGGGTATCTGCCGTTAGTTTTGTCGGTTTTTTCACCGACAAAAACAAACGTGATACCGATGCAATACTGACGCGATACAGACGATAAACAGCGCGTAAAAAAGGGGGCCATTGCCCCCCTTTTCATTTATACCCGAATGCACTGTCCGGGATCAGCTGACGCGTACCACCCGGTGGTGTCCATTCGCTTTCGAAACAGGCCGTACCTTCCTTCTGGAAATACAACACCTGAATGTCATACCAGCCCGCTTTCGGCACGTTTACCTGAGGTCGACCTGCGCTTGCACAAGCGGTAACTTTATCCAGTTTTCCAACGGTTTGTCCGCTGATCCAGATCTGAGCACCGTCATTTGTATAGAACTCAACCCCATAGGTGCCCGCAGCCGGAAATTTGATGTAGCCATTCACCATAGCAGACACTAATGAGGATCGCCCTGAAGTCAGAACTTCCGCATCTTTCCCTTTATCCGGATAATTCAACCCAGCCAAAGGCTTACCGGGCTCGCCAAAGCGCTCAATGCGGCGCTTTGCTGGCCCCAGAGTACGCACCTTCCGATCATTGACCGCATAGACCACGGACAGCCCTTGTTTAAGCCCGGTCGGCTGTGGATCGGCTGGTGTCAGATTAATGATCTCCGCAGAAGCTGTTGTGCCAACAAACAATGCAGCAGCCGCCAAGATCTTGCCCAAAAGTGACTTCACTTTGAGTTCCCCCTCAAAATTATTCCTTCAAAATCAGCCTAGAAGCATAGTTTGAGCAGGGCAAGTAACAGTTCCAAAACGCATCAATTGCCTCGCAAACAGACAAATTAACAAAGCGAACTGCCTGCCACTTTGCAAAAATCGCGCCAGTTCGAAAACGCAAAATCATGTGGAATCTCTGATACAGCGGACTTTCTGTAACCTTCCGTAAACAAAGCAAACTTCGCACCTGCACCGACTGCGGTTTGCGCGTCAACTTCACTATCCCCAACATAAAGAACATCCGCCATGGAAATTTCCCCCACTGCAGTTGTGAGAGGCAATGGATCGGGTTTTCTTACGGGAAGCGTATCGCCCCCGACCACGATATCAAAAAATCTTTCCAATCCAGTCGTTTGAAGCACGTGGCGCGCTGGAACCTCTGGTTTGTTGGTACAAACGGCGAGTGCAATCCCGCGGTTTTTCAAATCCTGCAAGGTTGCAACGACGCCATCATAGACCGTCGTGTGCGTGTAATCAGAAGTGCTGTAAATCTCAAAAACACGCAGTGTTAACCTCTGAAGATCACTCACTTCAAGGCCACAATGTGCAATCACACGCTCAACAAGCGTAGGTAAACCATTACCAACAAAAGAAATTATCGTAGTAAGATCCAGAGGTGGCAAAGCCTCTTCCTTAAGCATCTGATTGACGGAGACCTGTATGTCTGCGGCACTGTCCACCAATGTGCCATCCAGATCAAAAACAACCATCTTCAGCATTCTGCATTCCCTTGATTTTCTCAAAGGCACAAGAGCAACCTTCTGTAGAAATGGCAAGGCAGCCCAATCAGCTGCTCGCGTCCTTGAACCAAGCCACGATGGCACGCCGTTCTTCTGGCTCCATCCAACTGACATTTGCAGGGGGCATCGCCTCGCTCACGCCAGAGTGCAAATAAATCGCGCGAGCCGCAGCGGCGATCTCGGTTGGGGTTTCAAGCAGAACATTCTTCGGTGCACGATGGATCCCGTCATAGCCAGGCTCGCGCGCATGGCACATGGAGCACCTGCCCAGGACAATATCTGTCACATTTTCAAACCCTTCCGCCTCTGCAAACATCTGCTCAGAGGCGGTCATGGCGCGCGCCTCTTCGGCCTCAGGATCACTTTGGGACAGCGGCGCAGTCGACAGCCACATAATGAGGATAAACAGGATAGCCGTCACCAACCATGTCCAATACGGAGGTTTGTTATGTGCATGCATCGTGTTGAAAAAATGCCTGATGGTGACGCCCATCAGAAACACCAGCGCCGCAATGAGCCAATTGTATTCGGTGGCAAAAGCCAAAGGATAGTGGTTTGACAACATTAGGAAAACCACAGGCAGGGTCAGATAGTTGTTATGGGTGGAACGCAACTTCGCGATCTTGCCATACTTGGGATCAGGTGTGCGCCCTTCCTGCAAGTCTTTCACCACAATGCGCTGGTTCGGCATAATAATGAAAAACACATTTGCGGTCATAATGGTTGCGGTGAATGCGCCAAGGTGCAGCATCATGGCGCGACCGGTGAAAATTTGATTGTAGCCCCAGCCCATTGCTACCAGCAGCCCAAACAGCAAAACCATCAAGATGGTCGGGTACTCGCCTAGTGGAGATTTGCAAAGGAAATCATAGACAAGCCAGCCAATGCTGAGGGAAAGCGCCGAAATGAGGATCCCTTGCCAAAGCGCCAACTCCGCCTTGTTCTGATCAATCAGATAAAGCTCTCCGCCTGCCCAATAGACGACCATCAACAGCGCAGCTCCGCTGAGCCACGTCGAGTAGCTTTCCCATTTGAACCACGTCAGATGCTCAGGCATCGCTTCAGGTGCCACAAGAAATTTGCGGATGTGGTAGAACCCACCTCCATGCACCTGCCACTCCTCGCCATGCGCCCCAACTGGCAGGTTCGGGGCTTTGCGCAGACCGAGATCCAAGGCAATGAAATAGAATGAAGACCCAATCCATGCGATTGCCGTAATCACATGCAGCCAACGCACCGCAAAGGCCATCCAATCCCACATGATTGCAAATTCATTCATAGCTATCTCTCATTTTAGTTGCTGTCGCACGCTAGCGTCCCTCGGTTTTCTTCTCTATCGTGAAAAACTCCGAACAGCTTCAAGAATATCCTGAAGATAGCTAAAGACAAAACCATGTCCTACATCGACAATATCCGCACATTTGTGCGCGTTTACGAACTGGGCAGCATGTCTGCGGCCGCCCGCGATCAACGCATTTCTGCCGCGGTTGCCTCCTCACGTATTTCACAGCTTGAGGATTATCTGAGTGTTCGACTGTTTCATCGCACAACGCGGCAGCTCAACCCCACAGAACAGGGCAATACCTTTTACGAGGGAGCCTGCAAGATCTTGGAAGCGATTGATGAAGCGGAAGCCGCCGTCAACTCCATCACACAAAGCCCACGAGGCCTTTTGCATATCGCAGCTCCGCTGGGTGTGGGGCGACGACTGATTGCGCCGCTTATACCTGAATTTAAAAAAGAATTCCCTCTGATAGACCTTCGACTGCGTCTCTCAGATCGCAAACTGGATCTGACGGCCGAAGGTCTGGATGTCGCGTTTTTCCTTGGCGTGCCAGAAGACAGCACTTTGCGCATCAAGAAGATTGCTGACTGTCCGCGCCTGCTGTGCGCCTCCCCGGGCTACATAAAGCAACGCGGCCTGCCCGTTTCTGCCGATGAGCTCACCAATGGTACGCATGACTGTCTCAATCTGCGCTACCCCGGCGCACCAGAGTTCCAATGGCCGCTTCAGACCAAAGACGGTCTTCAAAGATTTGCCGTCAAAGGTCCATTTGAGTCAGATGATGGCGATGTGCTGACAAATTGGGCGCTGGATGGATATGGGATCACGCTCAAACCGGCCTTTGAAATTGCCGAACACCTCTCTTCCGGCGCCTTGGTGCCAGTGCTTCAAGAAACGCCACCCATCCCCATCCAGATGGCGCTGCTCTATACCCATCGACGCCATCAGGACCCGAAAACAAGGCTCCTGATCGACTTCATGGCCCCACGTGTTCAAGCAGCCCTGCTTGCCAGCCAACCTGCCTAACGAAGCCTAGCTCCCGCGATAGGTTGAGTACCCGTAAGGCGACAGCAAGAGCGGTACATGGTAATGCGCCTCGGCATCCGCCATTCCGAACCGGATGGGGACCTCATCCAGAAACAGAGGCGCAGCTCCTGCTTGCCCTGTCGAGCGCAGATAGTCACCGCAATAGAAGACCAACTCATAAGATCCTGTTTTAAAATCGTCTTTGGGCAAAATCGGCGCATCAGTTCGGCCATCGTCGTTGGTGACCGTCTCGGCAATTTTGTCGCGGGCGTTTTCCGTGAGTCGATAAAGCTCAATACGAATGCCCTCTGCGGGCAATCCTCGCGCGGTGTCCAAGACATGGGTTGTCAAATATCCGGCCATGTTGCGTCCTTCCATATTTTGTCTTTTTCTAACGCGCCTGCATACCGTTTGAGCAGCGCCACAGTCCCAACAACTCTTTCATGAATAAAAAGAAAGTCCTACGTATTTTCTTTAGATAGAACATAATGACAGAATTCCGAGGGAGCCACTCACGTGACACGTTACGTCCGCAACATGCGGGGCTACGGCCCCAATGCACCGCATGCCGCCTGGCCAAATGGTGCGAAAATCGCCGTTCAATTTGTGCTCAACTATGAGGAAGGTGCAGAAAACTGTGTGCTGCACGGTGACGCCGCCTCAGAAGCGTTTCTGTCCGACATTCCCGGCGCGGCACAATGGCCCGGACAACGCCACTGGAATATGGAATCCATCTATGAATATGGCGCGCGTGCGGGCTTCTGGCGCTTGCATCGACTGTTCACTGGCGCCAATATTCCCGTCACGATCTATGGCGTGGCACAGGCCTTGGCCCGCAATCCCGAACAAGTCGCGGCCATGAAAGCCGCGGATTGGGAAATCGCCAGCCACGGCCTCAAATGGGTCGAACACAAAGATATGCCCGAAGCCGAAGAACGCGCCGCCATCGCAGAAGCTGTGCGATTACATACCGAAGTGGTCGGTGAACGCCCAAGAGGTTGGTATACGGGCAGATGCTCTGAAAACACCGTGCGTCTGGTCGCAGAAGAAGGTGGCTTTGACTATATTTCCGACACCTATGATGACGATCTGCCTTATTGGCTGGAAGTTGAGGATCGGGATCAACTGATTATCCCCTACACGCTTGAAGCCAATGATATGCGCTTTGCCACCGCCCCCGGCTGGGTCACCGGGCAGGATTTCTACACCTACCTCAAGGATGCCTTTGACGTGCTCTATGCCGAAGGCGAAGACGGCGCGCCCAAGATGATGTCCATTGGGTTGCATTGCCGTCTTGTGGGGCGCCCGGGAAAACTCGCGGCTTTGAAACAGTTCATTTCCTACATTCAAGGCTTTGACGGCGTCTGGACGCCACGACGGCTGGAGATTGCCAAACATTGGCAAACAACGCACCCCGCTGCCCGTATGGAGCGCCCAAGCCAAATGGACAAAGCCCGGTTTATCGAGCGTTTTGGCTGTATCTTCGAACACTCTCCATGGATTGCAGAGCGGGCGTTTGAGTTGGAACTCGGCCCCGCCCATGATTGTGCCGCAGGTGTTCACAATGCGCTTTGCCGCATGTTCCGCTCAGCCAGTGAAGAAGAACGCTTAGGCGTTTTGCTGGCCCACCCCGATTTGGCTGGAAAACTGGCCGCTGCGGGGCGCTTAACCACCGAAAGCACGTCAGAACAGGCGAGCGCAGGCTTGGACATGCTGACGGACGCAGAACGCGAAAAATTCACCGCTCTCAACTCCAATTATGTCGCAAAACATGGTTTCCCATTCATCATCGCTGTACGGGATCACACCAAGGCTTCCATCATGGCGGCTTTTGAAACACGTATCGCAAATGACAGCGATGTGGAGTTTGCAGAGGCGTGCCGTCAGGTAGAGCGCATCGCGGAGTTCCGTCTGCTGGACGTTCTGCCATGACGCAAATTCAGGTTCGCAATCTGACCAAAGAGCTGTTCGCACCTTTTGGCGACGTTATCTCGCTGAAAGGCACAGCGGATAAAATCATTAACCAGGGCATGTGCGGGCGGCACCATGATCTGGCCACGTTGGACTTTGGTCCCAAAGGGCGCGCTGGCATTTCTCTCTTTAGCGCCACCCCGCGCAACCTCCCTTACACACTCGACATGGTTGAACGGCACCCGGAGGGATCGCAAGCTTTTATACCGATGAGTGAACATGCATTTCTGGTCATTGTTGCTGAAGATTTGGGCGGACAACCCGGAGTACCACAAGCATTCCTTACCGTACCAGGACAGGGCATCAACTTTCACAAAAACACATGGCATGGCGTTTTGACGCCGCTCTCTGCGCCCGGCCTCTTTGCCGTTGTAGATCGCATTGGAGATGGCGCGAACCTCGAAGAATTTTGGTTCGACACACCCTATGAAATCGTGTCGGATCAAACGCAAAGATCAGGGGGCCCCTGATCAAAAGCCTTAAAGCTGTTCAAAGAAACAGCAGGGCGCAACGACCGACAGGAGAAGGAAAATGGCTGATACAGCTACAACGACACCAATCAAAGGGACCTATTCAGACCCGAACATCACTCCCCCATTGGGGCAAGCGATCCCTCTCGGGTTTCAGCATGTCTTGGCAATGTTTGCCTCCAATGTGACGCCATCAATCATCGTCGCAGGTGCCGCAGGACTGGCCTTTGGCGGACCTGAGCAAATCTACTTGATCCAGATGGCAATGCTTTTCGCAGGCATTGCGACTCTTTTCCAAACCGTAGGCATCGGCCCCATCGGTGCGCGCCTGCCGATTATGCAGGGGACAAGCTTTGCCTTTGTGGGCGTGTTGGCTGGCGTCGCAGCGACACAGGGGCTGAGCGTTGCACTGACCGCATGCATCATCGGCGGCATTGTCCATTTTGCTTTGGGATCTGTCATCGGAAAATTGCGGTGGCTTTTTCCACCACTGGTGACCGGCCTCGTAATTTTGGCCATTGGTCTCTATCTGATCCCAGTCGCAATAAAATATGCTGCAGGCGGCGCAGCGTCTTTCCAGATGGAAGCTGAGAGCTTTGGCTCCCTGAAACACTGGTCTGTGGCTCTGACTGTGGTTGTGGTGGCTTTAGTGCTGAAATTCTACACAAAGGGGGCCCTCTCCAGCGCCGCCATTCTTGTGGGTCTGTTAGCCGGCTACGCGCTTGCCTTTGGACTCGGGATGGTGAGCTTTGCAGCCGTCAGCAAAGCCTCATGGATTACCGGCATCACCCCCCTACCATACGGGTTTGAATTCAGCTTTGGCGCCGTCATTGCTGTGACGCTGGTGTCTGTTGTCTCAGCAATTGAAACCGTCGGCGATGCTTCCGCCACAGCCAAAGCGGGTGCAGGGCGTGATGCAACCGACGCGGAAATTCAGGGGGCAACCTATGCCGATGGCCTTGGCACTGCTGTCGCTGGTGTTTTTGGCGGTTTGCCCAACACCTCCTTCTCTCAAAACGTTGGGATTGTTGGTATGACCGGCGTTATGAGCCGCCATGTGGTGACGATTGGAGGGCTTGTGCTGATCCTATGTGGCTTGATGCCAAAAATCGGTGCTGTCATCGCCTCCATGCCACTTCCTGTTCTGGGTGGTGGGGTCATCGTGATGTTTGGCATGGTGGCCTCAGCAGGCTTGAATGTCCTGACCGAAGTCGAGATGAACCGCCGCAACATGGTAATTATTGCCGTTTCTCTGGCAGTTGGCCTCGGGCTCAATCTTGTTCCAACAGCCGTGCAATACCTGCCAGGTGTGGTGAAAACGCTTATGACATCTGCGGTGGCACCAACTGCGCTCTGCGCCATTGTACTAAATTTGTTACTGCCACAAGAAGACAGCTAATCTTCGACAGGCATAGAACACTCTCAAAGGGGGCCCTCGGCCCCCTATTTTTTTGACCAGTTGCACACTCACTTGAGCTAAATTGCCCTCCTCGCCAGCCCTGCACCCGACGCATGGGACCCATGCAATTCACGCCCTAGCCTTTTTGTTTAATATTAAACTATAAAGGGGTAAACGCGGATTTCAGTGGAGGAGACGCCGCATGGCGAATGAATTTCCAGACATCGACCCGGTAGAATCCCAAGAGTGGCAAGACGCCATTGAGGACGTGATCGCACGGGACGGACCGGACAGAGCGCACTACTTGCTTGATAAAGCAGTCCAACAGGCCAGAGCGGCCGGTGCGACGCTCCCCTTCTCGGCGACGACCCCCTACCAAAACACCATTCCAACCGATGATCAGGAAGACTTTCCTGGCGATTTGGATATGGAATGGCGTATTCGCACCATCAACCGTTGGAATGCGATGGCAACAGTGGTGCGCCGCAATAAAGAGAGCAGCGAATATGGCGGCCACATCGCCTCCTTCGCCTCTTCCGCCGTGATGTATGATATAGGGCTAAACCATTTCTGGCGCAGCAAGTCTGCCATCCATGGTGGTGACCTCGTGTTCTTCCAAGGGCATGTGATCCCGGGCATTTACGCGCGCTCCTTTATGGAAGGTCGCCTGACCGAAGAACAACTGGAAAACTTCCGCTCCGAAGTGAACGGCAAAGGCCTTTCCTCTTACCCGCACCCTTGGTTGATGCCTGATTATTGGCAGTTCCCAACCGTTTCCATGGGCCTAGGCCCTCTTATGGCGATCTATCAGGCCCGGTTCATGAAATACATGCACAACCGCGGCCTCATCGACATGGCAGATCGCAAGGTCTGGTGCTTCCTCGGCGATGGCGAAATGGACGAGCCAGAGAGCCGTGGCGCGATTGACCTTGCCGTGCGCGAAGGTCTCGACAACCTGATCTTTGTGGTGAACTGCAACCTGCAGCGTCTGGATGGCCCGGTACGCGGCAACCACAAAATCGTGCAGGAACTCGAAGGCGACTTTCGCGGTGCCGGCTGGAACGTCATCAAGCTGCTTTGGGGCAAAGGCTGGGATGAGTTGCTGGAGAAAGACACCTCCGGCAAGCTGCGTCAGCTGATGGATGAAACCGTTGACGGTGACTATCAGACCTTCAAATCCAAAGATGGCGCCTACATTCGCGAGCATTTCTTTGGCAAATACCCTGAAACCGCCGAACTGGTCAAAGACTGGACAGATGAACAGATCTTCGCCCTGCGCCGTGGCGGCCATGACCCACAGAAGGTCTACACCGCATTCAAACGCGCCACAGACACCAAGGGCATGCCAACCTGCCTACTGATCAAAACGGTCAAAGGCTATGGTATGGGCAGTGCTGGCGAGGGCCAGAACACCACCCACCAACAGAAAAAAATGGCGGAAGATCAACTGCGGGCTTTCCGGGATCGGTTTGAGATCCCTGTGAGCGACGAAGATCTGCCCAAAGCGCCGTTTGTGAAACTCAACAACGCGCAAAAGGCCTATCTTGCAGATCGTCGTAAAGCACTTGGCGGCGAGTTCCCGAAACGGGAAACCAAATCCGCCAAGATGGAGATCCCGGCCCTTGATAATTTTGCCGCGCAGCTCAAAGGTACCGGTGAACGTGAAATTTCCACCACCATGGCCTTTGTGCGTATCCTGACCACACTCTTGCGGGACAAGCAGATCGGTAAAAACGTGGTACCAATCGTACCGGACGAAAGCCGCACCTTCGGTATGGAAGGCCTGTTCCGTTCTGTTGGGATTTATAACCCTGAAGGGCAGAACTACACGCCCGAAGACGCCGACCAGATGATGTATTACAAAGAAGCGATCTCTGGTCAGGTTCTGCAAGAAGGCATCAATGAGGCCGGTGCCATGGCCGATTGGATTGCGGCGGCAACGTCTTATTCCAACCATGGCGTGCCGATGATCCCTTTCTTCATCTACTACTCCATGTTTGGCTTCCAGCGGATCGGCGATCTGGCCTGGGCGGCCGGCGACAGCCGGGCGCGCGGCTTTATGCTGGGTGGCACCGCAGGGCGGACCACGCTCAATGGTGAAGGTCTGCAACATGAGGACGGCCACAGCCATATCCTCGCAGGCACCATCCCGAACTGCGTCAGCTATGATCCAACCTTCCAATACGAGGTTGCGGTGATCGTGCAGCATGGCCTGAAACGCATGTATGAAGATCAGGAAGACGTGTTCTTCTATCTCACACTGATGAACGAAAACTACGTCCACCCGGATATGCCAATGGGTGTGGAAGACGAGATCATCAAAGGTCTCTATCGTTTCCAAGAGGTCAAGAAACCGACCAAGAAGCATGTAACGCTGATGGGCTCTGGCACCATTCTTGTGCAGGTCATGAAGGCCGCAGACATGCTCAAGGAAGACTTTGGTGTGACCGCTGAAATCTGGTCTGCGACGAGCTTCAACGAGCTAGCGCGGGATTGTCAGGATGTGGCCCGCCACAACCGTCTGAACCCACTGGCAGAGCCAAAAGTGTCCTTTGTTGCGGAGCAGCTTGCCAAGGCAAAAGGCCCGGTGATCGCCGCGACCGACTATATGAAGAACTATGCAGAGCAGATCCGCACCTGTGTGCCGGGCCGTTACACGGTTCTGGGGACAGACGGCTTTGGACGCTCTGACAGCCGTGTGAACCTGCGTCGCTTCTTTGAGGTGGACGCCAACCACATCGCCGCAGCCGCGATGGTGGATCTCTACCGTGAGGGCGCTGTGACCAAGAAAGATCTTGAGGCAGCCTTGAGCAAATACGACATCGACGGCGCCAAGCCGAACCCGCGCCTGGTGTGATCGGGATTTCAGGAGGAAAATCAAATGACTGTTGAAGTAAAAGTTCCCGACATCGGCGATTTCTCAGATGTGCCGGTTGTCTCTGTTCTGGTCAGCCCCGGCGATGTGGTTGCCCTCGAAGACCCTTTGATCGAAGTTGAAAGCGACAAAGCCACAATGGAGGTGCCCTCTCCTGCTGCGGGCAAGGTGCTAGAAATCAAAGTGGCTGAGGGCGACACTGTCTCTGAGGGTTCTCTGGTTCTTCTGTTGCAAGCAGAAGAGGCGGCACAAGCACCAAAAGCTGAGGCAGCTCCGGCGGTGGCACCAACTGCAGCGCCCGCACCCGCGACTCCTGCTCCTGCCCCGGCAGCTGTTACAGACGCTGGATTTGGCAAGGCACATGCCTCCCCGTCTGTGCGCGCTTTTGCGCGTCAGCTGGATGTGGATCTGGCCAAGGTCAACGGCACAGGCCGCAAAGGACGTATCCTGCGCGAAGACGTCACGGCCTTCCTGAAATCCACCACAGCATCCGCAGCGCCTGCTGGCGCAGCGCAGGGCGGCATGGGCATTCCCCCCATCCCGGCAGTGGACTTCTCCAAATTTGGCCCGGTCGAAGATGTGGAGATGTCGCGGATCAAAAAGATATCCGGCCCTGCCCTGCACCGCAGCTGGCTCAACATTCCCCACGTCACCCACAATGACGAAGCGGACATCACCGAGCTGGATAAGTATCGCAAGGAAATGGACACGATGGCCAAAGAAGACGGCTATCGCGTGACCTTGCTGTCCTTTGTAATCAAAGCATCCGTGTCGGCATTGAAGCAGCACTGGGAAGTGAACTCGTCGATCCACCCCGATGGCGACAAGCTGATCAAAAAAGACTACTACAACATCGGCTTTGCAGCCGACACGCCAAACGGCCTTGTGGTGCCAGTGATCAAAGATGCAGATCGCAAAGGCATTGTGGAAATATCCAAAGATCTCATGGATTTGTCCGGAAAAGCACGCGCTGGCGAACTGAAAGGCCCGGATATGCAGGGCGCAACCTTCACCATCTCCAGCCTCGGCGGCATTGGCGGCACGTCGTTCACCCCAATTGTGAACGCACCAGAAGTGGCGATCCTTGGCCTGACCCGCTCCAAGATGGCACCGGTCTGGAATGGCGAAGAGTTTGTGCCACGCCTGATGCAGCCGCTGTCGCTGTCCTATGACCACCGCGCCATTGATGGGGCTCTAGCCGCACGTTTCACCGTGACGCTGAAGACCCTGCTGGGCGATATGCGTAAATTGATGTGGTAAGGAGAGCAGAGATGGACGTCAAAGTACCTGATATTGGTGACTTTTCTGAAGTTCCCGTGGTTTCCGTTCTGGTCTCTGTTGGCGACACTGTCGCCGCAGAGGATCCACTGATCGAGCTGGAAAGCGACAAGGCCACCATGGAAGTGCCTTCCCCTGCCTCAGGCGTGGTGAAAGAAATCAAAGTGGCCGAAGGCGACAATGTCTCTGAGGGCAGCCTTATCATTGTTCTGGGCGCCGAGGGTGCAGAAGAGGCGCCCAAGGCGGCGGCTCCGGCGGCGCCTGCCGCACCACAAACCGTGGCCGCGACTGGCACTGCGACAGGTGCCGGTGATGTGCATGCCGAAGTGGTTGTTTTGGGCTCTGGCCCGGGCGGTTACACAGCAGCCTTCCGCGCGGCGGATCTGGGCAAGAAAGTTGTGCTGATTGAGAAAGACAGCTCCCTTGGTGGTGTCTGCCTCAACGTGGGCTGTATCCCGTCCAAGGCGCTCCTGCACTCGGCGAAAGTGATCACCGAAGCAGAGGAAATGGGCGATCACGGCATCAGCTTTGCCAAGCCTGAGGTCGATCTCAACAAGCTGCGCGGCTGGAAAGAAAGCGTTGTCAATCAATTGACTGGCGGCCTTTCCGGATTGGCCAAGGCGCGCAAGGTGCAGGTTGTAAACGGCTTTGGCACCTTCACCGGCCCCAATATGATCGAAGTGGACAACGACGGCGCAAAATCCACCGTCAGCTTTGACCAATGTGTGATCGCCGCAGGCTCTGAGCCTGTCACCCTGCCCTTCATACCGCATGACGATCCCCGCGTGATCGACAGCACCGGCGCGCTGGAGCTGGAAGACGTGCCAGAGCGCCTTCTGGTGCTGGGTGGCGGCATCATCGGCCTGGAAATGGCCACGGTGTATGATGCGCTTGGTTCCAAAGTGACAATTGTCGAGTTCATGGATCAGATCATTCCCGGGGCTGACAAAGACGTGGTCAAACCGCTGCACAAGCGGATTGAGGGGCGTTATGAGGCGATCCTAACCAAAACCAAAGTCACTGCGGTTAATGCAACGGACGCTGGTCTTAAGGTCACCATGGAAGGCCCCAAGGGTGAAGTGGTTGATACCTTTGACAAAGTTCTTGTTGCGGTGGGCCGTCGCCCGAATGGTGCAAAAATCAACGCAGCGGCGGCCGGTGTGGCTGTGGATGAGCGCGGTTTCATTGCGGTGGACAGCCAGCAACGCACTGGTGTACCTCATATTTTTGCCATTGGCGATGTGGTTGGGCAACCCATGCTGGCCCATAAAGCGGTGCATGAGGGCAAGGTGGCCGCAGAGGTGGCCGCGGGCCATAAGCGCCATTTTGATGCGCGGGTGATTCCCTCGGTGGCCTACACCGATCCAGAGGTCGCTTGGGTGGGTGTCACAGAGACACAAGCCAAGGCCGAAGGCATGAAGGTTGGCAAAGGCGTATTCCCTTGGGCGGCTTCCGGTCGCTCGCTCAGCCTGGGCCGTTCTGAAGGGCTTACCAAGTTGATTTTCGACGAAGAATCTGAGCGCGTGATTGGTGCTGGCATCGTCGGCCCCAACGCGGGTGACCTGATTGCCGAAGTCGCGCTGGCCATTGAAATGGGCGCGGATGCGGTGGATCTGGGTCATACCATCCACCCGCACCCAACGCTGAGTGAGACAGTGAATTTTGCCGCAGAAATGTTTGAAGGCACGATCACGGACCTCATGCCACCGCGCAAGAAAAAGTAAGCGACATCCTGTGTTCGCCAGCAGTAAAACGCGCCTTAAGGGGCGCGTTTTTTGTGCGGTTTTTCTCGGTGGGGGCGACTCAAAGGTTAACAGCGCCGCGATCTTAAAAAACGACTGCGGTTTTGCGTCGGTATTGCAGCGGTATTACGTCGGTAAAGAGATACGCTTTACACGCCCCCCGATAGGTGAAGCGAACGCACGGCACGCAACACTTTCATGCACGTTGCAGCGACAGGTCAAACTCAGTCACAGCACCGCCGTCAGCTTTCTCTCCGCGCAGCGGAGCCGGGCCCAAGGCGGTGATGGGGCCGCTAGGCCACAAACCGACGCGGGAGCCCCACCCTCGCCGTTACAGTGGCCACATCAGCGGAATGAGCACCGAGGCCAGCAAACCAATCGACAGGTTGAGCGGAATGCCCACACGCATAAAATCGGTGAACTTATAGCCGCCGGGGCCAAACACCAGCATGTTGGTCTGATACCCAATCGGGGTGGCGAAACTGGCGGAGGCCGCCACCATCACCGCAATCACCAATGGGCGGGGATCCACGCCAATAGCCTGAGCCAGACCTACGGCAATTGGGGTCACAACTACGGCCACGGCATTGTTTGACACAAGTTCCGTTAACACGGAGGTCAGCAGGTAGATTGCCCACACCAGCAGGAAGGGCGGCAGATTCTGCAAAGCTGGGGCAAGGCCGTTCACAATCAGTGACACCGCCCCGGAATGCGACAGCGCGGCACCAATGGCCAGCATGGCAAAGATCAGCGACAGCAGGCGCCCATCCACAAACGAAAAGGCCTCATCGGCATCGATACAGCGCGTCAGCAACACAACGGCCACCGCCAGAAGGGACAAGAGCAGAATGGGCGCAAGCCCCAGTCCGGCCAGCACCACAACCCCTGCCATCGCACCAAGCGCAATTGGAGCATGGCCGCGGCGGTATTCCCTCTCTGACGGGTGCGAGACATCCACCATATCCATATCCGAAGACAAGCGTTGAATGTCTTCCGGTGCCCCTTCCAACAGCAGCGTGTCCCCTACGCGCACCACCAGCTGATCAAGTTGCTGGCCGATGTTCTGATTGCGACGGTGCACAGCCAACGGATAGACACCATAGCGACGGCGCAGGCGCAGCGAGCCAAGGCGGCGTCCGACCATACGACACCCCGGCGTGATCAGCGCCTCCACCGTGGTGGTTTCCACCGCCCCCACCTGATCCAGACGTTTGAGTGATTTGTTGCGCTGCAAACTCAGAAGCTCGGTCATTTTGGTGCGCAGCACCACGCGGTCGCCCACCTGAAGCGTTACGTCTTTGAGGTTGCGGCGCAGCGAGGTGTCGCCACGGATCACGTCAATCAAGCGCACACCGTCTCTTTTAAAAAGCTGCACCCCGGTGACTTCGCGCCCCACGAGGTTGCTTTCCGGCGGAATCACCGCTTCAGTGAAGAATTTCATTTGGCTGCGGTTGGAGAGCATGTCCGCCATACTGGCGCGTTCCGGCAAAAGGCGGCGGCCAAACACATAGAGATAGAACATGCCCCAAGCGACAAGGATGATGCCAAGCGGGGTGACCTCAAAGATGCTGAACGGTGTCAGCCCCTGTTCCCGTGCAACCCCATCTACCAAGAGGTTTGTCGAGGTGCCGATCAGCGTCAGAGTACCGCCCAAGATGGCGGCATAACTGAGTGGAATCAGAAGCTTGGACGCCGAAGTTCCCAAGGTACGTGCCAATTGGGTGAACACGGGGATCATCACCACAACCACCGGCGTGTTGGACACAAAGGCCGAAGCGACGATCACAAACACCAGCAACATGACAATGGCCACGGCCGGGCGCTTCTGCGCCTGCCCATCGGCCAGTTGCGTGAAAGCCGAAAGCGCGCCAGTCCGCACCAGCGCCCCCATGACGATGAACATGGCCGCAATGGTCCAAGGAGCCGGGTTGGACAGGACACCCAGCGCCGCCTCATAGGGCAAGACCCCCAGAAACAGGAGCAGCGCCACGCCGCCGATGGCCACCACCTCTGTCGGGTAGACTTCCTTCAGAAAGAGCACAAACATGCCCGCCACGGTCAGCAGGGCCAGAACAGCCTGTGTGGTTTGAGAAAACGCAAAAAGATCCATAGTTGTCCTGCTCTTGTCAGCGGAGAAGTTCTACCATGGCCCTCATGTCGAACAAGCCATTTTCGCAGTGACGCAGGAGCAAAGCACGCGCAACGGTCGTGCGCGGGCGGTGCTCCGGGGCATTCGAGCATAAGTCTGGCATCGCGCGCCGACATCCGTGGCGCGCGTGGTCGTGATTGGCCTGACAGGTAGAGAATCGATGAAAGATCCGCGACAGAAACTCAGGGGCTCAGGCAGGCCCGGCCTGGCTCAGTCGCCCGCCTTGACGCACCATTTCGATACGGGTTGCCGCGCCGGTGCGGTCATCGGTTTCTACATAGACACCTGAAAGCGTCGCCTCCCCCAATGCCGGGGTGAACCGCGCTTTGGGCATGCCGGTGACAAAGCGGCGCATGGGTTCGGCCTTTTCCATGCCAATGACCGAATTGTAATCACCACACATGCCAGCATCAGCCTGAAAGGCGGTGCCGCCGGGCAGGATTTGCGTATCTGCGGTTGGCACATGCGTGTGGGTTCCCACCACAAGGCTCACGCGGCCATCGCAATAATGACCCATGCCCATTTTTTCAGACGTGGCTTCACAGTGCATATCTACAATCGCCGCCTGCACCAGCCCGCCGCGCGGATGGGCCCGCAGCACCTGATCAACCGCTGAGAAGGGATCACTGTAGGGCTGCTTCATGAACACCTGTCCCAGCGCCTGTGTCACCAGCACCTTACGGCCACCGCGCGCCTCAAACACCCGAAAACCCTTGCCGGGCACATCGCCGCGCGCATAGTTCAATGGGCGCAGGATACGTGGCTCAGATTGGATGAACTGCATCATGTCTTTCTGGTCAAAGGCATGATCGCCAAGTGTAATGCAATCTGCCCCGGCCTCCAGTAGCGCTTTGGCATGCGCCCCTGAGAGCCCCATGCCGTTGGACGCGTTCTCGCCGTTCACCACGACAAAATCCAACCGCCAAGCTTCCCGCAGCTTGGGAAGGCGTTCCATCACAGCCGCACGTCCCGCGCGGCCCATCACATCACCGAGGAAAAGTATCTTCATGGGACACGGTCCTAGGCTCCGGCGCAGCGCTTGGCAAGGGCATGGCCTCAAATCTTAGGGATGATCATGCGTCAGGATCACAGCACTTGTCCCTTTCCCCCAAGACGTTATCGTGGGGGAAATATCTCAACCGAGGACAAATAAAATGAAAGCGATGATGACAATTGGCGCTCTGGGTGGGCTTTGGGTGCTGGGCGCCTGTCAGGATCAGGTCTATGCCAATGACCCCACGAGTGCTGCCAATCCTGCTGCGAGTTTTTGCGTCAATCAGGGCCACAGCTATGAGATCCGTCAGGGTGCGGACGGCAATCAATATGGCGTCTGCAAATTCAAACAGGGCAGCGAGCAGGATGCCTGGCAGTATTTCCGGGAAAATGCCACGGGCGCAAACCCGGACCTGAGCGCCACCCCAGAGGCCCCATCAGGGGCATGAGAACTCGATCACACGGCTTTCCGTGATGATCATGTCCAAAGGCTGGTCGGTGGCCTCCAGAGGCAGCCCGGCCGCCTCCTGCGCATCAAAGGCAAAGCCAATCGCCAAAGTGGCACGGCGTGCGCGCAGGCGCTCCAGCGTGCGGTCATAAAAGCCGCCGCCATAGCCAAGCCGCCCGCCGCTCAGGTCAAAGCCCACCAGCGGCACGATCACGATTTCCGGATCAAAATAGTCATCCACAACCGGCACCTGCGCCCCAAAGGGCCCTGCCTTAAGCGCGCCATCCGGCTCCCAGCGGGAAAACTCCAGCGGCGTGGCTTCGGCCTGAATGACTGGCACACCCACCGGGCCATGCGCCGCAGCCTCGGCCATAGCGGCCAGCGGAGAGATCTCCGTGCGGATCGGCATATAGCCCGCCAGCGGCACACCGCGATAGCCGGCAAGCACTTCGGAGAGATGGGCGGACTGCCCGGGGCCAGCATTGGCAAAAGCCTCTTTGCGGCGGGCAAAGGCCGCCTTACGGGCGGCGGCTTTCTGTTCGATGAGATCCATCAGGCAGTCTCCAGATCATAGGAAAAAATGTATGTGTGACAACGGGCGCGCAGATCAGAGCAAGACACGCGCCGCAAGCCCCAAGAACAGGAAGAACCCCACAACATCGGTCACCGTGGTGACAAAAGGGCCAGAGGCCAAGGCCGGGTCGATATTGGCTCGATCAAGTGCCATGGGAATGAGAATGCCGCCCAGCGCGGCGGCGATCTGTGTCAGAAGCATCGCCACGCCAATCACCACAGCCAGCATGGGCACGCCAAACCAGAGCCCAGCCACCAGCGCCATGATAAAGCCAAAGAGCGCCCCATTAAGCGCGCCAACGGAAAGCTCCCGTCGGATCACCCGCCAGGCATTTTGCGCGGTCAGGTCTTTGGTGGCCAATGCGCGCACCGTGACCGTCATGGTCTGTGTTCCCGCGTTGCCCCCCATGGAGGCCACAATCGGCATCAGCACCGCCAACGCCACCATTTGATCAACGGTATCGGCAAAGAGGTTGATCACGCCAGAGGCCAGAATGGCGGTGAGCAGATTCACAAAAAGCCAAGTGGCCCGGCCTTTGGCGGCATCCAGAATGGTGTCTGACAGGCTGGCCTCATCGCTCACCCCGGCCAGACGCAGGATGTCTTCTTCATGCTCCTCATCCAGCACCGCCATGGCGTCATCAATGGTGATTACCCCCACCAGACGCTCATCGGCATCCACCACCGGAGCAGAGATCAGGTGATACTGGTTGAAGGCATAGGCCACATCCTCTTCGTCCTGTGTGACGGGGATGACCTGAAACACCTCTTCGACGATGGATTGCAGCGGCAATGTCCGGCGTGAGGACATCAGTTTGCCCAATGTGATATTGCCCACAGGTTTCATCCGTGGATCCACCAGGATCACGTGATAGAATTGCTCTGGCAGCTCTTCAGCATTGCGCAGGAAATCAATCGCCTCCCCCACGGACCAATGCTCTGGCGCACAGACAGTCTCGCGTTGCATCAAACGGCCAGCGGTGTTTTCCGGATAGCTCAGCGCCTGTTCAACGGCGACACGATCCGCGTCTTCCAGCTGATCCAGAATGGCTTCCTGCGCTGGTTCATCCAGATCTTCCACAAGATCTACGATGTCGTCGCTCTCAAGCTCGCGCACCGCTTCGGCCAGCACATCCGGGCGCAGGATGTTCATGACCTCTTCGCGCAGACCCTCATCCAGTTCCGAGAGGATCTCCCCGTCAAACTCCGCGCCATAGAGCTGCACCAGACGACGCCGGTCAAACGGGTTGATCTGCTCCATCAGGTCGGCGATGTCTGCCGGGTGCAGCGGCTCCATCAGCTCCAGCAGCGTGGCACGGTCTGCGGCTTCCAACGCATAGAGAATGCCCGCCACCACGCGTTTGTTCAGCGCGTAGTCTTCCACGTCTTGATCTTCCATAAAATCTGACGCGGTTTGATCGATGGCTTGGGTCATAACACCTGCTCTCTCGTCTGGCCGCAAATGGGCATCTGCTCTGGAAGGACATCGCCCCGGCAAGGGCTTGGACTTGCGCCGGACCATAGTTTAAAGCTGACAAGGAACTCAATGGGATGCGACGGTTTTGCTCTCAAAAAAGGCCGCTTTTTGATATTGTCTGCTTGTTCTGCGCTCCCGACCCGATCTGCACAGGAGAGATGTGATGCCCGCCCCCACCATTTTGCTGGGTCAGACCCTGTCTTTTGTGAAAAGCCCCTTTGCGGCCCCGCTGGAAGAGGCCGTGCGTCATCACCGCCATGGCGGTGTTTTGATCACAGCTGGCAAAATCACCGAGGTGAGTGATGGCGCAACGCTGAAGGCCGCTCATCCGCAGGCGGAAGTGGTGGACTATGGTGACAAACTGATCTGTGCGGGCTTTGTGGACGCGCATGTGCATTATCCTCAAACAGGCATTATCGCGAGTTGGGGCAAGCGGCTGATTGACTGGCTCAACAGCTACACCTTCCCCGAAGAAATGCGCTTTGTTGATCCGGCCTATGCCGCAGAGATTGCTAGCCGCTACCTTGATCTGAGTGCGCGTCATGGCGTCACCACCATGGCCAGCTACTGCACCATTCATCCGGAGTCCGTGACAGCGTTTTTCTCCGCAGCGCAAGCGCGTGGTCAGCGTGTGGTTGCGGGCAAGACCTGCATGGATCGCAATGCCCCGGAGGGCCTGCGCGACAGCGCCCAAAGCGCCTATGATGACAGTAAAACCCTGATAGACCGCTGGCATGGGGTGGATCGTCTCAGCTATGCCATCACGCCCCGGTTTTCGCCCACGTCAACCCCGGCGCAGCTTGAGGCGCTTGGCGCGCTCTGGGCGGAGCGGCCGGATTGCCTGATGCAGACCCATCTGAGCGAGCAGCTTGATGAAATTGTCTGGGTGAAGGCGCTGTTTCCGCAGGCGCGGGATTATCTGGACACCTATGAGCAGTTTGGTCTGCTGGGCAAGCGCGGTGTCTATGGCCATGCGATCCATCTGGAGCCACGTGAAGCAGACCGGCTGCGCGAGATGGGCGCTGGGCTTGTGCATTGCCCAACCTCCAATACCTTTATCGGCTCTGGCCTGTTTGACATGAAAGGGTTGATCAATGCGGGCCAACGCGTCGGGCTGGCCACGGACACCGGTGGCGGATCGAGTTTTTCCATGCTGCGCACCATGGCAACGGCCTATGAGGTGGCACAGCTGCGCCATCACCCGCTGCATGCCGCAGAGCTGATGTGGCTGGCCACACAGGGCGCGGCACAGGTGCTGCATCTGCAGGATCAGATTGGGAACCTCGCGCCAGGACTGGAGGCAGATCTGGTGGTGCTGGATCTGGCCAGCACGCCCGATATAGCCCAGCGCAGCAAGCGGGCCGAAGATCTCTGGGAGGCGCTGTTTCCCACACTCATGATGGGGGATGACCGCGCCATTGCGGCCACGTGGATTGGTGGACGCCACCACAACGCGCTAAAGGCTGTCACCCTCGCCGCAACCTGACGCCGCCTGTTCAGGACGCAGGTCTGCGCGAAGCCCGCCGCAGGAGGCGCAGGGCTGAGACATCTGGCTGCGCCGCCATGGCGCAGACCGTTTAAAACGCTTTAAAAGTCAATGTGGTCAACGTGCGCTCGATATTGGGAATATCCAGCATGTGCTGATTGATAAATTTGCCCACATCCTCACCATCCGGGATGTAGAGCTTCATCAGCAGATCATAGTCCCCGCTGGTGGAATGCAGTTCAGAGTGAATTTCCTTCAGCGCAATCTCTTCGGCCACGCGGTAGGTGGTGCCGGGTTTGCAGCGGATCTGGATAAAGACGCAGGTGGTCATGACAGCCCTCAAGTGATTTGGCGCCAAGCTGGCACAAATGCCACCCTGACCACAATCGCAAACTGCGCCCCCTTGGCCCGCCCCGCCCTGCTGCCTATAAGGCAGGGGCACTTACTGTGAAGGATCTCCCCATGCGCAAGGCAAGCGTGACCCGCGCCACCGCGGAAACCAATATCTCCGTTGAGATCAATCTTGACGGCAGCGGCACTTATGACAATCAGACCGGCGTGGGTTTTTTTGACCACATGCTCGATCAGCTGTCGCGCCACAGCCTGATTGACATGACGATCCGCGCCGAAGGGGACTATCACATTGATGACCATCACACGGTGGAAGATGTGGGCATTGCGCTGGGTCAGGCGCTTACGCAAGCTCTGGGCGACAAGAAAGGCATTCGTCGCTATGCCACCTGCCACCTGCCCATGGATGACGCGCAGGTGCGCGCAAGTCTGGATCTGTCGGCGCGTCCCTTCCTGATCTGGAACAACGATATGCCAACCCAGAAGATTGGCGGCTTTGACACAGAGCTGGTGCGTGAGTTCTTTCAGGGCTTTGCCACCCATGGCGGCATCACGCTGCATGTGGATCAGATCCATGGCTTCAACAGCCACCACATTGCCGAAGCCACCTTCAAGGCCGTGGCACGGGCGCTGCGCGAGGCTGTGGAGGTCGATCCACGCAAGGCGGATGCCATCCCCTCCACCAAAGGCGCGCTTTAAACACACAGGCCCACTCTCACCGGGGCCTCCAAGCGATCTTCACTCAAAAAAGACGGGCACATCCAAGAGCGGTGCCCGTCTTTTTTATTCAGTTCTCAAAAGCTTGCCTGACCATCTCATCCACAGGCATTTGTTGCAACGCACTGTCCAGCGCCACAGCCAGCGCCTGATTTTCCGGCGTGTCGCGCATGGCGAGAACCAGCGGGTACTCCACCAGATTGCGTTCATTATAGGCGACTTTGTCTTTCACTTTGGCCATCTCTGGTGTGGTCAGCATCTCGGCCATCACAAAGCGATCAATCACACCGATATCGCCACGGCCACCCGCCACCATTTTTAACAGTTGGGCGTCGTCGCTGGCCTCCTGAACTGCGATGGCGCCACTGGCCATCAGGGCTTCAAATTCCTCCGGATATTCGTAGGAGCGCACCACCACAACGGTCAGACCGTGCAAGTCTTCAAGCGTGGTCCAGTTGATCGGGTTGTCCTGCCGTTGAACAAATCCAACCGGAGAGCTGTAAATCACCGGGGAGGCAAAAAATCCTTCCTGCACCTCACTGGGCCAAGCGGGATAATAGCCCAAAACGGAAGGGTCATCCGCCGCCTTTTTCTGAGACCGCGCCCAAGGAAGATATTCCACCGACAGGCTATGACCACTTTTGGCCAGAGCCTTCTCAAGGACAGACACTAGGATACCACCTTCGGGCAAGTCGGATCCCACATATGGCGCCCATTCCAGCGACATCACCTGATGTTCGGAGGCCTGGGCGCCAAAGGCAAGGCCGACAGATAAAGCTGCCACAGTCATCGCGCGTTTCATGAAAGTCATCTTCACACTCCTGAGTTGATTGTCGGGAAAACCTGACCCTCAAAGGTTTACATTCTGCAAACTTGCGCCTGTTTCCATATCCGCCGAAATTTGTTCCTCCTCGGGAAGACTTTAAGACACAAGGGCTCCCTTCGGTGGATCTGGCAGTGCCCGCGCTCTTGACCTGCCGCACATTAGGCGGCACTTGGGCAGGGCAACCACAGGAGGCCCCTATGCTCACAGCCATCATTGATTATGAAAGCGGCAATCTGCACTCCGCCGAGAAGGCCTTTCAACGTATGGCGGTGGAAGTGGATGGCGGCGAAGTGGTTGTCACCTCTGATGCGGATGTGGTGGCTCAAGCGGACCGTCTGGTGCTGCCGGGCGATGGGGCCTTTCCGGCCTGTGCCGAGGAGCTGCGCGGCCACAAGGGCATCTATGACGCCATGGTGGACGCCGTGGAAACAAAAGGCCGCCCGTTTCTGGGGATCTGTGTGGGCATGCAGCTGATGGCAAGCCGAGGACATGAGTACCAACTGACCGAGGGGTTAGGCTGGATTGCAGGGGATGTGGAAAAGATCACGCCTACGGATGCCTCGCTGAAAGTCCCGCATATGGGCTGGAACAATCTGGTGATTGATCATCCGCACGCGCTTCTTGAGGGGATCAAAAGCGGTGATCACACCTATTTTGTGCATTCCTACCAGTTTCATGTAACCAAGCCGGAAGAACGTCTGGCACATGTGGACTATGGGGGCGATGTGACCGCCATTATCGGGCGCGACACCATGGTGGGCATGCAGTTCCACCCGGAAAAAAGCCAAGACATTGGCCTGCGGATGATTGGCAACTTTCTGAAGTGGGCGCCGTAAGCGGAGCGGAAGAGAAAAGAGAGGGGCCAGCCCCTCTTGCGCGGACGCGCAATTCACCCTGGGATATTTCTAGTCAAATAAAGGCTAGGCTGCGCGCAGGGTTGTGGGCGCAACGCCATGGGCCTTGCGAAAGGCGCGGGTGAAGCTTTCCGGACTGTTGTAAGCATAGCGGCGGGCGACAGCATCCACGCGATCCCCACGCATGATGTCCTGATGGGCCAGAATGAGCCGCCAACGCCGCAGGTAACCAATCGGCGTTTCACCCACGGTTTGGGCAAAAAGTTCCGCAAAGCGCGACAAAGACAGCCCCGCCTCCTGCGCGAGATCCGCGTTGCTCCAGACCCGCCCGGGATAATCATGCATTGCAACAATCGCGCGGCTCAACCGGGGATCTGCCAATCCTGCCAGCAGACCGACATCTGTGGTGCCTTGAGAAATCTGCTCTCGCAGCAAGCGCACCATCAGCGCTTCACCCAGACGGTTGATCACAGATTGCGCGCCACAGCGGTTGGCGGTGGTTTCCTCCGCCATCAGCCGCACGAGCGCGCGACTGTCCTCGGCACCGCTCAGATCAGAACAGACCTCATCGGGCAAAGAGGCCATCAATGGGTTGGTCATCCCCATCCAATCCACATGGGCCGCAAAAAGGACTCCCTCCGCTCGCGCAGTCTGAGACGTGCCCCGTGTCAAGAAAACCACGCGCGCAGGCGCGCCATTCTCCCCCGCCATGGCAATCAGGTTGGCCGTGCTCAGCGGGGCGGGCTGCACGGTCAGGTGAAATTTCTCAACCAGCGTGGTAAGGCGATCCATTAGTCAAATCCGGTGTTTTAGCACGATCAATCGGATTTATTTGACATTAAATCCGGCGATAAGTCCAGAAAGCACAAACAAAAGGATACTTCCATGCTGTTGCCACGTCAGAAGACCCCGAACCTCACCCTGCCGCTTGTGGGCGGTGGCACGTTTGATCTTGCCAGCGAAGGCTCTGAGCGCGGCACGGTGGTGTGTTTTTACCGCGGTCTGCACTGCCCGATCTGCGCCACATACCTCAAAGAGCTTGAGAAACTGGTGGAAGCCTTTGCCGAACGTGGCGTGACCTGCGTTGCGGTCAGCAGCGATGGCGAGGCGCGCGCCAAAGACATGGCCGAGAAGATCGAAGCCACAGGGCTGCGCATTGCGTATGATCTGCCGCTGACCGTGGCCAAGGAATGGGGGCTTTATATCTCCACCTCGCGCGGCAAAACCTCCATTGGCATCGAAGAGCCTGCACTCTTCTCTGAGCCCGGTCTGTTCATGGTGAGCCCGGATCAGTCGCTCTATTATGGCTCTGTGCAGACCATGCCTTTTGTGCGTCCGCATTTCTCCGAGCTGCTCGGGGCGCTGGATTTTGCCATTAAGAACAACTACCCGGCACGCGGCGAATACACGGGCGCCGTGTAAACGCAGACCATCGTTAAAACACAAAAGGCGCAGGGGATCTCCTGCGCCTTTTGCATGTCGCGGTGCCTGAGAAATCAGTTCACGCGTGTCCAATTCTGGCTGCGGCAGACCACGGAGACGCAGCCTTTCACCTTTAGCGTGTTGCCACTCAGGCTCATTTTGGACTTGTAGGTCTTGTCCGCATCCGGAGCCCAGATCTTGCCGCCGGAATAGGCACCACCGCCATCAACCCCCATGTCCCAGATCATCTTTTTGCCCAGGTTTTCATAAGATGGATTGGCGGAACCGCTGGCATCAAAGGCCTTGTGAATGGTGCCGCAGATATCACTACCGCAGGCGGCCACTTTCACATGAAGATAGCTGCCTTCGTCGTTTGCGGCGGTTTTCCAGATGCCTTCTACCGGATCTGCCAGAGCGGTTGTGGCAGCTGCGAGCGTCATGGCTGCGGCCAAAAGTGTCTTTTTCATAAGGTCCTCCCTTGAACAATTGCCCAAAACTTTGGGCCAGAGCGCGATTCCCATCAACCGTGACTTAGGGTCATCTCGTTTCTCAAGCCTTGCGAGGCCGGTTGCGTTGCAATTTCTGCGACACCATGCAAAACCACTGCGGAGATTTCCTGTCTGTGCCTGCACATAGGGAACAGGCACCAAACTTATGATAAGGCCCCTGCCCCATGATCCTCTATCCCGCAATTGACCTGAAAGACGGCAATGCCGTGCGCCTGCTGCATGGTGAAATGGACAAAGAGACCGTGTTCAACGAAAACCCGGCTGCGCAAGCGATGGAGTTTGTAAACGCGGGCTGTGAATGGCTGCATCTTGTGGACCTCAATGGCGCCTTTGCCGGGGAGCCGGTGAATGCCGCACCCGTGGAAGAAATCCTGAAGCAGACCAATGTGCCCGCGCAGCTGGGGGGGGGTATTCGCGATATGGCCACCATAGCGCGCTGGATCGACAAAGGCCTGAGCCGCGTGATCCTTGGCACTGTGGCGGTTGAGAACCCCAATCTGGTGCGGGAAGCGGCGAAAGAATTCCCCGGCAAAGTGGCTGTGGGCATTGATGCCCGCAATGGCAAAGTGGCGACCAAAGGCTGGGCGGAGGAGACCGATGTGATGGTCACCGATCTGGCGAAGTCCTTTGAGGACGCCGGGGTCGCTGCGATCATCTACACCGACATTATGCGTGATGGGGCGATGAAAGGCCCCAATGTGGAAGCCACTGCGGCGCTTGCACAGGCGGTGTCGATCCCGGTGATTGCCTCTGGCGGGGTGAGCTCCCTGGAAGATCTTCAGGCGCTCAAAGACTGCGGAGCGACGTTAAATGGCGCCATTTCAGGCCGCGCACTTTATGACGGGGCGATTGATCTTGCCGAGGCGCTGGCGCTGCTAAAAGCGTAAGCCAACCGATATGTGAACATGCAAAAGGCTCTGGAGTATCGCTTCAGAGCCTTTTGTTTATAGGCGTTTTTATTGCGCCGCTGCCGCTGTCAGCTTGGACAAAGCGCCGCGCATGGTGGCGACAAAATCGGCATCTTCGGCAATGTTCAGCCCCGCAAACATCTGTGCCGGGTCTTCATAGGTTAGGAAGACCGCCCCGCTCGCATCCTCGTAGGCCAGCACTTTGAGGGGCAGAAACAGACCCGCCTTGATATCCGCCTGCATGGCGGGGGTGCCAATCTTAGGATTGCCAAAGATCAGCAGCTCCGCATCGGCCAGCTCTGCGCCCACATTGGCTGCGCCACCGGCATGATCGACACGCGCAAAGACCTTGGCACCGGCGGTTTCCACGGCGGCCTGAAGCGCATCCATGGTCTGGGCCACGGGTTTCTTGGACGGCACGGACAGAAGCTCTGCCTGAGCGGGGAGTGTTGTCGACATGGCAATGGCTCCTGCGATGAGATAATTTTTCATAGTCATGACCTTCCAGATAACGTTTACGACATATGTGTCACGCCAGAGTGTGGTCACATTCCAATCACGTTTTCTCGATAGGCGGGAAAACCCCGCTCTTGGCGTCCTCATGACAAGCGGTTAAGAAGGCGCAAAGAGGTGACCTATGCTTAAAACCCGCATCATTCCCTGTCTGGATGTTGCCGATGGCCGTGTGGTCAAAGGTGTAAACTTTGTTGGCCTGCGTGATGCCGGCGACCCGGTGGAAGCCGCCC
This sequence comes from Shimia sp. R11_0, assembly GCF_017744035.1. NCBI lineage: Bacteria > Pseudomonadati > Pseudomonadota > Alphaproteobacteria > Rhodobacterales > Roseobacteraceae > Shimia > Shimia sp. R11_0. The sequence goes on along the minus strand of NZ_JAGHQY010000009.1, from coordinate 15,287 downwards.
GCGCTTATGACGCGGCGGGGGCGGATGAAATCTGCTTTCTGGACATTCATGCCACCCATGACAACCGGGGTGTGATGATCGACATGGTGCAGCGCTGTGCGGAGCAGTGCTTTGTACCGCTGACCGTGGGCGGGGGTGTGCGCAGCGTGGCGGATGTGCGCCGGCTGTTGCTGGCCGGAGCGGATAAGGTGAGTTTCAACTCCGCAGCTGTGGCCAATCCGGATGTGATTGCCGAAGCGGCAGCGCAATTTGGCAGCCAATGCATTGTCTGTGCAATTGACGCCAAAACCATCGGTCATGATGAAAAAGGTGTGCCCAACCAATGGGGGATCTTCACCCACGGCGGACGTAAGGCGGCACTGGATCAGGACGGCAACCCGATTGACGCGGTGGAATTTGCCAAGCTCGTGGTGGCCAAAGGCGCAGGGGAAATCCTGCTGACCTCGATGGACCGCGACGGCACCAAGGCGGGCTTCAACCTGCCTCTGACCAAAGCGATCAGCGATGCGGTCAACGTGCCGGTGATTGCGTCGGGCGGCGTGGGCAATCTGGACCATCTGGTGGAAGGCGTGACCAAAGGCGGCGCAAGCGCGGTTCTGGCGGCGTCGATCTTCCACTTTGGCGAATACACCGTGCAGGAAGCCAAACAATATATGCATGACGCCGGTATCCCGATGAGGCTGACATGAGTGTTCTGAACGATCTGGCCGCCACTATTTCCGAGCGTGCCAAAGCGGACCCGGAAAGCAGCTGGACAGCGAAGCTTTTGGCCAAAGGCCCGGAGAAATGCGCCGAGAAGTTTGGCGAAGAGGCCATTGAGGCGGTGATCGAAGCCGTGAAGGGCGACCGCGAGAAGCTGACCTATGAGGCGGCGGATGTGCTGTTTCACCTGCTGGTGATGCTGGAGGCGCGGGATGTGACGCTGGAGGATGTGCTGGCGGAGCTGGCACGGCGTCAAGGCATGAGCGGGATCGCGGAAAAAGCCGCAAGGTCAAAGGCCTGAAACCTGACTTTGCCGTAAGCCATGACACCCCTATAGTGGCATTACGTGCGATTTGATTGGGCTGAAATGATGCGTATTTTGAATGGGTTGCTCTGCGTTCTTGCGGCATTTTTTCTGGCCGGATGCGTCACGGTACCTAGTGAAGTGCTTGTGCCAAACCAAGTCGGGCTTGCGCAGGCAATTGTGGCGCTGGATCCTGCGGTTGCCCCCGAAGAGGCCGCACGCGTCGCGCAGATTTCCTACAGCTATTCTCTGCAGTTGCGTGAGGAATACAACGTGACCGATGGGCCATTGCTGCACAACGCGAAGGTCAATCAAGGCCTGCGCCCGCGCGGGCTATGCTGGCAATGGGCGGATGATCTGGAGGCCCGGCTGTGGCAGGAAGATTTGAAAACGCTGACACTGCATCGTGCGATCGCCAACCATGACAATATTCGCATCGAACACAGCACCGTCGTGATCAGTGCAAAAGGTGACAGCATGGCAGAAGGCATCGTGCTTGACTCTTGGCGCTATGGCGGACGACTCTACTGGAGTGAAGTGGTGGAGGACAACCGCTACAACTGGGAGGAGCGCGCGAAGGTGTTTGCCCTTAAAAAGGCAAGGCAGTAAGGCGGTTTTGAGCCTAAGGCGGCGACCCTTTTCAGGCTTTGTTAACCATATTCCAGCACTGAGAGGTACTGGGATTAAACGCATGTGGACTGATGCAAAACGGGTTTTGGCGGCGGGGCAAATCCGCTTTTTTGGGGTACTTTTGGCCACGTCCTCCTGAGGATGAATATTTTGAGGGCTCCCGCAAACAGCTGCTTTGCGGGTTTTCGGCGCTGATCACGGTCTTTGCCGCGACACATTTTCTCTATCTCGTTCTCATGCACTCCAAACCCGGCGTAGCTTTTGCGCTCAGCGCCGGTATAAGCGCGATGCTTTGCCTGTTTATTCCTGCGCTTTGCAGGGTGGGATTGAAGCCCCGATGGGCTGCGGTTTTGATGAGCCTGCTCCTGCTATTTTACGCGAATGTGATTTTCATACATGAGGCGGACAACAACTGGCGGCAGGAGGTGTTCCTGCTTGGACCACCCATGGTCGCGGCGCTGTTGACCGGATTGCGTATAGCCTGGCTGGTCACGGCTTTGGTGGTGATCAACCTGATCCTTCTGGCCCTGAGCTTACCATCAATCAATATGAGCGCAGCCTTTGTCCTGAGCGCCACGGTGCTGGCTGTCATGAGTGGCCTGACCATGTTCAAGCTTGAGCTGGAACGCAAAGAGAAGCGGCTGATTGAATTGCGAGACAATGCGCAGCGAGCGGATCAGGAAAAATCTGAGTTTCTTGCTAAAATGAGCCATGAGATTCGCACGCCTCTCAATGGGTTGAGCGGCGTTCTTCAGCTTTTGGAAGAAACGGATCTTACGCCGGATCAGAAAGAGCTTGTCGCCACCGGCCGCGAGTCCGGGCGCGGCTTGATGCGGTTGATCAATGGCGTGCTCGACTATTCTAAAATTGCGGCACAGGGCGTGACCGTGGAGATCCTTCCTGTGACCACCGCCTCAATTTTGGAAAACGCTCTATATTCGCAAAGACCGTCAGCCCAAGCCAAAGATGTAGATCTCATCACCCACATCGATCCCGCTTTACCCCTCTGGCTGAAGGCCGATCCAGTGCGGCTCAATCAGATCATCACCAACTTTCTAAGCAATGCGATCAAGTTCTCCCGAAACACCCCCGTGCAGTGCCGCATGGAACTCTCCGGAGAGTTTGTGAAAATCTCTGTAAGCGACAGAGGCATCGGCCTCACCGAAGAGGCGCAGAGCCGGATTTTCAAGAAATTCGAACAGGCCAGCAGCAGCACCAGCCGTCACTATGGCGGCACTGGGCTTGGACTGGCGATCAGTAAGGAGCTGGCGGAGTTGATGGGCGGGGAAATAGGAGTGGACAGCCGCCCGCTGGCGGGCAGCACGTTTTGGTTTACCTTTCCGCTGGAGGCATGTGCGGCTTCTGAATGCAGGCCTGCGCCTCCAACCGAGACGCCAGCGGTGCAAAGCAAGTTTCCGGGCAAAAAGGTTCTGGTGGTCGAAGACAATCGCACAAACCAGATGATTGTGCGCCGCTTTCTCGAAAGTATGGAGGTGCACGTCGATCTGGTGGAAGATGGACGCCCTGCCCTGCAACGCTGTACCACCCATCAATACGACCTGATCCTGATGGATATCCATCTGCCTGATCTGGACGGTGTCCGGGCGACAGAAATGCTGCGCCAGTCCCCGGGCCGCAATCAGAACACGCCGATTGTGGCCCTGTCGGCCAATATCCTGCCCCAGCAGACACAATCCTATCTTGAGGCTGGAATGAATGCCTGTCTTGGCAAACCATTCCGCAAAGATGAGCTGGCGAAGGTCCTGGCTTCTCTGATCGGGGAACGCAGATCGCGCGGGCTGTAATCTGCGCCTCAGCAGAGCGGTGTCAGCTGCGCTTGGAAGAAATGACGCCCGTGGCAAAGCCGCCCATGCGCAACTCCCCAAAGAGGCGTTGATATTCAATCTTCGGACATCGGTTCTGAATGACATCCACCCCCCGTGCCTCTGCAAGCGCTGCGGCCTCAGAGTGCTCAACGCCGATCTGCATCCAGATGGTTTGCAGATCGGCAAAGCGCTCCAGCGCCTCCTCCACAATGGGCGGCACAGCCTCTGAACGGCGAAAAATATCCACCATATCAACCGGCTCCGTGATATCTGACAAATGGGCCACAACAGTTTCACCAAAGAGCGATTTGCCCGCATGGCCCGGATTGACGGGTATGACCCGATAGCCCTTCAGAGTCAGATAGCGCGCCACATAGTAGCTTGGGCGCACAGTATTCATCGAGACACCCACAACAGCCACGGTTTTGGTGCGCTGCAGGATCTCGCGCAGATGTTCATCAGAGTAATCCATGAGGTCAGGCTAGCGGCTGTGATCGCTGTTGCAAGCGCTGTTTACGGCGGCGCTATGGCCATTAGGGATCCGCGCCTACAGGCAAAGTATACTTGCAAAAAAAAGCGCCCAAGAAAACTTGGGCGCAGGTTCGGAACGAGGGACAGTGAAGGGAAACACGGAAGTTCCGTTTGCCGTGTCTCTTGCATCACTACTTAGGTTCGCAGAATTGGATATCCAGAGCCTGTAAGATTCCTGTGAACAGAAGGTTAACAAGCTGGGCAGATTTCCGCTCAATCGAAGATATCTTCGATCACATCAAACACATCCTCAACCCAATCGGAGAAGCGCGCCTTGCGTTTTTTCCGCTTGTCTTTGGGACGCTTGCGGGACGCATTCTCCCAATCAGTCTTGGCAGACTGGATCGTTTTGCCCTTTGGCTTGCGCCCCTGTGTCTTGGGCAACATCTCCGCCTGATCAGGCGCGCGCGGTAAATGCTTCAAATTGTGCAAAGGCGCGCCGCAACTGGCGCAGGACAGCTCATGACGAATATCGCCGCGCAACACGAGCGCAGCCCGGGTGCCGCAATAGCAGCAAGTGGCAATCTTGGATGCCTGCATTTTGGATCGTTTTGCGATGGCCCTGTCCTCCGCCTTGCAACACCGCCTTTACTTAGGCGTTGCGCCGCAGGTTTGGGAGCCTCCGGCGGGGATATTTTTATCAAGAGGAAGCCTGCAGCTGCGCCTTTACGCCCCGGTGCTTTGTGGCAAGGAGGCGTAAAGCGCCACTGCCGCAGCGTTGGAGACATTGAGAGAGCCAAAAGCGCCAGCAAAGTTGATTTTGACCAGAGCATCCACTGTCTCTTTGGTTTTTTGGCGCAGCCCCGGCCCTTCGGCACCCAGAACAAGCGCAATGGGCATGTCCCGCTTGTCACAGAGCGCCTGCTCTATGCTCTGCTCGGCTTCGCCATCCATGCCCAGCACAAGATAGCCCATGTTCTGCAGCGCGGTGATCGTGTCTGCGAGGTTGCGTTCGCGCAGGTAAGGCTGACGCTCAAGCGCGCCGCTGGCGGTTTTGGCCAGCGCGCCGGTTTCAGGCGCAGAATGGTGGCGCGTGCCGATCACCGCCAGCGCGCCAAACACCTCAGCAGAGCGCAGAATCGCGCCAACGTTGTGGGGATCCGTGACCCGATCCAGCAGGATGAGGCGTTGTGGACGGTCATCAGAGGCAATCGCCACATCCGCCAGACGCCCCCAGTTGAGCGGCTTGACCTCGAGCGCGGCCCCCTGATGCACCGACTGCGGATCAATCGGCGCTTTGAATTTTCGCGGATCGACGATTTCCGGTGTGATGCCGGAGGCGGCAATGGCCTCTGCCAGTTTATCGGAGGCGTTTTTCGTCACGATCAGGCGCAATTTTTCCCGCGCGGGATTCGACAGGGCGTCTCGCACCGCATGCAAACCGAACAACCAGACGGTTTCAGCCGCGTCTTTGCGCTTGGCCTGTTCTTTTTCCACGACCCACTTGGGTTTTTTCATCGCTCTGCACCTTCAAAATAAAGAGGTTTCACCAATGGGCAAAAGAAGCGCCTCGCGCAACCACTTTTCTGGTTGACGCCCCTCGCGTGGCACAGTAATCACCCCCTCACACCGAGAGCAGATGCTGCTCTGGAAAGTGGGCGACAGGCCGCAAGGTGTGGCAGGGGACTGTAACTCCCTCGCGGAGACGCACGCTAGGTTCGATTCCTAGGTCGCCCACCACTTTCCAAATCGAAAGATTATTTAGCAGACTTATCATTGACTTAAGAAACGACCCTCACGTTATACTTAAAGCGTGGAGTCTGTGCTCAATGCGCCTACCCCTCTTTTGGGTCTCTCGCTAAATGCCCTCGCTGCCAAATGGCACTCAGGAATAAGAACATTTCGCCGGGATACCACGCTCCGAACGATCATGAGTTGTGACCTGTCTCTGCCTTGACACACGAAGAGGGGCAAGCATGTTGCAAGCTGCTACGTTGGTTGTGAGTGCAACGGTGGCGGTGGATAATGTGTGAGGGGCCGGGGTATGGGGGGCACTGTTCGAAGAAATCTCTAAAGATGTGCCTCCGCAATTGTGTACCAAAAATTCTTGAAAACACTTTGCCGAAGGCGCCAACTGCTACACGTTGAGACCAAAGGAAAATTGACCTATAACCAACCCTAAGTACTACCGAGAGGCGAGCTGTGCTGACTAAACTAAACATTGAGAACTGGAAAAGTTATAAGCAGGCGGAACTCAACGTGGACCCGCTTACAGTTCTGATTGGCACTAATGCAGGCGGCAAGTCCAATGCGCTCGACGCGCTGGCCTTTCTCAACCGTGCGTCGACGGGTCTTAGCTTAACTGCATGCTTGGCCGGGGATGCGTCAAACTCTCCTCTCCGAGGAGGCCTTGAATGGGCTTCCAGACATAATACCGGAAGGTTCAAGTTGGGGGTCGTGGTTGAAGCTGATGAGACCACCGAATTCCGCTACGACCTTGAAGCTTCAGTTAAGAATAATCGGTGCGAGATCGTCTCGGAAGAGTTGGTGAGGATCAAATTCCGACTTGCCAAAGGCAAGCCCAAAAAACCACTAAACCCAATCTATCTCCTCAGAACCGACCCGGCAGGCGAGGATGAGCCCATGCTTAAAGCTCGATTGTATAATAGGGGCGCAGGGTCTCTTCGGCAGCTTTCCAGAGCGAGTAGCCTACTATCTCAACTGAGCACCCAGTCGACCCGCCAGGAGGTGACAGAAGGTGTACAGCAGGTGATAAGAAGTCTTCGCGACGTATTCATTCTAGACCCCATTCCCTCTCATATGCGCCAGTTTGTACCACTTAGTGAAACCTTGGAACACGACGCGGGAAACGTTGCTGGAGTGATCGCCGCCCTGCCTCACGAACGTCAGAAAGAGATTGAGGCTGTCTTTTCTTCATACCTTTCAAAGCTTCCAGAAAGAGACATTCAGAGAGTGTACGCCGAAACGGTCGGGAAGTTCGGCAGCGATGCAATGCTCTACTGCGAGGAAAGCTGGGGAAGAAAAGGGGCCAGTCCGCTTGTCGACGCTAGAGGGATGTCGGATGGTACTCTGAGGTTCTTAGCAATACTCACGGCGTTGCTAACCCGCCCTGAAGGCAGCCTGCTTGTAATTGAAGAGGTAGACAACGGTTTGCACCCCTCCCGAGCATACCTATTAATAGATATGTTAAAGCGTATTGGTGAAGAGCGGCAAGTTGACTTGGTCGTTACTACCCACAACCCTGCGCTATTGGACGCACTAGGGCCTTCCGCGATACCCTTTATTACCGTCGCCCATAGAGACCGTGTCACTGGCGATAGCTGCTTGTCGCTCTTGGAAAACATCGACAACCTAGCTCGAGTGCTGGGTCACGGCCCACTAGGGACACTTTCTACTAAGGGTGTTATCGAAAGAGCCTTAAAGGGCGAACAGCTGTCACTGCCGTTTTAGCCATGACAAGAAAAGTTGCTATCGTAGACACTAGTGTACTCTGCTGCTGGCTGAGCATTCCGGGTCGGGAGACCGCCGGTAGCCCTCCTGACTTATGGGACAACCAAAGGGCGACAACCGAAATTGACAATGCCTTGAACGCAGGCTTCCAGCTTGTGATGCCTGTGACGAGTGTTGTTGAAACCGGCAACCACATCTCGCATGCACCAACACAGCGGTACGAAAAAGCTCAAGAATTTGTGACTTTCCTAAATCGCGCCTCTACCGGTGAGGAGCCGTGGGCACCCTTTTCAGAGCAGTTTGCCACTATCGATACCGCTATCGGCGAGCTCGCGCCTTTATGGCCGGATGCTGCGGCAAGAGGTGTATCACTTGGCGACTTCCTAATAACCTCAGTTGCCGACTACTATTCGGTGGCGGGCTTCGAGGTTCGAATAATTACCTCTGACAACCTGCTACGTTCTCACGTCCCTAAACGCCCCGAACGGACGCCTCGCCGAAATCGCTGAACACTCAGATACTCCATTGCGCGAGAGCAAGAAGTGAGACACAAAGATGAGACACAACCGCTAACCCGCGCTGGAATGTTCAGCCTTTGCGGTCACTTAGAAAAATGGTGGGCTTTCCAAGGATGTCCTCCATTCTCCTATCGTCCCCCCCTTTTATCGCAGGTTGCCGCTACGGCGTGGTTGATTGACCGGGCGCCGGCAGGGAAACTTGCATTTAGACAGGCTTGCGCAGGGATCTGGGAGGATGTGAGCAGCGATGATGCGGTCTTCGCCAAAGGTGCTGCCCAGCGGCATGCGGCTGTGCATGGTCTCGGCGCTGGCTGGATGTTTTATTCTTTATGGGTTGGTGACTTCGGGACCGGCACAGGCGCTGCAAGGGGTTTGGCAGATCCTCACGGTGCGCGATATGCTGATGACCGACTATATGGCCGTCGGCGGGATTGGCGGCGCAATGCTCAACGCCGGGTTGCTGCTGTGCATTGCCGTGACGTTCTATTGGCGCACAGGAGCTGAGGTGGGCGGCGCGGCGGTGGCCTGTCTGTTTCTGGTGCTTGGCTTTGGTCTGTTTGGCAAAAACCTCCTCAACATCTGGCCCATTTTGGCGGGGGTTTTTCTCTATGCCCGCTTCAAAGGCCAGCCGTTTGCCGATCATCTGAACACCGCATTTTTTGGCTGCGCGCTGGCACCGGTGGTGTCTGAAATTCTGTTCAGCAGCCGGCTGGATCTGTTCATTCGCCTGCCTTTGGCCCTGACTGTGGGCACGCTTATGGGGTTTGTGATGCCGCCCATTGCAGCGCAGCTTTTTAAGGCGCATGAAGGGCACAATCTTTACAATATGGGGTTTACCGCAGGCATGCTCGGGGTGCTGGTGGTGTCTTTGTTTCTGTCTTTCGGGTTTGTGCCTGAGCCGGTGTTTCTCTGGGAGACAGAACAGACCGCCGTTTTGGCCCCCTTTGTCATCGGGATTTTTGCGAGCTTTCTGCTGATTGGTCTGGTGGTGGAGCCAGAGTGCATTCAAAGGCTCCCGGAACTGCATGCGCGGTCAGGACTGGCGCCAAGTGATTTTGCCGCAGAGCTGGGCGATGGTCTAGTGCTGGTGAATATGGGGCTTCTGGGGCTCTGTGCCACGGGGGTCATTCTGGGCATGGACAGCGTGTTGAACGGGCCAACCCTGGCGGCGATTTTCTCGGTGGTGGGGTTCGGCGCCTTTGGCAAACACCTATGGAACTGCGCGCCTGTCGTGGCCGGAGTGGTGGCCCTGAGCCTATTGAAAGGAGCGGACCTAACGACACCCGGCCTTATACTGGCGGCGCTCTTCTCCACCTCTCTGGCCCCAATGGCGGGACGATTTGGATGGCACTGGGGAGTGGTGACGGGGATGATTCATGCCTCTGTGGCGCAGTCGGTTGGGGTGCTGCATGCTGGGCTGAACCTGTACAATAATGGGTTTGCCGCCGGGATCGTGGCCACGGTTCTATCCGCAGTGATCCTCTCGCTTAAGGCCGAGAAGGATGAGAAAGCCGGGTGAAAATCGGCCCTCTACGTGATTTTCAAAGCGCAAACAGCAATTCGTTCAATCCGCTTTGCACCAGGATACCTCTTTGGTTGGTGACGTCGAACTGTGTGCGCAGAATGCCTTTGGTGCCGGATTTTGTCGTCCGCTTGCCAACAATAGTGAGATCCGCATGGATGACATCTCCTGCCAGAACAGGTGCGTCAAACCGCCAGTTCCAGCCCATCGATACCAGACCATCCAAACGCGCAGAAGCGTTGTTTTTCAGACCATCCACCATGGAGAGCACCAAAAGACCATGCGCCACACGCCCACCAAATCCTTTGGATGCCGCAAAAGCCTCATCCATATGCAGGGCATAGTGGTCCCCTGAGACGGCGGCAAACTGATCAATATGCGCAGCTGTCACAGGGGTGGATCCCGCATCAATCCAATCCCCTACAGACAGATCATCATAGCCATAAACACCGGGGGACAAAGCCGCCCCCCGCAATGCGATTGTCATGATACGAACCTCAGATCAGGCCCTCAGACCGGAGTTGGTGCGTCTTCACGCAGCAGACCTTTGGCCTTCAGATCCGTCCAGAACTCGGCTGGAATGTCATGACTGAACCACGCCAGATTCTGCTCCAGTTGCTGGACTGTGCGGGTGCCCGCCATGAACGACGGCACCGCCGGGTGCGCGACGACAAATTGTAGAGCCGCAGCTGCGAGCGGCACGTTATATTGCGCGCAGACCTCTTCAATCCTAGCAACTTTCTGCATGATATCCGCTGGCGCTGGTGCGTAGTTGTATTTTGCACCTTCCTTGGCACCTGTCGCCAGAATGCCTGAATTAAAGCCCCCACCGACCACGACAGCGGCACCGCGCGCTTCACAGAGCGGAAGGAATTTGTCCAGCGCGTCCTGCTCCAGCAAGGTGTAGCGCCCCGCCAACAGGAAACAGTCAAAGTCACGCTGTTCGAGCGCGGCGTGGCAGACTTCCCACTCGTTCACGCCCACACCAATGGCTTTCACCACTCCCTGATTCCGAAGACTTTCCAGCGCCTTATAGGCTCCATCCATGGCCTGCTTGAAGACCTCGGGTTGCTCACTCCCACGAGTGAAAACGTCAATGTCATGAATAAAACAGATGTCCATGCGCTCCAGTGCGAGGCGCTGCAGGCTGTCTTCGAAGGAGCGCATCACACCATCGTAAGAATAGTCAAATTCCATGGTGAAAGGCGCAGCGTTGGTCCAGGGCTCAAAATTGATGTCGCTGCGTTTGGCAGGCTTCAGCAGACGCCCCACCTTGGAGGACAGCACCAAGTCGTCGCGGTTCTTCCAGCGCAGGTTTTGACCGGTGCGCAGTTCTGATAGTCCGTGGCCATACATGGGCGCGGTATCATAGTAGCGTACTCCTGCGTCCCACGCGTGCTCATACATCGCAGATGAAGTCTCTTCATCGATCTCACGGAAAATATTGCCCACGGGTGCTGTGCCAAAGCCAAAAGCTGTGACTTCAAGGTCCACACGACCAAATTTGTTTTTGCTGTTTGGGTTCATGTCCCACCTCCCTTGTGTTCACGCAAGCGCGGATGGCGATGCCGCTAGACGTGACAACTTCGTGCAAGTAACTGATTGGTTATTTAACCCAAGACCTGGACCGGATCAAGCCTCAAGCAACGCTACGGCGCCCTCCCCTAACCCCTCACTGACAAGTCGCTTGACGTGGCGAATTCCCACGACTTATAAGTAACTAGATAGTTACTGAAAGAATGCAGAAGAGGCGCGCCATGTTTCTGACGGAAACACATGAACAAGTACGTGATATGACCCGGCAATTTGCCCAAGAGGTCATCCGTCCCCTTGCTGAAGAGCTGGACCGCGATTCGCGCTTCCCGACTGAAATCTACGACCAGATGGGTGAATTGGGCCTTTTTGGCATCGGCGTCCCAGAAGCCATGGGAGGGCCTGGCTTTGATACGGTCACTTACGCATTGGTGATGGAAGAGCTGTCGCGCGGCTATGCCTCTGTGGCCGATCAATGCGGTCTGCTGGAATTGGTTTCGAGCCTGCTGGTACGCCACGGCACAGATGCACAGCGTGACAAATGGCTGGGCGATCTGCTCTCGGCAAAAACGCGGCCAGCCTATTGTATCACGGAACCCGAAGCGGGCACCGATGTGTCCGGTATCCGCACCACGGCTGTGCGTGACGGCGATGGCTGGGTACTGAACGGGGGTAAAATCTGGATCCACAATGCCCCGGTGGCCGATGTGGGATTTGTGCTGGCGCGCACGGATCCGGAGGCCGGACATCGCGGCATGTCCATTTTCATCGTCGATCTGCACGCAGACGGCGTGACCCGAGGTCCAAAGGAAATCAAGATGGGTCAGCGTGCCAGCCAGGTTGGCCCATTGACCTTTGATGATGTGCGCCTGCCGGCAGACGCGCTTCTGGGCACCGAAGGGCGTGGTTTCCACATGATGATGAGCGTTCTGGACAAGGGCCGGGTCGGCATTGCGGCGCTTGCCGTGGGCATTGGTCAGGCCGGGCTGGAAGCCGCCACGGAATACGCCCAGCAACGCAAGCAATTCAACAAGGCCATCTCTGAATTTCAGGGGGTCCAATGGCTGTTGGCGGATATTGCCAAAGATGTGGAAGCCGCCCGTCTGCTGGTGCACTCCGCGGCCTATAAACTGGACACCGGACAAGATGCCACCAAGGCTTGTTCGATGGCGAAGTGTTTTGCCGGCGACATGGCGGTGGCACGCTCCGCAGATGCGGTGCAGGTCTTTGGCGGCTCAGGCTACATCCGGGGCTTTGAGGTGGAGCGTCTCTATCGCGATGCAAAGATCACCCAGATTTACGAAGGCACCAATCAGATCCAGCGCATGATCATCGCGCGTGAGCTGGTCGCAAAGGGGGCATTGGCATGACCCGTCAGGTGGCTCTTGTAACAGGCTCCTCCCGGGGGATCGGCCTAGCGGCGGCAGTGGCCTTGGCGCGCGAAGGGTTTGCCATCGCGCTCAACGGTCCCCTTGAGGATGACGAACTGGCCCGCGCGGTTGCCACGGTGCAGGCCGAAGGTGTGCCTGCCATGGCCTGCGCCTTTGACGTTACCGATTTGACGTCTCATGAAGCAAAACTGAAACACATTGAAGAAACGCTCGGCCCGCTCACCACATTGGTCAACAACGCTGGCGTGGGTGTGTTGCAGCGCGGTGATGTGCTGGAGGTCTCCGAGGAAAGCTATGACCGCTGCATGGCGGTGAATACAAAGGCGTTGTTCTTTCTATCGCAGGCCTTTGCAAAGCATCTGGTGGCGCGCGACCGCGACGCGGCACTGTTTCATGCCATTGTCAATGTGACCTCCTCCAATGCGGTGGCCGTGGCCGTGCCGCGCGCAGAATACTGCGCCTCCAAAGCCGCTGCGGCGATGATATCCAAGACCTTCGCTGTGCGCCTTGGAGAGGAAAACATCGCTGTCTATGACGTGCAGCCCGGCCTGATTGCCACCGAGATGACGGCTCCGGTGATCGATATGTACGACCAGCGCGCCAAAGATGGGCTGACGCTGTTTCCGCGCGTGGGCCAGCCAGAAGATATGGGCGGCATCATCGCAGCCCTGGCGAGCGGCAAACTCCCCTATACCACCGGACAGGCAATCTCGGCAGATGCCGGCATGCTTGTGCCCCGTTTCTGAGGTTTCCTGATGAAAATCCAATTGCCTGACACACAGGGTGTGCTGCACCCATACGCTCTCACCGGCACGCCTATTGCGCCCTCAAAGCTCACCAAAAACTCCGCGCGTGTGCTTTATTCAGCGGCGCATGTTGTCTCTGATCCTTTTGGCGACCATGATCCCACTGGCCCCGCCAAGGTGGACTGGGCCAAAACCATGGAATTCCGTCACTACTTGGCAGGCATGGGCATGGGCATTGCAGAGGCCATGGACACCGCGCAGCGCGGTATGGGGTTGGACTGGAACGGTGCACTAGAGTTGATCCGCCGCACCAAAGAAGAACTGCCAGACGCGCTGGTGGCCAATGGCTGTGGCACGGATCACCTTGATCCGGCCGATGCAGGCGATTTGGACGATGTGCGCCGCGCCTATCTCGAACAGGTTGACGCGATTCAGGCCGTCGGTGGTCGTCTGATCCTGATGGCCTCGCGCGCACTGGCCCGCGTCGCGCAAAGCCCGCAAGACTATATCACCATCTATTCCGACGTGCTCAACGCCTGTGACCAACCGGTGATCTTGCACTGGCTCGGCGAGATGTTTGACCCACAGCTCGCAGGCTACTGGGGCAGCGACAACTTCGCCGACACATTAGACACCGTGGTTCAGATCATTGAGGCCAATGTCGCCAAGGTGGATGGCATCAAGATTTCACTTCTGGATGCCGACAAAGAAGTGCAGCTGCGCCGCCGCCTGCCTGAAGGCGTCAAGATGTATACCGGGGATGATTTCAACTACCCCGAGCTCATCGAAGGCGACGATCAGGGGCATTCCCACGCGCTGCTTGGTATCTTTGATCCGCTGGCCCCGGCAGCGGCGTATGCGGTTAGCAAACTCAGCGAAGGTGATGCCAAAACCTTCCGTGCCACGCTGGACCCAACCGTGCCGCTGGCGCGCCATATCTTCCGCGCCCCAACGCAATATTACAAAACTGGCGTTGTGTTTCTGGCCTGGCTGAATGGGTTTCAGGACCATTTCATTATGCTCAATGGCGCACAGGCGACCCGCTCCCTGCCCTATTTCATCGACTGCTTTAAAATGGCGGATGGCTGTGGCCTGCTGCGCGACCCTGACCTTGCGGTGGATCGCATGAGCACATTGCTTAAGCTTTACGGTGCGTGATCCGATGCGTGATTTCACCCATGACCACTCGGCACTGGCACTCAATACGGCAACGCTGGGTCACAACCTAGATGGGTTTGGCGCGGGCTGGTCTCCGGAGCAGGTGATCGATGCCTGTGCGGAACGTGGCTATGGCGGGATCACCTTCTGGCGGCGCGAACTGGCGGGTCGTGCCGCGGACATCGGCGCGCGCACCCGTGCTGCGGGCCTACAAGTGGTGGGTCTGTGTCGCACCCCCTTTCTGACGGGGTCGCTGGCCCTGCCCGATGATCGGGCCATCATGACAGATTTTTACCGTTCCATTGATGAGGCCGCCGCTCTGGAAACTGGGGTTTTGACCATTGTCACAGGTGGACCTGAGCCGGGAACCAAAGGGGTGATCGAAAGTCAGAAGATCCTCGCGGATCGGGTGGCCCGCGCCGCAGATTACGCCGCAGAGCGCAATGTCAAACTGGCGCTGGAGCCGCTGAACCCGGCAACTGCTGGCAATCGCACCTGCATCATGACGGCAGCAGACGCGCTCAATGTCTGCGATGCAGTGGGCGCAGCAAATGTTGGCATCGCCATTGATGTTTATCACGTCTGGTGGGACACCACGCTGGCAGAGACACTTTCACAACGCGCCAAGGGCCGCATTCTGGGCTATCACCTGTGTGACTGGCTGGCAGACACCGCTGATGTGCTGCTGGATCGTGGCATGATGGGGGACGGCGTGGCCGACCTCAAGGCCCTGCGCGCGGCTGTTGAATCCGCAGGCTATACCGGCCTGTGCGAGGTTGAGATTTTCTCAGCCAACAATTGGTGGCAACACGCCCCGGAAGAGGTCCTCGACACCATCGTAGAGCGCTTCCGCAGCTATTGCTAAAAGAACCCTTCCAAATGGAGACTACGCCCATGAAGGTACTAGTACCTGTCAAGCGCGTGATTGACTACAACGTGAAAGTTCGTGTGAAAGCGGACGGGACCGGTGTCGATCTCGCGAACGTCAAAATGTCGATGAACCCATTCGATGAGA
>NZ_JAGHQY010000008.1:0-190185 GCF_017744035.1 Shimia sp. R11_0 | reverse complement strand
ACATCGCAGCAGGGATCTCCGGCGCCATTCAGCACCTTGCGGGCATGAAAGACTCCAAGATCATCGTTGCGATCAACAAAGACGAAGAAGCGCCCATCTTCCAGGTGGCCGACTACGGTCTGGTGGCCGACCTCTTTGAGGCCGTCCCTGCCCTGACCGAGAAACTCGGCTAAGCCACAGCGCTTGCTTCAAACCACAAAAAACAAAAGGCCCGCCACATCGGCGGGCCTTTTTGCATGACTTAAGTGGAGTGGAGTTGGACAGAAAAACCCGACCTCCGAAAAGGTCGGGTATGCACGCAGGAGAAACATCCCCCATCAGCGGATCAATATAGCTCTGAAATCATTCACATTTGTGCCCGTTGGGCCCGGAGAAAACAAATCTGACACCGCCTCAAACGCGCGATAGGCGTTATTGGTCGTCAGATCTTGCGCTGGATCCCGCCCCGCCGCGCGCATGCGCGCCGCCGAGCCACCATTCGCAAAGGCACCCGCGTTGTCTTCAGAGCCATCAATCCCATCCGTATCCGCCGCAATGGCGCAGATGCCATCGATGTCCTCAATTTCCTTCGAAAATGACAGCAGAAACTCACTGTTGCGTCCACCTTTGCCCCCTGTTCCGCGCAGGGTCACCGTGGTTTCCCCTCCCGACAACAGCACCACCGGTGCCGCAAAGGGCCGCCCTTTCATGGCTATGTCCCGCGCCATAGCCGCATGCACCTTGGCCACTTCGCGCGCTTCACCTTCGATGGCGTCAGACAGGATCACCGCCGGAACACCAGCTTCGATAGCGGCCTGCGCTGCCGCTTCAAGCGAAAGATCCGCAGAGGCGATCACCGTGACCGTGTTTTTCTGCAGCTCCAGAGCGTCCGGCGCCGGTGCCTGCGCTTCGTCAGAAGCGATATGTGCCAGAACCTTTTCAGGCAGAGCGATGGCGTGGCTCTGGATCAGGTCAAGCGCCATGGCTTGGGTGACATCATCGGGCACGGTGGGGCCAGAGGCCACCTGTGCGGGATCGTCCCCCGGCACGTCAGAGACCACAAAACTCACCACTTTTGCGGGAAAAGCCGCAAGCGCGAGACGTCCGCCCTTGATGCCACTGACGTGTTTGCGAATAGCGTTCATCGCCGAGATTGGCGCGCCTGACGCCAGCAAGGCGGCATTCATCGTCTGCTCGTCTTCCAATGTCAGCCCTTTGGGTGGGCATGGCAATAATGAGGACCCTCCACCACACATCAGCGCCACAACAAGGTCATCAGGACCCAGCCCGTCAACCGCATCAAACAACGCGTGGGATGCATCAAGACCAGCTTCGTCCGGCACCGGGTGTGCCGCTTCCAGAACCTTGATATGCGCGCAAGGGGTGGCATACCCATACCGCGTGACCACAACCCCGGACAGAGGGCCGTGACCGGCCTCCTGCCAAAGGGTTTCAAAGGCCCGCGCCAATTGCGCAGCCCCTTTGCCGGCCCCGACCACAACGGTGCGCCCCTTGGGAGGAGATGGCATATGTGGCTGCAATGCCTGATAGGGATCTGCCGCGGCAACCGCTGCCTCAAAAAGAGATGTCAGAAAAGGCGCGTCTTGAATCATAGAACAATATCGCAGACAAACACGCCTTCTGCGCCCCCTTCCAGACAGTCCACAATGCGGCCTCCGATGGCCTTATGTGTGGCATCTTCTAGATAGACATCCCGCACGGAGGCGTCGGCAAAATCAAACCAGAACATATCCAGAAAGTTACGAACCAGTGGCGTTTCGACCGAGACATTCTCCCGATGCTGAAAATCAATAATGCCGTCTATATGGTTGGAAAGGGACGCCAAATCCAGATAAAGCGCGCGCTTTTGAGCCTCAGAGATGTCCGCGCGAAAGCGCAGGTAGACGAGATGACGGATCATGGTTTCCTCCCAATATGATCTTGACCTGATAGATGTCGCAGCAGGGCGTTCAGCGCTTCCAGAAATCTGGCTTTTGACGCTCTTTGAAGGCATCCAGCCCCTGTTTGAGTTCAGGGTGCGAGGCCGCGATGCGCCCTGCCATGGCATCCACGACGCGTTCGCGCTCTTCTCCTTCGGCAAAGTTGATCATCATCTTTGCCATCTCCGTGGCCACAGGCCCCCGATGACGCAGATTGCGCGCCAGAGCCTCTGCCGCCAGATGGCCTTCGCCTCGCGGTGCAATGTGATCCACCAGCCCAAGTGTCAGCGCTTCTTCAGCAGAGAACATCTCACCAAAGAGGGTCATGCGCCGCAGGACCTGCGCCCCAAAGCGACGGGCGGCGCGCTGCGTACCGGACCAGCCGGGAATGACCCCCAGCCCGGGCTCTGGCTGACCAATGCGGATGTGGTCTTCAGCAATGCGCAGATCCGCACAGGCTGCGAGCTCAAGCCCCCCGCCAAGGGCATGACCATTGAGCACGGCGATGACAGGCTGGCGCAGACGCGCCAGCGCATCAAGTGCCTGATGTCCGTCGCGCAACCAATGGCGCGAGAAGTCCTGTGCAGACAGATCCGACCAGGCATCGATGTCGCCGCCGGCGCAAAAGGCACGCCCGTCACCACTGAGGATGACCACATGCGCCTCCTCAGCGCGCTCGATACGGCGACAGACCAGCAGGAGATCATCCATCATATCCTGTGTCAGCGCATTCAAACGCTCTGGACGTGACAAGGTCAGATGGGCAATGCCCTCTGAGATCTCAAGCCGGACAAAGGTCATGGACGTGCCGCCAGCTCAAGCCCCATGAGCGCCGGATTAAACAATACGGCATCCATGGCTTTGAGATCATCTGCCACCAAGAGTTTTGTCGCCGACTGACCCAGAACGTCCCGTTGCAAATCAAGACCTGGCGCAATTTCTGTGACCATAAGTCCCTGATCGGTCAGACGGATGACACAGCGCTCCGTGACATAAGTGATGTCTTGCCCCTGTGCGCGGGCGCGTTTGCCAGAGAAGGAAATCTGATCTACCTCTTCGACAAATTTGGCAACTTTGCCTTCCTGCAGGATCTTCAGAGCTCCATTTTCAATTGTCATCTTAGCACCTGCGTTGAAGTTGCCGGAGAAGACAATCTTACGTGCCCGCGTGGTAATGTCGACAAAGCCACCGGAGCCTGCTGTCCGGTGCGGGATTGCCGAAAGCCGAGAGACGTTGACAGAGCCGTGCTTGTCCACCTCAAGGAAAGACAGCAGCGAGGCGTCAAATCCGCCGGCCTGAAAATAGCAGAACTGGTGTGGTGATGCGACGAAGGCCTCGGCATTGGCGGAGCAACCAAATTTGAAATCCAGCAACGGCACGCCGCCCACTGCCCCCTGCTCGATCATCCAAGTCACAGAGCCGTGCAGCCCCTCCTCGACCAAAATGCGGGGCACATTGGCGGAAATGCCGAAACCGATGTTGACCGCCCAACCATCTTTCAACTCCTGAGCCACGCGGCGCGCGATCACTTTGCCAACGTTGAATTCGGCTGTACGGAAGCTGTTTAGCGGGCGGATCAACTCACCTGAAATGGCCGGGTCATAGGCGGTGGCCGTTGTCTGCAGTTGATCTGGAGCCTCAACGATCGCGTCGACCAAAATGCTTGGCACATGGACATCATGTGGGCGAATAGAGCCTTCGGAAGCGACGCGTTTGACCTGTGCGATTACCACACCGCCGTTGTTGCGCGCAGCGAGTGCCATTTCCATCGCGCCAAGATAGGCCCCTTCCTGCTCAAAGCTCAGGTTGCCCTTTTCATCAGCTGTGGTGGCCCGGATGATGGCCACATTGGGTGCAATCGCTTTGAAGTAGAGCCAGTCTTCTCCGTCAAAATTCTTCCGCTCCACAATGGCTTCCTCGCGGGCGGATTGATTCATCGCGCAACCTTCGATCTGCGGATCCACAAACGTGTCCATACCCACTTTCGTCAGCACGCCGGGGCGTTTGGCGGCGGCCTCGCGCAGCATGTCAAAAATCACGCCAGAGGGCACGTTATAGGCGCGCAGCTGTTCTGCGGTGATCATTTGCCAGATCCTGGGGGGCTCCGCTTTGGAGGGACCGGAAGGATAAGAGCCACCAATGATACGGGTCAGCAGGCCAGGCTTGGCGATGTGATCCACACCTTTGGTGCCAAACATGTCCCCTGCCGCGATCGGATGGATGGAGGTCAGATTGCGCGGGGCGCCCTCTTCATCAAATCGCTCCCCCAAACCTTGCAGAACCGCATCGGGGCAACACAGGCCGGAAGAGGAATTCACGGCAACAGTCGCCCCCTCAGGAACAAGGTTTGCTGCCTCGCGTGCGGTCATCAGCTTGGTCATTCGACTCTCATATGTAACTAACTGGTTATATATTGATATGACTCAGAGGGGGGTGAAAATCAACCGGAAAACAGCCATCACTTTTGTTTGACGGCAACTTAAGTAACTATTAAGTTACTTATAAATCTGTTAGGGAGGTTCGCCGTGAACATCTATTTTCAAGGCACAAATCAACGTACTTTTGGCACGTTCCCATTGACTGGGGGCGAATTGCGAGACGCCATGACACATGCAGCGGAAGTGGGCTATCGGTCGTTTGACACCGCTCAAATGTATGGAAATGAAGAGGAAACCGGCGCCGCTCTGGCAGATCTTGGGTTTGGACGGAATGAGATTTGCGTCACAACCAAAGTGCACCCGGACAACTTCAGACCAGAGGCTTTTCTGCCCTCTGTTGAAGAGAGCCTGAAAAAGCTGCAGCTGGATTACGTTGATGTCCTGCTACTGCATTGGCCACCCGCAGATGGCGACATTGCCCCCTCTCTCAAACTGCTGGAAGCTGCCCACAAAGCAGGGCTTGCCCGCAATATCGGCGTGTCTAACTATACGGCTCAGATGATGCGCGATGCCCGCAACATTATCGAGACGCCGATCACTACCAATCAGGTGGAGTTCCACCCTCTGCTCAATCAGGATGCGCTTCTGGATGCGGCCGTTGAAACGGGCATTCCCCTCTCCTCCTATTGTTCGGTGGCACGTGGCGAAGTCTTCAAACATGCCATTTTTGCCGAAATCGGAGCCAGCTACAAAAAGTCAGCCGCGCAAGTGGTGCTACGCTGGATTTTGCAGAAAGGAGTTTCCATCAACACCATGTCCACCAAACGCGCCAATATCGAAGCCAATTTTGATGTTATGGATTTCACACTGTCCAATATCGATATGGCCCGAATTGATACAATGACGCAGGTCGATTTTCGCATTGTGACCAGTGACTTGGTGCCATGGGCACCTGAGTGGGACTGATCGGCGACACAACCCTCAAAGCACACAACAAACGCGCCCGCCAATTTGGCGGGCTTTTTCATGAGACCACGTCATCATGCGACATATGCAGCGGTCCAAGCAAAAAGGCGATGCCCGCGAGGACGTCGCCTTGTCAGTTTTTGCGCTGTGCCCGACTGCAGGGAGGTACCAGCTTGGATCAGTGATTACCTCGGATCATATCAGCAGCCTTTTCCGCCATCATGATGGTGGGCGCATTTGTGTTGGATCCGATCAGGCTGGGCATAGCTGAGCTGTCACAGATTCTCAGACCATCAATGCCATGCACGCGCATTTGCGGATCTACAACTGCCATATCATCCACCCCCATTTTGCAGGTGCACGTTGGGTGATAAGAGGTGCGTCCATATTGGCGCGCATAGGCTTCATAGTCCGCCTGTGTTTTCACGCTGTCATCGGGGAAGCGAATTTTGCGGATGTATTTTTGCAAACTTGGCTGGCTGAATATTTCAACCGAGTGTTTGACGCCTTCCACCGAGATCGCAAGATCATCCGGATGACCAAGGAAGTTCGGATCCACCAGCGGCAGATCAGACACCTTGTTAGACCTCAGACGCACAGAACCACGTGCCTTTGGGCGCAGCGTGTAGGAATTGAGCGTGATACCGGAGCTGCCTTTGGGAACACTTGGCACCCCGGCTTCTGCGCCTGCTCCGGCGAGGAAATGAAACTGCAGATCCGGCACTTCTGCGGATTTGTCACCATACCAGAAGGCCCCGCCCTCCACCACGTTAGATGCCACGGGCCCAGAGCCAAAGAGATAGTACTGCATCCCTGCCCAAAGCGCCCAATGCGGTTTGCCATATTTGTCCAGACTTTGATGACCATTAAGCTCAGCGACAATGTCGACGCCGAAATGGTCCGTCAGATTTTCACCCACGCCGGGAAGATCGTGGACAACATCGACACCAACCTCTCGCAGATGCGCTGCGGGGCCAATGCCGGAGAGTTGCATCAATTTGGGGGAGCCAATAGCACCTGACGTGACAAGCACCTCCTGATCCGCTTGTACGATGGTCTTGTTCCCACCGCGCACATATTCCACACCGATGGCGCGCCCGCTTTGGACAACGATGCGATGCACCTCACAGCCGGTTTCCACTGTCAGGTTGCGTCGCCCCATCACCGGCTTCAGGTAGCCAACGGCGGCTGAACAGCGTTTGTTGTTCCAGATCGTGGCCTGATAGACACCTGTGCCTTCCTGCACGGGGCCGTTGAAATCAGGGTTATATGGCAACCCAGCCTCTTGTGCGGAGCGCACAAAAGCACGGGTCATCTCCTGTGGCGCGCTGAGATTGGACACCCCAAGCGGGCCGTCGGTGCCATGCCAGTCACCGGAGAGGATTGCATTGCGTTCAGAGCGGATAAAGTACTTTTGGATCTCGTCAAAAGACCAACCTTCACAGCCTTCTTCCTTTGCCCAGCGGTCATAATCCACCGGATTTCCACGGGTGAACACCTCCGCGTTGATGGAACTGCCTCCACCAATGACACGCGCCTGAGCATAGGGAATTTCACGATGATTCGCATGGACTTGCGGTACGGTGTTGAAGCCCCACGTATGGGGGCCATCCGTCATCTTGGCAAAGCCGACCGGCATATGAATCAGCGGATGACTATCCTTGCCGCCCGCCTCCAGAAGCAGCACGCGCACTGCGCTGTTTTCGGTCAGGCGGTTGGCCAATACGCAGCCTGCTGATCCGCCCCCAACGATCACATAATCATATCCAGCCTGTGCCATTGCGGCCCCCATTTGCCATGTTCTTATGTCAGCCCCGCCGCCCGTTTCCAACGGCGGAGCAAAGTTCAGTCGCTCAGATCGCGCGGGATCAAAACGTGTTACGCCACCCAGTGGTTGCGCTTGCCAAACTCGATATGGATCGATTTCAACTGCGTATATTCTTCAACCCCATGCATGCCTGCCTCACGCCCCCAGCCAGACGCCTTGAAGCCGCCAATCGGCAGCTCTGGCCCGCCAGCCAAGGTGGTATTGACCCAAAAGCGTCCAGCCTGAACACGCCGCGCCACGGTCAGCGCCTTGTCGATGTTTTTACTCCAGACGCTGGCGGCCAGACCGTATTCGGTGTCATTCGCGATGGCGATGGCTTCGTCCATATCGTCAAAAGGCATGACACAGAGCACCGGACCAAAGATCTCCTCACTGGCTACGGCCATATCGCGCGTAACATTGGTGAAGACGGTTGGCTCGATGTACTGGCCCCCGGAAATCTCAGGCGTTCCGCCACCGGAAATCAGCGTCGCGCCCTCCTCCTGCCCTTTGGCGATATAGGACAGGATGGTGCGGTTTTGGGCATCTGTAGTAATTGCCCCGGCTTGCGTGGCTTCATCCAATGGGTCGCCAACGCGAACCTTGCGCAGTTTCTCGGCGACTTTTTCGGCAAACACATCGGCGACGGAGCGCTCCACCAACAAACGAGAACCGGACACGCAACATTGGCCAGTATTGAAGGCAATGCCAAAAGCGACGCCATCTGCCGCATCATCCAGATCGGCATCGGCAAAAACGATCTGTGGGTTTTTGCCACCAAGCTCCAGACCAAGCTTCTTGAAATTGCTTTTCCCAGAGGCTTCTACAACGGAGCGGCCCACTGCGGTGGACCCCGTGAAGGACAGCATATCCACATCCATATGTTCAGCCAACTTCTGGCCAATCACGCTGCCGGAGCCGGTGATCACATTGAAGACCCCATCCGGCAGGCCCGCATCAGACAGGACCTCAGCGAGCATCAGCGTGGTGACAGCCGTTACCTCAGAGGGCTTGGCAACGATCGTGCAGCCGGATGCTAGGATATACGGCACCCGTTCACACAAGATCAGGAACGGGAAGTTCCATGGGGTAATCAATCCGACAACGCCGATGGGTTCGCGGGTGACAATGCCCATGGCACCATCACCCGAGTTATTGAAACTATCGCCATGAAGCGCGCGCGCCAGACCGGCGGCAAATTCGAACATGCCGATACAGCCCCCAACCTCAGCCCGCGCCTGAGAAATGGGTTTGCCGTTTTCCAGTGTTTCCCAATAAGCAATTTCTTCCGCACGTTCGCGAATAAGCTCAGCGGCTTTGAGCAATACCGCCGCACGTTCCGCACCGGGCAGCCCAGCCCAGCGGCGATCATCAAAGGCCTTGCGCGAAGATGCGACCGCTGCATTCAAATCAGCCTCGCTACAGCGAGGCAAACGTGACACCGGCACCCCATGGCCCGGCGAGCTACGTTCAAATACATCGCGCTCTCCGGCGGGCACAAAGGCACCGTCCAGAAAGAAACCGAAATCACGCGGCGCGCTTGGCGGGGTCAGGATGGGGCTGGAATTGTCCATGATGTCCTCTGTATTGAATGCGCCCGACGCCATAGGTCGGGCGCCAGATCTTAGTCTTCGATTGACGAGAGCGCGCGCACAACCAAGGGGGTTGCCTGCATCGCCTCAAGCTTTGGGCCCCAGATGGAGAACCAATCCTGAGCCAGATGGGTGTCCAGATCAGCCTGACTGCTCCAGACTTCGACAATGGTCATTTTTGTGGCAGACGTGCTGTCCCGCCAGAGCTCATATTGTTCACAGCCCTGCTCGCTGCGTGAGCGAGTCATGAACTCTTCGCGAAACATCGCGACAAACTCTTCTATGCTGTCGGCTTTGACATCCAGTTCTACCAAGAGGCGTGCTTTTGCCATCAGTCTGCGAGCTCCCAAAACCGTTGATATTTGGCCTCCAGAGGATGCAGTTCCTTGCGCCCATCCATGTAGTAGCCCACCCATTCTGCCAGACGCTGACCTGCGCGACGGCAAGCCTCCTTGGCATGATCCGCACGGGGCTCTCCGGCCACCACCGCGCCATAGTGCAGGCTTTCTTTCTTTGCGACATAATCGGTGATGCCAAATACGAAATACCCCATATTCATCATCATAAGGCTGAGCGCGTTACAGGTCAGCTCACCTCCGCCCCCCAAAGACCCGCCAGAGGTGAAGGGAACCGCAAATTTGCCATCGGTCTTGAACCAGATATCGGCCACACGCGTGTCCCACCACTTCTTCATTTTCCAGGAAATACCAGCAAAATGTGTAGGACACCCAATGGCGATGCCGTCTGCCCAAAACACATCTTCGGTTTCTGCCTCATCCACATGGCGCACGCGCACTTCCATGCCGTCCACACGCTCAATGCCTTCTTGCACAAGGGGCACCATGGATGCAGTGAATTTTCGATCGCTTTCGCTGTCATAGATGATCAGGATCTTTCCCATTATGTCCTCCCAGACTCTTTGATCAGATGACGATCTGCGTCTTCAGGTCCTCAGGGCGCGTAGACAATGTGTCAAACGCCTCCTGAATCTCCTCCAACCTGTAAGATGCAGCTGTGAATAGTTGGGTCTTGATGCGCTCATGGATCAGCAACGTAAGCGCGTCATGCATATCCTGCCCCATCCCGGCGACGGAGCCTTTGATGGAGTTTTCCTCAAGGATGGTCTGCACGATGTTGAGATCAAGCGTATCTTCAGGCCCGGAAATACCAAAGGCCGCGATATGGCCACCTTTGCGGATCAACCTAGTTGCCTGTTGATAAAGTGCAGGCAATCCCACGCTTTCGATCACCACATCCGCACCGCGCCCGTCGGTTTTTTCCCGCACGAGGGCCTCCAAAACGGATGGATCAGTGACGCCATAGTCCGCGCCAGCCTCCAGCGCCATCTGCACACGGTCTTCTGACAGATCGGCGACGATGATGGGGGCTGCGCCAATGGTGCGCAGCAGTTGCACATGCAGGTTGCCAATCGGACCGGCACCCAGCACGACAACCGACTGGCCAAAGGTGATGTCCGCCTTGCGTGCGCAGCGTACAACGCAGGCCAACGGTTCTGTGAGCGCCAGCACTTCAGCCGCGACACTAGAAGGTGCCGGGATCACAAGGCGGGCCGGAACCGCAATATACTCTGCAAAGGCTCCATCCATTGTGATGCCCATCTGCTGCATCTCTGGACAGTTCAGGATTTCATTGCGGCGGCACCAAAAACAGCTGCCACAACCGATGTTCATGTCCACCACAACTGGCTGCTCCATTGAGAGGCCAGTGACGCCCTCTCCCAGCTCCGCAATCACACCGGTGAATTCATGGCCGGGGATCATCGGCAGGTTTTCTGCCGCATAATGCCCGTTGAAGATATGCACATCCGTTCCGCAAATGCCCACACGCATGATGCGCACCAGCACTTCATCTCGCTCAGCCTTGGGCCGTGGCACATCTTTGAGTTCAAAGCGCCCCGGCGAGGTGAGGACCGCAGCACGCATTGTTGCGTTCGTCGCGCAGGTCATTTCACCACCCGCAACTTGGTGCGATCAATCGTGAGGGCAATGGCCGCGATCAAGATCAAGCCAAAGACCATCTGCTGTTTGGTCGCATCCACTTCGAAGTAGAGCATGGAGGACCGGATCACAGCCACAATCAGCGTGCCGATCAACGTGTTGACCACGCCGCCCACACCACCGGTCAGCGGCGTGCCGCCAACAAGCACTGCCACGATGGCAGGCAGAAGGAAGCCATTGGCCAATGTGGGTGAGCCGCCGGAAAGCTTCACCGAGAACAGCAGGCCTGCAATTGCCGCCAGTCCCGCAGACACTGCAAAAGCCATGATCTTGATACGGGTCACGTTCAGGCCCGACGCCACCGCCGCAGGTTCCCCTGCCCCGACAGCCTTGAGCGCGCGACCAAAGGTTGTACGTGACTGCAGGAACCAGGTTGCCAGAACAAGCGCGCCGCCGATGAAGATCTCATGAGGGATACCTGCAGTCACACCCGTCATCCAGCCAAAGGTGCTGTCGCGCATGGTTGCATCCATGAAAAGCGCGCGCTGACCGGACATATATTGCGCCGCCGAAAACGCCACACCGCCAATCGCCAGCGTTGAGATGAACGAAGGCACCAGTAATTTGGTGGTGACATATCCTGACACCGCACCCATGGCCAAACCGGCCAGAATGCAGATCGCAGCCGTGCCGATGCCGTAGGTGGGCAAGGCCAGCGTGGCAATGACCGTGGTCATATTGGCGATGGATTGCGCCGACAGGTCGATGCCGCCGATATAGATGGCAAAGGTCATGCCCAGCGCCATGATGAACAAAGGCACAATATCGGCAGCCATGGAGATGAGGTTGGCCGGGCGCAGAAAGTTGGCGTCGGCAATCCCCACAATCAGCACCAATGCCAGAAGGGTGATCCAGGGAAGATGCGGTTTGATCCGCGCAAAGCTGACAGCAGTCATGGTCTTGGAAGTCATCTTAAAGTCCTCAGATCATGTGGTGGACAAGGTCATAGAGCGAAGGCTTGTCGCCCGGGCTGCAATCAAAGCGCTTCTGCGCTTCGCCATCTTTCAGCACAATGATTGTGTGGCTCAGCCCAATGGCCTCTTCCAAGGTGTCGGCCACAAGCACGATGCCAACACCATCATCGGACATTTCGCGCACCATGTCATAAACATCTTCTTTGGCGCCGATGTCCAAGCCGCGTGTGGGGTGATCAAGCAGAAT
Source organism: Shimia sp. R11_0 (assembly GCF_017744035.1). Classification (NCBI taxonomy): domain Bacteria; kingdom Pseudomonadati; phylum Pseudomonadota; class Alphaproteobacteria; order Rhodobacterales; family Roseobacteraceae; genus Shimia; species Shimia sp. R11_0. Next base: position 178,344 of record NZ_JAGHQY010000008.1, on the reverse strand, counting down.
GATGTCAGATCCGGCAGAGCGCCATTTCGCCAGCACCACCTTTTGCTGGTTGCCGCCAGACAGGCCGCCGCAATCTTTGTAGACATCAGGCGTTTTGATGGCCAAACGCTCAATCCATTTACGCGCCAGAGCCTTTTCCTCGCCGATGCTGAGCACACCACTTTTGGCGTAGTTGCCCATTTGGCTGAGCGTCATGTTTTCATAGACATTCATGCCCGCCACAATGCCTTCAATTTTACGCTCGCGCGGAATGTAGCCAACGCCATTGGCCACACCGGACTGAGCGTTGAACGACGTGATCTCAGAGCCTTTCAGGGCGACCTGACCCTCAGTGGGGGTTTCCAGACCAAAGATCGTGCGCAGAATGGCTTCGCGGCCAGAGCCTTCGGTGCCTACAAGACAGAGCACTTCGCCCGGATGCAGATCAAAGCTGATGTCGCTGTATTTGCGCTCTACTGAAACGTTTTTGAACGACACCAGCGGCTGCGCTTCAGCCCGATAAGGCTGCTGTTTCTGCTCGCGGTAATATTCTTTATCAACATCACGGCCCACCATCTTGTGTTGGATTGCATCCACATCGGCCTGATCATGGTCCACCACGTCCACCACTTCCCCGTCTTTCATCACATAGATGCGGTCGGACAATTCCAAGACTTCATCCATTCGATGGCTTACGAAGATGAAGGAAGCACGCTTGGTCAACTCACGCACGAGGCTGAACAGAAGCTCTACTTCCTCCTTGGCGAGCACCGAAGTTGGCTCATCCAGAAGGATCACCAGATCTCCATCAATGCGCTCTTCCAATGTCAGCACTTTGGCGAGCTCCACGAGTTGACGCTGAGCAAAGGACAGTTGCGAGGTGATAGTGGCAGGATCAATGTCCAGCTTGACCTTTTCAAGCTGTCGGCGAGCGGCAGCCGCCATGGCTTTCCAGTTGATCACGCCAAAGCTAACGAATTGCTGCTCAAAGCCGAGGAAGATATTCTCCATTACGGTGAGATTGGTGATCAGGGATTGTTCCTGAAACACCATACCAATGCCGTGGTCCATCGCCTGACGTGGGTTTTGGAAGCGCACTTTGGTGCCATCAATGGTGATATCGCCACCGTCTGGCTGATAGGCGCCATAGATCACCTTCATCAGAGTCGATTTGCCAGCACCGTTTTCCCCAACGAGGCCCACAATCTCGCCGCGTCCAATCTTGAAATCCACGGCTTTGAGCGCGTGCACACCCGGGAAGATCTTGTCTACTTTTTGAAGTTCGTACATATCCCGCGCCCTATTTCACGAAGGTGACGGATTTGCGGTCAGTGGAGAGCACAACCGCGAGGATGACCAATACCCCCAGCACGCCATCCTGGACGTAGCCTGGCAGGCCGATCACCACCATTCCATTATTGATTACGTTCACGATGAGAACGCCGATGAGCGTGTTCCACACACCGCCGATACCACCCCAGAGCGCGGTGCCGCCAACCACTACCGAGGTGATCGACACAAACATGAAGTTGGAGCCGGTGGCGGTTTCCGCGATACCGATACGCCCCACGGCCAGCAGGGCGCCAACCGCATAGAAGACACCTGCGAGCATGAAACCAAGGATGCGAACGCGGTTCACATTCAGCCCAGAAGCATGGGCCAGCTCTTCGCCGCCGCCCACAGCATAGAAGTTGCGTCCCAATGTGGTCCGGGTCTGAATGAACCAACCGATCAGCAGAAACATCAGCGCCACGTAACACATGATTGGAAACCCAAACCAGCGTTCGGTGAGCAATGACCGGAAGAGTTCATCCTGAACACGGACGCGGTCTCCACCAGTCAGAAGCAGAGCGAAACCTGTTCCAACAAAGCCCATGGCAAGCGAGGCCATGAAAGATGGGATTTTCAACCAGACATGGACCATGCCATTGACGAGGCCAACCACGGCGCCCACCAATAGTGCCAACGGCAGAGCAAGCCACGCGAATGAGGCCAAAGTGCCTCCCATGGCGATAAAAGCAAACGCAAAGACAACGGCACAGACCGAGACAGTGCCCTCCATCGACAGATCAATGGACCCCATAATGATGATGAAGGTCACGCCAATCGCTACCATCAGCGCAGGCGCGGATGAAATGCCGATCCTGGCAAAATTGCGCAGCGAAAAGAAGCGCGGCTCCATCACTGCGAAAAACAACACCAGCACAATAAGAACGATCAAAGGTGCCCATTTTATCAGAACATCCCGTGTCAGCACACTGCCCACCTGTTCCCACTCCGTTTAGAGATTAGTCAATTGGCCATGCCCCGGCCACAAAGGGCAGGCCACGCGCGCCAGCGGTGCTGCGCGGCCTGAGGAGAGACGGGATGACATCACGGAGCCACCCCATCCGGGGAGTTTACTTGTAGGCGATCTGACCGTTGGTCGGACCCCAGAAGTCATTCCAATCGTACTTCGGCACGCTGTCGATGTAGTTGGCTTTGAATTCCACGGCATCTTCTGGCGTCACGAATACAGCTGGACCGTAGAACTCACGGTGTGCGTTTGGTTCTTCAGATGGTTTGAAGGTGCCAATGGCAGCATGATAGGCCAGCGCAGCAGTTATGCCGCCACCCCAGTGAGGGTTGGTGAAGACGGTTGCGAGAATTTTCTTCTCCGCAACCAGCTGCACTGCCTGTGGGTTGCCATCATAAGATACAATCGGCATGTCTTCGATGCCTTCCGCACGCAATGCTTCGAGCACACCGTAAGCAATGGTATCGTTGGCGCAGTGCACACCCTTGATCTCATCGCCATAGCGTGTGAGGAAGGCGCTCATCACTTGGTTGGCTTTCTGCGTGTCCCAATCAGCGGGTTCTGCGGCCAGCAGCTCTACATCCGGGTAATCTTTGAGCGCGTTTTTAAGGCCCTGAAGACGCTCAATGGCAGGGTTGTTGGAGGCGATACCACCAAGGTGCACAACGCCGCCTTTGCCACCCATGGCGTCCAAGAGGATGCGTGCGGTCTGCTCGGCTGGGCCTTCGTCAGACCAAGTCATGTGGGACACATAGTTGTCGCCAAAATCCCATGGGTGCAGATCGTCGGTTTTGTTCCAGATGGTGGATACGTACCCACCTGCCTGCGCCACGGCCTCGACAATCGGGCGCGCGTTAGGGGCGTCGTTGGTGTCGATGGCCAGCGCGAGATCGCCATTGGTTTTGGACAGGAGCGCCTTTACGTCAGAAAGAGACTTCTCGGAGGAGCCTTCGTTGATCAGATGCGTGAGAAATTCTTTGGGTTTACCCAGACTTTCGATGAAAGCTTCACCACCGGATACGATTTCGTTCCAATATGGGTTTGTACGGTTGCGATAGCTCCAAGCCACAGTTGGATCCGCAATCGCAGCGCGTGCAACGCCGCCCAACATGCTGGATGCAGCGACACCGCCAACACCATAAGCAGAGGCCAGCAGGAAATTACGACGACTGATCGTTTCCTGCTCAATGAACTTCTTGATGAATGACATGGTATCCTCCCTTTTCATTCAAGTCTCACAAAACGCTTTTTTGGCTTCCTACCTGCTGTCTTTCCGCGGGGAAGTACCTCCGTACCCTGTCGGAAACGCGGCCCCCATTTCTGTCCAGCGCTGCGCTTAATGCACTAACTGGTTACTTCACTAAGGAAGCGCATGTCAACCCATTCGACCGTGCCTCATTCGCAATAGCATTGGCATGGATTATCCACTTGCCCCTTGACGACAGACCTTCAAAGAGGTGATCAGAAAAGGGCTACACCGGCTAATTTTTTGAAAGAACGGAGACTTTCCGGGCTTGCCTGGGCGCAGCAAAAGGAAAAAACATCATGGCCGAAGCCACCAAAAAACGCAAAAGAGACGCAGAAGCCACCAGAGCGCGAATCCTTCTGGCCGCCAAGAAAGAGTTTGCAAAAAGCGGACTGGGTGGTGCGCGGGTAGATGAGATCGCAGAACGCGCAAACGCCAACAAACGTATGATTTATCATTACTTTGGCGGGAAAGAGGATCTCTTTCGGGCGGTACTTGAAGAAGCCTATCTAGATATTCGTGACGCAGAGCAGCGCCTGAAACTTGACGACATGCCACCCCGCGAGGCGCTTGAAAAACTGGTACGCTTTACGTGGTCCTACTATCTGAAAAATCCGGAATTTATTACGCTGGTCAACAGCGAGAACCTCCACCGCGCCAAGCACATCAAGGGACTAGACACTCTCCGAGAGACCACACGCGGATTGGTAGATATGGTGTCTTCGATCCTGAAACGCGGCGAAGACAGCGGTGATTTTCGCGCAGGAATTGACGCCACACAACTCAATATCACCATTGCTGCGATCGGGTATTACTATCTGACCAACCGTTTCACCGGGTCATTTCTATTCAATAGGGACCTGATGGAAGACACCGCACTGAAAGACCGTATCGACTTCAACGTCGACACGATCATGCGTCTGGTTGCCGTTGACGCCGCTCCCTGAACGAAAGCGATCGCAGGACAAGTATTTAGAGCGGGATGAAGCAGCCCGCTCTTTTTATGCAATACTCCCCTTTATGTTATGACCTTAGACCTCAGCACTGAAGCCCACCTCCTCAATGGCCGCCACGGCACAAGCGATATCCTCAGGCTCTTTGGCTCCAGAAACGCCAATCGCGCCAACCAAATGCCCTTGCTCATAGATAGGCAGCCCACCACCCCAAGTCAGAAATCGACCACGCGTGCCCACACCAAGCCCCAAAGTAGGACTGCTGAGCATGCTTTCTCCGAATGCTGCAGAGGCTTTGCGGAGCGTGGCAGCAGTATAAGCTTTGTCCGTGGCAAAGCCGCCGACCGGCGGTGCCGCAGCATCATCACGCCCAAAGGCAACCAGCCCGCCGCTCGGATCCACGACCGCAACAGCGACAGACCAGCTTTGCGACTTGGCATGCGCCAGCGCAGCGCCGACCAGCGCCTGTGCCGCCTCATATGTAATAAAACTCTGAGAGAAACTCTTCATAACTTTGGGCTCCATTTTTGATGCTGATACGCTGCGGCCTTAGAGCGTCTTCCACGTTTTGCCCAGAAATATTGTCAAGCGCTCAGGAAAATCGGGAGCAACCCTCCACTTTAAGTTCCTTAATATTAAATTTTAAATCAGATACTTAAGCCGAGAGTCTCATCAATAAAATCCAATCAATAAAAAGTAACCATTTACATACTTATATGTTAGATTTCGCCGACTAGGGATCTTCTTGCGGTACGGATCTCGACATAATTCGGTGGTAGAATTCTGGTGAAAGACGCATCAAGAGAACAGACATCCAGGCCACCCGACCGACTGGAATAAAATGCCTACGCTGTTGCACACCACGCAGAATGGCCTTCACAGCGCTTTCTGCCGTCATACTGTCAAAAGCACCTTTGGCCGCACCGGGAGGTGAAAGGCCCATCGCATCCGGGCGCTGTCCAGGATTTATGACCACAAAATATGACCACAAAAGAAGGGACTGCAAGAGCCATATGCACCCCATACGCTTCCTCTTCCGCGCTCAAAGATCCGAAGAAGCCAGTCAGCGCATGTTTACTGGCCGCATAGGCACTACGATAACGCAGAGGAGCAAACCCTGCCACTGATGTCACCACCAGATGTGTTCCACTGGATGCGCGCAGCGCCTCCAAAAACGCCTGCGCCATGAAAGTTGCAGCAAAGTAATTGACCTCAAAAAGACGACGATGTGCATCTTCTCGCAGCTCAGACGCACCACAGATCGCGGTCAGCCCAGCATTGTAAATCACAAGATCAATGCTCTCGGCAAAGCTCAGACAATCCCCACAGGCCGCCTGCAGCGCGGCCCGGTCACTCAAATTACAAAGTATGAGCCGCTGTGTCGCCGTCTACGTAAGATCACGCATATCGCGATCCAGCACGATCACGCACCATCCTTGCCTCAGCAAAATCTCCGAAAGAGCCCCCCACTTGCAGCACCTGAAATTACGGCGGTACGCTGCTTGCGACAGATCACCTCAGAGACGTTCATGTCTTCAAGCTTTCCCGCCAGCACTCAAACACCTCGCGACTGTTTTTATGCGGCACATAGCCAAAGTCACGTTTGAGGGCACTGTTGGACAGAACCGGGCGGTATTGCAGGAAACGCACCTGCTCTGGCCCATATTGAGTGAGTCCCAGAGGACGCGCGATACGCAGGGCCAGACGAAGCACCCAAGGCGGCACGCGCAAGATGGGCTTGCGCAACAGCGCAGAGAGTTCCTCCATACCCAGCGCGCCATCGCCTGCGACGTTATAGATGCCGGACGACCCCTGCCCGACCGCATGCAGCAGTACCCGCGCGAGATCGCGCTGTCGACTTTTCGCTTGAGCCACATCGGCAACTTGATCGCGCCGCCCATCGTATCCGCCGGACGCCCAAAGACATATTTGGGCACAAAATAATAGCCGCGACGCATAGAGAGATCACAGCGCAGTGCATGGTGCACCGCATCCACCGCAATGTCACAACCCGAATTCCCTGCCCCCACAACAAGCACTCGCTTGTTGGCAAATTGCGTGGCATGACGATACGCGCTCGCATGCAGCACCTCAGCGGAAAAATGGAAATACCTACGCAGATCAAAGTGATCGGCAAAAGCGCGGAAGTAGGCTGCCATCTCCCGATGGGATGGGTATTCGGCGACGCTGTCTTCCATGGGAAAGTCATCAAACTGCGTCATGGTCTTGGAGGAGATCAAATGCGCGCTTTCGTACATTGTGGAACGGGGACCATCAATGTCCCAGAGCCCCCCCTACATCGCTGTGCAGTTCGAAACCGTCAAACGCGATGCCCTGCTCAGTGAGCACTTTCGCCATGGCCAACCCCATGGGCCCCGCCCCTATCAGTGCGAATTTACCGGGCGCATCTGTCATCCCCACCTCCCAGAGCGCCTTTAAATTAAACAAACGTTAAATATAGGGTAAGCTCTTTTTATGAACAGTGACTTTCTTAAAGAAAAACAGAGACAAAGGGCCCCTTCCAAAAAGGCCATGGAAACCCGCATGCGGATCATGGATGCCGCAGAGAGGGTCTTTGCACGCGGTGGATATGACGGGGCATCGATTCGTGAGATCGCTGCGGAAGCCGGTGTTCAGGTAGCCCTGATCAATCACCACGGTGGCAGCAAAGAAGCCTTGTTCTGGCGGGTGGTTGCCCGGCGCTCAGACGATTTGAGCGCCGCGCGCATTGCTGCTCTGGAAAAGAGGAAGGCGGCAGGCCCCCTTTCGGTAGCGGATATCCTCACCTGCTTCTTTGCCCCCTATTTAGACCGCGCCGCTGACGGCGATCCGCAATGGAAAGCATATGCCCGTCTCGTCGCCTTTGTGTCCGCCGATGCCCGCTGGCGTCAACTTGCGGAAACCTGCTTTGACCCAACAGCACACCGTTTTGTGGATGAGCTGGCCGCGCTTTTTCCGCCCGAGGTACACATGCGTGTGGCCTCTGGTTTCATCTTTTCGGTCGCCGCGATGCTGGCACTTCTGACATCGGAATGGCGCATGAACGCCCTAGGTGATAACCGCGACGCATTGACCGACCGGTTTGACGAGCTGGTGACTTTCTGCGCGGCCGGCATCACCGCAGCCACCGGCATTTAACCGCCAACCCCTCAAATCAATTCAGAAAAATGCAATTGACTGCTTTTGCCGGGAGGGTGGCGGGCGTATAGTCGCAAAAATTGATCGTGCAGAGCAGCAGAACACATGGCCAAACAAGCCCCGACAGCGCAGAACTTCAACGTGGTGGTGGTTGGCCAAAATGGCCGCCTGCAATATGAAGCCGCGCTTTTTGCCGCCTCTTTGCGGGCAAAATCTCCGAACTTCAAAGGCCGCCTTTTTGTGGCGGAACCGCAGCCCGGCCCGCGCTGGGAAAGCGATGTGCGGATCGGCAATCCCGATGTACGTGCGCTGCTCACCGCGCTGGACGCGGAAATTTTGCCGTTTGAAAATCATGTGTTTGGCGAAGGCTACCCTTTTGGCAACAAGATCGAGCTGCTGCGCGCATTGCCCGAGGGCGAGCCGTTTGTCTTTTTTGACAGTGATACGCTGATCCTGGATGATCTGAGTACGGTGCCGTTTGATTTTGACCGGCCAGCGGCCTCTCTTCGGGTTGAAGGCACATGGCCTGAGCCGCCGCTCTATGGGCCTGGTTATGCCGCGATCTGGAAATCCCTCTACGATCGCTTTGATCTGGATTTTGAGAGCTCTCTCGATCTCAGCCAACCGGATGAATACTGGCGACGGTATCTCTACTTCAATGCCGGGTTCTTCTATTACAAATGCCCCAAGCTCTTTGGGGATCGTTTTCTGGAGTATGCCACGAGCATTCGCAATGACCCGCCTGATGAACTGGCCTGTCAGACCTTGTCGCCCTGGTTGGATCAGGTGGCCTTGCCGCTGGTCATTCACGGACTAGGCGGGGGGCGTGATGCGCTGGCTCCGGGGTATCTTGATGGGGCTACAAGCTGCCATTATCGTTTGATGCCGCTGCTTTATGCACGTGAGAGTGATGCTGTGGTAACGACATTGGAAGAGGTGACTGCCCCCAATCGGATCAAGAAAGTGCTCAAGCAGTATGACCCTTTCAAACGCATGATCTATCAGAAACGCGGACACAAAGCGCGGGCGCTATTTGATCAGAACAACCTGCCGCGTCGCGAGCAGGTGATCCGGAACACCCTTAGAAAGAACGGCTATTGGCTGCGATAGGTCACTGGATCTAAAGAGTGAATAAGGTTGGCGTCGGAAAACCCATGACTTCAGAGCCTATGCCCCGCGCCAAAAACAATCTCAAATCGCGGGCTGAGCGCGGACACAATTACGGCGTTCCTCTTCGCAAGGGAATTTTCGCCTTAACAGAGCTCACAGCTGCGTGATTGGTTGCGCTGCCGATGGACTGTGCCTAACACTTACAGCCAAGAAATTATTGGAGGAAAAGAGATGTCCGAAGCGCCAAACTTTGGTTTTGACACGTTGCAAATTCACGCAGGTGCCCGCCCTGATCCGGCCACCGGTGCCCGGCAGACCCCGATTTATCAATCCACTGCCTTTGTATTTCGGGATGCAGAGCATGCTGCCGCACTCTTTAACCTGCAGGAAGTGGGATATATCTACTCGCGCTTGACCAACCCGACCGTCGCGGTTTTGCAGGAACGCATCGCAACGCTTGAAGGCGGTGTTGGCGCCGTCTGCTGTTCCTCTGGCCATGCGGCACAGATCATGGCGCTCTTCCCGTTGATGCAGCCGGGTTGCAACGTGGTGGCCTCCAACCGCCTGTACGGTGGCACCATCACCCAGTTCAGCCAGACCATCAAACGTTTTGGCTGGTCTGCTAAATTTGTCGACACCGATGATCTGGATGCGGTTGCGGCGGCGATTGATGAGAACACCCGCGCGGTCTTCTGCGAGAGCATCGCAAACCCCGGCGGCTACATCAGCGATATTGAAGCGCTGGCAAAGGTGGCTGATGGTGCCGGCGTGCCGCTGATCGTGGATAACACCTCTGCGACGCCGTATCTGTGTAACCCCATCAAGCTGGGTGCCACATTGGTTGTGCATTCCACCACCAAATATCTGACCGGCAATGGCACCGTCACCGGCGGCTGCATCGTGGACAGCGGCAATTTTGACTGGTCCGCCAGCGATAAATTCCTCTCCCTGAGCCAGCCTGAGCCCGCCTATCACGGCCTGACCTTCCATGAAACTTTCGGCCCGCTGGCCTTCACCTTCCATGGCATTGCGATTGGTCTGCGCGATCTGGGCATGACCATGAACCCGCAGGCGGCGCATTATACGCTGATGGGGATTGAAACCCTATCGCTGCGCATGGAGCGCCATGTGGAAAACGCCAAAACGGTTGCGGGCTGGCTGGAAGGCCATGATCTGGTGGATTACGTGACCTATGCCGGTCTCGAGAGCTCTCCCTATCACCACCGTGTGGAGCGCATTTGCCCCAAAGGTGCAGGGGGTCTGTTCACCGTGGCCCTGAAAGGTGGCTATGACGCCTGCGTTAAGTTTGTAGACAGCCTTGAGATCTTCTCGCATGTGGCCAACCTTGGCGACGCACGCAGCCTTGTGATCCACTCTGCCTCCACCACCCACCGTCAGTTGACCCCCGAGCAGCAGGAAGCAGCCGGAGCCGGTCCGAATGTGGTGCGGATCTCCATCGGCATTGAAAACAGTGAGGATCTGATTGCGGATCTGGATCAGGCGCTGAAAGCGGCACACGCATAAGACGCCTTTACACCTGAAAAGAAAGCGCCCCAACCTTGCGGTTTGGGGCGCTTTTGTTTGCACTTCTCATCTGTTGGTTTGGCGATTGTATGCCGACGCGGGCCTTGGCTCTGCTTTCGCTTCCCCTTCGGCGATAACTTGCTATAAATTCAGCCATTCTGTGAGGGCTCGCGCTCTCTGTTAAACATCTTGCTGGGGCTGCTCCATGACGCCGGATCTTGCGCTCACCCTGTCTTTTGAAGGCATTCGTCTGCTGACCCGCGTGCCAGGCGGCTGGCATCTGTTGGGCGAGGTTGCGCTTGAAAGTGATGATCTGAACGCAGCGCTTGCTGGCTTGCGCCAGATGGCCGTTGATATGAGCGGTGAAGATTTTCAGACCACTGTCCTTCTGCCCGACGATCAGATCAAATATCTGGACCTGCCCACGGCGCGGATGAGCGAGAAAAAACGACGCCTCGCCGCTCAGGATGCATTGGAAGCAAGCACGCCTTACAAAATTGACGAACTGGTGTTTGATCTCAGCATACAGGGCGGCACGCCACAGGTTGCTGCGGTGGCACGAGACACATTGCAGGAAGCCGAGGCTTTTGCAGTGGAACATGATTTCAACCCGGTGAATTTTTCAGCCATACCTCGCCCAGTGGATTTTGGCGCGGCGCCGGACTTTGGGTCAACACAGGCCGCTGAGGCTCAGGGGCTTCAGATACGCCATGACCCGGCGGTGATAGAGATCATCGGTGAGGGCCCGCTGCCGATCGTTGCAGCACCTGAACCAGCCAATGAAGCACCTGCAGAGGCGCCGCAGGCGCAAGATGGCGCACCGGAGCTCCCCCCCGCCAAGGAAGAAACGCCAGCATCAGATCAAGACGCGCTGCTCCTGATGGGGGACGAGGTTTCTGCACCGCCAGAAGAGCCCGAAGAAAAGGGCACGGCTGAAAAGGCAGAAGGCACAAAGTCAGATGCGCCAACCGCAGCACCTGACAAACCGGATGCCGATGCCGCAAGCGCCAAAACTAAGGCTCCCGCGGCCTTTGCCTCCATTCGCGCCCAGAAAGAAGCGCCAGCCGCCGCCCGCACCGGGCTCTCCGGTGTCACGCGATCAGGCGCGGCGGACGTCAGCGGCACCAATGCCCCAAGCATCCCCAGCGATACTGGACGCCAAAATGCGCCCGCGCTCCGCTTTGACCCAACCAAAGCGGTTGCCGGGCTAACGTCAGAGGAGCCTTCAGCTACAAAGACGCTGGGCAAAGAGACGCAAGCCCGCTCAAAAGACGCGGAAGCCTCAAACAAGACTGACCTGAGCACATTTTCAAGCGCACGGGGCAAACCCGCCAGCGCGGCCCCTGCCCCACGCACAACCGAAACAACGGGTGACACTGAGAAAAAAAACCTTGGCAAGAAAGCCGCCCGCAAGGCTGCCAAGGCCAACGAACGCCAAAAGCTGACCACCTTTGGCAACCGCCAGAGCGAAGTGCGCGGCAAACCCCGCTATCTGGGCCTTACACTCATGGCCTTGCTTCTGGTGTTTTTGGGGGGCGTTGCACTTTGGGCCTCGTTATTTGTGGAGGAGGGTGTTTCGGGACTATTTTCCAAACCGGAAGACACAGAGGTGGCGGAGGTTGTCCCAGAGGCAGCCGCAGAGGATGAGGCTTCCCCACTTGTGGCGGCGGTGCCTGAAGGCGTCTCAGAATCAGAGGCTGCAACTGCTGTCGCCGGTAATGCCGATGAGACTGCACCCTCTTTGGTGGTGACCCGCCCCGACGGAATGACACCCAACGAAAGCGGAGAGCTGGGCGGCGTGATGCTCGAGCCGCTTGCCGTTGAGTCGCGCGCAGTTGAGGCTGACACCGTTGTGTCTGGCACAGACACGATCACCGACAGTACAGAGGTCGAGTTGCTTCTGGATGCACAAGCCGCAGATGACCGACTAGATCCCGCCGAGGCAGAGGCGCAATATGCGGTGACAGGGATCTGGCAGCGGGCACCAGAACAGCCAGCGGACCTTGCAGATGAGACCAGCGATGACATCTATATCGCCTCTGTGGACCGTGACACCATCGCCTTTGATGCGGTGGCTCTGCCCACAACAGGATCACTAAACACAGATGCTCTGCCCCGCGCGCAGGTCAATCCCGTGGCTGCGGATACCGTCTTTGATCTGGATGAACGCGGGCTGGTGGTGGCGGTACCCGAAGGGGCCCTGTCGCCGGAAGGTGTGCGGGTCTTTGCCGGACGCCCGCCCGTGGAGCCTGCATCCTACCCCAAGCGCATTGTTGTCGATGACAGCGTCCTGAGCCCGACGGCCACATCGCGCCTGGCCTCTGTGCGCCCCAAACTGCGCCCCAGCGATCTGGTGGAAAACAACCAGCGCGCCACGCTTGGCGGGCGCACGCTGGAAGAACTGGCGAGTATTCGGCCGCAACTGCGCCCACAAAGCGCACAGCAGGACAGCGCCGCCGATCAAGCGCCCACACGACTGGCGGTGAAGACCTCATTGCGGCCCCGTATCAAACCGTCCAATATCGCCCAGTTGGCGAGCCGGGCGACACCAAGCGAAAATGTGCCGTCCCTGTCCACCTCTCTTACGCCAGCCCCAGCCACGGTGACCCCGAGCATTCCAACCACCGCTTCTGTGGCGCGTCAGGCGACGATCCAAAACGCAATCAACCTGAAAAAAACAAGTTTGATTGGAGTTTATGGCACGGCATCCAACCGACGCGCATTGGTGCGTCTGGCCAATGGTCGCTACAAGAAAGTGCAAGTGGGCGACCGGATTGATGGCGGCAAGGTCGCTGCCATTGGAGAAAGTGAACTGCGATACGTCAAAGGCGGGCGCAATGTCACACTCAAGATGCCCAAAGACGGCTGATCCTCTGCTGCTCTTGGCATAGTACTTGTGCGGCGCAGCCTGTTTATTCCAAAAGAAAGCGCCGCCTGCCTTTCGGCAGACGACGCTCCCCTCGCTCCAACCGGGGTTGGAAGGATTCTGTGTTACTTTTATTCAGCGGCCTGAATCTCTCCGCTGGCAATCTGTTCACGCTCAATGGATTCAAACAGGGCTTTGAAATTACCCTCCCCAAAACCATCGTCGCCTTTGCGTTGGATGAACTCAAAAAAGATCGGCCCAATCACGGTCTTGGAGAAAATCTATAGCAGGATTTTGGTTTCACCGCCGTTAAGGACCCCTTCGCCGTCGATCAGAATCCCATGTTTTTTCATCCGGTCGAGCGGTTCTTCGTGATCCGCCACCCGGGTTTTGGAGAGCTCATAATAGGCATCGTTGGGCCCGGGCATAAAGGTGATGCCTTTTTCGGCAATTGCATCGGTGGAGGCGTAGATGTCATCACTGCCCACGGCGATATGCTGAATGCCCTCGCCATTGTATTTCTTCAGATAGCTCACGATCTGGCCGGTTTCGCCGCGATCTTCATTGATGGGAATGCGAATTTTGCCACAGGGGGAGGTCAGCGCGCGGGAAAACAACCCGGTGAATTTGCCCTCAATGTCAAAGAAGCGGATTTCACGGAAGTTAAAGAGATCGCCATAGAACTTGAACCACTTGTCCATATTGCCCTTGAAGACATTGTGGGTCAGGTGATCGAGGTAGAAAAACCCATCCCCTTCCGGCTTAGACGTTGCCAGCCAGTCGAACTCCTCGTTGAAGGGAGAGCTGTCGTAATACTGATCGGTGAAATAGATCAGAGAGCCGCCAATGCCTTTGATCGCGGGCCAGTTCAACGTTTTATCAGCGGCCTCATAGGGTTCGGCCCCTTTGGCCACCGCATGATCAAAAGCCTGCTGCGCATCCACCACGCGCCAGCCCATGGCGGGGGCACAGGGGCCATGCTCCTGCACAAAGCGCGCGGCAAAACTGTCCGGTTCGTTATTGAGGATGTAAGTCACATCGCCCTGCTGCCACAGCTCAATCGCCTTAGACTTGTGATTGGCCACATGGGCATAGCCCATCTTTGCAAATAGGCTGCGCAGCTCCTCAGGCTCTGGATGTGCGAATTCTACAAATTCAAACCCATCCGTGCCTGCCGGGTTATAATCGGAAATTTCTGCGCGCGGCGCGTCGTGGGGAAATGGGCCCATGATGCGTCTCCTCCTTTGGGTAGCCACTTGGCATATGCCTGTTCAGCATCAGAATACTGCGTGCTACCCGCGTAATAACCGCAAAGTGACGTGCAAAATTTACATTTGACGCGTACCTTGATCACATGAACTCAAATTTACGCAGAAAACCCGCATATGCTTGACGACACCGATCTGCGCCTGCTCACCGCACTCCAGAAAAACGCCCATTTGACCGCACAGGAGTTGGGAGATATTCTCAATCTCTCGCCAAGTCAGGCAGGGCGTCGCCGTCAGCGGCTCGAAGCAGAGGGCTATATCGAAGGCTATATTGCCCGGCTGAGCCCCGGCCATCTTGGCCTCTCGGTGCAGGCTTTTATACAGGTGCAGCTTGGCACCCATGGCCCGAAGCAATCTCTGAGTTTTGCCAGCCTGATCAGCACCCGTGCGGAGATTGTCAGCGCTTGGACCCTAACCGGGGATGCGGATTATCTGTTACGCGCTTTCTGTGAAGATTTAAATGCCCTCAACCGATTGATTCACGAAGTATTGCTACCACATGCAGCGGTGAGCCGTGTGCAAAGCCAGATTGTCATGGATCAACTCAAAAAAGACGCGCCTCTGCCAACCTAAGGCGCGCGCAGCAGCAGGCAGGACCGAAAATGCAAGAGGCCCTTTATACCGCAACGATCTTTCTGATGACCGCCGTGATTGCGGTGCCGATCAGTGCCCGTTTGGGGCTCGGGTCGGTGCTTGGCTATCTGGCTGCCGGGATACTGATCGGGCCAGTTCTAGGCCTTGTGGGCACCCATGAGGCGGATGAGCTTCTGCATTATGCAGAGTTTGGCGTGGTGATGATGCTGTTCATCATTGGTCTTGAGCTGGACCCACGCGCGCTTTGGGCAATGCGCCATAAGCTGGTTGGCCTTGGCGGATTGCAGGTTGGGCTCACCGGCTTTGCAGTGTTTGCCCTGACACTGGCCTTTGATTTGCCACTCCATGTGGCGGTGGCCTGTGGCATGATTTTTGCGCTCTCCTCCACTGCGATTGTGCTGCAGACGCTGACCGAAAAAGGGCTGATGCAGACCAGCGGAGGACGGGCCACTTTCTCGGTTCTACTGACACAGGACATCGCCGTCATTCCCATGTTGGTGATCCTGCCATTGTTTGCGGGCGCCGCCCTGCCCCAGATGATGGCAAAGGGCACGATGCCGCTGTCCCATGACAGCCATGCCAGCCATGGCTATTCCCTTGTGGAAGGGCTTCCTGGCTGGGGTGTGGCCTTGGTCACTCTGGGAGCCGTGGCCGCGATTGTCATCGGGGGGCGCTATCTGACACGACCCGTGTTTCGCTTCATTCACGCCGCGCGCCTGCCGGAGATGTACACGGCGCTGGCGCTGTTGATTGTGGTGGGTATTGCGCTCCTGATGAGCCTTGTGGGTCTATCACCAGCCTTGGGCACATTTCTGGCGGGTGTGCTTTTGGCCAACTCCGAATTCCGCCATGAACTGGAAAGCGATATCGCGCCTTTCAAAGGGCTGCTTCTGGGGTTGTTTTTCATCACCGTGGGCGCACAGATCGATTTGAACGTGCTGTTTGCCGCTCCTACGCAGATCCTTGGGCTGACTGTAGCGGTGATCGCGATCAAAGCGGTAATCCTCTATTTTCTAGGGCGCGCTTTTGGCCTGCGCAAACGGGGCCTCTGGCTGTTCACATTAGGTCTGGCGCAGGCGGGGGAATTTGGCTTCGTGCTGATCACCACGGCCACGGGACAATTCGTGATCCCACCAGCGGTGGGCGAGCGGCTTTTGCTGGTTGTGGCCATGACCATGCTGATCACGCCGCTGCTGTTCATTCTTTATGACCAGATATCCAAACGCTTTGGCGAGACCAAAGACACGGAGAAGCGAGAGCCTGACAAGATCGACAAACAGGGGCCGGTGATCATCGCAGGCATTGGACGGTTTGGGCAGATCGTCAATCGTCTGGTGCGCGCCTCTGGTTTTGACACGGTTGTGTTGGATCACAACATCCAGACCATCGAGAATATGCGCCATTTTGGCGTGAAAGGCTTTTTTGGCGACCCTACGCGGCCTGAAATGCTGCATGCCGCCGGATTGGGTGAGGCCAGTGTTTTGGTGGTGGCGCTAGACAGCCCGGAAGCGGCGCTCAAGCTGGTGAGCTATGCACGGCGTGAGCGGCCCGATCTGCACATCATTGCCCGCGCCAAAGACCGCAGCGCAGTGTTTCAGCTCTATAAAGCCGGGGCCAATGACATCGTGCGCGAGATGTTTGACAGCTCCCTGCGGGCGGGACGCTATGTTTTGGAGAATATCGGGCTAAGCGAATATGAAGCGGCGCGCGCGGAGCAGGCCTTTTACAAGCATGACCGCTATGCTGTTCAGGAACTTGCGGAACTCTGGCGCGAGGATGTGGCCCCCATCCGCAATGCGGCCTATGTGGCCCGCGCCAAAGAGCTGGAAAGTGAGCTTGAAGCGGTGCTGCTGTCCCAGTTTGACGAGGACGGCAACACCGACAATTAAAGGTGTTCAGACAGCCCGATCAGCCATCAACCACACCGGCTTCTGCAAAAGTGGCCATGCCGGAATGGCAGGCCACTGCCGCCTTCAGAATGTTGATGGCAACAGCCGCGCCGGAGCCTTCACCAAGGCGCATATTGAGGCTCAGGATCGGCTCTTTGCCGAGCTGCGCGAGAACGGCCCCGTGGGCGCTTTCGGCGCTTTGGTGGCCTGCAATGATGTGATCCAATGCGCCGTCCACCGCTTCGCCCAAGGTTGCGGCGGCAGCCGTGGCAATGAAGCCATCCAGAATGACCGGCAGGCGCAGAACGCGGGCACGTGCCATGGCCCCCACCATACCAGCCAGCTCCCGCCCACCCAGGCAGCGCAGCGCCTCAAGCCCCTTAGGCGCATTGTTGATGGCAACACCTTCGCGCACCACACGGGCTTTGGTGGCCAGACCGGTTTCATCCACGCCGGTGCCACGACCAACCCATTCTTCGGCCTCCCCCGCATAAAGCGCATGGGCGATGGCCGCCGCGCTGGTGGTGTTGCCAATGCCCATTTCCCCCACAACCAGCAGATCTGCCGTGGGCTTGACCGCGTTCCATCCGGCTTGTAACGCAGCGACAACTTCGGCTTCGGACATGGCCGGACCTTGGGTGAAATCTGCTGTTGGCCTGTCCAGATCCAGCGCAATCACATCCAGATCTGCTCCGGCGGCTTTGCTCAATTGGTTGATGGCAGCGCCGCCATGCTGAAAGTTCAGCACCATCTGCTCGGTGACTTCAGCGGGAAAGGCTGAGACACCCTGTGTGGTCACGCCATGATTGCCCGCAAAAATGATCACCTGCGGCGCTTCAATGGTCGGACGCGCCGTGCCGCGCCAGCCCGCATACCAAATGGCCATCTCCTCAAGCCGTCCCAGCGCACCGGGTGGTTTTGTGAGTTGAGCATTGCGGTCTTCGGCCTCCCCCATGGCTTTTTCGTCCACTGCGGGTGCGGCAGTGATGAGGGCTTCAAACTCGGCCAGGGTGGAAAATTCTACGGACATGCGCGGGCTCCTGTTGAATTTTTAACGTTAGCGCTGTTTACCTCATTGCCAGCCCCCGGCAAGAGAGGAAAAAGACGCAGACATGGCCAGCACCGACACGTCCCCGTTTCGTCCGCGTGACATCAACACAGCTTTGGCGCTGTTGACCCGATTGCCGGTGAAGGCCGATTTCAGCCGGGGCGCGCGCGCCTCATGGGCCTATGGCATCGCCGGGTCTGTGCTGGCCTTACTGGCGGCACTGCCAACGGCGGCGGTCCTGTGGCTCGGCCTGCCGCCAATGCTGTCGGCCCTGATCTGGCTGACGTCCATGGTGGTGATGAGCGGGGCCATGCATGAAGACGGTCTGGCAGACACCGCAGACGGCTTTTGGGGCGGCTGGGAAAAGGCGCGCCGTCTTGAGATCATGCGCGACAGCCGTATTGGGGCCTATGGGGTGATTGCGCTGTGCCTCTCGCTTGCGGCGCGCTGGGGCGCGGTGGCGATTTTGCTGGAGGCGGACGTCTGGATGTTTGGCCTCATCGCGGTGGCCATGCTATCGCGCGCCAATATGACTTTGGTGATGACCGCCCTGCCCCATGCGCGTGCAGATGGTCTGAGCCATTCACAGGGGCGCGCGCCGCGCACTGGGGCGCTGACCGGCTTTGCATTGGCCGGGGTTGTGGCCTTTGGCTGCGTGGGGGTGTCAGGTGCCATTCTGGCCGGCGTGGCCTTTGTCATGGCCGCGCTCTGCTCTGCCACGGCCAAGGTTAAGATCGGTGGCCAGACCGGCGATGTGCTTGGCGCAACACAGCAGATCACCGAAATTGCACTGCTTTATAGCTTGGTGATTGCCGCACAATACGGCCTGTAACTGCAGCCGAATATCGCAGTTTCTTAAGAAAAGCAGCGCTCAAACGCCCTCTGTTTCAATGCACAGCAAAGTACCGCAGTGTTTGCAATGTACGGCGTCCGGATCATGGCGCAGCAAGCCGCAACTCTCACATTTGTGCCGCACTTTTTGCGGCCGGATGATCGCCTGTGCCAATTGCACAAACAGCGCAACGCCCCCCACCATCACGCAAATCGAGAAGATCTTGCCACCAGGTGTGGTCAGTGTGATGTCGCCGTATCCTGTGGTGGTGAGCGTGGCGACCGTGAAATACATTGCATCGATAAAGGGCGTCGCGCTCGCTGTGGTGTCGATGAAAAACACCAAAGAGGTGGCCGAGGTCACCATCACAAAAACAAAGAGGTTGATTGTGGCAATCACCGCATCCTCATGTGTGCGGAACCAATGGCTGTCACGGCGCAAATCATAGAGCAGATGGTAGGAGTGGATCAGTCGTAGCCCGCGCAGTACCCGCAGAAACGCCAGATCGCCAGACAGCCAGGGATCCACAAACAGCGAGCCGATCACGATGACATCCGCAAGCGTGTAGATGCGGGTCAGAAAGAAGCGCCGATCTTGTGCAATCCACCAGCGTGCCAGAAGGTCCAGCGCAATCACTACCCCGGTCAAACGGCTGGCGAGCACAAGGGCCGCATCATAGGGCACATGCGCCGTTGCGATGAAAAAGAGGATAGTGACAAAATCAAAGACGATCAGCGCGTAGCGAAAGCGCACCGCGCCGCGGCTGTGCGCCGTGTAGAGCGCCTCAACTGTTGCTTTGAGATGGGCCATGGGGATCTCCTCTTGCTCCAGTAAACGCCAAGCCTCCACATCCTGCAACAATTTGATCCGGCAAATAAAAGCACAAAAAAGGGACCGCAGTTTCCTGCGATCCCTTTGTTAAAGGATTCATGCGTGATCCGCTTGCAGTCCTTAAGCTGCGCGGGAAACCAGCACGTCATCCACCTGCTTGGCGGCGGCTGCTTCGTCCCCACCGGCCACGGCGGCCACTTCGCGGGTCAGACGCTCCAGCGCGGCTTCATACAACTGACGCTCAGAATAGCTCTGCTCGCGCTGATCATCGGTGCGGTGCAGGTCACGAACCACTTCTGCGATTGCAATGAGATCGCCAGAGTTGATCTTCTGCTCGTATTCCTGAGCACGACGCGACCACATTGCGCGCTTGACCTTGGCCTTGCCCTTCAGAGTTTTCATGGCCTGATCAATCACATCCGGCGAGCTCAGACCACGCATGCCAATCTCAGTGGCTTTATTGGTGGGCACCCGCAGGGTCATCTTGTCTTTCTCAAACGAGATCACGAAAAGCTCCAGCTGCATCCCAGCAACCTCTTGCTCTTCGATAGAGATAATTTGCCCAACGCCATGGGCCGGATAGACCACAAAATCGTTTGGGCTGAACTCGTTTTTCTTGGCTTTGCTCATGCAGTGCTTCCTTTGTGAGCCCCATCATGCCAGACAAAAAATTTCGCTCGGGAAAGGCTGTTTCCCGAAACGGAATGTCCTCTGGTAGAAAAAGCCACCCTCAGCGTTTGCGCGGGGATGGCTCTCAGGCAGTTATGTCCTCTATGACAAAACTATAACATAAAAAACGCCCCCTTGAAAGCACCGCCGGCTTAAAAAGGAAAAATTGGCTTACATTCCAATTCTTTAGACCGCGTTTCTTCAGGATTTTCGCCACATATCCGCGTGGCAAAAATCGAATCGGTTCTACGGTGCAGTTTAACCGCCTTCACCGGGCGCTTCCGAGAAATATTTCTCCAGCTTGCCTTCTTCACCGTCGCGCTCTTCGTAACCTGGCATCGGGTCTTTCTTGGTGATGATCACCGGCCAGATTTCGGAGTACTTACGGTTGAATTCCACCCATTCTTCCATATCCGGCTCCGTGTCCGGACGGATCGCATCTGCGGGGCACTCTGGCTCGCAAACGCCGCAGTCAATACATTCATCAGGGTGGATGACCAGTGTGTTTTCACCTTCATAAAAACAGTCTACCGGGCATACCTCTACGCAGTCCGTGTACTTGCAGGCAATGCAATTGTCGGTGACAACATAGGTCATTGTGGGTCAGCTCACTTGTGGTCAGATCATTCGATTGATTAAATAAATCTCTGTCAATCTTCAACCCGGGAAGCTTTCATAAGATCGAGATTGCGACGATCTCGCTTAGTTGGACGCCCTTTTCCGTCCGCGCCGGGCGCTTTTGGAACAGGTTTCTCCTCAGGGGTTAAATCTTCGTATAATTTTTGGGCTTCCGATGCAGGCCCGCGGCGTTCGCCCAGCGCAAGCACTTTAACGACTCGGATTTTTTTTGCCTGAGGAAAGGTCAGCACGTCGCCTGCGGTTACACCGTAACTGGCTTTTGCCACTTTGGAGCCATTCACACGCAGGTGCCCGCCGGTGATGACTTTGGCCGACAGGCTGCGAGTTTTGAAAAACCGCGCCTGCCAGAGCCATTTGTCAGCCCGCAATTTGAGGGCTGACGCTTGATGTGGCTGCGTCGTCACGCAGTTAGTCCTTGCCTTTCAGCCCCATAAGCGCTGCGGCAAAGGGGTTGTCCGGGTCGATCGCCTTTTCCTTTTTGGGAGGACGCGCCTGGAATTGTTTTGGACCATTGTCACGGCGTGGGCCTTTGCCCTTAGGTTTGCCGCCCTTGCCGCGCGGCTTGTCACCGCCCTTGGTATCGTTGCGACGCCCCGCCGGAGCACTCTGGTTGCCACCTCGACGCTGTGCATTGCGGTTGCCACCCTGACGACCGGCCCATTTGAAAGTGTAGTAGACCTCGACCTCGGGTTCAGCTGGCGTCTCTTCAGACACCTCTGCGTCACCTGCATCAGCAGCTGGCGCTTCCACTGCGGTCTCGGCTTCTGCTGCTGGCGCCGCGTCCGCCACCTCAGCAGCCTCCGCTTCGGCAGCTGCCTCACCTGCGGCCGCATCAGCCTCTGCTGGCGCATCAGCAGCTTCTGCTTCTGCGGCTGGGGCTTCGGCCACGGCTTTCACTTTGGCACGTTCGCCTTTTTCGGCAGCGTAGCCCAAGCCCTGCATCAGGTCAGCAAACTGCTCCAGCGTCATGCCGGTGATCGAGAGCATATCCGCCTTGGCTTCAAAACCACCCCGGCTGTCTTCGGCGCGCAGCATATCCGCCAGACGCTCCAGCATGTCGATACGGATGGCGCGTTCGCCTGCGGCCCGGTAGCCTGCCATCGCATGGTAGCCACGTGGCAAGCTGGTACCGGAGGGCACCGTCACCAGCCCCGGAGGCGGTGCCTCGGGGAATTCCTGCAGTCCTTGCGCCAACGACCAGAGCACAAGACGCAAACGGGTTGGCGCGGGTTTCAGCAACAGCGGCATAAAGATAGTGAACTGACCAAAGCGAATGCCATGCTTGCGAAGAGCTCCCCGGGCGTCTTGATCGAGATCTTTGACTTCAGCAGCCACTTCACCACGTGGGATGATGCCAAGACCTTCCACCATACGGAAGGCAAAGCCACGGGCCAGACCGCTCAGCTCTTCATCACGGCTCAGGTTCAGCAGAGGCTCAAACAGGGCTGCAATTTTGCGATCCACGAAGTGCTGCAAACGGCGCTGCACCTTCTGAGCCACATCGGCCCCGGCTTCGTCATCTACAAAAACGGAAATGCCTGGCTTGAGCGGATCATCCCCCGGCACCATCTTACCGACGGCATGCTCGCCCCACATGAGGCCACCCTGTTCGGTGAAGTCGATTTCCGTATCCGGCGCGTTGTAGAAACGATCTGCGCGCAGATGGAACTGCGGCGCAAGCGCTTGCAGGCTTGCCGACTTCAACGTCTTGGCTTCCTGTCCACTGGCTTCTTTGTCCGCGATGAAACGGAACCCTTCAAGACGACCGACGAATTCTCCTTCGACGGTCACCTCACCTTTATCATTCACTTCGGCCAAAAGGGCCTCCTTCTGCTTGAGCCGGCGCAACAACACTGACGTGCGCCGATCCACAAATCTTTGTGTCAGACGCTCGTGTAATGCATCCGACAGGCGATCTTCTACCGCGCGCGTCTCTTCACGCCAATGGTTTTCGTCACTGACCCAGGATTTACGCTGTGCGACATAAGTCCACGTCCGGATAAAGGCCAGACGTTTCGACAATGTGTCAATGTCACCTTCGGTACGATCAAGACGTTTGACCTGCCGCGCCAACCAGTCATCGGGCACTTTGCCAATCTGGTGCAGGTAGCCAAATATCTGACCAATCATCTGCGCATGTTCTGCGTGGCTGATGCCGCGAAAATCGGGAATACGGCAAACATCCCACAGCAGGCGCACAGAGGCACCATCGCTGGCGCGCGCGCGTGCTTCGGCATCAGCGGCCAGTGTTTTCAGCGCCCGCAGGTCATCCGCTTCACGCGCCTTGATCAGGAGCTCGTCATCAGAGCCCTCCTCCAATGAACGGATCAACGCCTCAACCGTGCCAAATTGCAAAGCAGGGTTGCGCCAGTTGAGCTTGCGCACAGGTGTGAATCGGTGCTCCATAATGGCTTCCGCCACGCCATCATCAAGCGGCGGTGCCTCTCCTGTTACACCAAAGGTGCCATGGCTCATGCCTCGCCCGGCGCGACCTGCAATCTGCGCGAGCTCATTGGGCGCAAGCGTACGCATGCGGCGGCCGTCAAATTTGGTGGTAGAGGCAAAGGCAACGTGATCAATATCAAGGTTCAGCCCCATGCCAATCGCATCTGTGGCCACCAGATAATCCACATCGCCATTCTGATAGAGCGCCACCTGTGCATTACGCGTACGCGGGCTCAGCGCGCCCATCACCACGGCTGCGCCGCCTTTCTGGCGGCGGATCAATTCGGCGATGGCATAGACGTTATCAACCGAAAAGCCGACAATGGCGCTTCGCGGCTGCATCCGGCTGATCTTACGACTGCCGGAATAGCTGAGCGTGGACATGCGCTCCCGGCGCAGGAACTGCGCATCCGGCACCAGCTCTGCGATGGTGGAACGCATGGTATCACTGCCAAGAAAGAGCGTTTCATGCGTACCTCGGGCGCGCAGCAGCCTGTCTGTAAAAACGTGACCGCGCTCTGGATCAGCGCAAAGCTGTATCTCATCAATCGCAACAAAATCGGCACCCAGCGCCTCGGGCATGGCTTCCACCGTGGCCACCCAATATTGGGCACGTGGGGGCACAATGCGTTCTTCACCCGTGACCAGCGCCACAACAGAGGGGCCCCGCGCCGCCACGATGCGGTCATAGACCTCCCGTGCCAGAAGCCGCAAAGGCAAGCCAATAACGCCCGTGCGATAGCCCAGCATGCGTTCAATTGCGTAATGGGTCTTGCCCGTGTTGGTGGGCCCCAACACCGCCGTGATCCGCCGTTCCTGGCTCATGTGATCGCCTGCGTCCGTTCTATCCGTTCTTCAGAGCTCCTGACCACGCGCCTGCGGCTCGAGTCGTTGCAGGGCTTCTGTTAGGCCTGCCTGATGAGGATGTATAGCCTTGACCTGTAGATAGGCTTCATACGCATCCGCAGGTTTTCCCATCTCATCCAACATGACAGCCAGTCCCATAATGGCGTCAAAATGCTGTGGGTTCAGCGCGAGCACCTGCTCCAAGTCCCCCAAAGCAGGCCCATAGAGATCCAGCATATAGTAGACGCGCGCACGCTCCGCCCAGCCCTGCGCAAACCCGGGCGCATGGTCCACAAGGGCGGTTGCATGCTCCAGCGCAGCTCCCATGTCTTCGGTCTCAAAGGCGCGGCGGATGCGCCGCAGCAGATAATCCGCACTCGCCGACCCGGACGCATCCCAGATATGGCGAATCTGTCGCGCCAGCTGTTCAGCCTGACCAGGTTCTGCAGAGGCAAGCGCTTGCAACATGTCAGACACATCTTGCGAGTTTGACAATTCTACAGTGTTTTCTTGGGGATCGACCTCGGCGGACGCCTGCGCGTGGAGCCTACCACCGTCAACCGACGGTAGAAAAACCCCCATTGTCAGAACAAATGCCGCAACGGTAAGTTTGAGAAGCTGCTTTAAGTTGACCATAACGTAAATCATTGTAGACCTTATGCGTAACAAACCCAAGATGCGCACAACAAAGTGAAGGATCAAGTATATGAGCGATATCGTAACTGGTGCTGTGGCTGCCCTGACTGAAAAACTGGGTGGTGCAGGTTTTGACGGCTCTGCGAAATTTGCCATCGAAGGTGAAGGCGCCATCATCATCGACAGCGACGGCGTACGTGCAAGCGACGACGAAGCCGATGTGACCATGACCGCCGATGTGGAAACCTTCCAGGCGATCCTCGAAGGGGAGCTGAACCCAACCGCAGCTTTCATGTCCGGCAAACTGACCATCGACGGTGACATGGGCGCAGCCATGAAGCTGGGCGGCGTGCTGTCCTGATGCCCTTGCAGAGCGCACCGTATCATCACGACGTTGCAGAAGGTCCTGAGGCCTCTGCATATTGGATCACTGCAGATGATGGGGTGCGCCTGCGTTTCGCTTTCTGGCCCAAAGAGGCTGCAAAAGGCACTGTGCTGCTCTTTCCGGGCCGTACAGAATACATCGAAAAATACGGCCGTGCGGCGCAGGATTTTGCGGCGCGCGGTTTTGCGATGGTGGCGATCGACTGGCGCGGACAAGGGCTCGCTGATCGTTTGGTCAAACCCGACTACGCAGGCTATGTGACCAATTTCGCTGATTATCAACGCGACGTAGCTGCCGTTATGGCCGCTCTGCAGGATCTGGATCTGCCCAAACCGCTCTATCTTCTGGGACACTCCATGGGGGGCTGCATCGGTTTGCGTGCGCTCATGGGCGATTTGCCTGTGGCTGCCGTGGCCTTTAGCGCGCCAATGTGGGGCATCGGCATGTCCACCGCCCTGAGACCCGCAGCCTGGGTGCTCAGCTCGCTGTCCATTCCTTTAGGGTTTGGCACAAAGCTGGCACCTGGCACGAGCGCAACCACATATGTTCTGGATCAGAACTTTGAGGGCAATGACCTCACCAAAGATGCTGACATGTATGCCTATATGCAGCGCCAGATGCGCAGCTATCCGGCGCTCAGCCTCGCTGGCCCCAGCCTGCACTGGCTCAATGTCGCCCTCAAAGAATGTCGAGAGCTGCGCACACAGGCCTCACCGGACATCCCTTGCCTTACCTTTCTGGGCACCGATGAAGCTATTGTCGACACGCAGGACATTCATGACCGAATGGCACGCTGGCCCAACGGGACGCTCGACATGATCGCAAATGGGGAGCATGAAGTGATGATGGAAGTGCCCCAGACAAGACGTCATGTTTTTGATGCTGCCGCAGAGTTCTTTGCCTCTCACACATAAGCGCTGCCCGCTTAATTTGACCCTAAATATCCCGGGGTGAATGGCGCAGCTTGCTGCGACAGAGGGGCTGGCCCCTTCTTGCCGCTCACAACTGCTCTTTGCCACTCAAACCCCGCACCCCTCTTGAACCTCCCCCGCTGCTCTGCCTATCTGAGCATCAAGATTTTTCTCAACACAGGGGGCTTTGATGCTCAACCTTCCTTTCCCAGTCCGCGATGCCAATGCCGCCGCAGGCTCCCAAGAGTTTGGCGATCTGCCTGAATGGGATCTGAGCGATCTCTATGCCGGGGACGACGCGCCAGAACTGATTGCGGATCTGGAGTGGCTGGAAGGGGAATGCGCAGCCTTTGCAGCGGATTATGAGGGCAAGCTGGCAGATCTATCTGCGGCTGACCTGCTGAACTGTGTGCAGCGCAACGAAAAAATCTCGCAAATCTCCGGCCGCATCATGTCTTATGCCGGTCTGCGCTACTATCAACTCACCACAGATGCCGAGCGGGCACAGTTCATGGCCAATATGCAGGAGAAACTCACCAATTTCTCCACGCCGCTGGTGTTTTTCACACTCGAACTGAACCGCATCGACGATGCAAAACTGGCCGCAGCCTTTGCAGAAAACGAAGAACTTGCGCGCTATGAGCCAGTTTTCCGCCGCATTCGTGCAATGAAACCACATCAGCTTTCTGATGAGTTGGAGAAATTCCTGCATGATCTTGGCGTGGTGGGCGACGCATGGGAGCGCCTGTTTGATGAAACCATCGCAGGCCTGACATTTGACGTGCTCGGTGAAGAGTACAACATCGAAGGCACGCTGAACTTCCTGACAGACCCGGATCGTAGCAAACGTGAGGCCGCCGCCCATGAGTTGGCGCGCGTGTTTAACGACAACATCAAAATCTTCGCCCGCGTGCACAACACCGCTGCCAAAGAGAAAGAAGTTGTGGATCGCTGGCGCAACATGCCCAGCGCACAGACAGGCCGCCACCTGTCCAACGATGTGGAAGCCGAGGTGGTTGAAGCGCTGCGCGATGCGGTTGTGGCCGCCTACCCCAAACTGTCGCACCGCTATTATGAGCTGAAGCGCAAGTGGCTGGGTCTGGACCGTATGCAGGTCTGGGACCGCAACGCGCCCCTGCCGATGGAAGACCCTTCCACTGTGGATTGGGCCACCGCGCAGAAAACTGTGATGGATGCCTATAACGCCTTTGATCCGCGCATGGGCGAACTTGCAGAGCCGTTCTTCACCAAAGGATGGATTGATGCGGGCGTGAAGCCGGGCAAAGCGCCGGGGGCTTTTGCACATCCCACCGTGACCAGCGTGCACCCCTATGTGATGCTGAACTATCTGGGCAAACCGCGCGATGTGATGACATTGGCACATGAGCTTGGCCATGGCGTGCATCAGGTGTTGGCCGCTGAGCAGGGTGAAATGCTTTCTTCCACGCCCCTGACGCTTGCAGAAACTGCCTCTGTCTTTGGCGAGATGCTGACCTTCCGCGCCATGCTGGACAAGGCAGAAACCCAGGAGCAGCGCAAAATCCTGCTGGCGGGCAAGGTTGAAGACATGATCAACACCGTGGTGCGCCAGATCGCCTTCTATGATTTTGAATGCAAACTGCACGCGGCCCGCCGCGAAAGCGAGCTCACTCCGGAAGACATCAACGCACTCTGGATGTCGGTACAGGCGGAAAGCCTTGGCGAAGCCTTTGACTTTATGGAAGGCTATGAAACCTTCTGGGCCTATATCCCGCACTTCGTGCATTCGCCCTTCTATGTTTACGCCTATGCCTTTGGCGACGGCCTCGTGAACGCGCTTTATGCAGTCTATGCTGAAGGCGGCGAAGGCTTTGAGGACAAGTATTTTGACATGCTCAAAGCGGGCGGATCCAAGCACCACAAAGAGCTGCTCGCTCCCTTCGGGCTGGATGCCTCAGATCCCAGCTTTTGGGACAAAGGCCTATCGATGATCTCAGATATGATCGACGAGCTGGAAGCGATGGAGTAAAGACAAAAGCCGGGGCCTGATCCCCGGCTTTTTCTCAAAGGTGACGTAATGATAAAGTTGGCTGCTTTCGCCGCTGCAACCACTTTGACTTTGGCCCTGCCAGCAACGGCTCAGAGCCTGCTAGGCACCTGGCATTGTCTGGACAAGGACACAGAAGGTCAGGCTGTGTCAAAGATCGAGTTCAAAAAGAATGGCATCATGCTCGCAGATATGCGGATCACCTATTTTGTGCCGGAGTTCGATGTGCGCGCCCGAGCCAAATACAAAGGCCGCTATACGTTCTCCGAAGAGGGCACCCTGACCGACAGGCCGATCCGCGCGCGCATTCTGAGCTTCACCGCTGATGGGGAGGATATTTCCAAAGGCGAAGAAGCCAAAATGCTCAAGGAATTCCTGATGAAGGATGACAACGTCCAAGCAAAGGTGACGACGCTGACAGCGACCGATCTGATAATCCGTGCAGAGGGGCGCGACATCGTCTGCAGCAGAGATGCGGCCTATCTGGGCTCCTGACGCACACGGATCATAGGCCAGACCACTTGCCCCCATGCGCCATCCAGATAGGGTGCGCGCAACAACAAACGCCAAACAAGAGATCGCCTGTGGACGAACAGCTTGATATCAAATCCCGCAATGCCTCCCGACTTCTGGCCCGCGCAGAAATCACCGAGACGTTCACCTCCATTCCAGTGATCAGCCTCGCGCCCTTGTTTGGCAGCGATACCGGCGCCAAACAGGCCGTCGCGGATGAAATTCGCGATGCCTGCATGCAGGTAGGTTTCTTTCAGATCACAGACCATGGTGTGGACATGGAGGTGCAGGCCGGTGCCTTTACTGCCGCCAAGCGGTTCTTTGCGCTGCCTGATGCGGAGAAGCGCAAAGTCTCTGTGAAAAACTCGCCACTGCTGCGCGGCTATGGTGGGCTGCTTGAGGAAAATACAGACCCCGACAATGACGGCGATTTGCATGAGCATTTTGATCTCGCCCTTGATCTGGGGCCGGAAGACCCGGATACGCTGGCAGGCACCTATGGCTGTGGCCCTAACCAGTGGCCAGATCTGCCAGACTTCCGCGCCCCTGTAATGGCCTATCACCGCGAAATGGTCGCCCTGAGCGCGCGGCTGTTTCGGGGATTTGCCCTGTCTCTGGATCTGTCGGAAGACTTCTTTGTTCCCCATGTCACCAAACCCATTGCCGAGTTGCGTCTGGCCCATTATCCGCCGCAGACACCGGTCTATGATCCTGAGAAAATCATGGGGATTGGCGCACATTCTGACTACGACGTTTTCACGGTTGTGGCGACAGGCCCTGTACCAGCGCTAGAGGTGCAGAACGCTGCGGATGACTGGATTGCCGTGCCGCCGATGCCAGAGGGATTTGTGGTGAATGTGGGGGATCTGTTGCAGCGCTGGACCAACGATCTTTATCGCTCCACTTTTCACCGCGTGGTCAATCGCACTGGGTTGGAGCGCTACTCCCTGCCCTTTTTTGCCAGCACCAATCCACTGTGGGAGCTTGGCGTGTTAGACAACTGTCAGTCCCCCGAACGTCCAGCGCGCTATGCGCCGATCAGTGCTGCGGAGTACATCGGCACCCTGATGCGGGAGTCCTACGGGCTGTAAAACTGGCTAAAACACGCCCATCGCAAGGCCTGCGGCCAAGGCAGCCCCCAGATCAAAACACTGCTGCAAGTCGTTGTTAGATAGCGTCTTTGGGGCCATAATCTCTTCGGCGGTTTGCGCATTTGTGCAGATGATCAACGGTGGTTGCACCTCTTTCAGACGCCAGCCAGTGGCAATACGCGCCACTTGCCGTGCCGCCCCCTGCCCATCAGAGCCTGCACAGATCATCTGGGCATAGGCGCGCCCCTCAAGTTGCCCCAAAACCGGGTAGTAGCACCGATCAAAAAACTCTTTCATCGCACCAGAGAGGCTGGCGAGATTTTCAGGTGCCACAAAGAGGTAGCCCTGCGCCGACAAGAGATCGTCTGCAAGCGCTTCCTCAGCGCGCAACAGCCGAGCCTGCCCTTCTTGCTGAGCGCCGTCAAACGCCGCCTGTGCCATTTGGCGACTGCCCCCGGTGCGCGAATGATAAATGATCAGCATTTCGGCCATAGCGATCCCTTCCTGCGACAGCGCCATCACAGTCTACAAACAATCGCAGAGCCACGTTGAAGCGCGCATCACTCTATACTACCCTTGGATGTGACGAAGCATCGTTTCAAGTACTTTTGGGTATCATCACAGGAGACGTTACATCCATGAAAGCCGCAATAACCGCCTGCGCTCTGATCTGCGCCACCGCTTCCGCCAGCGCCGCGCAATCGCTGATTGGCACCTGGACCTGCGCGCGTGATACGGCGCAAAGCACCGCGCTTTCCAATGTGACCTTTGATGCCAATGGCCGCCTGAACGCTTTGGTGAACATCACCTTTCTTGGGGTGGATCAGGAGGTGTTTGCACAGGCACGCTATCGCTCTGATTATGTCTTTGAGGCGGGCACACTTAGCGACACAGCAGTAGGCGCCAGCATCAATGCCTTCACCATTAATGGGAAAGACGCCCGCAAATCGGACCATGCCGAACGACTGCGCATGAGCCTTTTGGAAGGGGCCGAGGGCACGGCCAAGGTCCAGTTCACATCAGAAAACTACATGGTGATCAGCCCCGGTGGGGCCCCCATCAACTGCGTTCGGATGGAGTGAGTCAGGTCTCTTCCCGTAACGTCAGCCAAGTCCCCCAACGTCACCCTTTGTGAAACACTGCGCCGCTTCTAGGCTGTGCTCAACATACAGGCATGCGGGGGAGAGAGAATGCGCGTTTTTGGGAAATGGCTGGGGCGGCTCTTGCTGCTCTCTTTGGTGGCGGTCGCCCTGTTTTTGATTGTCGCCCCCGGATATGTGGAGAAATCCCGCAACGCGGTGGCCGACCATGCGCCCTACCCGGTCAGCGCGGCCGCGCAGGCGTTGCATGAGGACCTGATCATCGGGGACTGGCATGCAGATACATTGCTGTGGAAACGTGATCCCCTGAAACGCGCCGAGCGTGGGCAGGTGGACCTGCCACGTCTGCAGGAAGGCAATGTGGCCCTCCAGGTCTTCACAGCCGTAACCAAATCGCCTACTGGACAAAACTATGACGAAAACGCCGCCGATGCGCGCGACAACATCACCCTGCTGGCGGTTGGCCAACTCTGGCCCAGCCGCACATGGGGATCGATTTTTGAACGTGCGATCTATCAGTCTGAACGTCTGCATAAAGCCGAAGCCGACTCAGAGGGCGCATTGCGCATCGTGCGCTCCGCTGCGGAGCTGGATCAGGTCCTGACGGATCGCGCCGCAGGGCAGAATGTGACCGCGGGCATGCTCGGTATAGAAGGTGCACATCCGCTGGAAGGCAAGCTCGAAAACCTGCAACACCTTCAAGATGCCGGTTACCGCGTCATCGGGTTGCAGCATTTCTTTGACAACGCGTTGGGCGGCTCGCTGCATGGGATTGGCAACAAAGGGCTGACGCCTTTTGGCCGCGAGGTGGTACAGGCCATAGAAGCGCGTAATCTGGTGCTTGATCTGGCCCATTCCAGCCCCCGCGTGGCGCGGGAGGTCATAGAGATGACCGACATGCCGCTGATCGTGAGCCACACGGGAATTTATGGCAACTGCCCGGTGAAACGAAACTATGAGGATGCTCTAATGCAGGACATCGTGGCGTCCGGGGGCGTTGTGGGCATCGGATATTGGGCGGATGTGACATGCGATGACAGCCCGGCAGGTGTTGCCAAAACGGTGAAGGCGGCAGTGGATCTTCTCGGGGAAGACCACGTGTCGCTGGGGTCGGATTTTGATGGTTCTGTCCCCACGGCCTTTGATACCTCAGAGCTGGCCGCCCTCACGCAAGCCTTGATGGATGCGGGCCTAAGCGAGGCGCAGATTCGCAAAGTCATGGGGCAAAACATGCTGCGGGTGCTGCGCGCGCGGCTGGGATAAGGCACCGTACCAGAGCGGCCGCCTTAAACCCGTGAGATCCGCAGATCTCAGGTCACCGTGAACTGTCCCATCATGCCACAATCCTCATGTTCCAAAATATGACAGTGATACATATAGGGCGCATCCGCAGGGGCAGTATGATCAAACCGCACCAAGACCTCTGACCAGCCCTCCTCGACATGCACCATGTCTTTCCAGCCCTGCGCATAGGCCGGTGCCGGGGCGCCATTCTGTGTGAGGATGCGGAAGGAGCAGCCGTGAATATGAAACGGATGCAATTGGTCATCCACAGAAATGCGCCAGATTTCCGTATCGCCCTTGCGCACCTCTTCGTCGATGCGATCCATTTGCATGGGCAGACCATTGATCGCCATGGCACCGGCATTGCCACAGAAGTTGTCCCACGCCAATGCCAGCGCAGCAAGATCGGCGCCAACATCCATCTGCAATTCAAAGGAGCGTGTCACAGTGGCATCATAGGGGCGCGGCGGCGCGAGATTCGCCAACTGCTTTGGCATACTCCCGGTGAAACCTTTCCGCGATGAGCGCTGCAAGATGAGCGCCGTAAGAGTCTGGGACCCGCCGAACAGATTGACCAGAAAACCCAATCCCCCCTCATCATAGGCAACGTTCAGCGCATTGCTCTCTGCCTGTCGCATGTCCACCAAAATCTCATATCGTTCGCCCGGAGACATCACGATCTCAGCAGTTTCCACGGGAGCCGAAAGAAAACCGCCATCTGATGCGATCACCGTGACGGGCCCCGTCGCCATGGACAGCGTCAGGAACCGAGCATTGCAGGCATTGAGAATGCGCAGCCGGATCAGCCCGCTCGGCACCTCCTGCGCCACAGGGGCAATGGCACCATTGATGACAAGCGTATCCGCCTCAAAACCATCTTCAAATACTTCGCCTGAAAGCTCGTAGGCCATTTTACCATCACCGCCGAACATCTTATCCTGCAACACCAGCGTGAAATCATCCACGCCATATGTTTTGGGCAGATCGGCCGAGAGGCTGGCGTCATCTTCCACCAGAAGCACCCCGGCCAGCCCCGTATATGTCTGACGCGCAGTCTTGCCGTGCATATGGGAGTGGAACCAATTCATAGAAGCGTGCTGCACAATAGGCACATCCGGCGACCAGACCTGGCCCTGCTCAATCTCCTGATGCGGGCCACCATCTACATCACCGGGAATATGCAGGCCGTGCCAGTGCAAGGTGGATGTGTCGCCAATGTCATTGCGCACATCAAAGGGCAGCGTTTGCCCCTGTTTGACCCTGAGAACCGGGCCGAGATATTCTTGATTGATCCCAAACGTATCGCTCAACACGCCATTGCCAAAATCATGCCGACCAACCTTAAGATGCAGAGGGATCCGCTCGTTGATGCCGCCTGTCAGATCCTTCATTGGAATGAGTGGCAAAGGGCGCGGCGCGGTCTGCGCAAACGCAGCTCTCGCGCCTGCAAGCCTCCCTCCTGCAAACAACGCACTGGCCCCTGCGGACTTAAGAAAGCTTCTGCGATTCATTGCACTCTCCATAAATTATCAACTATGATTGATAAATCGGAACCAGGAATAATTTGTCAACCATGATTGATAAAAAAGACGAGGCCTTTCTGGGGCAAAATATCAAAGGCATAATGATGACATTGATTGCCCGCTGGAACGGGCAAATGGATGCGGCTCGCGCCAATACGGAATTTGCCGATGTGCGCCCTGCGGACATGCGCCTCTTTGCGCAATTGCGCGGGCGCACCGTGCGGCTTTCAGAAATCCATCGAGAAATGGGGTTCTCACGCCAGGCCGCGCAGCAGGCGGTGGAGCGCCTGATCCGCCATGACATGGTTTCCCTCGATGCAGATCCCAATAGCAAACGCGACAAGATCGTCTCCATCACAGACAAAGGTCAGCGCTGGCGCACACTCGCAGCGGAACAAATTCGCCTGATTGAAACAGAGATTAGCGAAACGCTTGGGGAGACGGGCACGGAGGATTTACGCCGCAGCCTGCTTGCACTCGCGGCCCGCTGATCGGGCCAACCTAACCACTCAATCCCCCGAACCACGCTCCGTGTTTGCAGAGGATTTGAAGATAAAAAAGGCGGCTACAGGGGCCGCCTTTTTGTCTTTATTACAAGCTGTATCAGCCGTCAAAATCAACTTCTTCGATCAACTTC
This sequence comes from Shimia sp. R11_0, assembly GCF_017744035.1. Lineage (NCBI taxonomy): Bacteria > Pseudomonadati > Pseudomonadota > Alphaproteobacteria > Rhodobacterales > Roseobacteraceae > Shimia > Shimia sp. R11_0. Next base: position 144,065 of record NZ_JAGHQY010000008.1, on the reverse strand, counting down.
AGTGCTTCGGAGCGGTGACCGGCGAGGGTCATCAGGTTCACGTCATCCGGCGTGAACGCGCCCCAGCTCTGCACCAGTGGATCAGCTTCCATGCCCGGCGCAATCGGATATTCGAAATTGGCAGAGGCATAGACTTCCTGCGCCTTGGAACCGGTGAGGAACTCCATCATTTTGATGGCGTTCTCTTTGTTAGGCGCCGCCTTGGTGAGCGCGATACCAGAGATGTTCACATGTGTGCCAGCGCCCTCGAAGGTTGGGAACACAATGTTCACGCTATCCGCCCAGGCCTGCTGCTCTTTGTCTTTGAGCATTTTACCCATGTAATAGGTGTTGCCCACAGCGATGTCGCATTCCCCGGCCCAGATCGCTTTCACCTGCGCGCGGTCATTGCCCTGAGGTTTACGCGCCAGATTTGACTTCACACCTTCCAGCCATGTTTTGGCCCCTTCCGCACCATGATGTTCAATAACGGCAGAAGTCAGCGCCACGTTGTAGGCATGAGTGCCAGAACGGGTACATATGCGACCTTCCCATTTGGGGTCTGCGAGATCTTCATAGGTGGTCACCTCGCCGTCCGCCACACGGTCTTTAGAGGCATAGATGATGCGCGCACGGGTGGTCAGACCAAACCAGTGGCCTTCAGGATCGCGATAGGTTTCGGGTACATTGGCGGCAATCACATCGCTCACCACTGGCTGTGTCACACCCGCATCAACCACCGCATTAAGACGAGAAATATCCACCGTCAGCACCAGATCCGCAGGGGAACGATCGCCCTCGGCCACCAGACGCTCAACCATGCCTTTTTTGAGGTAGGCCACATTGACCTTAATTCCCGTCTCTTCAGTGAAGGCATCCGTCAATGGTTTGATCAACTCAGGCTGACGATAGGAGTACACATTGACTTCTTCAGCCAGCGCCGGAACCGCAACACCGCCAAGCGCGGCTGCCATGGCAAAGGTCTTCAAGGAACGCATTTCACATCTCCACGTTTCAAAATCCTTATGGCGCTTAAACCTGAGAGGAATTGTCGGGTCAACTGATCTATCTTGTCGCATCTCTAAACGCCTGCGCCCCTCAGAATAAGGGCTCTGTTATTGTTAACTTTTATTGATCGAAACCGTGCAACCTCGCGGATTTGCGAATATAAAATTTCCGACAAAATCACTTGACTTACTACCGCCATTCATTGAGTGAAACAATCAGGATAAAAGTTGAGTGTAACACTCAAGTTCGGAGACGGGAGACAGTTCATGTCCAAAACACTTTTGAAACTCACAACCAGCCTCGTCGCAGGTGCGTTTATTGCAACCGCCGCCACCGCAGCTGACACCTATGGCCCCTTCCCCGTAACCGTGAAAGGTTACGAAGGCGACAAGACAAACTCTGTCTCCTACACCGGCCAGATCGCGCGCCACGCGCTGCATGACAGCCTGAAGAAGGCCGCGGCCAAAGGTGACGGCGGCGCAAACGCTGCAGAGGTTGAAGCCATGCTGCTGGCCTATTTCAACGGTTCTGACGAAGACCTCGCCATTCTGGCACCTACCTCCAAGGACGGCTTCCCGGTAAAGCAATCCACCGTGAACGAAATCTCCAAAGGCAAAAACATCTCCGGCAAGTTCTACAATGGCGCAATGCCTGCGTGGCCTGGCAATGTCTCCGGCCAAGAGGCCGTGCTGCACATGATCAAACACGCTGCACAATCCAACGGCGGCTTTGACGCAGAAAACGGTTATGACTGGGGTCAGATCATCTCCAAGTACACCATGGGCGCCATGATGTATAACCAAGCCGTCGACAACTATCTCGACGAAAAGCTTGAAGCGGACAATAAGCCAAACGACAAGCCTTACAAAGACGGCGCGTATTACACCGGCAAAGAGCATTCCTGGGATGAAGCTTTCGGCTACTGGGGCGGCCCGGCACACACCATGAGCCTGACCCCAAAGCAGGCTTACGGCATTGCCAAAGGCAAAGATCTGGCTGCAGCTGACGCGGACGGCGACGGTGTGGTGGACCTGAAATCCGAACATGTGTTTGGCCCGGCTTACTACGCTGCGGGCGCAGACAAAGGTGGCACACAGTCCACCAACTACATGCACACCATCATGCAGGCCTTCATTGACGGTCGTCAACTGATCGCAGACGCCAAAGGCGAAGCTCTGACAGATGCACAGCGCAGCGAGCTGAAAGCTTACGCTGAAGTCATCGAGAGCAACTGGGAAAAAGTGCTGGCGGAAGCAACCTTCAAATATGCGGGTTCGGTCTACAAAGACATCGCCAAAATGGGTTCCCTGGAAGGCGAAGAGCTGGCCAAAGCCTACCGCAACTACGTGAAGCACTGGGGTGAGCTGAAAGGCTTCGCCATGGCGCTGCAGACCGGCAAAAACAACCTCGGCGGCACCGCAACCGAGCTTAACAAGCTGATCGGCTACGGCCCTGTCACTTTGGACAACACCTATGTGACCGGCATCGACGCGGATGGCAACTTCCTGCGTGAGCGCCGCGCCACCTGGAGCGACTACCAGCTGCAGATGCTGCAGGCACAGAAGCTGCTGAAAGACACCTTTGGTCTGGCCTCCCTGACCAATGATGCCACCGCAGATCTGGAAACTCTGGCAGGCAAATTGTCTTCTGACAGCAACGCCGAAACCGACTAATCTTCGCCACTTGGGCAAGACGTTAGGGCGCCCTGTACATGGGCGCCCTTTTTGTTCGAAAACACCTACAGGCAGGAGGTATGGACATGGACGTTTGGGACAATCTGATCTGGATCGTTCAGGATTTTGCAGATCCGCGCAAACGGGTGTTTGTGGGCTATCTCTTCCTGTCGCTGATCATCGCCTTTGTCTGGATCTGGTGGGTAGGGCGCAAAACACCGGACACAACCGGCCGCAGCTCTTTGCGTCGCCTCTTTGACAAGCGCATCTTTTTTTCAAACTCTGCCAAAGCCGACTACAAGATTTTTGTGCTCAACCGCCTGTTCAGCGGATTTATTTCGCCGCTGTTGCTTACGCAGGTCGGCATTGCGACGGGTATGTTCTACCTGCTTCACGATCAGGACTGGGTGCGGTCTGGTGCCTTGGGCGGCACTCCAAAGACTCTGGTTGTGGCATTGTTTTCACTGACCATGTTTGTGGTGGATGATTTCACCAAATACCTTTTGCACCGCTGGATGCACCGCTGGCCTGCGCTTTGGTCGCTGCACAAGGTACATCACTCTGCAACGACCATGACGCCCATCACCGTCTACCGTGTGCATCCACTTGAAGGTGTGCTCTACGGGGCGCGCGGAGCCGTGGCACAGGGCAGCACGATTGGTCTGTTTATCTTTCTCTTTGGTAATACCGTGGATCTTTACACCGTGGTGGGGGTCAATGTGCTGGTCTTCGCATTCCATGTGACCGGATCCAATCTACGTCACAGCCATGTGGATATTCACTACTGGCCATGGCTGGAGCGCATTCTGATCTCACCCGCGCAACATCAATTGCACCATTCCGTTGCCGAAGAACATCATGACAAAAACTTTGGCGCAGCCCTCGCGGTCTGGGATTGGCTGTTTGGCTCGCTGCACCTCTCTGAGCGTGAAAAGGATCTGACCTTTGGATTAGAGGGACGGGATGCGGATTATGAGGCCGATCTTGGCACGATCTACTTCCGTCCTTTCAGAGAAATTGGGCGGTTTTTCAAACGTCGCGCCACGCGTTTGTGGCACACAGTGCCCAAACGCTCTTCGCCAACAGCGCCCCGCAAAGATGCCTAGGAACGGCGCACTTTCTCCTCTGCTTTCACAGCGTCCCAAAGCGCGTCCATCTCGGCAAGATCACTTTCCTGCGGGGTCTTCCCCCTTGCTTTAAGCTTGGCCTCCACCCCTTCAAAACGCCGGACAAACTTGGCGTTTGCCGCCCTCAATGCGGCCTCAGGCTCCACATTCAAATGCCGCGCAAGGTTGGCCATCACGAAGAGCATGTCACCAAACTCTTCTTCGACCTCTGCCTGCGTCAAGGTCTCACGCGCCTCCACCAGTTCCCCGGCCTCTTCAACAATCTTGTCGAGCACATGAGACACATCGGGCCAGTCAAAGCCGACCCGTGCCGCCCGTTTCTGCAACTTCACCGCCCGCAGCAAGGCTGGCAGGCCCAGCGCCACCCCATCCAGCGTGCCGCCCTGTGCCTTCCCTGCCCGTTCCGCAGCCTTGACGGTTTCCCAATCCCGGACCTGCTGCTCGGCGGATTTCTCCCGATCTTCATCGCCAAAGACATGCGGATGGCGCGCAACCATCTTGTCAGACATGGTGTCGGCAATCTCATCAAAGGTGAACAGCCCCTTTTCCTGCGCCATCTGCGCATGAAACACCGTCTGAAACAACAAATCCCCCAGTTCCCCTTTCAACTCACCCCAGGCTTCCTGCTCAATCGCGTCGGCAACTTCATAGGCTTCCTCAATGGTGTAAGGCGCAATGGTGCCAAAATCCTGCTCGATGTCCCAAGGACAGCCGCTTTCCGGATCGCGCAGACGGCGCATGATCTCAAGCAGACGCGGCATACCGCCATTCGGGTTCAGGATAAGGGGATCTTCGGCCATTGCGCTGCGCTCCAGTCTTTGGTTTGACGGCATCTGAGCGAAATGAGTGAGGGGAGTCCAGTCATGCCGATTGTAAATCGCATTGCAGACTACGCAGAAGAGATGAAAACATGGCGCCGGCACCTGCACGCGCATCCAGAACTGGCATTTGATTGCTTTGAAACTGCCGCCTTCGTGGTTGAGCGGCTGAAAGAATTTGGCGTGGATGAAATCCATGAAGGCATCGCCAAGACGGGCATCGTTGCCCTCATCAACGGCCAAGGCGACGGCCCCACCATTGGCCTGCGCGCCGATATGGATGCGCTGCCGATGCAGGAAATCACCGGATTGGATCACGCCAGCACTGTCGATGGCAAGATGCACGCCTGCGGCCATGATGGGCACACCACCATGCTCTTGGGGGCCGCAAAATATTTGGCGGAGACCCGCAATTTCTCTGGCCGGGTGGCGTTGATCTTCCAACCTGCCGAAGAAGATGGCGGCGGCGGCAACATCATGGTCCAAGAAGGCGCGATGGACCGTTTTGATGTGAAAGAGGTATATGCCTTGCACAACGTGCCCGGCGTGCCGGTTGGCAGCTTTCACACCCGCCCCGGCCCAATCATGGCCTCGGTGGACACGTTCACCATTCGCCTTCAGGGCAAAGGCGGGCATGGCGCTTACCCCCAGGAAACCATCGATCCGGTTGTGGCGGCTGTGGCCATGGTTAACGCCATCCAGACCATTGTCAGCCGCAACCATGACACCCGCGACGAAGCCGTGGTGTCTGTCACCCAGATCCACGTGGGCAGCACAAACAATGTGATCGCGGATGACGGCTTCATCAACGGCACCATCCGCACGTTTGATAAAGACGTGCAGGCGATGATCCACCGCCGTCTGGACGAAATCACCCAAGGCACAGCCGCCGCTTATGGGCTGACAGCGGAGCTCGATCTGGAAATTGATTATCCAGCAACGGTCAACCACCCTGATCAGACAGCCTTTGCCGCTGATGTGGCGCGCGCCATTGCAGGTGCGGAAAATGTCGATGCCAACCAGCCCATGGAAATGGGTGCGGAAGATTTCTCCTATATGCTGGAGGCCCGTCCGGGCAGCTATCTGTTCCTCGGCGCAGGGGACGGCGCTGGCCTGCACCACCCTGCCTTTGACTACAACGATGAGATTTCCCCCATCGGCGCGTCGTTTTTTGCCAAACTGGTAGAAACAGCACAGCCACGTTGAGCAAACACCAGTGACCGGAACACCACAGGGCGCTCTGCACAGAAAGCGCCCTGTAAAGGACCTTTATCCCCAACAAATAGGTCGCTCAAAGGAGCATCGGAACTCTTTGGGCTTGACCTTTTTGTCCCATTTGCGAAATTTGATCAAATTTTGAAAATGAGGACATCCCATGGCGCTCGAAGATGCCAAAACCCAGGTCGACAATGCTTTCACCCGCGACAAGCGGCGCGGGCTGAGCTTTGAAAACACCTTTGGCGGGGCAACTTCCTTCCTGCGACGGCGCTACAGCAAAGATCTCAGTGGCGTGGATATCGCCGTCACTGGCGTGCCTTTTGACATGGCCGTGACCAATCGCCCGGGCACCCGGCTTGGCCCCCGTGCGATCCGTGAAGCCAGCGCCATTCAGGCTTTTGATCCGCCCTATGGCTGGGGCTATGATCCCATGACCGAACTCAGCATTGTGGACTATGGCGATCTGGCCTTTGACTACGCCCGCGTGATGGAATTTCCGGAAACACTGACCAACCACATTCGCACCATCCTCGACAGCGGCACGGCCAGCATTGCTTTGGGGGGCGATCACTACATCACCTACCCCATCCTGAAAGCCTATGCCGAGAAATACGGGCCGATGAGTCTTTTGCAGTTTGACGCTCATACCGACACTTGGGCGGATGATGAACCCAAACGCATCGACCACGGCACCATGCTTTACAAAGCTGTCAAAGACGGTCTGGTCGATCCATCGCGTTCGGTTCAGGTGGGCATCCGCACGGAAAATCCCGACACGCTGGGCTTTAATATTATTGATGCACGGGAGGTGCATGTGAACGGCCCCGTGGCTGTCGCGGAAAAGATCAAAGGCATTCTCGGGGATCACCCGACCTATCTGACCTTCGACATTGACGGGCTTGATCCAGCTTTTGCGCCCGGCACAGGTACGCCAGTCTGGGGCGGGCTTTCCAGTGGGCAGGCCAGCATCATTTTACGTGACATTGCTGGCATCAATATGGTCGGTGGCGATGTTGTCGAGGTTTCCCCGCCCTTTGACACAACCGGGGCCACAGCTGTTGCAGGTGCGCATGTGGCCCTTGAATTGATCTGTCTTTGGGGCTGGAACCGTCGCAACTGCCGCAACGGAACCACCTGAAACAGCAAGAGTTTGTCCACCCTGCGGCCAGATACGGCGTCCGCTCCGTAGTGCCGTGGGGTATACTGTTCATGATTCTTCACCACTGGATATTGTGAATATGAGGGCAAAAATGGCGATCGTAGTTGGACTGATTGTATTCCTAGCAGCTGGCTTGGCCTATGTGAGACTGGCGCCAAGCGATCCGGCCAAATGGCACCGCGATGTCCAGATCAACCACGACAGTAACTCTGAAAACAGCGTCCGCCGGATGGTGGTGACGGGCAGTGATGGGCTGGCCAAATTTGCAGAGATCGCCATCCAAACACCAAATACCAGCGTGCTGGCCGGATCTGTTGAAGAGGGCATGGTCACCTTCATCACCCGCACGAAAGTGATGGGATACCCGGATTACACCACCGCGATTCAGGATGGAGAGCTGCTTAAAGTATTCGGACGGTCGCGGTTTGGCCTAAAGGACTTTGGCGTCAATGCCGCTCGTGTGGATGCTTGGATCGAAGCTTTGTAAGGGCCCAGTTCGCGCGGGCGCAGACAGTCTTGAACTCAAACAGCCCGGAGAGATTTCGCGCCACATGGGCACATTGAGCGACATCTGGCATTGCGCCATGAACATGCGCCCATCCACCTGAAGGCAGATCATTTCCCCCACTTCGACACGTTGGCCCTGTTTGTCGGTGCAGTAGCAATCCACAGGTACACCATTTATCACGCCATCCGCCCAAGCAGGCGTGGCCAAGAGTACCAGCATCGCCAAAAACCGTGTCATGGGATGATCCTACACTACAACACGCTCTTGACCAACTCCGCGGATTGTCCCACTTAGCGACATGGTTCCGATAGAGCGACTTCTCCAGATCACCCAGCGTTTTGAGTTTATTGAGGCGCAAATGGCCGAAGGCGGCGGCGACATTGCTGCGCTGGCCAAAGAATATGCTGAACTGAAACCTGTGGTGGAACAGGTGCAGACCTACCAGAAATTGGTGAGTGATATCAGCGAGGCCGAAGAGATGCTCACAGATCCGGATATGAAAGATCTCGCAGAAGAAGAGCTGCCCACGCTGCGCGCCGTATTGCCTGAGGCCGAACATGCGCTGCAACTGGCGCTCTTGCCCAAAGATGCCGCAGATGCGCGCCCCGCCATTCTGGAAATCCGCCCCGGCACCGGTGGCGATGAGGCCGCACTCTTTGCCGGGGATCTGCTGCGCATGTATCAGCGCTACGCAGAGGCGCGCGGCTGGAAACTTGAGATTCTTGAAGAAAACGCCACCGAACTGGGCGGCATCAAAGAGGTTGTGGCCCATATCAAGGGTGACAATGTTTTTGCCCGCATGAAATATGAATCCGGCGTGCATCGGGTACAGCGCGTGCCCACCACGGAAAGCGGCGGGCGTATCCACACCTCTGCCGCCACCGTGGCTGTGTTGCCCGAAGCTGAAGACGTGGACATTCAAATCGACGCCAATGACATCCGCATCGATACCATGCGCGCCTCAGGCTCGGGTGGGCAGCATGTGAACACCACCGACTCTGCGGTGCGCATCACCCACCTGCCCACGGGCATCATCGTGACCAGCTCGGAAAAGTCGCAGCACCGCAACCGCGAGATCGCCATGCAGGTGCTCAAAACCCGTCTGTTTGATCTGGAACGTCAACGTCTGGCGGATGAACGCGCCGCTGAGCGCGCCGGTCAGGTTGGCTCGGGGGACCGCTCAGAGCGCATCCGCACCTATAACTTCCCACAAGGCCGCATGACCGACCATCGCATCAACCTCACACTTTATAAGCTGGATGCGGTGATGACCGGGGATCTGGATGAAATCATTGATGCCTTGACCGCAGATGCGCAGGCCACTGCACTGGCGGAGATGGAGGGGTGAGCCTCACCATCGCGGCGCTGATCGCGCAAGCTGGCGAGCGGTTGAAAGCCGCCGGTTTTAAGGATCCCGGAAGAGAAGCGCGGCTTCTGGTGGCAAAAGCCACAGAGGTTCCAGCCGCAAGGCTGTCACTGGAAGCGCGGGAAGCAGCCACTGAGCAACAGCAATCCACACTGAATTCTCTTCTGGCGCGCCGCATGGCACGCGAACCAATGTCGCATATCATTGGTCAGCGGGCATTCTACAAACATGACTTCAAAGTCACCGCTGACACGCTGGACCCGCGCCCGGAAACTGAAGCGCTGATCCTAGCGGCACTTGAGCGCCCTTTTTCTCGGCTTTTGGATCTTGGCACAGGCACGGGCGCAATCGCCTTATCACTGCTTGCAGAGCGCCCAACGGCCACCGGCATTGCCACCGACCTCTCTCAGGGCGCGCTGGGGGTGGCGCATGAAAATGCCCTTGCAGTGGGCGTTGCGGATCGGGTCGAACTGATCCAAAGCGATTGGTATGCACATGTCAGCGGCACCTATGATCTGATTGTCTCCAACCCGCCCTATATTGCAATGGAGGAAATGGCCTCGCTGGCCCCGGAACTGTCTTATGAGCCGCGCATGGCACTCACTGATGAGGCGGACGGGTTGACGGCCTATCGCAAAATTGCAGCGGGTGCACCGGCGCACCTCACCTCCGGCGGTTGGCTGATGGTGGAAATTGGCTGGCAACAAAGCGCCGATGTGGCCACGCTTTTTGAAAATGCTGGTCTGAAAAATATCGCCGTTCTGCCGGATCTGGATGGGCGTGACCGTGTCGTGACCGGGCAAAACCTGTAAATTCCGCATCAAAATTGCGAATTTAGAAAGTTTCCGGTGCGAAAAGGCCTTGTGCGAAGTCCCAAGGCGCAATATCAAGTTGCTGTCCTTTTGGTGGATGCCCGGTTTCGGGCGGTCCCGAAAAGACATCAAGCCAAAAATTTGTCGCCCCCGGAAATTTTGAGCGCAAGAGGCGTGAAACGGGACGAGCGACCGCATTTGACCAAGGCTGGATTGCAGAAAACATGAGATCTTCGAAGTCACGTTCGCGGAACAAGTCAAACCGCAACCGTCCCTCCGGGAATATCGTCAACCGTGTGTTTGACAGCTCCGGTCCGGAAGGCAAGGTGCGCGGCACCCCTCAACAGGTGATCGACAAATACAATCAACTCGCGCGCGATTCGCAGTTGAGCAATGACCGTGTCGCCACTGAAAACTTCCAACAGCACGCGGAGCATTACCAACGCATGCTAAATGAAGCGCAGCGCGAGCAAGAAGCCCGCCGCGAAGAACAGGAGCGCCAAAACCGGGAACGCCAGGCAGAGCGTGATCGCGAGCGTCGGGAACGCATGGAGCGTCAGGAACGTGAAGCCAATGGCGATCAGCCACAACCTGCGGCCGAAGCGGACGCCATGGCCCTCGCCGTGGACCCATCGGAAGCCGATCAACCAGATCTGATCGTCGATGTAGCAGAGAGCGGCCTTGTGGAAACGCCGGAGGCAAAATCAGAAGAGCCCAAGCCGGCTCCGAAGAAAGCGCCTCGCAAGCGCGCCCCACGCAAAAAAGCACCGGCAGCCAGCGCAAAAACAGAAGAGAAGAGCAATGCCAGCGACGAGACGGCAAAGCCCGCAGAAGAGAGCAAAGCAGCCGAATAAGCTGCCCTCTCGTTGACCTTAACAAAAGCTGTGAAACTCCCGATAATACCATCGGGGGTTTTTATTATAGATCAGGCGCGAGCCAGAACCTGATCAATCATCGCCTGCAAGCCGCGCGCCTGCTCCAAAGGCCACGCATAGCTTTCGGAAGACCGCAACGCCCTTCCAAAGGCCTCGACCTGTCGCACGTATTGGTTCACGCCGGGAAAGCGCATGACCTCACGCGTGAGATCCGGGCGCGACAGGATCACCTCGGCCTGATCAAACACAGCTGAATTGAAGGGACAACTGAGATTGATCACGCCCCTGTCTCCATGAAAATGCACCTCCTGCCGTGGTGCCATGCGCATGCTTGTGTAGCCCTGAAACGTGAACCCTTCAAAGGCAAACCCCATGTCCGCAAAGACATCGACACCATCCTGCATCTGAATGCGCGCGTAATCCAGTGACAGAGGCTCTTGGCCTGTCACGTAGCGCGCGCCGCCCAACACATAACAGCCGATGTCACGCAGCCCACCGCCCCCAATATTGGCCTGATTTCTGATGTTGCTGGCATCGTCATTAAAGTAGGAGAAGACCGCGTTCACGTGGCGCAAATTGCCAATGGCCCCGCTCTCAAGCAGAGCCTTGGCACGTTGCCATTGTGGATGATGTACGATCATAAAGGCCTCAGCGGCCAGCAGGCCAGCTGCATCACGTGCCGCGATCAGCCGGTCAATTTCGGCCACATTCATCCCTACAGGCTTTTCGATCAGCACAGGCTTGCCCGCCTCAAGCGCCTTTATGCCCCACTCCACATGCAGGTGGTTGGGCAAAGGAATGTAAACCGCATCAATCTCAGGATCAGCCAGTAGCGCATCATAGCTGTCATGGTGGCGCAGCCCAGGCGCAAAGTGCGCAAATTTGGCCACTTTGTCGGCACTTGAACTGGCAACAGCCGTCAACTCAGCCCCGGAGGCCGCGTGAATGGCAGGCCCCATGTGTTTGAGGGCAAAATTGGCAGCCCCCATTATGCCCCAGCGAATTGGTGAATCTGTCATGTTAGCGCCCCCCTCCTCTGTTGCCCGCAGCCTAATGGGGGCGCGACAACACTGGCAAGAGCCGCACATAAAAAAGCCCCGCAACCAGAGGCTGCAGGACAATTTCTTGTTTTGTATGGCGCACCGCCAGCGGCTTATGCGTTTGCAAGCATCCCGCGAGATCCCGCAAGTTCACGCATGCGCTTTTGAAGCTTTTCAAACGCCCGCACTTCAATCTGACGGATACGTTCCCGGCTCACGTCATATTGCCCGCTAAGATCTTCCAGCGTCACAGCTTTCTCGGCCAGACGGCGCTGTGTCAGAATGTCTTTCTCACGATCATTGAGCACTTCCATCGCTTCAACCAGCAGTTCGCGGCGCGCCTCCAGTTCATCGCGGGCTTCATAATCGCCCGCCTGATCTGCAGTTTCATCTTCCAGCCAGTCCTGCCACTCCATGGTGCCTTCACCCTCAGAGCCGACCTGAGCATTCAGCGAAGCGTCGCCACCAGACAAACGCCGGTTCATTGAGATCACCTCATCCTGAGTAACCCCAAGATCATTGGCGATGCGCTCTACGTTTTCAGGGCGCAGATCACCCTCTTCCAGCGCTCCAATGCGCGCCTTGGCTTTGCGCAGATTGAAGAACAGCTTTTTCTGTGCGGAGGTTGTGCCAAGTTTCACCATGGACCAGCTGCGCAGCACATATTCCTGAATGCTCGCCCGGATCCACCACATGGCATAGGTCGCCAGACGGAAGCCCTTTTCAGGGTCAAACTTCTTCACGGCCTGCATCAGCCCCACATTGGCCTCAGAGATCACCTCCGCCTGCGGCAAACCATAGCCGCGGTAGCCCATAGCAATCTTGGCTGCCAGACGCAGGTGGGATGTGACCATCTTGTGGGCCGCATCGGCATCCTGCTCTTCGACCCAACGTTTGGCCAGCATGTATTCTTCTTCCGGCTCAAGCAGCGGGAATTTACGGATTTCTTGCAGATAGCGGTTCAGCCCGCCCTCTGGAGTCGGTGCCGGCAGATTCTGATAGTTGCTCATCTCAGTTGCCTCCCTCGATGTTTATCTCGTTAACATCCATTTAGGTTGCGCTAACGGGATTTCAACCGTTGCACGCGAATTTCTGACTCCAAGACTAGGTTTTTTTCAGGCCTGTTGGAATGGGTGTCGCGGTTTTTCACAGCCATGTGCAGTTTGTTGCAAAGCCAGTTGATACGTCAAGCGCCGCCAAGATCCTCGATCAATTGCGCCATGTCTTGCGGCAAAGGGGCCTCAAATCGCAGGTGCTCTCCTGTGACGGGATGCTCAAAGCCAAGCACCGCGGCATGCAGGGCCTGACGGGCAAACCCCTTGGCCGCTGCTGCGCCTGTGACTCCGATGGCTTTCTCCGCCAGTTTGCGCCGCCCCCCATAGACGGGATCCCCAACCAGTCCATGCCCAGCGTGGGCCATATGCACGCGAATCTGATGCGTGCGACCGGTTTCCAGCCAGCATTCCACGAGGCAGGCCACCGAAGGCGTTCCAAAAGGCTGCACAATGCGCACCCGCGTGACGGCATGACGCCCGCCTTCAAACAGCACTGCCTGCCGCTGACGGTCGGTTTTATGCCGCGCCAGATGGGTGGTGACCTTCATGATGTTGCCTGTTTCAAAATTCACCCCACGCACACCGCGCAGACGCGGATCATTGGCATCAGGCACGCCGTAACAGACCGCACGGTAGTAGCGTTCCACCGTGTGGGCTTCAAACTGGGCCGCAAGCCCCTGATGGGCGGCATCGGTTTTGGCCACCACCAAGAGCCCACTGGTTTCCTTGTCGATGCGATGCACAATTCCCGGCCGCTTCATGCCGCCCACACCGGACAGCGTGTCACCACAATGGTGCAGCAGCGCATTGACCAACGTGCCATTCGGGGTACCCGGCGCCGGATGCACGACCATACCCGCAGGTTTATTGATGACGATCAGATCCTCATCTTCCCAAATCACCTCCAGCGGAATGTCTTCGGGGCCAATGTGGCTTTCCTCAGCCAGCGGCACCGTGATGGCAATGGCCTCCCCGCCTGTCACCTTATGCTTAGGATCTGCGACAACGACACCATTTACCGTGACGCCCCCCTCCCCGATCAACTTGGACAGTCGGGTGCGGCTGAGACTGGCTTCCACTGGCACATCACGGGAAAGCGCCTTATCAAGGCGCTTGGGCGGATCTTCCGCAATCACAAATTCTACAAGGGCCTGAGCCATGGATGAGTCTCCAGAACCAATTGAGCCAGCCAACCTGCGCTTCCTGCGCCTGTTGGTGACGGGCATGACGGGGATTATGGTTGTCGGGCTTGTAACGCTGGTTGTCCTGCTTGTCATGCGCTTCCGTGACGATGGGCCGATCCTGCCTGAAAATCTTACTCTGGAGGATGGCGCGGTGGCGCAGGCCGTGACCATGGGAGATGGCTGGGTGGCGATTGTCACCACAGACAACCGTATCCTGATCCATGATCGGATCACCGGTGCGCGGCGCCAGGAGATCATCCTGTCCCCCGGCGCCTTTGGGTCGACTGTCGAGCATTAAAGCGGCTTTGTGAGAGGGGGCTTTGCCCCCGGCGCAGCAGGCTACGCCTCCCCCAGAGTATTCAAGGTCAGAAGAACGTGGGATGTTGGCATGGCATTGCACAGGGTGTGCCCACCTTGTCGCGCAACGTGCTCAAAACGCGTGCGGGTATGCCTACAAGCATATTCATGCGTTTATTTTGGGGGTGATGGTACCGCCTCCCCGGTTTGAACGGGGGACCTCTGGATCCACAATCCAGCGCTCTAACCAACTGAGCTAAGGCGGCCCTGTGAGGGGCGATTTACCGCCCCCTCACAGGGAATGCAAGCGCCTAAAACAGGAAATTGGCAGATTGTTTGATAAGTTTTTTGGAGAGCAGCCTTTTACAGACTTTATCCACAGGACCACTCCCGTAAAAAGCCCACCAACCGCGACATCCGCGCAAGCGCGCAGCCACGTCTCAACAGCAGTTCTTGCTATTGAGGACAGATCAGGCTAGGCGAGCGCGCAGCACAGGAGAAAACACATGGGCATCAACACCGAAAGCGAGATCGAAGCCAACCTGCAGATCGGCCCAACAGATCAGGGCTTTGTGCGCATCTACATCGAGGCAAAGGGCATTGAGATCCCGATGGATTTTGATCCGGAAGAGGCCGAAGAGATCGCCGAGGAAATCCGCGCCGCAGCAGCCACCGCACGTCAGGTCTCTAAGTAAACAAGCTAAAAAGCATCGGAGGGGTCAGCCCCTCCATCGCAGCGCAGCTATGTCTGCTCATCGGGCATTGGGGCAAGCCTTGGGTCGCGGTAACGCTGCAATCGGCGGGCGGCATCTGTGGCAAATTTCTGAATGATTTTTTTGCGGCGCGCAGGCGCCAGCCTCTCTTCAGGGGCCATGCGGATGATTTCCGCATCATAAGCGTCCGCAAAGATCAGCCCGCTGCCCACTGGCAGGAGATCTGTGGGAAACTCTGTATCCACCGCCCAGAAGTAGCGATCACACCACTCCAGATAGCCTTCCCACTTTGTGTCAGATTGAAAATCCGCCCG
The DNA here is from genome assembly GCF_017744035.1 of Shimia sp. R11_0. NCBI lineage: Bacteria > Pseudomonadati > Pseudomonadota > Alphaproteobacteria > Rhodobacterales > Roseobacteraceae > Shimia > Shimia sp. R11_0. Next base: position 128,919 of record NZ_JAGHQY010000008.1, on the reverse strand, counting down.
GCTGGATTTGCATTCAATCACCCAAAGTTCTCCTTTGGGGCCCAAAGCCATAACATCCACCCGCAAGCCCCGCGTGGGGACAAATTCTTCTACTGAGACAAACCCATGGCCGCGCAGATGCCGCGCAACACCCCGCGCCAGCAGTTGGCCGGGTTGCAAAGGGGGCTGTGGAGTGGGCGGGTTTTCATCAGACATGCACGAAATGTGAACATTTGAGGAACATTTTGCAAGCCCGGAATATACCAGCCTTTTCAGCCCCACCTCTTGCGCCACAAGGGATTGGCGCATAGATACGAGGTCGGCGGGTGCTGCCCTTCCCGTGATATGGTTGCATTCCGGTGGCCTTAAGCAATTCCGAGGGAGCTGGCTCTGTCCTGGCCCTGGCCTGGTTACCTGGCGCCCACCTGTACATACAGGTCCTCGGGAATGAGATAACCGAACGGTCGCGTTTGCGGGCCCGCCACTTTTAACGCAGCGCTGCGTGAGACCGCACGCCAGGTCAGCCCTGATCGAAACGCACCTCAAGCGCCGCAACGATGGCTTTGATATCTGCCGCGTAAAACCCAGCTGCATTGATGCAGTTTGTCTCAATAATGCGAAAACCATCTGCCGTTTGGCAGATGTCTATCACATAGGCTGCGCTGTAGTCAGGATTGAGAGCCACCATCTTTTGCGCGAAGGCCAGAGCCTCTAGGGGGATGTCCTGCACATAGGCGACCTTCCCGGCCTGTTTGTAGCGCGAATAACTCACCACCTGACCTGCGACAATCCACAGCCGCCACTCGGCTTCAATCGCCTGCGGCGCGGACAGCATGATTTCCGTATCTGGGCGCAAAGATCCAATCGGCAGCTCCTCCAACGAAAGCCGAGCCACCCTTTGGGCCAATGCCACAATCTCCGCTGCTGGCAAAACACGGCCCGGGACTTCCTTGCTGTCTTCCACGGGACGCAGAAACCACAGACGCTCTGACGGCGTCAGTCGCACAGCGCAGTCTGACAGAGGCATCACCAGAGCCTCGCTGCCATTCAGCAAATACGGACGCCAGACATCCTCATAAAGAAACGGAGCGATGCGAAACACCCCGGGAAACAGGCCATGGGAGTCGGCATATTTCCAAAGGCTGTAGGCGCCAAAAAGCAAAACAGACTTAGGATTTCGGATCACTGGCTCCGGTGTCAGTTCTCCGACGAAAGGCACAACCTTGTGCCAGCTGACATCGCGCCCAAGCTCCGCCAATACCTGCCCGAGTTTCCGCGTGTCCTCAAAGTCTTGAATAATCCACTGCATGCGCCCCGCCTATCAGCAATGAGAGAGGACCCAAAGCACAAGATCCGTCCGCTCTGCGAAGACGACCGCGCCACTTCAAACCGTAACAAAAAAGCCACCGTGCGTACGGTGGCTCTTCAAGATGGCTCTCACAATCTATCTACTTACGCCTGACCTTGCGGTCGACACAAAGCATCAGCGCTGCAATTGCTTTTTCTGCGGGCTGCGTTGGTCGATTTTCACCGGCACCGGCTCTGCCAACATCACCTGTTGCAACCCTGTTGGCAGCGCATCACGCTTGCCCCCGCCCGGATGATCGTCGTCTTTCATGCGCATGATGGCGATGCCAAACTGCACACCTGCAAAAACAATGCCGTTGAGCACCCACATCACAACCACCGCCAGCACCCCATCCGAGCTACTGCTGACCAGATGCCAGAGATTTGCAACATTGAGATAAAGCAGCATCGCCACAAAGGCTGCAGAAATGGCGAACCCAATGGCCACCTGACGAATATAAAGAGCAATCAGCTTTGGCATGACGGTGCCTCCTTGCGATCATTAAACGCCAGCCCGCCCTTGTGGGCAAGTCACAGCTGCGCGACAGATTGGCGCGAACGCTGCGTCAGCACAGCTGAGCGCAAAAAACGCGCAACCCATCGGTTGCGCGCCAGAGTGATCCAACAAAGTTAACAGAGCTTGAAGACTCGCCCAACCATCAAAGCGGCCTCAAAAAGCCTCTGGCTTGGCTTCTCGGGCCATATGGTCGAGCACGGCATTCACAAAACGGGACTCTTTGCCATCGGGGAAGAAGGCCGCTGCAATCCCCACATATTCGGTGATCACCACCTTGGGCGGGGTCTCGCTTTGCAGGATTTCCGCCCCTGCCGCACGGAACAGCGCCCGCAAGGTCGGATCAATCCGGTCGATCGGCCATTTGGCCACCAGCGCACGATCGGTCATCTGGTCAATGGGGGCCTGATAGTTCACTGCATCCTCAAGGGTCTTGCGAAACAGATCCGCATCCCCTTCGATCATGTCGGTGCCATCCTCCACTTCGGCACCAAACCGGTGATCCAGAAACTCCACCCGCACCTGATCGACGGTCTGGTTTGAGCTTTCCATCTGAAAGAGCGCCTGCACCGCATACAGACGGGAGGCAGATTTCATCTTGCGTTTCTGGTTGCCGGATAGGGTCATGCCTTTGGAGTGTCCTTGAGTTGGCCAGCGAGTTTCATCTCTTCGGCATCTGGAAGAAAACCAACGCCTTTGCGCGGAGCGCCCCACTTACGGCCCAATGCCACAAGATGCAAGGCCGCAGCCGCCGCACCACCACCTTTGTTCTGGTCGGCCGGATCGGCGCGCACCTCGGCCTGCTTGCGGTTCTCCACCGTCAGGATGCCGTTGCCGATGCAGAGGCCCTGCAGTCCCAAAAGCTGGATTGCACGGCTGCTGTCGTTGCAGACAGTTTCATAATGGGTGGTCTCACCACGGATGACACAGCCCAACGCGACATAGCCATCAAAATTGCTCATGCGCTCGGCAATGCCAATCGCCGTCGGGATTTCCAGCGCTCCGGGCACTTCGACCACCTCATAGGTGCCACCGGCGGCTTCGATCTCAGCCACAGCACCCGCCAGCATATTATCCGCGATGTCTTTGTAATAGGGCGACATGACAATCGCGAGCTTCACCGGCTTGTCAAATTCCGCACGCGGCATGATGTAGTGTTTTTCTGCGCCAGCCATGATCATTCCTCCGACAGGATTGGGCGTGTGCCCACAATGGACAGACCATAGGCGTCAAGTCCAAGGTATTTTGTTTCCGGGCTGTCTGTGAGCAGGATCAACTCCTTACACCCCAGGTTTGACAGGATCTGCGCGCCGAGTCCGGTGCGCTTCACAATGCGCGGGCCTTCGTCTTCTTCGGCATAAAGGCTGTGGCGCACTTCGCGGAACAAACAGACCACACCACGCCCTTCCTCGGCAATCTTGCGCATCGCCGTCGGCAGCTCATTCACCGATTTTGGCCCCAGCCCAAGCACATCACTGGCCTCATGCAGCGCATGGGTGCGTGACAGAACCGGCTCTGGCGTGGTGATATCCCCTTTGATCATGACAACATGCTCGATGCCGTGGATCTGATCGGTGAAAATGCGCATATCCCACTCGCCGCCATATTCCGACATCACGGTCTCACGCGAAGTTTCCACCACTTCGTTGTCCACGCGCGACCGATAGGCAATCAAATCGCTTATGGTGCCAATCTTCAGGCCATGCTTCTTGGCCATCTCCACCAATTCTGGCAGGCGGGCCATGGTGCCATCTTCATTCATGATCTCGCAGATCACCGCACTGGGGTGGCACCCCGCGAGGCGCGAAATATCCACGGAGGCTTCGGTATGACCCGCCCGCACCAGCACACCGCCGCGTTTGGCGCGCAATGGGAAGACATGCCCGGGTGTGGCAATGGCGGCCATGGTGTTCTGTTCGTTGATGGCCGTGGCAATCGTCAGCGCGCGATCTGCGGCGGAAATCCCCGTGCTCACCCCCTCACGCGCCTCAATCGAGACGGTAAAGGCAGTTTCATGGCGCGACGAGTTGTTCACCGCCATCATCGGCAAATCCAGCGCATCAATGCGCTCCGCCGTCATCGGCAGACAAATCAACCCGCGCCCATGAGTCGCCATGAAGTTGACGGCCGCCGCATCGGCAAATTCCGCCGGGATGATCAGATCCCCTTCATTTTCGCGATCCTCATGATCCACAAGGATATACATCTTGCCATCGCGCGCATCGGCAATGATCTCTTCAATCGGGCTGATCGCATCGCGCAGGCTCTGCTCGACGGGTCCGGGCTGTTCAAAGGACATGAGGTCTCTCCGCTTGGTTGCTGCCCAGATAGCCCATGCGCCGCCCGAATGCCAGTGCGGGCGCGACACCCAAGCAGGCAAAAACGCAACGACATCCAATCACGAAGCGCAGGACACAGGCGCTCTCGCGCACGACCTCTCCGCCGAACATTACAGTTGTAGATGGATGTGGTCATCATGCCGTGCCACCAACCATGCCACACCACAAATTTGAGACAGAGCCGTCTAAACGAGAAAAATTGCCAGATGCAGGCCAGCAAAACCGCCGTAGACAAAACTTGCATCTAAAGCCCCCTTCCTCTTGACAGAAATATCCCGGGGGTCTGGGGGCAGAGCCCCCAGCCTTATTGGCACAGAGCCTGCCCTGTCAGACGCCGACCTCAGCAAGCCGCGCCACATAGCGGGCCAAGGTATCAATCTCAAGATTCACCTGATCACCCACCTTGGCCGTGCCCCAAGTGGTGACCTCTTTGGTGTGTGAAATCATATTGACGCCAAAATCGCACCCCTCCACCTCATTGACGGTAAGGGATGTGCCATTCAGCGCCACGGAGCCTTTCGGCGCAATGAACTTTGCCAAATCTTCTGGGGCACGGAAGGTGACGCGCGTGCTGTCGCCCTCCTGTTGCATGGCGATGATTTCTGCCACCCCATCTACATGCCCCGACACAATGTGTCCGCCCAGTTCGTCACCCACTTTCAAGGCCCGCTCCAGATTGACTTTGCGCCCTTCCGCCCAATCCCCCAGATTGGTTTTGGAGACGGTTTCCGCTGAAATCTCCACGTCATACCAATCATCGCCCATCGCCACGACGGTAAGGCAGACGCCGTCACTCGCAATGGACGCACCCATGTCGATTGTGCTGATGTCATAGGCTGTCTTGATGCGCGCCCGCAGATCGCCACGCTGCTCCAGCGCGCTGATTTCGCCCACATCTGTGATGATTCCGGTAAACATGATGCGCTCCACTGTAAGGGTTTGAGACAGACCTAACCGGCACCCGCGCACATGACAAGCGCCCAGCGTGTTTCACCACTGCCCCCTGCCCCGCCCTCCGCACAGCTGTTCCATATTTTTGCCATTTCAGATGGTTAACAAATTCGATAGAACCCGCCTGTAAGGTTGCAGAGCATGACAAATACCATGGGCCAAAATAGAGTTTACCTGTTCCTGCAAGGGCCGCATGGGCCGTTTTTTGCAGCCCTGTCGCGCATGCTCCGTCGCTCAGGGGCACAGACATGGCGCGTGGGCTTCAATGCGGGCGATCAGGCTTTCTGGACACAGCGCAAGACTTTTCTACCTTTTCGAGGCACCCCAGAGGATTGGCCCAAGGTCTTCGCAGATATATTGATACAGAAAAGCGTCACAGACATTGTGCTTTATGGGGACACCCGCCCCATCCATACCCAAGCCGTGAAGATCGCAAAGGCGCAGGGTGTGACCGTACATGTCTTTGAAGAAGGCTACCTGCGTCCCTATTGGGTGACCTATGAGCGTGGCGGCTCGAATGGCAATTCGCGCCTGATGCAGATGAACATTGCCCAGATGGAAAAGGCGCTGGAAAGTTCCGATATGGAAACCCCCATGCCTCCGGGTCATTGGGGTGATATGCGCCAACATGTGTTTTATGGCGCGCTTTATCATTGGTTTGTGATGTTCGCCAATCGGCGCTACCGCAATTTCAAACCCCACCGCGCACTGACAGTCACGCGCGAGTTTCAGCTCTATGTGCGGCGTCTTCTTCTGATGCCATTTCAGGCATTGGAGCGGCGTCTTGCGACTTTACGCATCCGCTTTGGGGGCTTTCCTTACCATCTGGCTCTGCTCCAGCTTGAGCATGACAGCAGTTTCCAGATCCACTCCCCCTTTGACAGCATGACGGATTTTCTGGCGCTCACCATTGAGAATTTTGCCTCTGGCGCGCCACTGCATCACCATCTGGTCTTTAAGGCCCATCCGCTTGAGGATGGCCGCGTTCCGCTGCGCCGGGAGATCAAGCGGCTTGCGCGTAAACACCATGTGCAAGATCGGGTGCATTACGTGCGCGGCGGCAAACTGGCCCAGCTACTCAACGATGCGCGCACCGCTGTCACCGTGAACTCCACCGCAGCCCAGCAGGTGCTCTGGCGGGGCATTCCCCTGAAAGCCTTCGGCAGCGCGGTCTATGATCAGCCCGAGTTTGTGAGCACACAGGCCCTGCTGGATTTCTTTGCCGGTGCCACCCGGCCTGACAATCGCGCCTACAAAACCTACCGTCGCTATCTCCTGGAAACCAGTCAGGTGCCCGGCGGGTTTTATTCTGCGCGCGGGCGTCGCCAATTGCTGCGTCAGGTGGTGGATATGATGCTGTCTGACGAAGACCCCTATCAGGCGCTGGCCACCGGCACAGCGGCCCCAAGGCAACAGTTGCGGCTGGTGAAGTGACAACCACTAGGTCTAGCGCTGGATTTTTGGATTGAATTTCGATAAGTTGTCTCAAAAAACTGAGGCAGAATAAACAGGTCGAGGAGACCGAGCAGTGAAACTCTTTGCATCCCGCTTGGGCAAGTGCGCCGTGATGGCTGTCGCGCTGACAGCTGTGACGTCCTGCAGCCTTGTGCCCCGCTCCGGGCCAAACAAACGTGAAATTTATGCCGGGTCGGTTCAACGCGAAGGCGATGCCTTCATTGTTGCCGTCAACGACCGCGTCTCGCGCGCCACGGCCGTCGTGCCTGCCCTTGGCTTCTCCAGCGACTTTCAGAATGCCGGACAACTGGGCTCTGACACCATCCGCCCAGGCGATATTCTGGCGCTGACCATCTGGGAAAACGTCGATAAGCCGTTGCTGGGCCCCGAAGGCCAGGTGGCCGCTGTGCTCGAAGAAGTTCAGGTGGACGGCGCGGGCTTTATCTTTGTCCCTTATGCAGGCCGCATCCGGGCGGCGGGCAACACGCCCGAAGGCATCCGCCGGATCATCTCGTCCAAACTCGAAGAACAGACCCCGGACCCACAGGTTGAAGTGCGCCGCGCCGCAGGGGACGGGGCAACGGTCTCTCTCGTGGGAGCGGTTGGCGCGCAGGGCGTGTACCCGATTGAGCGCCCCACCCGCACGCTTTCAACCATGCTCGCGCAGGCCGGCGGCGTGACCATTGTGCCTGAAATTGCGCAGATCACCGTGCTGCGCGGCTCCACAACAGGGCAGATCTGGTTTCAAGATCTCTATGACAACCCACAGCTGGACATCGCGCTGCGTGGCGGGGACCGCATTCTGGTTGAGGAAGACACCCGCGCCTTCACCGCGCTTGGTGCCACCGGCACGCAAAGCCGTGTGAACTTTTTCACCAAAGACCTCTCCGCAATTGAAGCGTTGGCACAAGTGGGTGGCCTCACCCCAACCAACAGTGACCCGACAGGCGTCTTTGTGTTCCGCAACGAAGCTGATGACATTGCCAATAGCGTGCTGGGACGCAAGGACCTCACTGGCGCGCAGCGCATGGTCTATGTGCTGGATCTGACCGAACCCAATGGTATGTTCATGGCGCGCGATTTCATCATTCGCGATGGCGACACACTCTATGTCACCGAAGCGCCGATCACCACTTGGGACAAAACCATCTCTGCAATCACAGGTACTTTGACCTCCGCAGATACGCTGAGCAGCCTCGGCGGCCTGTAACTGTGCAGGACACAACTGATATCAAAGCCGCCGGGAGCGACAAACCCCGGCGGCTTTTTGCATTCAACGGCGGCTTTTTCCTGCAAAAGCGCCTGCGGCGCATTCTCTCCCTTGCCGGGTATGATCTGCGTCTAGGCAGGCCCACTCCAGAAGATCTGATTGCCATCTGGGGCAACAGCCCCACAGCACATCGCGGCCTCAAAGCCGCAGAGAAAACCGGTGCCTCCAAGCTTTTTCTTGAGGATGCCTTCCTGCGCTCTCTGTTTCCGGGACGCGTGGCGAAGGAGCCGCCAATTGGCTTGCTCATTGATGGTATCTGTCCGCATTTTGACCCAAGCCAGCCTTCTGACTTGGAAAACCTGCTCAAACACCATGCACTGGATGACACTGTTTTGCTCGACCGGGCGCGCGGCGGCATCGCCCGGCTACGGGAAACCCATCTGACAAAATATGCAGCCGTCAACCTCGATCAGCCCCTGCCCGCCGCCGGTTATGTGCTGGTGATCGACCAAACCCGCAATGATGCCGCGGTGCGCGCCAGCAATGCGAATGAGGCACGGTTTCAGGAAATGCTGGTGCTGGCACAGGAAGAAAATCCCGGCGCGCCCGTGCTGATCAAAACCCATCCAGAAACTCAGGCAGGCACCCGCGCAGGCTATTACGGGCCAGAACATGAGACCGACCGCGTCACGCTGTGCACCAGCGCGCACAGCCCATGGTCCCTTCTGGAGGGGGCTGTCGCCGTCTATACCGTGTCGTCCCAGATGGGGTTTGAGGCTATTCTTGCCGGACATAAACCTCGCGTCTTTGGGCAGCCCTTCTATGCAGGATGGGATTTGACGCAGGATGAATTCCCGCTGTACCGCCGCCAACGCCGCCTGACCCGAGCGCAGCTTTTTGCCGCCGCCATGATCCTTTATCCCACTTGGTATGATCCCTGCCGCGACCAGCTTTGTGATTTCGAAGTTGCGCTGGAGCAGATGGCGGCACAGGCACGCGCATGGCATGAAGACCGCAAAGGCTGGAACGCCTTTGGCATGCGCCTATGGAAACGTAAACCATTGCAAAAGTTCTTTGGGCAACACGCCCCCATGACCTTTGATCGGCACGGTAAAAAAAGTGCGCCACACATGGTCTGGGCCAACAAAGCCGGCCCGGACAATGCCGTGAAACTGGAAGACGGTTTTCTACGCTCTCGCGGCCTTGGCGCAGCTCTGGTGCCGCCTCTGTCGCTGGTCTGTGATGATCTGGGCATCTACTATGACCCCAGCCAAGAAAGCCGTCTGGAACATTGGATCGCCAAGCGCGAAACCCTGCGCATTGATCAGGAGCGGCGCGCTCTGGCCTTGCGCTCCGCTTTGCGTAAATCCCGCGTGAGCAAATATAATCTTTCAGGTCAGACGCCTGATCTGCCAAGCGGCCATGTCATTCTGGTGCCCGGACAGGTTGAGGATGACGCCTCCATCCTGAAGGGCACCTCCGAGATAACGACCAATATTGCCCTGCTGCGCGCCACCCGCGCGGCCAACCCCGCCGCCCGCATTCTGTTCAAACCGCACCCGGATGTAGAAGCTGGATTACGCCAAGGTGCCATTGACAGAAATGAAGCAGAGGCGCTGGCGGATATGGTCCTTGAGCAGGCCGACATGGGATATCTTCTCGATCATGTCGATGAAATCTGGACAATGACGTCCCTGACCGGTTTTGAGGCTCTCATCCGCGGATGCAAAGTTACCACTTTTGGCGCGCCCTTTTATGCAGGCTGGGGGCTGACGCAGGATCTAGGTACACCGCCTGCAAGACGACGCGCCCGGCCAAGCCTGACCGGGCTCATCCACGCCACTTTGATTGATTATCCCCGGTACCATGACCCGGTCAGCAGCCTTGCCTGCACGCCAGAACTCATCATTGAGCGCTTGCAAGCGGGAGACATCCCACACCCCGGCCTTGGCAACCGCCTGCTGTCAAAGCTGCAGGGACAGTTTTCAAGCTATCACCACCTCTGGCGGCGGTAAGCTCTTCTTCTTCAGACACACCAGCCCCAAACTCACCGGCGTCCGGCTCGTCCTTCCAGACGATGCCAGACAGACATGATGTCCCGCCCCACCGCGCGCTGGGAGATCAGATCAAATTTTGGGGCTTCCGCCAGTCTGGCAAGCCCCATGGCTCCAATGGCCGGATGCCCTTCTGCGCCCAGCACCATACCCGCCGAGAAGGTGATCAATTCATCAACCATATCGGCGGCAAGCAGAGAAGCCGCCAAAGCCCCGCCCCCTTCACAGAACACACGCGTCAATCCGCGCTTGCCCAGAGCCTGCAAAACAGAGGTGGCAGAGAGCTGAACCCCTTCAAGCCCACAAGGCAACAATTCAGCCCCCAGATCACGCCACGTTTGCTGCAAATTGGGATCCGCATCCTGGCCATGGGCAATCCAAACAGGAATGTCCTGCGCCGTGCGTGCAAGATTGCCCATCAGAGGGAGATCCAGCCGGCGTGAGACCACAACCCGCACGGGTTGCGCTGTTGCGCCCATCCCACGCACGGTCAGAGATGGATCATCCGCACGCGCGGTGCCGCCGCCCACCATCACCGCATCATGGCGCAGACGCATGGCGTGCACTTCGCGCCGTGCCTCTGGCCCTGTGATCCACTGGCTCTCTCCAGAGGCCGTGGCAATACGGCCATCCAAAGTGGTGGCCAGCTTCAAGGTCAAGAAAGGACGACCCAGATCCGTCTTGAGAAAAAAGCCCTGCAAATCGCGCGCGGCCTCTTCCGCCATCACGCCCAGCGTCACTTCGATGCCCGCTGCCCGCAGCATCTTCAGCCCGCGCCCGGAAACGCGCGCATCACTGTCTTCCACCGCCACAACAACGCGCGCCACACCTGCCGCAATCAGCGCCTCCGCACAGGGCGGCGTCTTGCCATGGTGTGAACACGGCTCCAACGTGACGTAGGCCGTGGCCCCACGCGCGGCGGCTCCCGCCTGTGCCAAGGCCACAGGCTCCGCATGCGGACGTCCGCCCGGCTGCGTAAAGCCGCGGCCCACGATGCGGCCATCTTTCACGATGACACAACCAACAGCAGGATTGGGCCAGCACATACCCTGACCGCGCCGCCCCAAACTCAGGGCCAGCGCCATATATCGGCGATCAGTCACGATTATTCCTCTGGAGCAGGATCCGGACGCAGTTCGCTGACAAATTTATCGAAGTCATCGGCGGCTTGGAAGTTCTTATAGACGCTGGCAAAGCGCACATAGGCCACCGTATCAATCCGGGCGAGCGCTTCCATGACAATCTCACCAATAGTCTTGGAGGGGATATCTGTCTCACCCATGCTCTCCAGACGGCGCACAATGCCTGAAATCATCTGATCAATACGCTCTGGCTCAACCGGACGTTTCTGCATGGAAATCCGGATCGAACGCTCCAGCTTGTCACGGTCAAAATCTTCGCGACGGCCGTTGGATTTCACAACCACCAGATCGCGCAACTGCACCCGCTCATAAGTCGTAAAGCGCCCACCGCAAGCTGGGCAGAACCGACGCCGCCGGATCGAGACATGATCCTCCGCTGGACGTGAATCTTTCACCTGAGTGTCGATGTTTCCACAAAACGGACAGCGCATTGACTTCCCCTTGTACCTACTGCGTACCTGCTGCTCTGAAACGGCCTGATAATCTTATGGCCGATTGGGTATTTTCCCAACTTATCCACAGGCACTATAGGTCAACCACAACCCTTTGGGTAGAGGCAAAAGTAAACCGCGATATAGAGCATATGGGGAAAATCTGAGTTTCTTTCCCCGTGAGCTTTGCAGGCAACGCTGCTATGTCCAAGGCATAGGCTCCCCGGCCTATCCCTTCATGCACTTAAATGCGCTGCCACACGTCTCGTGTGCGGCGCATTTCTATGTTCAAACATATAAATCCCCTGCCAAGTGCCCAGCATAAGGCGGCCTTCTGTCACCGGGATAGAAAGAGACACCGGCATCATCGCCGCTTTGATATGCGCGGGCATGTCATCTGGCCCTTCATAGGTATGGGTCAAATAGGACATCGCAGGATCGGTTGTGGGTGGCACCAGACGGTGAAAGAACGCCTGCAAATCGGATTGCACCTCGGGATCGGCATTCTCCTGCACCAAAAGGCTACAAGAGGTGTGGCGCACAAACAGGGTCAGCAGACCGCTACGCTGCCCAGAAGCCCCCACCCACTGCGCTACGTGCTGTGTAAATTCATAGAGCCCGGCACCTCTCGTCGAAATTTGAAATTCCGTCTGCATATCTGATCTCAATCTGACCTGTGATAAGGCTCAATCATCCTGATTGAGCAGGGGCTGACAACTCCTGCGCGCTTGCCCCACCGAAACCGCCTGCCCCACATCGGGCCCCCAACTTCCTTTTGCGGGCCGGCCAGTCGCACCACGCGCGTCCCCCGGCGGCTTCAAAGAAAACTGTGCCGCGTCTGGACTCTTCATGGTCACCCCCTGACCAGCGCCACCCACTGCATAAACTGGCGCCGTGTCAGGTGCATCAAGCACACGACTGGCATAATTTCCGGCCCCGCACCAAAAATCGGACTGTCGTCCACCTGGCCGCGCAAACACCTCAAAAACATCTTCGGTCACCGGATTCACGCGCACGCCGTTGTGGGCCCTGAAGACCGCGCTGCCGGAACTGTCGCATCCCGCAATCTCCAACCCGACAATCGCAAGACAAATGCACCTTATGACCGCGCCCCGCACAGCTTAGGACCAAAAGTCATTGCGTGATCGATTGCACTGGCTTCGAGCATCGCTGACAGATCGGCTATCCCCAACGCGCGGGCCCCAAGACCAGATGCTGCCGGTTGCCCCTGTCGATGCACGCAGTGGTTTGAGAGAGAATTGCGCCGCATCCGGACCATCGCTGGTCACCGAAGGCCCAGTACCACTCACCGCATAGACCCGTGCATTGCCTTCAGCTCCCAAGGCCCGATGTGCATAGTCTCCGGCCCCGCACCAGAAATCTGCCTCAATGGCACCAGGCCGCACGACAACTTCAAAGATATCCTCATTCACAGGGTTCACGCGCACACCTGTGCTGGTCACAAACCCGGAAGAGCCCATGCAGCCTGCCAAAATAATGGCACAAGTTGAAAGTCCTAAAGCAGGTATCTTCATCACAAATTCCCAAACCACACATCTAACATGGAGTTCCGCAACCCTACTCAGATCCCCTAAAGGAGTCTCAGCGGGTTTCGGTATCACAGTTAAAAGAAGAGAAACGCATCATTGATGGCAGAGCAATAGCGGCTTGCGTCTCCGACAAACTCATCCTCGCCAATGCGCGGCCCCCATCCACCTTTACGGCCGCTCGCGCCAACGGCCTGACCACTTGGCTTCAAAGAAAACTGTGCCGCATCTCGGCTGTCGCTGGTCACCGCAGGACCGGCCTCTCCCACAACATAGATGCGCGCATTTGGCGGCGCGCCCAAAACCTGACGCGCGTAGTTGCCCGCACCGCACCAGAGCTGGTTGTGCATATTGCCACCAGGGCGGGCCGCAACTTCAAACACGTCCTCAGACACAGGGTTCACCCGAATATTGCCAATGGTCACATATCCCCCATCTGACGTGGCCGAGCATCCGGCAACCAACAAGCCCAGGATTGGCAAAAAACGTTTCATCACAGCCTCTTTCTGCTCAAATTGGTAACACCAAGCCTTTCCAGCTTAGTCTTACAAGCACCAATAAAAAAGGCCCCCAACCGGCGGCCCTTCTAAAATCGACGTCACATCACGTCACAAACACTCCAGACAGAAGACATTTGACCCTCAACACAGATCAGAAGATCTGATCTCCCATTTGGTCGATCATTTGCTTTGCCTTGCCGATCGACGCCTCATTGGCCTCTGTCTGATCCCGCAGCACATCTGCACGGATCAAAGTGTGGGTCTTCGGCTCACCATCAATCACCGCATCAATGCGTGCAGAAATCCGAAACTGACCACCCTCCGCTATGGGGGTCGGCGTGATGTGAAAGCCGTTGTATTCCACCGCCTGCGCTTCCTGTGCAGAGGCGGCATCCGTTTTGGCACCGCCTCCGAACAGAGTTTTCAACCAAGACATGACTTATTGATCCAGGAAGCTGCGCAGCTTGCGCGAGCGGCTCGGATGCTTAAGCTTGCGCAGCGCCTTCGCTTCGATCTGACGAATACGCTCACGGGTCACGCTGAACTGCTGCCCCACTTCTTCAAGTGTGTGGTCGGTGTTCATACCAATGCCAAAGCGCATCCGAAGCACGCGCTCTTCACGCGGTGTGAGGCTCGCCAGAACCCGCGTGGTGGTCTCTTTGAGGTTTTCCTGAATGGCACTGTCCAGTGGCAGCACAGCATTCTTATCCTCAATGAAATCGCCCAGCTGGCTGTCTTCCTCATCCCCGATCGGGGTTTCCAGAGAGATCGGCTCTTTGGCGATTTTCATCACCTTGCGCACTTTCTCAAGCGGCATCTGCAGCTTTTCAGCTAGTTCTTCTGGCGTTGGCTCGCGGCCAATCTCATGCAGCATCTGACGCGAGGTCCGCACCAGCTTGTTGATCGTTTCGATCATATGCACCGGGATACGGATGGTGCGCGCCTGATCGGCGATCGAACGCGTGATCGCCTGACGGATCCACCAAGTCGCATAGGTGGAGAACTTATAGCCGCGACGGTATTCGAATTTGTCCACCGCCTTCATCAGGCCGATGTTACCTTCCTGAATAAGATCAAGGAATTGCAGGCCACGGTTGGTGTACTTCTTGGCAATCGAGATCACCAAGCGGAGGTTGGCCTCAACCATTTCTTTCTTGGCCTGACGGGCTTCTTTCTCACCCTTTTGCACCTGTTGCACGATGCGGCGGAATTCGGGAATATCCAGACCAACATACTGACCAACCTGAGCCATGTCGTTGCGCAATTCCAAAACCTTGTCCTGGCTGCGTTCCATGAACATCTGCCAGCCACGACCAGACTTCTCGGACATGTCTTCCAGCCAAGTCGGGTCCAACTCGCGTCCGCGATAAGCGTCGATGAACTCGCGGCGATTGATGCGCGCCTGATCAGCGAGCTTCACCATGGAGCTGTCGATCTGCATCACGCGGCGGTTGATGCCATAGAGCTGGTCAATCAACGCTTCGATACGGTTGTTGTGTAGGTGAAGCTCGTTCACCAGCTCCACAATCTCTGAGCGCAGCTTCTGATAGGTTTCCTCATCCGTATCAGAGAAGGATCCATCTTCGTTCAGCGTTGCAGAAATACGGGCGTCCTGCATGTCGCTCAGCATGGCGAAGTCACGCGCAATGATATCAAGCGTTTCAAGAACCCGCGGCTTCAACGCGGCTTCCATCGCGGCCAAAGACATATTGGCCTGCTCGTCTTCATCATCGTCATCGTCTTTGGCAATCGGGTTGCCGTCCGCGTCCAGCTCCTGCTCGGCTTCCTTCTTGGGCGCCGTGGTCACATTGGCGGCTTCGGCGACGGGGCTTTCCTCTTCCTCATCGCCATCTTCCCCCATCTGATTGCCAAAGGTGGTCTCAAGATCGATCACATCGCGCAGCAGAATGTCTTCGGACAGAAGTTCGTCACGCCAGATGGTGATCGCCTGAAACGTCAAAGGGCTCTCACAGAGGCCGGCAATCATCGTGTTGCGACCGGCTTCGATGCGTTTGGCAATCGCAATCTCACCTTCGCGGCTCAGCAGCTCAACAGAGCCCATCTCGCGCAGGTACATGCGCACCGGATCGTCGGTGCGGTCGAGTTTTTCGTTATTGCCGCTGGCAATCGCAACGCCACGGTTCGCAGAGGAGGTGTCCACAACGGCGGTGGATTTGGCCTCTTCGTCTTCGGCATCTTCGTCTTCGATGATGTTGATGCCCATCTCAGAGAGCATGGACATCACGTCTTCGATTTGCTCGGAGCTCACCTGATCGGGCGGCAGAACCTGGTTGAGCTGATCATAAGTGATGTAGCCCTTCTCCCGCGCCTCGGCGATCATCTTCTTGACGGCGGCCTGGCTCATATCGAGCGAGATTTCGGCGTCCTGATCGGCGGGCTTCTGGTCGTCGGTGTCCTTGGCGGCCATTAAGTGCTCCTGCAAGTTCGGGCTGAAGGTGATTCGCTAGCGTCGAATCAATCGCTAGACGGGGTGATTCGCAACCCCACAAAGCCCGTTTTCTTCATCTGTTGCTCACGAGGCAGAAAGGCGTGCATCGAATCACCCTTTGCGCGGTGGTTTTCCGCCCCGTGAGAAATCAATATTCTGCATCAGCGCATCCAGCGCTGCGCGTTCGTCTCGGTCAATCGGCGCCCCATTGGCCCCGGTCGTAAAATCGCCGCCTTCTTCCTGGCGGCTCTGCATGGCGCGGTTGCGCTCTTCTGCGGCCTGTCGCAGACGCCAGGTCATGGCCTCATCCGCAACGCCCATCAGATCCTCTTCCGCCTCGGCGATCTCATCATCGAGTCCCCGGACGGTTTTGATCTTGGCCAATTCTTCGGTCAATGTGACCCGCGCCAGCGCCTGATCACCAGCTTTGCGCACGGCGGGTGTGATGGCCACATGGGGTTGGCGCAGCAGATTTTCAACCATCTCCGGCCCCAAAGCCATTTCCACGGCCTCTCTTGGATCCGGGCTGCTGGCATAGCGCAACAGCACATCGCGCAGATGCGCATTCTCTGCATCCAGACACTCCATGCTTTCCAGCTCATACTCGAAGTCCTCAAGCACCGCCGGCGTCACCAAAGCCACTGCAAGAACCACCGCTTCATGCAAACGCTGTTCCACCGGACCCTCACTGGCCGCAAGCATGGAGACCTTGGTGCCGCTCTGCACCACCGGCTGCGCCTGCCAGTTGCCGCGCTTGCCACCGCCAATGAACCTTGTGCCGCCCCCACGTTGTGGGCGGAACAACTGATAGCGCAGCTCTTTAACCGCCTCGCCATAATGCGATTTGATTGACGGATCTTTGATCAGGTTGATCTTGGCCTTCAACTGCTTGTCCAAAGCCGCGCGGCGTTCCGGACTGTCAAAAACCTTGCCTTCGACTTCCCGCTGCCAGAGCAGGTTGACCATGGGCATCGCACCATCCAGAACCTTTTGAACGGCCCCTGCTCCTTTGGCCCGGATCAGATCATCCGGATCCTGCCCCTCTGGCATCACCGCAAAGCGCAGACTCTTGCCCGCCTCAAGCAAGGGCAGCGCCAGATCGACCACCCGCATCGCCGCGCGCAGCCCGGCCTTGTCGCCATCCAGCGCGATTATGGGCTCGTCCGAAATGCGCCACAGCAGCTGCAACTGGTTCTCTGTGACCGCTGTGCCAAGCGGAGCGACCGATGCGCCAAACCCGGCCTCACTGAGCGCGATTACATCCATATAGCCCTCCGCCACAATCAGCGGATGCCCCTTTCCTGCCGCCTCCCGCGCGGGAGCGTGATTGTAAAGATTACGCCCCTTGTCAAAAAGCTCGGTCTCCGGGCTGTTGAGATATTTGGCATTGTCGTTTGGATCCATGGCACGGCCGCCAAAGGCGATACATTTGCCGCGCCCATCGCGGATCGGGAACATGATGCGATTGCGGAACGTGTCATAGGGCTTGCCGCCTTTGGTCGACGGCTTGGCCAACCCCGCCGCAAGGATCAGATCCGGCGCCACGCCCTTACTGGTCAACTGATCCCAAAGCCCCTGCCAGCCCTCTGGCGCAAAGCCAATGCCAAAGCGATCCCGCGCCTCTTGGGAGAGACCGCGCTTGTCCAGATAGGCCCGCGCCTCCGCACCTGCCGCCGCATTCAGCATCAGGCGAAAATGCTGCACCGCCATCTCCATGACCTCGGCAAGCTGCGTGCGACGATCCGCTTTCTGCTGCGCCTGAGGGTCCCGTTTGGGCATCTGCATCCCGGCCTCTTCGGCCAGAATCTCCACCGCTTCGATGAAGCTCACATTTTCGGTTTCCGTGACAAATTTGATTGCATCTCCTTTGGCGTGACAGCCAAAGCAATAGTAATAGCCCTTGCGATCATCGACATGAAAAGACGCTGTTTTTTCATGGTGAAAGGGGCATGGTGCCCACATGTCGCCCTTGCCCTGATTGGACTTGCGCGGATCCCACATGACTTTGCGCCCCACCACCTGCGTGATGGAAGTACGGCTGCGAAGCTCATCAAGGAATCCGGGCGGTAGCGACATGCGGTCAGATCACATCAGTCAGAAGATCATTTGGAAACGGACTTCTGCATTTCCTGAATCTTCTCCCAATTGTCCAGACACTGCTGTTCAATCTGCGCACCCAGATCCACTTTTTTAAGATCACGGCGTTTGGCGCCGTAGACAATTGGCGCGAACTGCTCGATCGCAATGTTGTAGTTGGGCGGCCAGCTTGGGTCGTTTTCCAACAGATGCGCTTCCAGTTTGTCCGCCTTCACACGGTCCAGACGCGCCTCCTGAATGGCCTTCATAACAGCGCCCTGATACTTACAGACATCTTCTTTGCCATCTGCGGCATATGCTGCGCCGCTCATCATCATCAGCGCGAGAAGGGAATAACGGACCATTGCGGCCTCCTGAATCACTATAGGTTCAAAGAGACTACCCCGTTCGCAGGCCAAGCGGCACCCCTGCTGCAGAGCCAACAGGCACTCCTGTGCAAATCGTGATCACCTTGGCCTATTTCTGCGCGGCCAGACGCTCTTCCTTGCTAAGCACACGCGGTTTAACAATCGGCGCGCCCTCTGCATCAAACAGCGGGGTCTGGCGCGCGCGCCCCTGCAAGAGCGCAGACACATGCCGGGCCAGCACATGAAAGCCAGCGCGATTGAACCCGTATTCCTTCAAAGACGGCGATCCCATTGGCGCATCCTGCGTCCGTACCACCGCGATCACTTTGCCGATCACTTTGGCAAGCTTGGTCTCTGGCGGGGGAGCCATGGAGGGCACCCAAACTCCCATAAAGGCCAATTTGGTATGCGCCATCGTGGCAAACATCGGCGTGTTGCAGCAGCCCGCATACCAGCGCATCAGCCCGCGTGGAGACAAGCGCAGACAGGCGAGATGTTCCTGTCCTTTGGTCAGCGTCAACTGCGCTGGGGTGGTGTGAAATATATCGCTGCCAGCGCGTGGCAGAAGCTGCTCTTCCGCCCCAAGAACCCGCGCCGCTGTCTGGCAGTCCTGACAGTGGCAGTGGATATGTGAGCCCGTCCTCGGGCTCACATCGTTGAGTACAGCCTCAAACGCTCCACATTTACATTTCAGCGGAACGTTTGTGCCTGTCATGTTTACAATCCTTTGGCTCTGTAGCTCGCGGCCACTTTGTCGATGGAGACAAGATAGGCCGCCGTGCGCAGATCTTCCACATCTGCCCGCTCATGCCAGACCTCTCGCATGGATTGATAGGCGATCCGCATGGTATCATCCAGCCCCGACCGCACCAGCTCAAGCTCGCCAGCCCCTTTTAGGTACTTTTGCTTGAAGCCATCGGTCAGCGTATATTGACCGCCCAGCGCCGCGCTGATTTTCTCCAGCTCATCCACAACCAGCTGGTGGCGCGACTCTTCCTGACGGCGCTGCATCCGGCCAAAGCGAATGTGGCTGAGGTTTTTGACCCACTCAAAATAAGACACGGTCACACCACCGGCGTTGGCATACATATCCGGGATGATCACGGTGCCTTTCTTGCGCAGGATATCATCTGCGCCGGCTGTGATCGGGCCGTTGGCGGCTTCGATGATCAGCGGCGCTTTGACGTTGGCTGCGTTCTGAAGGTTGATGACCCCTTCCAGTGCCGCAGGCACAAGAATATCGCACTCTTCCTCAAGCACCACTGCGCCGTCACGCGTGAAGGTCGCATCCGGGAATCCAGACACGCCACCATGCTTCATCAACCACTGCTGCACCGCATCCACATCAATGCCATTGGCATTATAAAGGGCCCCGTCCCGCTCAATGATGCCGACAATTATGGCCCCATCTTCTTCGCTCAGGAATTTGGCAGCGTGATAGCCCACGTTCCCAAGCCCCTGCACAATGACCCGCTTGCCGTCCAGTGACCCTGTCAAACCCGCCTTCTCCACATCCCGCGGATCCCGGAAGAATTCACGCAACGCATATTGCACACCACGACCCGTGGCCTCGACGCGCCCGGAAATACCGCCAGCATTGAGCGGCTTGCCGGTCACACAGGCACGCGCATTGATGTCGGTGGTGTTCATCCGCGCATATTGATCCGCAATCCAGGCCATCTCACGTTCACCGGTGCCCATATCAGGCGCTGGGACGTTCTGGGAGGGGTGGATCAGATCACGCTTGGCCAGCTCATAGGCAAAGCGGCGGGTGATCTGTTCTAGCTCATGCTCATCATACTTGCGCGGATCAATGCACAGCCCGCCTTTAGAGCCGCCAAATGGGGCCTCCACAAGCGCACATTTATAGGTCATCAGCGCCGCCAGCGCTTCCACCTCATCTTGATTGACACTTGGCGCAAAGCGGATCCCACCTTTGACAGGTTCCATATGCTCACTGTGGACAGAGCGATAGCCCGTAAACGTCTGGATCTGACCCCGCAATCGCACACCAAAACGCACAGTGTAAGTGGCATTGCAAACACGGATCTTTTCCTCCAAGCCCGGCGGCAGATCCATCAGCGCAACCGCACGGTTGAACATCAGATCCACACTTTCACGAAAGCTCGGCTCTTTGATTGGGCTCATCATTTTCCTCCAGATAAGCGTCAAGCTGCGACTCACCGTCACACACATGACCTTAAGGAACAGTAAGAGCACTTAAGCTCAAGTGACGATAGGTAAATTAGCGTGATCTCGCCTGTTCCAGTTGTTCACAGACAGGAAACAGAACTCCTCAAGCCCCCTGAACTGTTCACAACCATATATTTTAAAACGATAAAATTTTCCTTAACGTCTAGGTAATCACTTTTTTACGCCTCAATTCCGCCCCAATCACAAAACATACCAAATGATGATGAGGACCGCTCTGACACAAGGATTAAAAGGGCCTTCGTCACAATGAGGTGCGTGAAATGATACTGTCTTCGATCTCTGCTGTAAGCAAATTGCCAACGTCGTGCTTGACATCAGTTAAGGCGCTCAGCGCGCGATTCCGAAAAGAAGATGACGGTGTCATGGTTGGCTTTGCTGTCATCTTGGTGATCATGATGGTGATGCTCGGAGGTCTCGGCGCAGACATCATGCTCGCAGAGATGAAGCGCACACGCCTGCAACACACTCTGGACCGCGCTGTCCTTGCTGCAGCAGATCTGGATCAAACCCGCGGTGCCACCGAAGTTGTGGAAGACTATTTCGACAAATCTGGCGTCGAATACGAAACCGTTCAGGCGACCTCAGAAACCAATATGTCTCACACGACAGTGACGCGCCGCAGTGTGAGCGCCACTGCCACCGTGACCTCGTCTCTAAGCAACAGTCAGGTGGGTGCGCGCTTCAAGAACCTTTGGAAACCGCAGCCCTACACAGGGGACCGCCCAATTCGTCCTGCCTTCACTGTTGGAGCAGCTGGCACCGCAGTGGAACAGATCGGCAATGTCGAAATCTCCATGGTGCTGGACGTTTCCGGCTCCATGGATAGAAACAGCCGCCTTTCAAACCTGAAAATCGCCGCCCGCGAGTTCATCGACACGATGGATGACAATACCGAGGATGGCACACTTTCGATTTCCATCGTGCCCTATGCCACACAGGTCTCACTACATGAGGATCTGTTTGGTCAATTGCGCACCACAGGCGAGAATAAATATTCCAACTGTATCAATTTCAGCAGCAACGACTTCCACAGTACGGGCATCAATATGGATGCAACCTATCAGCGGACCATGCACTTTGACCCGTGGTACCGCTATGACAATCGCGATGCGACACCCGAACCGGTCAATAACATGCCGGTCTGCGAATTTGCCCGCGACCGCGAAATCATGGTCCTTGGTGACGACCGTGAGCAGCTCAAAAACTACATCACGGCTCTTGATGCAGACGGCAACACCTCCATTGACATCGGCATGAAGTGGGGCACGGCTTTGCTTGACCCCTCGTTGCGGCCCGCCATTGAGCAATTGGTCAACGGTGGCATGGTCGCCCGCGAATTTGAAGACCGCCCCTACGACTATGGCACAAGAGATGCCCTCAAGATTGTCGTGCTCATGACCGACGGTCAAAACACCAGCCAATATTATATCCGCGACGGCTACCGCAGCGGTGACTCCAATGTCTGGTACAATGAACAAGAAGACTTTTACTCGGTCTACGTGGGGCAAGACGAGTGGGATGAAGACAATGATGGCAACTATCAGGAACCCCTATTTTTCTGGCCGTCAACACAGCAATGGCGCAACTGGGCTTATGGCGAAGGCTCCTATGACACCACAGAAACCTCTTGGGAGTGCCGTTCCTACCGTCGCAATGGATCCTGCCGCCGCTATCGCAAAGTGACCAAAACCGTCACCGTCAACGAACCAGGACATGCGGAGATCATCACCTACCCCGACCTCTGGGCCTACACGACCAGCTCATGGATCGCCGAATATCTCTACCGTCCTTTCATGGGATCGAATTCCGCCTATAATGACTGGCACTACGGTGTGCGCTCAAGCCATGGGACATCTACCAAAGACGCGCGCACACGCAACATCTGTGATGCCGCAAAACAGGCCGGCATCATCGTCTTCACCATCGGTTTTGAAGCCCCCAGTAGCGGTCAGGCCGTCCTGAAAGACTGTGCCAGCTCTGACAGCCACTATTTTGATGTGGATGGTCTGGAAATCCGTCAGGCCTTTGCAACCATCGCCACCTCAATCCGCCAGCTGAGGTTGACCCAATGATGCGCCGCCTGCTTCAAAAGATCAGATCTTTCCATCTGCGCGATGATGGCACGGTTACGGTTCAATTCGTGATCATGTTCCCCTTCTATATGGGGCTGTTCATGTCCTCCGTTGAACTGGGCCTGATGACCCTGCGCTATTCCTATCTTGAGCGGTCTCTGGATATGGTCGTGCGTGATATTCGCCTCTCTACAGGCGCGCCCATCACCCATGATGCAATCGTTTCAGAAGTCTGCGCCCGCGCGGGTGTGATCCCAAGTTGTTCCGAAAAGCTGAAACTGGAAATGGTCATCCGCGACCCACGCAACTGGGTGGATCTGCCCGCAGAAACTGTCTGTACCGACAGCTCTGAGGAGGCACAGCCTGTGACCGTTTTTGAGGGGGGGCGTGAAAATGACATGATGGTGCTGCGCGCCTGTGCCAAAGTCACCACGATCTTCCCGGGCTCGTGGATCGGCTCAGCCCTGCAAAGGGACAACAACGGGGACTATGCCCTTGTGGTATCAAACGCCTTTGTTCAGGAGCCTCGCTAAGCCATGATCACGTCGATCCTTCGCAAAATTCGTGATTTTCGCAAAGACACACGCGGCACCGTGGCCGTCGAGACTGTGGTCATGTGGCCCGGCCTTTTCCTGGCGATGCTGGCGATGGCCGTGCTGTTTGACGCCTATCGCGCGCGCTCGACCACCGAAAAGGCGGCCTTCGCCATTTCCGATATGCTGTCACGTGAAACTGCGGCCGTGAACCACGACTATCTGAATGGTGTGCATTCCCTCTTCGACCAAATCTCGACCCTGCGCAGTGGTCATGATCTGACTGTGAGCCTTGTCACGTGGGATGTCATCAATCGCACCCACCAATTGGTGTGGTCTCACTCCATTTCTCGCGATGGGGACCGGGATGAAACTTCATGGGATAATGCAGATATGCTCGCCATGAGTCAGAACCTGCCAACGCTGGTGAACGGAGAGAGCTTGATTGTGGTTCAAACCCAAAGCGTCTTCTCCCCACCTGTGATCATGAAACGCTGGTGGGGCGAAAACTGGAACGGCTTTCCGATGAACACCCTTGTGTTCACCCGTCCGCGCTTTGTGTCAAACCTCGCCTGGAGCGATGCCTAACCACGACATCACTGCGCGGCTTGGCCATGCTCCACAAGCAGAGCTTCCAGAATCTGGGCCATGGTTTTGGCTTGTGAGCCCGGCGTTACACCGCCAACTCCAACGCGACGCCCCCAGGCCCACCACATGCCCGGCTGCCACCTGCGTGACCGGGATGTGCTGAGCACCAAACTGAAACCATTGGAGGGCTTGAGGTCAAACATGCCGCGCTTGACCCCCACGATGACGTCAAGCTTTGCGATCTCTTCCCCCTGATCAGTGAAGAGCCCTGCATGGGTGAGTTGAATGACCCTTTCTGTCGCCCGCCGGGTCTTTTCTGCCAGCAACAGCACAAGCACCCCCAGAACCAACAGAAACACCTGCCAGAGCGGTGACGGGCTTGTGCTCAGCCCCAGATACAACAGCAAGCCCCCTAAAACAGCCAGTGTCGCAATGCCGAACACACGACGTGGGCCAGAAGCGGAAATGGAGGCCAAGACCTCCGGCGTCTCATCATTGGGGGAAGCGGGCTGTGTCATCAGATTGAGGTCTTCGCTCTCTTAATAAGGCATCGGGTGGGCGCGGTTTGCAGCGTTGATCTCCTTAAGGATCTCATCGCTCAACCGCAGATCAGCCCCTTTGAGGATATGCTCAAGCTGCTCTAGCGTGGTTGCGCCAAAGATGGAAGAACACATGAACGGGCGCTGCACGGTGAAGGCCATAGCCATATGCACCGGATCGATCCCATGTTTGGCCGCGATATCGAGATAGGCCTGTACCGCATCAAACACCCGCACAGAGACGCGCCCGCCAAGATCCCCATTGATCGCCTTGCGCGAACCTTCCGGAGTCTGGCCATTCTGATACTTCCCGGTCAGAAGCCCGGTGGCCAGCGGTGAAAACGCCAGCAGCCCCACATCTTCGTTGAGGCTCATCTCCGCCATGTCCGTATCATACAGGCGGCACAACAGAGAATATTCGTTCTGCACAGAGGCCACCCGTGGCAGACCCCGGTCTTCTGACAGACGCAGCCACTGCGACGTGCCCCAGGCGCTTTCATTTGACAGCCCAAAGGCCCCGATGGTACCGCGATCCACTTCTTTCTGGAGCGCCTCCAGCACCTCCAGCATATTGGCCAACGTCTCTTCTTTGTTTTGTGCAGAGGGATCATAATTCCAATTCTGCCGGAACATATAAGAGCCACGGTTGGGCCAGTGCAGCTGATAGAGGTCGATGTGATCGGTTTGCAGCCGCTTCAACGACCCTTCAATCGCCTCCGGCACGCTTTGCGCCGTGATCGGTGCCCCGTCGCGCACATGTTTCATCCCGACGCCAGAATGTTTGGTGGCCAGCACCCAGTCCTTGCGGCGACCGGTCTTGGCAAACCACGTGCCCAGATATTCTTCTGTCCGCCCCTGGGTTTCTGCACTGATCGGGTTCACCGGATACATCTCAGCGGCATCGATAAAGTTGATGCCGTGATCCAGCGCCAGATCCATCTGCGCATGCGCGCCCTCTTCACTTGTCTGGGTGCCAAAGGTCATGGTGCCGAGGCAATACTCGGAGACAGTCAGGCCCGTACGGCCCAGCGGGTTCATTTTCATGGAGGTTGTCCTGTTGGAAGATGCTTTGGCGCATAATCTAATGGCTGCCATGCCCGTTGCAAGTGGCCCCCCTGTGCGCTCCCATCAGATCGGTTTCGCAACTGTTCAGCGCGCGCCTCTCGCATGGAACACAAAGCCCAGCAAATTAAGAAGCAACTGCGCGGCCAGAATGGCGGTCGATCCTGTGTGATCGTAATCCGGTGCCACCTCCACCAGATCAATCCCAACCACCTCATGATCGCGCGCCACGATCTGCAACATCTCCAACACATCGTAATAGAGGAAACCGCCATGGCTTGGCGTGCCCGTCCCGGGCGCAATCGAGGGACAGAAAGCATCAATATCGATGGTGATATAGACACGTGCGCCCTTGGGAATATGTGCAACAGTGCCTTGAGGCCCCAGCGCGCGCGCCTGACGCACGCTCAAAATTGTACTGCCCATGGCACGCGCATCGGCGTAACCTTCACGCGCAGTGGAGCTCACATTGCGAATACCAAGCTGCGTCAGCCCAGTGATATAAGGTTTTTCCGCCGCGCGCCGCATCGGGTTTCCATGACCATGGCGCACCCCATGACGCTCATCCACAAAATCCAGATGCGCATCAATCTGCAGAATGTGAATGTCTCCCTGATCGTCAAAGGCGTTGATGCAGGGAATGTTGATCGAGTGATCTCCGCCAATGGTGACCGGCAGCGCCCCGGCCGCCAAAGCCGCCCGCACGCCGGTCTCGATATTGGCGTGGCTCTTCACCGTGTCGGTATGCACGATATCTGCATCCCCCATGTCCACAATGCGCACGCTTGCGGGCAGATAGGTCGCGTCATCCTCGTGATCATAGGCCCCGGCATGACCAAAGCTGAAAAGCGTAGAGGCCTCGCGCACCGCCCTTGGCCCAAACCGCGCCCCACTGCGCCACTGAGTGCCAAAGTCAAACGGCGCGCCCAATACGGCCACATCAGCCTCCAGATGGCTCCAATCCGCCACATAAGGACGCTTGCCAAAGGTTGAAATGCCCACAAATGGCAGATCCAACCGTCCAGTTTCATACCCATGCCCAGCCATGCCCGTCTCCTTTTGTTACCAGAGGACGGTGGCCGGATTTTTATCACCGGTAAAGCAGCAAAAGTGAGGCACAACAAAAAGGGCGCCCTGGTCAGGGCGCCCTTTCAGAACTTCACGCATCAGACGCGGCCTCAGGCAGCTTCGTCTTTGGCCCATTCCCATGGGCGCACAAAATCGCCAAGCACCTTGCCCACATCTGCGTCCGTGGCCCCACCGGTGGTTTTCACCTGCGCGATCAGGCCGCGTTTCTTGTCGTCCAGCACGTGATCCACATGGGCATCCACACCAGCCTTCGACAGCGCCGCGTCATAGATCCGTTTGATCGCAGCCTTGCGCAGATCAGGTTTAAAGATCTTACCCACAGCTGTTTTTGGCAGCTCCGGCATAACCTCCACAAATTTCGGATGCGCGGCGCGTTCATGCACATGCACCTTGGCATGGTTCATCAGCTCTTCTTTGGAAACACTCGCGCCTTCCACAAGCTCCACATAGACACAAGGTACCTCACCTGCGTGAGCATCCGGCTGGCCAATGGCCCCGGCAAAGGCCACATCATGGTGCGCCAGCATCGCCTCTTCGATCTCTGCCGGGTCAATGTTGTGACCCCCACGAATGATCAGATCCTTGGCACGACCGGTGATCCACAGATACCCATCGCCATCAATCCGGCCCAGATCCCCGGTGCGCAGATATTTCTCGTGATGATAAAGATCCACGTTCTTATCCGCTTCGGTATAGGTATTGCCTGCAAAAACACCTGGGTTGGAAATGCAAATTTCTCCAATCTCATCCGCCGCGCATTCCTCCGGGCCTTCCGGCGTATCCTTGAAAATGCGCACATCGGTATAAGGCAAAGGCAGACCAACAGAACCAACCTTCTTGTCACCGGTCGGTGGGTTACAGGACACAAGGCAGGTCGCCTCGGTCAAGCCATAGCCTTCCACGATATCCACACCACAGGTACTCTCAAACCGCTTGAAAAGCTCCATCGGCATCGGGGCTGAACCGGAGAACGCGGTTTTCACAGAGGAGATATCCGCATCCACAGGGCGCTGCATCAGCGCAGAAACCGCCGTAGGCACCGTGATGATGAAGGAAATCTTCCACCGCTCAATCAACTTCCAGAAGTTGTCAAAGACACCATCGCCGCGATAGCCCTGTGGCGTCGGGAAGACCACATGCGCCCCAGAAGACAGCGCCGCCTGCATGATCACATGCACCGCAAAAACGTGGAACAGCGGCAGCGGGCACATGATGTTGTCTTCTTCCGTGAAGAGCAGACGATCGCCCAGCCAACCATTATAGATCATGCCGGAATAGAGGTGCTGAGCCACTTTCGGCATGCCCGTGGTGCCGCCTGTGTGGAAATAGGCACCAACCCGATCAACCTTGTGATCTTCAAATTGCAAAGTGGTTGGATACTTGGCCAACTCTTTGTTGAAGTCTTTGAAATCTGCGTGTTTCGGACCGGTCACCTTGGGACGGATCAAAGGCACGATCCAGCTTTTCGGCGGAGTCAGGTATTTGTTCAGATCAATCTCAAGCACCGTATGCACATGCGGTGCGTGGCGTACCGCTTCGGCCACTTTCTGCGCCACGTCGGTCTTGGGGAAGCCCTTCAGCGAGACAACAACCTTGGCATCCGTCTCCCGCAGGATCGCGCCAATCTGCTCAGGCTCAAGCAGAGGGTTGATCGGGTTTACGATCCCCGCGACCATGCCTCCCAAAAGGGTGACGAGCGTCTCGTTACAGTTGGGCAGCACATAGGCCACCGTGTCTTTCTCGCCAATGCCCAGATCGCGGAACATATTGGCCGCCTGTGCTGTTTTGGCATGCAGTTCAGACCAGCTCAGGGTCTCCGCCTTATCCGTTGGACCAGAGAAAATCTGATAGCTCACAGCAGGACGGTTGGGATGTTTTTCCTTGGTGCGCGTGAGCATCTCAAAGATGGTCACAGGTTTGTCGCGCTCCTCCCAGGTTTTCTCCGTTTCAATGGCTCTCAGTTCCGCCAGATTCTCAAAGCTCATATGCTTCCTCCCCCTTTTTCGGCTTACCCACCTCTGCAAGCGCGCTTTTGCCGCATTACGTTAAGTCCGTACTTAAAGACACCGGCGCACCGGCCTGAGGCCAGTGCAACCTAAGGTCAATCAGCCCTAAAACGTTACGTCAGATTAACCCCATAAATGGGGCCGTCCAGCTGAAAAACCACTCTAGCGCGGAAGGGAACCGCATGCCCCCTTCCCCAAAGCGGCTCAACCGGCGGTAAATTGCAGACGTGCCAATTTGGCATACAGCCCGTCTTGCGCCACGAGATCGTCATGACGCCCCTGCGCCACAATGCGCCCTTCATCCATGACAATGATGCGATCCGCCTTTTTCACTGTGGCCAGACGATGCGCCACGATGATGGTGGTGCGATCCTGAGACAGCGCATCCACAGCCGCCTGCACCAGACGCTCACTTTCTGCATCAAGTGCGGAAGTCGCCTCATCCAGCAACAGCACCGGTGCATCGCGCAAGATCGCGCGTGCGATGGCAATGCGCTGTTTCTGCCCCCCCGAGAGCATCACGCCACGTTCGCCCAGTGGGCTGTCATAGCCCTCTGGCAAAGCAGAGATGAACTCATGTGCGGCAGCGGTCTTTGCAGCGGCCTCAACCTCGGCATCACTCGCATCAAGGCGGCCAAATCGGATATTGTCACGAGCGCTTTGTGCAAAGATCACCGGATCCTGCGGCACCAGCGCCATATGCTGGCGGAAGGCCTCGCGCTGCATCTGTGGCAAAGGCACACCATCCAGACGCACCTCACCGCTGACCGGGTCATAAAACCGCTGCAGCATCTGAATGATTGTGGTCTTGCCCGCCCCCGAAGGGCCCACCAAGGCCACGGTTTCCCCCGGTTGAATGATCAGATCCACATGATCCAACGCCGGCGCATCCGGCCGCGCAGGATAGCGGAAAGACACATCCGCAAAGGTGATCTCGCCCTTGACCGGCAAAGCGAGCGCCTTAGGTGAATCAGGATCCAGAACGCTGTCTTCTGCATAGAGCAGCTCAACCAGCCGCTCTGTGGCGCCCGCAGCGCGCTGCAACTCACTCCAGATCTCAGACAGCGCACCCACAGAGCCCGCCACCATAACCGAGTAGATCACAAACTGCACCAGCACACCGACACTCATGCCACCTGCACGCACATCCCGCGCGCCCATCCACAACACCACAACAACGCCAGTGAAAATCAGAAAGATCACAATCATCGTCAAAACTGCGCGGGTGTTGATCCGGCGCATCGCCGCGCTCAGAGACAGATCTGTGACCCGGTCAAAACCCGCTCTGGTCTGGGCTTCATGGGTAAAGGCCTGCACCGTCTGCACAGACAACAACGCCTCAGACGCATTGCCAGAACTTTCCGCAATCCAATCCTGGTTTTCCCGACTCAACCGGCGCAGCCGCCGCCCCAAAACCATGATCGGCACAATCACCATCGGCACCACAAGCAACACCATCAAAGTGAGCTTGGTGGAGGTGAAGAGCATCAGCGCAAGACCCCCAAAAAACAGCAGGACATTGCGCAGAGCGATGGAAATCGACGAACCAATCACCGACTGAATGACCGTTGTATCCGTCGTGATCCGGCTCAGTACCTCACCCGTCATCAGGGTCTCAAAGAAAGAGGGGCTCATGTTGATGACGCGGGCAAACACCGCCTTGCGGATATCCGTGACCACCAGTTCCCCAAGCTTTGTAACCAAGAGATACCGCAGTGCCGTGCCCACCGCGAGAAGCGCGGCAAATCCTAAAGCGGCCAGAAAATACTTATCCAGCAGCGCATCACTTTCCGTGCCAAAGTTATCCACAACCCGCCGCACTGCCACCGGCAGCATCAAAGAGACGGACGCCGTCAGCGTCAGCGCACAAAGCGCCAGGAAAGCATGGAAACGATATGGTTTCAAAAACGGGCGCAACCCTCTCAGGGCACTAATGTTTTTGCTTTTCTCACGATCCTGTTCGCCGGATGTAAGCTGCGGCTGTCTGGCCATGGGATGCCCTTGCGCTGTCAAGTGAACTTCTTGCCGTTAGTGGCCAAGCCTGCAGCAAGGGTCAAGCGCAGAGCGCAAAAAACGTGAAGTTGCCACAACCGGGACAGGCGGCGCACCACAAAATCTCAGATCAAAACATCAATTAATGTATATAAATCAGTACAGTAAACGGCGGAGCTAACTTTAAGTTCAGATCACTATTGGGAGAACATATTCTTGGAGCGGGTAGCGGGAATCGAACCCGCACCTTAAGCTTGGAAGGCTCTTATGATACCATTTCACCATACCCGCCAAGAATGCGCTTTTCCTAATTCAGCGGTCGCGGGACGTCAATAGGGCCACAGCCAACTAACGACAAATTCCGGGGAATTTCTGCGAGCGGGCGCATCGCCATCGAGATGATGCGCGAAAACCGCTTTACAGAAACAGCCAATCAATCGCTGTCAGCACGACAAACACCGGCACAGAAAGAAGCGTCGCCACAAGCACAGCGGAGGCTTTTGTCCAGCGTTGCGCAGGCAGGGCATGCCCAAATACGGAGGTGTGACTCGGTTTTCTCATGACTTCATTAACCATGAATTAGGTTTCTGAGGTGTTAATGAGCTTATGTTTGATGCTCAAATGCCCCTCCCCGCCAAGCCGCTTCAACAAAGCGGCGAATACCGTCAGGCCGTCACCATGGTGGGCGGGCAAAGCGTCACCTTATCTGACGACACGCTGGTTTTGCAGCGTCGCTTTGGCAAACTCCCTGTCGCCCTGCTGCCGCGTGCACAGCTCTGCCGCGACACCCTAAGAGACAATTTGCGCGCAGCCAATTTACACAAATCGCTTTTGGTGATCAGCCCGGATCATCCCGCACCCTGGCTGGCTTCCCTGGGCGCGGTGGGGTTGATGTCGCCCAGCTATGTGGCGCAACTGTCTCTCACTGGGGATCTGCGCGCCCAAATGCATCAGAAGTGGCGCAACCGCCTGACATTTTCTCAAAGTCAGAACCTGCGCATCACCCGCCAAAACCTGCCCAGCAAACCTGACATCTGGCTGCTGCAAAAGGATCAGGACCAACAAAGCGCCCGCGGCTACAAGACCTGGTCTGAGGAACTGACGCGAGCCTATGGGCGCGCGAACCCCGGCGCTGCGAAACTCTTCACGGCCTTTGATGGCAAACATGAGGTCGCCGCCATGCTGTTTCTCTGTCATGGGCGCAGCGCAAGCTATCACATTGGCCACAGCACCCCCCATGGCCGCAGCCTCTGTGCTCATAACTTATTGCTTTGGGAGGCCATGCAATGGCTATCTGCCAAAGGTGTCACGCAGCTGGAACTGGGTACCATTGATACAGACAAAGCCCCGGGGCTTGCACGCTTCAAACTCGGCACCGGGGCCAAGCCCCGCGCGCTTGGGGGCACCTGGGGATGGTGGCCGCCGCTGGGGCGTCTAATGTCGCCCCTAAATCTGCTGGATCGCAGGCTGATGGCCGTGGCAACGCAGGCCGACTATTCCTCAGCGCTGTAAGACAACAGAAAGCGTCAACACTGGGCGGGAGGATCTCCCCCCCACCCAATACTATTTTATCTCGCAGAATACCTACGCCTAGGTCACCCGTGAGCGGATATTGTATTTCTCTGCGCGCCAAAGCTCCTTGGCCATCACATCTTCAATGATATCAGCAGCCGCAATGATGTCTGCATCGTCCAGATAGAGCGGCGTGAAGCCAAAACGCATGATATTGGGCGCCCGAAAATCTCCAATCACCCCGCGATCAATGATCGCCTGCATGGCCGGATAGCCATGCTCAAAAGCAAATGACACCTGCGAGCCACGCGTGGACGCATCGCGCGGGCTGGCCAGCGCCAACATCGGGCAGCGTTTTTCCACCTCAGTGATAAACAGATCCGACAACCTCTGAGAGGCGGCGCGCAGATCGGCCATATCCACCCCGTCCCACGCGGTCAGCGCCTCCTGTAGCACAGCAAGTTGCAAAATGGGGGGCGTGCCCACACGCATGCGTTCTGTGGCAGAGGCCGGCCGGTAGCTCAGCTCCATCGCAAAAGGCGCGTCATGCCCAAGCCAACCCGACAGCGCCGGCTCAATGCTCTCCACAATATCAGGCCGCACATAAATAAACGCCGGCGCGCCTGGTCCGCCATTGAGGTATTTATAGCTACAACCAACGGCAAATTCCGCGTTGCTTGCGGCCATATCAAGCTGAACCGCCCCCGCAGAATGGGCCAGATCCCAGATCATCACTGCGCCAACCTCATGGGCGCGCTGGGTGATGGCCGCCATATCATGCATGCGCCCGGAGCGGTAATCCACCTGCGTCAACATCACCACCGCAACCTCTTCGGTGATCGCCGCCATCACCTCTTCTGGCGCGGGCGTGCGCAGCGTATAGCCCTGATCCAAGGTCTTGATCAGCCCCTCCGCCATATAAAGATCGGAGGGGAAATTGCCATTGTCGCTCAGGATGACTTTGCGATCTGGCCGCATCTTCAACGCGGCTGCAAGCGCCTGATAGACTTTGATCGACAGCGTGTCGCCGGTGGCCACAGAGCCCGCAGGAGCCCCGATCAGATCCGCAATCCGATCTCCCACCACCTGCGGCAACGCCATCCAGCCCGCAGAGTTCCAGGCGCGAATAAGCTGTGCGCCCCATTCCTCTGTGATGGTCTGCTCCGCCCGCGCAGCGGCCCCTTTGGGTAAAACGCCAAGTGAATTGCCGTCGAGATAGATCACGCCCTCTGGAATATCAAAAAGCTCTTTTCTGGGAAGCGAAACGCCCATGCTTACAAGTCTCCGCGCAGATGCCAAAGTTCCGGGAAAAGTTCCACATCCAGCATCCTGCGCAGATACTGAACGCCCGACGTGCCGCCAGTGCCCCGTTTGAAGCCGATCACCCGTTCCACCGTGGTGACGTGGTTGAACCGCCACCGCCGAAAGTAATCCTCCAGATCGACCAGTTTCTCAGCCAGCTCATAAAGCCGCCAATGCGTGTCCACATCCTCATAAACGGTTTTCCAACGCGCCTGAACCTCTGGCTGCGCCTTGTGCGGCTGCGTCAACTGCGGCGCGGGCATTGCGCGCGCATCCCCATCCAGCGAGACAAACAGATAGTGGATCACCTCGTCATAAAAGCTTGGCTGCGCCAGCTCTGCCTCCAATGCGGCTTTAGCCTCCGGCACATGCGCGTGGGGTTTCACCATATTGGGATTGCGGTTGCCCAGAACATATTCAATCAACCGGTATTGATGGCTCTGAAACCCCGAACTCGGCCCCAGAGCATCCCGAAATCGGGTATAATCCGCAGGCGTCATCGTTCGCAGCACATCCCAGGCTGAATTGAGCTGTTCAAAAATCCGGCTCACACGCGCCAGCATTTTGAACATATGGCTCAAATCCCCCTCCCGCAGCGCCTCACGGGCAGCGCCCAACTCATGCAGGGCGAGCTTCATCCACAGCTCTGAAGTCTGATGCTGAATAATAAACAAGAGTTCATCATGCGCATCACTCTGCGGATGCTGCTGCGTCAGGATCCCATCCAGATGCAGATAATCCCCATAAGACATGGCATCCTTAAAGGACATTTTGGCCCCATCCACCGATGGGTCATAGGCTTTGTCAGTCATTCGGTCTTCCCCTCCGCAAAACCGCATTTTTTTGCCACCCTACGCTCTGAGAAAAGACCGACAACCCCAGAAACAGAGCTTTCGGACTGCCAACGCTGCCAACACCAAAATCAGCAAACCCAAAGCTCCCGGCCAGCAGTTCCACAGCGCCCCCGGCTTCTTCTGCCCCAAATACTCCGGGGGTGTGGGGGCTGCCCCCTACCAGCGCGCGCCCGCAGCCACAAAAGTCCCGCCTATTTCTGCGCTATCCCCGCGACATAGGTCTGCGCCACCGCGCGATCATCCCCCATCATCATCAGAACAAACAGCTCTTCTGCCAGGGTTTCCGCCGTCTCCATCCGCAACGCCATCGCAGAGGTCGCCGCCGCATCCAGCACCACCACATCCGCCGCACTGCCTGCGTCCAGCGTGCCAATCTCATGTGCCAAACCAAGCGTCAGCGCATTGCCCCGCGTGATCCAGTGAAACGCCTGATAGGGATGCAGTGCCTGACCCTGCAATTGCATCACTTTGTAGCCCTCATTGAGGGTCTGAAGCATCGAATAACTGGTGCCCGCGCCAATATCCGTGGCGATCCCGCTCTGAATGCCCCGCGCTTTCAGGCCACCCTGATCAAACAACCCCGAGCCAAGGAAAAGATTGGATGTGGGGCAAAACACCGGATGCGCCCCCTGCTCTGCAATGGCTGAAATCTCGCGATCTTCCAAATGAATGGCATGGCCCAAGAACATTTTATCTGTGACCAATCCAGCCGCCTCATAGATGTCCAGATAGTCGCGCGCCTCTGGGTAAAGGCTGGTGGCAAAGGCAATTTCATCCCGGTTTTCACTCAGATGCGTCTGCACATAGCACTCCGGATGCTCTGCAACCAAAGCCCCCGCCGCCTCCAATTGCTCCGGCGTGGAGGTGATCGCAAAACGCGGCGAAATCGCATACCGCGCGCGCCCCTGCCCGTGCCATTTCGCAATCAGAGCCTTGCTCGCATCATATCCCGTCTGCGCGCTGTCTAGCAGCCCGTCTGGCGCATTGCGGTCCATCATGACCTTTCCACCGATCATGCACATATTGCGCCGCGCAGCCTCCGCAAAATAAGCCTCTGCAGAGGTCTCATGCACCGAACAAAAGGCCATCGCAGAAGTGGTACCATGGCCGGTCAACTGATCATAAAACGCCGTTGCCATACGCGTGGCATGGCCCGCATCCGCAAAACTCAACTCCGCAGGGAAGGTGTAATTGTTGAGCCAGTCCAGAAGCTGTGACCCCCAGCTTGCCACCACTTGCACCTGCGGAAAATGCAGGTGCATGTCGATGAAACCGGGCATCAAAAGATGTGGGCGGTGATCAACAACCGCGGCACTCGGCGCCCTTGGCGCAACCTGATCAAACGGCCCCATGGCCAGAATCTTGCCATCCACAATCAATAGGGCGCCATCTTCGTGATAGACAAAACTATCGGTGTCTTCCGGCCCCTGCGGCTCCGCAACAAAACTCAATACGCGACCGCGCAGTATTTTCTGTGTCATTTTTGACCTCTTGAGTGAGAGCCGCCCGGTTTAGGAGGGGGCGACCACGGGTTGAGCGGCAGTTTCAGAGGTCAATGCAATGATCACTTCGGCCACAACCATCGCCGCAATCACCGCAGGCCGCTTATCGCGGCTACCGCTTGCCCCATCCTTGTTTCCAATGGGGCAGTTAAGGGTGTCTGTCATCAGCCCGGCACAAGTACTGCGGGCAAAACTCTCAAAATTCGCACGTTTGGTGTTTGATCCGATCATCCCGACCCAACGCGCATCGCGCCGTGCAAGCGCCTCTGAGGTCAGCAGGAAATCCAGCGCGTGATCATGTGTCAGCACAATATAAGCGCTGCCGGCTGGCGCATGGCGCAGCTCTGCCTCCGGCAGGGGCGTGAGACGCGTTTCAACCTTTGCCTGACATAGCGCAAGCTCCGCACTGCGACTGTCCACCAGCATGCAGCGCAGCGGCAAATGCTGAAACTGATCTGCTAAAGCCCGGCCCACATGGCCTGCCCCAAAGACATAGACATGCGGCATCGCCGCCGCATCCTCTGTCACCTGCGCGATCGCTTCTTCACGCGCCTGCGCGCCCATCAAAGCGAGCGTGATCTCCACACGTCCACCACAGCACTGGCCGATCTCCGGCCCCAGAGGCACATCCATGAAGCCGGACTCTTCTCCAAAATTCAAAAGCTTACGCGCCTGATCTAAAGCCATATACTCAAGCTGGCCGCCGCCAATGGTGCCCGCCATCTCACCTTTGGCCACAAACATCACGGCGCCCTCTTCGCGCGGTGAACTGCCGCGCACACGAGTGATCTCCACCCGCATCACCGCGCGATTGCGGCCCAAGAATGCTATGAGGTCCGCCGCGTTCATCCGCGCATCCGCTCCACCGCCATCAGCACACGCTCCGGCGTGGCCGGCGCATCCAGCCGTGGGCACTCCGCGTAATCCGCCACTGAGGCCACCGCCATGCCCAGCGCCTCAAACACACAGATCGGCAGCATAAACGGCGGCTCCCCCACCGCTTTAGAGCGTTTGATTGTCAGCTCGCGGTTTTCGGACCAATCCGCCAGATTGACGTTGAACTCGCGCGGAATATCCCCGGCCAGTGGAATCTTATAGGTGCTTGGCGCATGGGTCTTCAGCTGGCCTTTCTGATCCCACCAAAGTTCTTCGGTGGTGAGCCAGCCCATCCCCTGCACAAAGGCCCCCTCAACCTGCCCCTTATCCAAGACAGGGTTCAGAGATTTACCCACATCGTGCAGCACGTCAGCGCGATCCACGGTATATTCCCCGGTCAGTGTATCCACCGAAACCTCGGCCACCGCCGCACCATAGGCATAGTAGTAAAACGGCCGCCCCTGTCCCTTTTCGCGATCCCAATGAATCTTCGGCGTCTTGTAAAACCCCGCCGCCCAAAGCTGCACCCGGCTCATATAGGCCTGTTTGATGAACTCCCCAAAGGGGAACACCTCATCGCCCACATGCACCTCATTGGGCTTAAACTGCACCAGCAGCGCCTCCACTTTAAACTCTTCACAGGCCCAGCGGATAAGCCGTTCCTTGATCTGCTCACAGGCATTCAGCGCCGCCATCCCGTTCAGATCCGTGCCCGAACTCGCCGCTGTGGCAGAAGTATTGGGCACTTTCTCCGTGGTGGTCTTGGTAATCTTGATCCTGTCCACATCCACCTGAAAGGCTTCGGCCACCACTTGGGCAATCTTGATGTTGAGCCCCTGCCCCATCTCGGTGCCGCCGTGATTGAGCATGATGGAGCCATCATTGTAGATATGCACCAAGGCCCCCGCCTGATTGTACCAGGTCGCAGTAAAGCTGATCCCGAATTTCACCGGGGTGAGCGAGATACCTTTGCGGATGATCCCGCCTTTAGCGTTATGCGCCAGCACGGCCTTGCGGCGCGCCTGATAGTCGGAATTCTGTTCCAGTTCCTCCACCAGCCGCGGCATGACATTGTCCTCAACCGTCTGGTGATAGGGCGTCACATTGCGATCTGTGGTGCCGTAGAAATTCGCCTTACGCACCTCCAGCGGGTCTTTGCCAAGGCTGTAGGCAATCTCCTCAATCATCCGTTCCGCCGCCACAACACCCTGCGGCCCGCCAAAGCCACGAAACGCGGTATTGGAGACAGTGTTGGTCTTCATCGGCCGGCTTTGCAGCTTCACATGCGGATAGAAATAGGCGTTGTCCGCGTGAAACAGCGCCCGGTCGGTCACCGGACCAGAGAGATCAGAGGTCCAGCCACAGCGCGCAGCAAAGACATTGTCCACCGCCGCAATCCGGCCTTCCCCATCAAAGGCCACATCATAATCCACGACAAAATCATGGCGCTTGCCGGTGCTCTCCATATCCTGATCGCGATCAGGACGGATTTTCACCGCGCGGCTCCACTTCTTTGCCGCCATCGCGGCCACGGCAGCAAACTGGTTCATCTGGCTTTCCTTGCCACCAAAACCACCGCCCATACGCCGCACATTCACCACCACTGCATTGCTCGGCACCCCCAGCACATGCGCCACCATATGCTGCGCCTCGCTTGGGTGCTGAGTTGAGGAATGCACGATCACATCGTCATCCTCGCCGGGCATGGCAAAGGCAATATGCCCCTCCAGATACATATGATCCTGCCCGCCAATACGCATCTGCCCCTGAATACGGTGGGCGGCGCTGGCCTGCGCCTCGGCCACATCTCCTCGTTGCAAGGTCATGGGATCGGTCACATGCGGATAGCCCTTAGCCACAGCCTCATCCGCTTCGATCACGTGATCCAGCGGCGCGTACTCGATCTGCGCCAGCTCCACCGCGCGGCGGGCAACGTCGCGGCTTTCGGCGACCACAGCAAACAGAACCTGCCCCCAGAATTCGACCTTCTCGGTGGCAAACAGTGGCTCATCATGCCGCCCCGTAGGGCTCACATCATTCACCCCGGGCACATCCTCTGCGGTCAGCACGCCCACCACACCCGGCGCTGCGCGCACCGCGCTCAGGTCCATGGAGACAATCTTGGCATGGGCCACTTTGGCGGTGCCAAAATAGGCATGCAGCGTGCCGATGGGCTCGGCGATGTCATCACAATACTCTGCCGCCCCCATCACATGTTTAAAGGCGCTGTCGTGAATGTGGTCGGTATGCGCTGCACCGCGTATCGCAACGGTCTGTTTCATCATCTCACTCCTCACGCCCGTTCCAACCGCGCGTCTGCGCCGGACTGTTCCAGCCAGAAACGACGGAACAGGTTCTGTGCCACTTTCATGCGATAATCGGCCGTGGCGCGCATATCGCTCAAAGGTTGGAAATCCTCTGGCAGTTTCTCTGCCGCCGCCAGCAGGCTGGCCTCACTCCACGGCTGGCCAAGCAGCGCTGCTTCTGCCGCCGCCGCGCGCGCGGGCACGCCCGCCATACCCCCAAAGGCCAGACGCGCGGCTGTGATCATCCCAGCCTCCACCGTCACCTGCATGCCAACAGCCACCGAGGAAATATCCTCTTCGCGCCGTTTGGAAATCTTATAGGCCGCATGATAGCCACCTGCGAGGCGCGGAATGGAGATGCTCTCAACAAACTCTCCCTCGACGCGGTCCTGCTTGCCATAGTCGAGGAAAAACGCTTCCAGTGGCAGCTGCCGTCGCGCATCGCCCTTGCGCAATGTGATCGACGCGCCCAGCGCAATCAGCACCGGAGGCGTGTCGCCAATCGGGCTGCCGTTGGCGATATTGCCCCCAATCGTACCCATATTGCGCACCTGCCAACCTGCGATGCGATCCCAATAATCGACCAAATGCGGATAGTGCTGCGCAATCACATCCTGCGCCTCGGAATAGGTCACCCCGGCCCCAAAGGTCACCGCCTCCTCAGTCACCGTGATCTCTTTCAAGCCGTCCAATTGGCCAATGAACACCGCCGGAGAAATCCGCTTCAAAAACTTGGTCACCCAAAGTCCCACATCGGTGGAACCCGCCACAATGGTAGCCTCTGGCACAGCTTTCAGAACCGCGGCCAGATCATCCACATCCGCAGGCAGGATTGCGCGGCTATCGCCTTTGGAAACATCGACCCGACGCCCATCACGCATAGCTGTCAGACGCGCAGTCACGCTGTCCCGCTCCGTGGCCAAATGCTCGGCGGAGGCTGTGCCATAGTCCGTCACCACTTGCGCAGCGCGGATGATCGGCGCATAGCCGGTGCAACGGCACAGGTTGCCCTGAAGCGCGCTTTCCACCTGTGCCACGGTTGGCTGCTCATGGGCCATCCACAGCGCATAAAGCGACATCACAATGCCTGGCGTACAAAATCCACATTGGCTGCCGTGATGGTCCACCATGGCCTTCTGCACCGGCGACAGCCGCCCATCAGGACCGCCGAGATATTCAATGGTCACCACATGGCAGCCGTCCAACGAGGCGAGAAAGCGAATACAGGCATTCACTGTTTCATAGCGCAGCCCCTCTGGCGTGAGCCGCCCAACCATCACGGTACAAGCGCCACAATCGCCTTCAGCGCAGCCTTCCTTACTCCCGGTAAGGCGCTGATCAAGACGCAGAAAATCAAGGAGCGTATCATCTGCGCCCACATCCGAAAGCGCCACATCGCGCCCGTTGAGAAGAAACCGTATTTCGCTGCGGTGCTGCATCCTGACCTCTTGCTGGGAGTCGGCACGTCTTTGGCCACACATCAGTGTAGCAAGGCTCAAGACTTGACCGAAACGTGGGTTTTGGCAAATCTATTTCAATGATTTATTGAAAATAACAAGCGCATTCGCCACTAAATTGGGCAAAAGAGAGATCAGCCACACAAAGGACTGCCATGCCATATCTTGAAAGCCTGCGTGTGTTTGTGCGCGTTGTGGAGCTGGGGTCCATCACCTCCGGAGGTCGCGATCTGCGCCTCACACCAGCGGTGGCTTCAAACCGCGTCAAAGAGTTGGAAACACGGCTGGGGGTGCGGCTTTTCAATCGCACAACCCGCCACCTCTCCCCCACCGAAGTGGGCAAGG
Source organism: Shimia sp. R11_0 (assembly GCF_017744035.1). Lineage (NCBI taxonomy): Bacteria > Pseudomonadati > Pseudomonadota > Alphaproteobacteria > Rhodobacterales > Roseobacteraceae > Shimia > Shimia sp. R11_0. Next base: position 88,308 of record NZ_JAGHQY010000008.1, on the reverse strand, counting down.
TGTTTTATGACCACGCCCGCAAGGTGATTGAAACGCTCGATGAGGCCGAGGCGGTAGTGGCAGGATTTTCCGACACCCCTCGGGGGACCATCCGCGTCACCGCCCCTTTGGGCGTGGGGCGGCGCATCATCGCGCCTCTGATCCCGGCCTTCACTGATCTGCACCCCAATGTGGATGTGCGCCTGCGCCTGTCTGATCGCAAGGTCGACATCTTCGAAGATGGGTTGGATGTGGCCTTCGTGCTGGGCGAGCTGCAAGACAGCAATCTCAAGCTGCGCAAGATTGCAGATTGTGACCGCGTGCTGGTTGCCGCACCCGAGTACCTCGCCCGCGCTGGCATACCGCAGACCCCGGAAGAGCTTCTGGCCAAACACAATTGCCTTTTGCTGCGCTTTCCAAGGTCTCCGGAGTATTTCTGGACGCTACAAACACCAAATGGCCCCCAGAAGATTGAAGCCAAAGGCCGGTTTGATGCGGATGATGGGGACGTGCTCACCCAATGGGCGCTGGATGGAGCTGGCGTGGCCAATAAACCCCGCTTTGATGTGGCCGCCCATCTGAAAAGCGGTGCCTTGGTGGAAGTGCTGCCAGACACCCCACCGGTTCCAGCAGCCTTTGGCTGCCTCTATCCACACCGCAAACTGCAAGATCCCAAGGTGCGCCTGTTTGTGGACTTCATCACCACCGAAAGCCGACAGGCGATCGCGCGCCTTTGACCGGCCGCGTGCCACGCCATTTGCAGGTGCAGATATCCGAAACTCAGGAATGCAGCGCCAACGGCCCGCTGTCGCGCAGGTCCGGCGTAAACAATGTAAAGGTCGCGCGCCCATCATGCTTGGACGCATAAAGTGCCGCATCCGCATCCGCCATCAACTGATCAACCGAGGCCCCAACCTCACCGGTATGGATAGCAATCCCAACACTCGCGGACACCTGACACAGGCTGTCCTTATAGGGCACAGGACGTTCCACCTCTTTGATGATCCGCTGAGAAATCCGCCCCAGAACATCGGCATCCGTCGTGCCATTGATAACCAGTACAAATTCATCGCCACCGACACGGGCCACCACATCATCGTCCCGGCTGCTGTCCACAAGGACCTTGGCCACATGCTGCAAGACCAGATCCCCCGCCGCATGCCCTTTGGTGTCATTGACCTCTTTAAAGAAATCAAGATCCACATGCAGCAGCCCAAAGGGCGTGGTTTCCTCCACCATCCGCGGCAAGATGTAATCCAGCGCGCGGCGGTTCTTTAGCCCAGTCAACGTATCGGTATAGGCCTGCTCTTCTGCTGCGATCTTCGCACCTTGCAGGCGCTGATTCAGCTTACGGCTCGCCTCCATCGCAGCCGACTTCGCTTCCACCAGATAGAGCATTTCAATGGTCAAATCGGTCGCAGCAAAATCGCGGGCGTTCAATTCATACTCACGCACCGCGTCCAGAATGGAAATGCCAAAGCTCAGATTGACGATGGCACCGTCGCCATGCGGCATCAGAACCCCCTTAAGCCCAGTCTGAGGATCGCTGCGCTTCTTAAGGTGCAGTTTTTTACCACGCACCTGCAACAGGCACTCCATGGAGTTCACGCCATGTGGACGGTTGAGCTCAAACACCTCCAGAAAACGCTGACCAATCAAACCGCCCTCGGGGTAGAGCTTCGCCAGAGTCGGACCAGCATGCACAATCTTGCCAAAACTGTCCAAATGCACGTGCATCGGACACAGCACATCCATAGTGGCCCCAAGATCGCAATTCTGATGCATCTCGCTCACCCTGCCCGTGCTCCCAGTTCAAATTCACGGCCGCTCGCAAAAGCATTCTCCACCAAGGTGATGTCGATCACCTCCGCATCCTGCTGCGCGCCCTTATGCTCCAGAAACACAAGCGCGCCATAATCGTCAGCCATTGTGCGCAAAATACCGATCATCACATGTCCAAAGCCAAGGTGGTCATGGCGGCAAGTCAGGCTGAAACACTCAGAGGAATGCTCTCGCAGTTCAAGCGAAGGCAAAATCAGATCATCAACGGCCAAGCGCGCCCGTTCGGGTAATTCATCTAAAGAGTGCAAAAACTCAACAAAATCCAGCCCCCCAAATCGCAGCAACCGCCGCAGCGCTTCAACATTGGGATGCGTGACCAAATAGGTGCCGATGTCCTCAAGAATGGTCTCACGTGGCGCGCCGATGACTTTGGCGCTGGCCATGATCAGATCGTCCGTCACGCTGTCTTCATAGTGCAGCATGGCTTCAAAATCCGTGGTCTCCACGCTGGCAAGACGGGTCACATCGATCCAGCGCGACTGCCCATAGCTGTCGCGGACAAAGCATTGTATTGCTCTGTTGATCAACCCATGCATCAGTACACCTCTTCCGTCATACACACTATGACACGACCCATCTTAAGATTTCCCCAACACGTCAGAATTCTGGAAACAACTCCAACGTACCAATCCACAAGGAATTGCGGCTACTTGGGGCAACCTCAAAACGTCCTTCCATTATATGCTCAACATGTCCACGGGTCACCTGCATGGCGCCCTCCGTCGGCACGTTTGCACCTATGAAAAGATCTGCCCCCCGTTCAAACACACTAAAAACGGTAAAATTTCGTCCATTGGTGGGCAAAAACAAAAAACCCTCTCTCCCTAATTGTGTCGGCTGAAAGTCGCCGAGCAGCAAAACACAGCCAGGATCCGACCGTTTTTCGCACAGTTCCGCCCAGTTTCTAAGGCGATATCCGGGCCAAGCAAGCAAATTCTGCGCCTGAATATCAGCTTCTGCGGGAATGACACTCAAAGAATTCAACAAAGCCTCGGCATCGCGCAGCTCACGCGTATCCTGCGTCACCTGCTCCAGCTCCCATTTGCTCGGCGCCTTACTCAAGGCCGCAATCGCCTTTGCGTACTCTGGGTGATCATTCCCCAACTGCGCGATCAGAAAATCCAGCCCACGTTGTCCGGCACGGCCCCAGTCATTCTGCAACTCCCAAAGCGGTGCCTCGGCGGGTGACAGATCCTCCCGAAGAATGCGCGCAACCTGCGATGCGCTTGAAATCCGCTCTGCATTCAGGAGAGGCGTCAACCACAGCGCTGCAAGCGCCAGAACCAGACCTGCAATCACAATATTGGCCTGCCGAATGCGCCGCATCCATCCGCGCCCGGTTATAACGGCGATAGCATAAGTGAGCGCATAGATCGCCACGATACCCGCCGAACAGACCGCCGCAAGCCGCGGTGGTGTCCAGCCATGCTGCGCAACACGCAACCATAAAGCATAGCCCGCGAGGGCGGCAATCACCGGCAAGAGCAGCGCCAGCGCACCGGTGGCCCAGCGCATCCACCCGCTTGGAACGGCATCGGCATCCCCACGATCCAGCGCAACACTGACAAGGCTGATCATCGCCACCGCCACCGCCAAAAGGGTTCCGGCCCGGCTCAGGCTGCCAAACAAGGCCCCCGGATCCTGCAACAGGGCAGCGATGACAAACACCACCACCACCGCCAGGACAACCGGAATGAGGAGCCGCAGGAGCCGAAGCACAAGGAAAGGCGACAGATAGTCCCGCATTTCATGCACCACCGATAGGCCAAGCCCCAGCGCTGCTCCGGTGATCAAATAGGGCACAGCATCAATATCCAGCAGATCGTCAATGACCGTCAGCCCGACGATCTGCAAAAGCGCATCACTCAGAAACACCACCGCCCAGAACACTCCGGCAAAGAGCCAGGCGGCAGAATAGCGCACAAGGATACCCCAACTCACATCAAACAGATGCACATAGTCCCAAACCATGCGGTGGTCTCGTAAAAGACTGGCAGCAAATGGCGTGCCGATCGCAAGCAAGATCGCCCAGGCAATCGCCGGGTAGCCTGCGTCAAAAAACGTCTCCAATGTGTCAAAGCGCAAACCGGCCGCAAAAAACAACACTGCCGCAACAGCGGAAAGACACAGAGCGGGCCAGATGGAGCGCCCCACCCGATAAGGACCACTCAACCCAAGAAGTACGGCAAAAAAACCAGACACAAAGCTGAAGACGGCCAGATAGGCATGCGGCTGCGTCACGACCTCGGGGATCTGCTCCACAAGCGCCCAGATAGAAAGGCCGGCAAAACCGCCGACCAATGCCATTTCAGCGCGCCCCGCTACCGTGCGCCCATCTTGCATATGCATGGCTCCCCTCCTGCAAATGTCGCGCATTCTCTATCGGTCTTGGCTCAGGAAAACAATGCTTTGAGGGTTGACCTTAAGTCAAAACATGGGCCTATTCGCCCGAAAAATAAGGGCAACCTGGGGCAGGCCGCGCAATATTTAGGGCACGGCCATAGCAATCATCATCTCAGACTGAAAGCAGCGCGCTCAAGCGCAACTACCGCTCAGCTGTTCACCCAATCTGGAAGATGCCCAATATTGGTCAGAACCACATCTGCAAGAGGGGCCAACTCTTCCGCCCCGGCTACTCCGGTCAGAACGGCCACGGTCTGCATCCCGGCACGGCGTCCCGCGATCAAATCATGCGTACTGTCGCCCACCATGGCCACGCGGCCCGGTGACAAGGCGGCATGATCCGCAAATGCCAAAAGCGGCGCAGGGTCCGGCTTGGCCCCAAATCCGCTGTCAAACCCGGCAATGAAGCCAAAACGATCCTCAACACCTGCTTCACGCAGATGCGCCCGCGCCCCGTATTCGGTATCATTGGTCATCACGCCAAGCTGCAAGCCATGGTTCAAAAAACCGTCCATCAGCGGCCCAAGCGGGACAGCAGGTGACAAAGGTGCCTCCGCAGCAGCCAGCATCAGATCCGTCTCAATCTGGTCCACATCCCCCTCAGGCAGAACACTTGCCACCGCTTCTGCGGCTTCACGATTGGTCCCGGCAATGACAAAACTGTCTGGCAAAAAGGCCTGCGCCTGAAGATCATAATCCAAAGCCTGCGCAATGCGCCCTGCCAAATCCGCGTCCCCGGCGGCAAAGCGCGCAATCATCTGCGCCGCCCAACCGTTCCAAGTGGCTCCAAAATCAAACAACGTACCGTCTTTATCAAACAGAAGTCCGTCAACCCGCATCATATTGCCTTTTGTGATGTCTTCGCTCTTACGCCCGGCAATCCTGCCAGATCTGCGTTCATCGCAGCACCGTGCCCCGCGTCCCCTGCTGACGCAAGCAAAACCACACATGCGCCGCGCAGTGTTTCACGTCCAATGGGCCCGAGATGCCCCCAGCAACTGATGCGCTGCTTGCAACGGCACCTCATAGGCGAGCTCATTGGCATCGCAAAAGGCCACAACCCAGGCATCATCCATGGTCAGGAATTCCAGCACGGACCCCATAAAGTCAGAATCACCCGCCCGCGCGCGCAGGTCTTCAACCGACGCACCAGTAGCCCCAAGAAAGACCGAAACCACCTCATCTTGGGTCACCAACCAGCCCAAAGCCTTCAGCGCAACGGTTTCCGCAAAGTCTTGAGACATATTCATTTGTCAAAACTTTCGAAAGAGTTTGTTAACCATTGCTCAGCCATTATGACCTTGTCCCTTTTTCCACAGTTTTCAGGTTTTCTTATGGCAGCTCATGTCTTGATCGTCGACAGTATCTCGGCGAACCGTATCTTGTTGAAAGTCAAATTGGCCGGCGCTTTTGTTCAAGTCGAACAGGCCGCCAGCGCTGGCGAGGCTTTGGATTTGCTTCAGGCAGATCTCCCAGACCTTCTGGTTCTGGGCGGAGATCTCGTTGACATGAGCGCGCTCACGCTCTGCGCCAAGATCAAAGAGAACCCCGCATTCGCCCATCTGCCCATCCTGCTTGTGCACACCGATGGCAGCCGCGCAGATCGCATCGCGGCTCTGCGCGCAGGCGCCGATGACGCGTTTGAAATGTCTGTCACCACCGACGCGCTTCTGGCGCGAATCCGCTCGATCATGCGCGCGCGCAACTCCTATGAAGAGCTGCGTCTTCGTGAACAGGCAGGCCGCCTGCCCGGTCTGGCGGACGCCATGCAGGGCTTTGACCGCCCCGCGCAGGTTCTGATTGCCGGCCACTCCACTGCGACGGGCCAGGAATGGTGCCGGCAGTTGCAGCGCATTGTGCCCTATGGTCTGCGCAGCCAACCACTGCCTGAGATCATGCGCGACATGTCACAGTTCAGTGCCCCAGATGCGATTGTCATCTCCCTGCAAACGGCCCTTCCAGAAGATGCGCTGCGCCTGCTGGCAGAGGTCCGTGCCCGCGCCACCACGCGAGAAGCCGCCGTGTTGGTCGTGCTGGATGAAAATAACGACTCCGCCCGCGTCAACGCGCTCGATCTGGGTGCCAACGATGTGCTGAGCGATGGTTTTGATGCCGAAGAGGCTGCCCTGCGTCTGGACAGTATGATCGCACGCAAACGTCTTGCAGACCGGCTGCGCAAACGGGTGGACGATGGGCTTGCGGCGGCGGTCACGGATCCTCTGACCGGCCTGTTCAACCGCCGCTATGCGATGCCGCATCTGTCGAAAATGGCCCAGCATGCCGACACCCAACGCGGGGACTTCGCTGTCATGCTTGCCGATCTGGATCACTTCAAACGTGTAAACGATCGCTTTGGCCACGCCGCCGGAGATATGGTGCTCGCCGAGGTGGCGCGCCGGATGCGCCGCTGCCTGTCACAAACCGATCTGATTGCCCGCATGGGCGGTGAAGAATTCCTGATCGTTGCGCAAACTGACAATGCTGAGGATGCGGCCAAGATTGCTGAGCGCCTGTGCGACGCGGTGCGGACGGAGCCTGTTGCCCTGCGGGGGCGTGACATTCAGATCCCCGTCACGGTCAGCATTGGGGTGGCCATGGGCAGTGATATGCTCAAGGCCAAGAAAAACGCTCTGCCCAACTGCGCCAAATCACATGAGGCCATCGCCTCCGCATTGATTGATCGCGCAGATCAGGCACTCTATGGCGCCAAGGCCGAGGGCCGCGACAAGGTCACCTTGTCCTTGCCCGCCGCCTAACGCGCGCGCCCGCCTTCCCCACTTCGGCAAACGGTGCTCTCAAACAAGCAAAGCGCGCCCGGGGCGCGCTTTTGTGATCTTCACGGCATTTCAGTTGCAAGAACCCTCTGTCACCGAAGGTCAGCCGTGTTTTTAGTGGTGTTTTTTGTCCACGTGTTTGCCATCATGCTTTCCACCCCGCTCCTTGCGCATGATCATCTCCTCAAAACGATCCGCGTAGATCAGACGCTCGGCATCACTCATGGCATCAATTCGGCTCAGAAAGCTCTGACGCGCAAGCATCCGGCGATCCGCGCTTGCCTGATCGAGCGCGCCCACCGTTTCCCGCAGCGTATCCACATCAAAAGGCTGCGCGCGCAACTGCTGCAACGCGGTTTGATACAGCAACTGATCGCCACTACGATCCACCGAAGCTTCGCGGAAAGACCGCCGGATATCGCGCCCCACCATGCGCTTGTCCTCATGGCTCAACGCCCGCACAAAGGGGGCGCTGAAGCGGTCACTCCCCCCGTCTGAACCATGGCGTTTGAAACTGAAGATGGCTCCGCCCACAACGCCCACAATCAGCAGGTTAAGCGCCAGCGACCCAATCAAAAGCGCCCGCATCACACCGCGCTTTTTGCCTTTGGTTTTGCTCTCTTCGCTCATTTTATTCCTCCACGTCCAGTTCAAGGGCGTAGCTCACGTCCAGATCGGACAAATAGGTTTGGGCACCCGTCCCAGAAAGATCAAGGCCAAGCGTATTGGTCATCAGTGTAGAGCCCGACACCACGCCAATCCAAACACCGGCAACACCGGCCATAGCCACGCCGCTCAAAGAGCCCCATCCTCCCAAAGCGGACAGAATACCCTGCCAGAGACTGGGCATGCTGGCCTCGGCACAGGCCCCGGCATCATCGCGCGCCCAGGAGGCTTGCACTGCCTCGGCATCCGCCAGTACGCGCGCCATCAAATCCGGGTCGGGCGCCACACGCACGTCGGACCGTGCGGCAGCAAACAGATCGTTCAGCATGTCATCGTCAAACTTATCAGCCATCGGTATACCCCAGTGCCTCGCGCTGATCCGCCAAAGCGGCAGCCAGCGCCCGTTTTCCCCGTGCCGTCAGACTTTCCACAGCCTCAATGCTGATTGTCATAACCTCTGCAATCTCCGGATTGCTCAACCCCTGCAAATGGCGCAAGGCCACCGCCTCCCTTTGCCGCTCAGACAAAGTCGCCAAAGCCCTTTGTAGAGCCTCTGACCGCGCCTGATCCAGCATAGATTGCGCCGCCGTTTTGGCGTCATCCTCAGGCTCGGCAATCGCATCAAGCGCCACCCCCTTGGCTTTGCGCAACCGATCCGTACACAGATTGGCCGTGACGCGATATAACCATGTGGTGACCTTGGCTTCCCCTTGTCGCCACTCCGGTGCCTGGCGAAACAGGCGGATCATGGCCTCCTGCGCCACGTCCTCTGCCTCTGCCCGATCTCCCAACATGCGAAACGCATGCGAAAACACTCGAGGCGTCAGCCTCAGCGTCAGCGCGCGCGCCGCCGTGTCGTCCCCATTGGCATAAAGCACCAACAAGGTATCATCAGGGACATCATCCTGTTGATCGTAGGGCATCGTCATAGTCTCGATGGCTAGCGTCTCTTCATGCGGGTTGCAATCTCGGGCAACCGCTGCCGCCCGAGTTCTGCCTGTCTCAAGGATCAGTTGCTCTGCGTATCTGCCCCACGAACTTTGCTGCCACGTGCCTCTTTCGCGGCATCCCATTCCTCTTGGCTGATGGTGCCATCGCCATTGGTATCCAGCTTTTTGAACATCTCTGCCTTATGGGCCGCGCGCTTGCTCTGACGGTCTGCGGTGACAGCCTCATATTCTGCGGTGGAGATTTTTCCGTCACCATCCGTGTCAAACTTGCCAAGCATCTTGGCCTGACGCTCGGTACTGGGCATCATTTCCTCAGGGCTCAATGTGCCATCCCCATTCGCATCTTTGCGCGAAAACATCCGCTCCGCGCCTTTCACCATACGGTCTTTGCCGTTTGCTTCGGCATGCGCCTTGAGCTCTTCCAGCGTGAGGCCGCCATCTTTGTCCGCATCCATTGCGTCAAACCGTGCTTGTGCCTGTGCCGCCAGTTCCTCGGGGGTGACAAAGCCATCCGCATTTGTATCCAACTGCTCAAAGTTAAGCATGTGGCCCCGATGGTGGCGCATCTTGCCGCCTTCTTTCGCAGCAGCTCCCACCGCAGTCACGCCCAGGGCTGCAACAACAACGGCTCCGATGATCATAGTGCTCTTCATCTCAATACTCTCCTGGTTAAGGGCCGTTTCCGGCGCCGGCTCATCGCCTGTTCAGTGATCCTAAAACGCCCGCGCCCCGCAGTTCCGTCGCATTTTCTGCATCTTTTTTTCTAACCGGCTGAAAAGAGACAAAAAGAAATGCTACCGTGCCAATGCTGCCCAGCCGGATTTGCGACATCGCGACGCAAGTCCTTTTGACCTCTTTCATGTTTGCGCGAACGGGCACATCTTGGCGCAGCGAACAGCGAGGACCCGAAATGACCGATTCCACAGTGACCATCGAAGAAAGACCCATGAAACAGGCGCTTTTGCGCGGCTTTCGGTGCAAGTGCCCGAATTGCGGCGAAGGCCCGATGCTCAAAGGCTATCTGAAAGTGCGTGACCACTGCCCGGTCTGCAAAGAAGAATTTCACCACCACCGCGCCGATGATGGCCCGGCCTATCTGACCATTCTGATCGTGGGCCACCTTCTGGCACCGCTGCTTCATGTGGCCTTCGTGCATTGGCGCCCAGATCCTTGGATCCTTTTTACCGTTTTTGCGGTTGGCTGTGTCGGCCTCTCCCTCTACCTTCTCCCCAGAATGAAGGGGTGTGTGGTTGCGTTCCAATGGGCGCGCCGGATGCATGGGTTCGAATAAGACCCGGCACCACCCTGCGACGCGAGGGGAGCACATCACAATGAGCATCGACAAAACCGCCATTCGCAACGCCGCAACGGTGATTGTGGTGCGTGACCGCGACACCAACCCTGCCATCCTGATGGGACAGCGGGGAGCCAAAGCGGCGTTCATGCCCAACAAAGTGGTGTTCCCCGGCGGTGCCGTGGATCCCGGGGATGCCCACATCCCTCTGGCTGCCCCCATTTCGGACTTTTGCAGCACACGCCTGCTCGAGGATTTGCGCGCGGATACCGATGCCAGCATCCTCCCCGCGCTGGCCGCTGCGGCAATCCGGGAACTCTGGGAAGAAACCGGGCTCATTCTCGGCCGGCCTGGCACCTGGGAGGTTCCCCCCCCAGCAGATTGGGAAAGCTACGCCGCCACCGGCCATGTGCCCGATGCGCAGGCGCTGCAATTTGTCTTCCGCGCCATCACGCCTCCGGGCCGTCCGCGCCGCTTTGATGCGCGTTTCTTTCTGCTGGATGCAGAGGAGATTGCCAGCGATCTGGATGATTTCTCCGCCGCCTGCGAAGAGCTCTCCCACCTTCAGTGGATCCCCATCAAAGACGTGCGCGGCTTTGATCTGCCCTTCATCACCGAGGTGGTTCTGGCCGAAATCGAAGCCCGCATCACCGATCGCACACCACCCGAAGCGGTGCCCTTCTTTCGCAATGATGACGAAGAAAGCCTGTTCATGCGCCTACACGGCCGCACACAGGATCGCTGAACCGCGACAGGTCCGGTTCAGCCCAACAGGATCAGCGCCAAAATCGACGTGGCCAGCAGCCCCATCCCCAGATATTCCCGGCGGCTGATGGTTTCACGGAAGATCAACACCGTGCCCAAAATGCCAAAGACCAGTTCGATCTGCCCAACGGTTTTCACATAAGCCGCGTTTTGCAGCGTAAAGGCGGTAAACCAACAGAAGCTGCCCGCCATGCTGGTCACGCCAATGAAACTCGCGCTGCGCCAGGCCCCCAGCACACGGCGCACCTCTCCCGGCTCACGCAGCCTCAACCAAAGCCACATGCCCAGCATCTGCATCATGGTCACCGCCGCAAGGGTGATCAGCGCGCGCGCCATGGGCGCATCCACCGCCACCTGCAATGACGCCCCGCGATAACACACCGCAGAGACGCCAAAAAGCGCGCCAGCACTCAGGCCCAGCGCAGCGGAAGGCGTCAAAATCCGCCGCCAGCCCTGCTGCCCACCTTCAATCGGCCCGGACAGGATCAGCACGCCACAGACCCCCAGCACAATCGCCAACAACCCGGTCAGGCTCACACTTTCCCCAAGCACCAGCAAACCAACCAGCACCGTCAAAAGCACTTCGGTCTTGATGAAAGCCATGCCCACGGCAAAGTTGCGGCGCCCAAACAGCATGACAGTACAGACCGTCGCCGTAATCTGCGCTGCGCCGCCGACAATGCCATATCCCCAGAACGCCAGCGGCAAAGGCGGCAGGCTCACCTGCCCGCTCAGCACCAGCGCCAGCAAAAGCCCAAAGGCCAGCGGCGCAGAATAGACAAACCGCGCAAACGTGGCGCCAGCGGCCGAAAGCGACACCTGTGCCAGATGTTTCTGCAACATGAAGCGTACGGTCTGAGAACCCGCAGCGGCGAGAGAGGCAATGATCCAGAGGTCCATGCCGCCTTCATGCCCTGCGCCTTTGACATTGTCACGCCCCGTTCGTCCCCCGGCCCGTTCGTCCCTCAGTACGGCGATCTTAGACAGGCAATCACCCGCGTCGCCCCCAATGGATATTGGACCAGACCCGCTCATAAATCAGGTAACAGCCAAAACCGATCACCGTGTTGATCAGCGCCATCTTCCCCCCAAGGCTGGCCGAGCCCGTGGCCAGCAACCCCACCAAGGTCATGGACACAATGCCAATCACATTCCAGATCACAGCTTTCACAAGCGAGCGGCGGCGTGTTTCCATAAATTCAGCCCATATGTCTTTGGTTTTCACAAAAGCAGTAGCACCCCAAAGCATGTTGCGGCATTCTGGATATAATTAACAAAAATCTGCACTGAGGACATTTATCACCAAATGATAGAGAATATCGACAAACGCTTGCGCGCGGATCGGTTCCGCCAGCGCCTTGCCACGGCCATGCAGGACCGCGCCATGACACAGGCCGCGCTGGCACGTCATATTGGCGTGGATCGCTCCACCATAAGCCAGCTTTTGAAAGACAGCGGCGCGCGGCTGCCCAATGCACAGGTCGTGGGTGAATGTGCTGCGGCTCTGGGCGTGTCTGCCGACTGGCTGCTGTCGCTCACCGATCGCCCGGAAAACACCGCTGATATTCTGGCCAACGCGCTCACGGTGACCAAAGCGCCCCGCGCGCTGGTGGATGAACAGATCTTTGCCTGGCACAAAGAGGCGGCGGGCTACAAAATCCGCCATGTGCCAACGGGCCTGCCCGATATGCTCAAAATTGATGAGATGCTGGTCTGGGAATACTCCGCCCATCTGGGGCGCACCACGGAACAGGCCATCAATGCCTCCCGTGACCGTCTTGATTGGATGCGATCCTCGCCTTCAGATTACGAAATTGCCTTGCCGCGGCATGAGATCGAGGCCTTTGCACGCGGCGAAGGCTACTATGCAGGCCTGCCCGAAGAGATCCGTACGCGTCAGCTTGCACATTTCGCCACGCTCAGCGCTCAGCTCTATCCGCGCATGCGGCTCTATCTGTTCGATGCGCACCGGCTGTTCTCAAGCCCGATCACGGTCTTTGGTCCGCTCTTGGCTGTGCTCTATCTGGGGCGAAACTATCTGGCCTTTCGCGACACCGAACGGGTCACAAGCTTCACCGAGCATTTTGATGATCTGGTACGCCAGGCCGATATCCCGGCGCGCCAGTTTGCCGATCACGTCTCAGCCCTCAAAACCGGTGGCTGAGACCGCACCTCTCTTATTCGCTGGGACGCCGCACCAGAAGTGCCTCCAGCGTATAGACCAGAATGGCCAGACCGATGGCGCCCACGGCGGCCACCATCAACATGACAATCACATCAATGGGCCCGCCCAAATCGGCAAAGCTCGATTTTGTGGCCCATTGCACAAACAGCACCGCGCCCAGCGCCCCAAACGGCATGGACATCTGCGCCCAAAGGAACTTGCGCCAACTCACCGCACGATCCCGGATCAGCACAAAAAGATAGGCCAGCGTCACCACCACAGCAGCCAGCACCATGGCCCAGAAAAGTCCTTTGCCAAAGACTTCCTCAAACACCGCCCAAAGGGTTTCAAACGTCAGATCTTTCATTGCACCCTCCTCAGGCTTTGCCGCGCAGCATTGCATTGTAGGTCGCCTTCAGAGCCACCTCTTTCATCAACCAACTGATCCAAAGCTCTTCGAGCGGAGCAATCACTCCGGGGAAGCTAGGAACCAGATTGTCGTTATAGTCAAACTCGATCAGCATCGCACGCCCAACCCGCGTGATCAGCGGACAGGAAGTATAGCCGTGATAGCTGGTCTCTGCGGTATCTCCGGCAATCTGCGCCACCAGATGATCCTCCACAACAGGGACCTGCCATTTGACGGAGGCCGCCGTCTTGCCCTTGGGCACGCCCGCCACATCGCCCAGCGCAAAGACTTCGGAATAACGACGATGGCGCAGATTGTGTTTATCCACTTCAACCCAGCCCTGATCGACCCATTTATCCGCCCAGCTGAGGCCAGATTGACGCACCACATCTGGCGCACGCTGTGGCGGGATCACATGCAGATAGTCATAGTCTCGCTCAACGCGTCCCTCTGGCGTGTCAAAAATCGCACGCTTCGCGCCGGGTTCAATGGCGCGCAGCACATGCGCGTATTGCGCATCAATGCCCCTATCTCCAAACAGCATGCGCACTTTCTCTGCCACAATCGGCACCCCAAACAGGCTGTTGTTGTTGGCGGCATAAGTGAGGTCCATTTTGCCTCGGGTGCCGGCATCCCGCGCAATGTCGTCAATCAGAAACGTATGTTTGAGCGGCGCACCGGCGCATTTCATTTCGGTGGCTGGCCGCGTGAAAATCCCGACGCCGCCCTGCTCCACAAAAGCGGAAGCCGCCTGCCATGTACGTGCCGCATACTGTGGCCCCGCGTAAAGCGCGCCAATCCCGTCTTTGCCCACGAGGTCCAACGAAAAGCCTTCAATCGCCGCATGATCCAGCGTGAGCCCGGTGGCCACGATCAAATAGTCATAGGTCAGCGTCTCACCACCCTGTAGGCGCAGCTTGCGCGCTTCCGGGTCGATTTCCGCCGCCCAGTCCGCCTTCAGCGTGACACCCTTGGGCAACCAATCCGTGGTTTGACTCACGGAATAGCTGGCAGGTTTGAGCCCGGCGGCAATCAGACTGAAACCGGGCTGATACCAATGCTCAGCCCGCCCATCCACAATCGTGATCTGCGCCCCATCCAGCCGTTCTGTCAAGCGGTTGGCCAGCGCGGCACCTGCCGCACCCGCACCCAAAATAACGATATGCGCCTTGGTTTGAACCTGCGCCCGCGCCGCGCGCGCGCCGCCGGATACAGCCACGGCTCCCGCACCCGCCGCCATGCTCAAAAACGCGCGACGACTGTGCGCCTCCTTCAAAATGTCTCTCAAGTCTTTGTCTCCCTAAACATATTCCATTAATGGAATGGGATTCAAAAGATGACTTTGACTTAGATCAATTGAAGACCGCAGCGCGCGCCTCTAGAGTTGAGGGTCCGGGTTGATGGTAAACCCATCCACCGCAATCACCTGCCCGCTGATCATCCGCGCCTTGTCAGACGCCAGAAACGCGGCCATATCCGCAACATCCCGGCCTTCCACAAACGCCCCCAGCGCCGTGCCAGAGGCATAGCCCTCATAGACCTGATCGCGCGTCATGCCCTTGGCCGCCGCTTCCCGCGCCAGCACGCCTTCCATGCGCGGCCCTTCCACCGCACCGGGGCAGATCACATTCGCCCGCACCCCATGCGGCCCCAGTTCCATCGCCAGCGTCTTGGTCAATCCAATTACCGCCCATTTGGCCGCCGCATAGGGCGCACGATAGGGATAGCCATATTGCCCCGCCGTAGAGCTGGTGACCACAATCGCACCCCGGCCCGCCGCCTTCATCATCGGCGCCGCATATTTTGCCGCCAGAAACGCCCCTTCCAGATTGACCGCCACACAGGCCTGCCAGTCCTGCAGATTTATATCCTCCACTGCCGCAGTAGGCCCAGCAACACCGGCATTTGCGCAAAGCGCATCCAAACCGCCCCAAGTCGCGCCAATCTCAGAAAATAACGCAGAAACAGCGTCTTCGTCGGTGACGCTCATCTCAGTTTTGCGCCAATTCTGAGGCGCGGCAGCTAAGGCCGCACCATCCACATCTGCAATCCACACCTGCCAGCCATCACGCGCAAAAGCCTCCGCCATGGCAAAGCCAACCCCAGAGGCCCCCGCTGTGATCAGAACCCGCCCACTCATCGCGGCTGCCCTACATAGCGCCCAGCACCTTCTGGGGCAGGCAGCTCCGCCTGCGCGTCACAGATCATCTTCAGATTGGCCGCGATCTCTGCGCTAAACGGCGCAGGACGGCGGGTCTCAAGGCTCACATGGATCAGAATATGCTCCCCCGTCGCCAGGAGTTTCTCCCCGGCATACATCTCATGCCAAACATGCATCTTCTTGCCTTCGCCCATCAGCACGCGGGTGCGCACCTCAATCACGCTGCCCAAATGGGTCTCGTCAATATGCCGGATATGGGTCTCCGCGGTGAAGAAGCTCCCGCCTGTGGCGATATAGGCCTGATCACAACCAATGATCTCCATCAGCCGGTCAGTGGCATCGGCAAAAGCATGCAGATAGCGGCTCTCGGTCATATGCCCGTTGTAATCCAGCCAGTCGATCGGCACCGCCCGACGCACCGTTACAATCGGCTGCCTCGGGTCCGCAATCTCACTCGCCTTGCGCACCATGCCCGCCTCGGCAGAGAGCTTTGCGTCATGTTTGTTCAGCACCACGCCAGAGGCAAAGTCCTGCGCTTTCAAGGCCCGCATCATCGACACAAGGTTGTTGTCGCGAATGCGCTCCATCTCGCGAATGCTCATATGGCCAGACTGTTCATCAGACTGCCCTGCGATCAGATCCACCAACTCTTCGGTGAACTCCGGCACATCCATCAGCTTGGTCCAAGGCCATTCCAAAGCGGGGCCAAACTGCGCCATGAAATGCTTCATCCCAGCCTCACCGCCCGCCACGCGATAGGTGTCAAACAGCCCCATCTGCGCCCAGCGAATGCCAAAGCCCATGCGGATCGCCTCATCAATCTCCTCGGTGGTGGCAATCCCGTCTTTCACCAGCCAAAGCGCCTCACGCCACACCGCCTCAAGGAAGCGATCCGCAATATGGGCATCAATCTCCTTGCGCACATGCAGCGGGAACATGCCCACACCGGTCAGGATCTCCTTCACCCGCGCCACCATCTCTGGTGGGTTTTTCTCGGTGGGCACCACTTCAACCAGCGGCATCAGATAGACCGGATTAAACGGATGGGTCACCACAATCTGCGCAGGCCGCGAGGCGCAGCCCTGCAATTCGCTCGGCTTAAACCCACTGGTGGAGCTGCCAATGATGGCGTCCTCGTCGCAATGCTCCTGCAGCGTCTGATATACCTTCCGCTTCAGCTCCAGCCGCTCCGGTACGCTCTCCTGAATCCAAGCCGCACCGTCCACAGCCTCTGACATGGTCTCATGAAAGGTGAGCGCCCCCTCGGCAGGCAAGGCCGTGTCGCTCAACCCCGGCAGGCTCACCCGCGCATTGGCAATCACCTCACCAATCTTGCGCTCCGCCTCCGGGTCCGGGTCAAACACCCGCACATCCCAGCCATTGAGCAAAAACCGCGCGGCCCATCCGCCGCCAATAACCCCGCCGCCAATGACCGCTGCTGTCTTTGTCATGTCATGTTCCAGTTCATTAGTTGAGCCCAAATAGAGCGATTACAAATAATGCTGCGCCCCCAAAGAAAGCAGCTGTCACTGTTTGTCGTTCTGAAAAACGCCTGCGCGCCACCAGCGTGGCCACCACTACAAGCGCCGTGATTGCCCCGCACCAGATCAACATCCCCGCTGCGAGGATGACCTGATCGCCCACAGCCACTTCAGGCGCAGTCGCCCAGGACGCGATGCCCAGAGAAGCCCCAATCATTAGCGCAGCCCCCAATAGGCCTTTCCACCACGCCGCATCATATTGAAGGTAGCTCACCAAGGCGGACATCGCGCCGATCAAAAATGCCATAGTTAGGATAAAAAACATGGAGGTCTTTCCGGAAGTCTGTTTGCAAATGAAGTCAGGTAGACCCGAGTCATCCGGGCAATACAATAGTTTCCATTTGGCTTATGAGATGGTGTTCTCTGTTTGAAGCTCAGTGCCTTGCCCCTCATCGCCATCCCACGTCTTTTCCGCATGATCCGGGTCGCTGCATCTCAGGGTGCCCCATAGTCTCCCGTCCAAAAGGAGACACATTATGACTATTCAATTTCACCCGCTTCCCAGAGCCACCGTGGCCGCAATTCGCGACAGCCGCATCGATTCCTACGGTAACCCTGTCGAGCACGCGATCTGTGACGGTCCCGGACATCCCTGCCGGTCCTGTCTTACTGAAACCGCCGCTGGGCAGCCGTTCCTCACACTGGCCCACCGCCCCTTTAAAGGGCAGAATGCCTTTACCGAAACCGGCCCGATCTATCTCTGTGAGAGCTGCGCAGGCACGCTGCCAAGCGCCGCCCTTCCGGCGATCCTGAGCGCGCCCAGCCATATTGTCCGCGGCTACAGTTCTGATGAGCGCATTGTCTACGGCACCGGCCAGATCACCCCGACAGCAGAGATCAGCGCCTACGCCGCCAGCCTGCTTGCGCGGGACGACATCGCCTTTGTCGATGTGCGCAGCGCCTCCAACAACTGCTTCCTGTGCCGGATCAAACCCGCCTGAAACCCGCCGCTCTGCCGCGCGCAAAAAAGGCCGCGCAACGGCCTTTCTTAACCATTGCACCGCCGACTCAAGGGCCGTTTTTGGCACCGACGCAATACCGTAGGGATACCGACGCAATACCGACGTGTTGTGTTTTTGGCCAAACAGCGCGCGGTGGGCCCAAAAGCCAGCAAAGCTTACCCCGCCGCGCGCAGCTGTTGCGCCGCACTCCTGCAAGGCCTCAGCCCTTCGGCGCGCGTTTCACCAAGCCAAGCTTTTCGCGCACTTCCGCCGGGCCAATCACTCGCGCGCCCATGTTCTCAATGATCGTGCCCGCACGCTCCACAAGCTGCCAGTTTTCCGCCAGCACCCCTTTGTCGAGCCACAGGTTGTCCTCCAGCCCCACGCGCACATTGCCACCCGCCAGCACCGCAGCCGCGACATAGGCCATCTGATTGCGACCCAGAGAAAACGCGCTAAACGTCCAGTCGTCCGGCACATTGTTGACCATCGCCATAAAGGTGTTGAGATCATCCGGTGCGCCCCACGGCACGCCCATGCAGAGCTGCACAAGCGCATTGGGCTCCAGCACGCCATCTTTGACCAGCTGTTTGGCATACCAAAGATGCCCAGTGTCAAAGGCCTCAATCTCGGGCTTAACCCCCAGATCTGTCATCATTTTTCCCATCGCCGTCAGCATGCCCGGTGTGTTGGTCATCACATAGTCGGCCTCGGCAAAGTTCATCGTGCCGCAATCCAATGTGCAGATCTCCGGCAGGCATTCCGCCACATGCGCCACCCGCTCGGTGGCCCCCACCATATCGGTGCCCGCCACGGTGGGCAGCGGGGTCTCCACACCGCCAAACACCATGTCACCGCCCATGCCGGCGGTCAGGTTCAACACCATATCGACTTCGCTGTCGCGGATGCGGTCTGTCACCTCGCGATAAAGCCCCAAATCGCGGCTCGGCGCACCGGTGTCCGGGTCACGCACATGGCAATGCACCACCGCCGCGCCTGCTTTCGCTGCGGCAATCGCACTCTCGGCAATCTGCTTGGGGCTACGCGGCACATGCGGGCTGCGATCCTGCGTTCCGCCCGATCCGGTTACGGCACAGGTGATGAAAACCTCACGATTCATTTGCAGCGGCATGGTGATTCCTTTCTGACATCTGACCCAACTGTACCCCGCTTGCCACGCAACAGTTTTCACTTTACGCAAATGATATGTCAAAATCCGCAGAACCCAATATTTTTCATCCCAACCCAGCGCCGCTGAATACTGCCATTCTGGTCTTGGATGACTGCAACACGCTGAGCTTTGCCGCCACAGTAGACCCGATGCGCGCCGCCAACCGCCGCGCCGGAAAAACGGTATTTCGCTGGCAGTTCTACACCGCCACAGAAGCCCCGGCGACGTTGACAAGTGGATTGCAGATCAACGGCTTAGCCATCGAACAGCTGCTCTCCTGCGATCTGCTTCTGGTGGTTGCGGGCTTTCGTCTCAAAGAGCAAGCCACGCCGCGCCTGCTCGCCTCATTGCGCCGCCTCTATGCCAGCGGTGCCACCATCGCCGCCATCGACGGCGGCCCTTGGTTTCTTGCGCAGGCCGGGCTTCTGGACGGCCACACCGCCACCACACACTGGGAAGACATAGAGGAATTCTCCATTAAATTTCCGAATGTTACCACAATTCGTGATCGCTTCTGCCTCTCCGGCCGCTTCGCCACATCCGGCGGCGCCAGCCCCTGTATCGACATGATGCTCTACCTGATCGAAACCCGCTACGGTGCCGATCTGGCCCGCCGTGTCAGCAGTGCCTTTCTCTATGATCCAATGCCCGCCAGCGCCCAGCGCCCGATCTCTTTGCCACGCGCCATCCACCACCACCCTCAGATGACCAAGGCGCTGGACATAATGAGCCAATCCCTTGATGCACCAAAGAAAATCACCGAAATCGCTCAGCTTCTGGGTCTCTCCACACGCACATTGGAACTGACGTTCCAATCCCATCTTCAGGCCACACCACAAGCCGTCTACCTACGCATGCGACTGGAAGAGGCCCTGCGCCTGGCCACGGACACCACCCTTCCTGTCCGCGACATCGCCCTGCTGACCGGGTTTTCCAGCCCCACAAGCTTCGCCCGCGCCTTCAAATCTGCCCACGGCACGTCCGTGCGCGCCCTAAGAAAAGACCTCTAAACCCTTCATTTGACTGTAAATATCCCCGCCGGAGGCAAGAAGTTATCGAGCCACACCCAGCAAAGCCTCCACATTCAGATGGCGCTCCATATGCGCCGCCAGATCGTCCAAAACAGCCTCCACTGTGGAGTCATATCCAACCTGTCCCGCTTCTGCCCCAAGTGCAGACAGCCAAGCCGCGCGGAACCCGTCATCGCGAAACATCCCATGCAGATAGCTGCCGCTGATCCGCCCATTCGCAGACACCGCCCCTTCATCACGCCCAGCCACCCGCGCAAAGGGGCGCGCACGGTCCTCTCCATCGGTTCGTCCTATGTGGATTTCATAGCCACAAAAGCTCTGCCCGGAGGCCACATGCACTGCCTCTGTTTCGGTCAGCCGCTTGTCCGCTGTCATCTCCGTGACCACATTTAAGAGCCCCAGCCCTTCGGTCTCCCCTGTAGGCCCCTCAATCCCATCCGGATCCCGCACAGAAACGCCAAGCATTTGATATCCTCCACAAATCCCAAGCACATGCCCGCCACGACGCACATGCGCGGCAAGATCAATATCCCACCCCTGCGCACGCAGAAACGCCAGATCACCACGGGTGGATTTGCTGCCCGGAATGATCACCACATCGGCATCGCCGGGGATCGGCGCGCCTGCGCGCAGCATGGTCAGCGACACGCCGGGTTCCTGTGCCAGCGGGTCAAGATCGTCAAAATTGGCAATCCGCGACAGGCCAAGGCACACCACCTTCAGCCCCCCGTCGCGCTTGGCATTTTTGATGTCCAGCGCATCTTCTGCGGGCAGTTTCCACGCATCCCCAAAATAGGGCAACACGCCGAACCCAGACCATCCAGTACGTTCTTTGATGAAGTCATAGCCGTCATCAAACAAACTGGGATCGCCCCGAAATTTGTTGATCATAAACCCGGCAACCTTGACGGCATCTTCCTCAGAGATCACCGCCTGCGTGCCAATGACCTGTGCAATCACGCCGCCCCGGTCGATGTCTCCGGCCAGCACAACAGGCACATCTGCAGCCTGCGCAAAGCCCATATTGGCAATGTCTCCCCGGCGCAGGTTCACCTCTGCCGGGCTGCCTGCCCCCTCCACAATCACCAGATCGTTTTTAGATTTCAAGCGGTTGAAGCTTTCAAGCACCGCCTCCATCAACTGCGGTTTCAGCTTGGCGTAGTCTCGCGCCTTTGCCGTGGTCAGCCGTTTGCCCTGCACCACAACCTGAGCGCCCACATCTGTCTCTGGCTTCAGCAGAACCGGATTCATATCCACCGTCAGCGCCTTACAACAGGCCATCGCTTGCAGCGCCTGCGCCCGCCCGATCTCCCCGCCATCAGAGGTCACCGCCGCATTGTTGGACATGTTCTGTGGCTTAAACGGTGCCACCGACAGCCCGCGTTTCACCGCAGCCCGACACAGCCCCGCGACCAGCATGGACTTACCAACATTGGAGCCAGTGCCTTGAATCATAAGCGCTTTGCTCATGTCACACCTGCTTGGGCAAAAACGCTTCCACCGCCGCCGAGGCGATGACCAGCACATTGCCATCATCTGGATTGGTCACATTCATCCCACCAAACACGGCCTTCACTTCGGCCCGGCCGCGCGGCAGTTTTTCCACAAGCGCGGCGCAATCCACTTGCTCTGGCGCTTGCACGCCCACGGTCACCTGCACCCGCATCTCTTTGGGATCCTTGCCCAAAGCCGCAAACAGCGGAATCGACGAATGCCGAATGGCATCCTCAATCGCCCGCGCAGCCGCTTTTGTGTAGTCTTGGCCGTATTGGTCGTTGCCCATGCCCATTTCGATGATGAAACGCTGCTCGCTCATGCCACATCCTCCACATCAAGCGCCACGGAAATGGCGACATTGGCCATCACGGTCGGATTGCCGCCATCCGTGCGCGGCACATCCAGCCCACCTTTCACCGCCTTTACAGTGACTTGGCCATAAGGAAAGATCGCCGCGATCACCTCTGTGTCGAGCTGTTCCGGCTGCTGCACCGCGACCTCAACAGTGATGATCATCTCCGATTTGTCTTTGCCAAACAGCTCTGCGAGGTTGATCGAATTGTGCCACAACGCATCTTTCACCGCGCGACTTGCCGCCTCGGTATAATCCTGACGGCGCAGCGAAGTCCCCATGCCAAATTCGGTCAGAAGGCGTTTTATCATTCTGATTTTCCTTTAAAAGTTGACCGTAAATACACTGCCACAGCAACAAGCACGATCAGACATTCCACCTTAAACGTCCAATGAGCCATGAAGGATTTTATCCAATGACCCTGCGTCGCCTGCACCGTCACAAGCGTCGTCGCTCCCTCAAAAAACGGCCAGCCCCAGCTTACCTTACCAGCAATACTATCAAGCATCAGATGGAACAGTGCGCCACACCCCACCGCGATCAGAAACGGGCGCCGGAGTAGAAGCCCAAACAAGAGCAAACCCGCCCAAAGTATCGGCCTGTGGGTCAGGTAGTCGTGATGATGTGTGCTTTGGCTATCCACAAAAAAGAACCAGAGCATGTCAAAATCCGGCGCGATACTGCCCAGCAAAATGCCCCAGAAAACCGCTTTTGACGCGCCAGCACCCTGCGCTCCCTTGGCCGCAAGATATCCTGCGGGGAGATGCGCGATCAGCACTGCTAGAACTCCACCCCCGCCTGCGCTTTGATGCCATCGCGGAAGGGGTGTTTCAGCAAAGTCATCTCGGTGACCAGATCAGCGGCCTCAATCAGCTCCGGCTTGGCGTTGCGCCCGGTCAAAAGAACGTGAGTCATCGCAGGCTTTTCACTCAGTAGAAAATCCACAACATCATCGATGTTCAGATAATCATTGCGCAGCGCGATGTTGATTTCATCCAGCATCACGAAGCGGTTCTTGGGATCTCGGATCAGCTCTTTGGCCAGCTCCCAGCCGGCCTCTGCTTTGGCAATATCACGCTCGCGATCTTGCGTCTCCCAGGTAAAACCTTCCCCTGACACATGAAATTTGACTTCTTCAGGGAAATGCTCTTCCAGAAAGGCCCGTTCGCCAGTAGCCATCGCGCCTTTGATGAACTGCACCACGGCCACAGGCATGTCATGGGCGATACAGCGCATGATCATGCCAAATCCCGAAGAGCTTTTGCCTTTTCCGGGTCCCGTGTGCACGATGATCAAGCCTTTTTCTTCGGTCTTGGTGGCCATCATACGGTCTCGTGCCGCTTTGATTTTTGCCATCTTGGCCTTGTGACGCTCGTTCTGATCCGTGTTTTCAGACATGCTGCCTCTCCGTTCGCGCTTGACACAGCCGCGATCATTGCCCATTCGGAATGTCGCTGGTTTCTGCTCGTTTTGAGCAGGTGAAAAGGGAATGTGAAACGGGCCTGACGTCAAGGCCCAAAGCGCAGCCGCCCCCGCGACCGTGACCGGAAAGGTCCGCCACAGCCACTGGAGCACTCCGGGAAGGCCGGCGGCCCGTCAGGGCATGTCCCTGAAATCCGCAAGCCGGGAGACCTGCCAGCGGAAATGACATGAACCGGACGGGGTGTTTCGGTGTCGGGCTCTGAAGAAAGGTGTCCCGTGTGCCCCCGTTCCTGAAAAGGGACTGATGACCATGGCTGATGCAACCGCTCCAGTCGAACTGCTTGTCTGCACCACCTGCCGTGCGGGACAGCCGACAGATGTGGAAGGGCCGCGCCCCGGCACACAACTGTTTGAGGCTTTGGGAACAAGTGAGCTGCCGGACAATGTGACATTGCGCGGCGTTGAATGTTTTTCCAACTGCAATCAAGGCTGCTCCATCACTCTGCGCGGTGGCGCGGATCGCTGGACCTATATCTACGGCAACTTTACCGGCGCAGAGGATGTGGCGCTTGTCGCAGAAGGCGTGACGAAATACGCAGCCACCGCTGACGGTCTCGTACCTTGGCGCGAACGCTCCACACACTTCCGCAAAAACTGCATTGCACGCATTCCCCCACTGGAGACCACCTAAATGAGCTCGCTTGAGAAACTTCCCGTCACCGTCATCACCGGCTTTCTTGGGTCTGGTAAAACCACGCTTGTGCGGGAGTTGATGCAAAACCCGCAGGGCAAGCGCCTTGCCGTCATCGTCAATGAATTTGGCGATGTTGGTGTCGACGGAGAGATCCTGAAATCCTGCGCCATCCCGGATTGCCCTGCTGAAAACATTCTGGAACTGGCCAATGGGTGCATCTGCTGCACCGTGGCGGATGATTTCATTCCGACCATCGAAGCCCTGATGGCACTGGAGCCGCGCCCAGAGCATATTCTGATCGAGACCTCTGGTCTGGCGCTGCCCAAACCCCTGCTCAAAGCTTTTGACTGGCCCGATATCCGCTCCAAAATCACCGTGGACGGTGTGATTGCGCTGGCCGATGCTGAAGCGGTTGCAGATGGTCGGTTTGCAAGCAATGTCGCCGCGGTGGATGCTCAGCGTGAGGCAGATGAAGGTCTGGACCACGAAACGCCCCTGTCTGAAGTGTTTCAGGATCAGATCAACTGCGCTGACATCGTGCTTTTGACCAAACCGGATCTTGCTGGCCCGGAAGGCACGGCCAAGGCGAAAGACATCGTTTTGAAAGCCGCGCCGCGCACCCTGCCTGTGGTGGAAGTGGCAGAAGGCGTGGTGGATCCACGCGTGATTCTGGGATTGGAAGCAGCCGCGGAGGATGACATCGACGCGCGCCCGTCACACCACGAAGACCATCATCACCATCACGACCATGACCATGAGCACGACGATGAGCATCACCATCATGATCACGACCACGATCATGACGCGTTCAACAGCATTGTCGTGGATGTACCTGAGCAGTCTGATCCGGCCACATTTGCCGCCAAAATCGAAAAAATGGCCAAAGATCAGAATATCTTGCGTGTGAAAGGCTATGCGGCGGTTGCCGGCAAACCCATGCGCCTGCTGGTACAGGCGGTTGGCGCACGTGTACGGCATCAGTATGATCGTCCTTGGAAACCAGAGGAAGGTCGTCAGGGGCGCATGGTCGTGATTGCGGAACAGGGTGACGTAAATGTCGAAGCGATCCGCGCAGCTCTGATAGACTAAACCGCCATGCATGTAGTCTTTCGCGAAAGCCATGGCCTTGATGAGGCCGACACCCCGATGGATCTGGGTCAAACCCCGGCCGATCTTGTCGTGCTGTCTTTCTCAGACAGTGATCTGGGGGCTTTCGCGGCGGGCTGGCACCGCAGCAACGGGGATTTGCCCACGCTGCGGCTGGCCAATCTGACAGCTTTGAAACACCCTCTGTCTGTCGACACTTACGTGGAACAGACATTGTCAGGTGCCAAGGCCATTCTGATCCGCCTCATTGGCGGCATCTCTTATTGGCAATATGGCATTCAACAGGTGCGCGCGCTGGCACAGGAAAAAGGCATTGCGCTGGCCGTTTTGCCTGCTGATGGGCGCCCTGATGAACGTTTGGACGAGACCTCAACACTGCCCGTCTCCACCCTGCATCGGCTGACACATCTCTGTGACACGGGCGGCGCAATTGCCGCGCAGGCAGCGCTGGCACAGCTTGCGCTGGCGGCCGGTCTCTATGCCAAGCCGGTCATGGGCTCAAAGACGCTGCCCCCCCACGGCGGCTGGACACCAGAACAAGGGCTGACCGATCCGCTGCAAGCGCGGGATCCCAACAAGCCTCTGGTGGCCATTACATTCTATCGCGCTTATGTCAGCTCTGCCGATACGGCCCCGATTGAGGCGATGTTTGCAGAATTTCGCGCGCGCGGCTTTGATGTCATCGGGCTCTTTGCCCCGTCGCTCAAGGTGCCTGATAGCGCGAAATGGCTGGCGCAGACCCTACAAGATTTGCAGCCCGCTGCGATCGTCAACGCCACCTCCTTTTCCGGCAAGGGCGACAGCGGCACCTCGCCTCTGGATGCCACCGAGGCCCCGGTTTTTCAGGTGGCGCTTGCCACATCCCGCAAAAAAGCTTGGGCAGAGTCAGAACGCGGCCTCGCGCCCTCTGATCTGGCGATGCATGTTGTTTTGCCAGAAGTGGACGGCCGTCTCTTCGCAGGCGTCAGCTCCTTCAAAGAGCCGGGCAAAAAAGACCCGGCACTGGAATACTCCCGCTTTGCCCACCGCGCGCAGCCTGAACGCATCCGCGCCGTTGCCGACAAGGTGGAACGCTGGATTGCCCTTGGCGCAAAAGTCAATCCAAACAAACAGATTGCCTGCGTGCTGAGCACCTACCCTGGCAAAGACTGGAACATGGCCCACGCGGTAGGACTGGATCCATTGGCAAGCGTTGATGCCATCATCCAAGATCTGGACGAGGCCGGTTTTGACGTCTCACATGAGGCACAGCCAGCGCTGCAAGACGCCCTGCTGCACGACACCCTTTCATGGCCGCTCAAAGACTATGTTCGCGCACTGGAAAAACTTCCAGCCTCCCTGAAGGATAATCTGACCGCAGCATGGGGCGCACCAAGCGACGATCCTTCCTTGGTGGACGGGTCTTTCCATTTCAAAGCCGTGCGCCGTGGCAAGCTGCTGATTGCGCTGCAACCAGAGCGCGGCAGCGATCACCTGCGCGAAGATGAATACCACGATCTCTCCCGTGTGCCGCGCCACAGCTATGTCGCCTTTTATCTTTGGCTGCGCGAGACGATCGCCGCAGATGCTTTGATCCACGTCGGCGCGCATGGCACGTTGGAATGGCTGCCGGGCAAATCCGTTGCGCTTTCAGAAACCTGCTGGCCCGAAGCGCTGATCGGGGATCTGCCAGTGATCTACCCGTTTATCGTCAATGACCCCGGCGAAGCCGCGCAAGCCAAGCGCCGCATCAATGCGCTGACACTCGGCCATGTGCCACCGCCGCTCAAAACCAGCGCCACGCCGCAAAGATTTGCGCGGTTGGAAACCCTGCTGGATGAGTTCTCAAATGCGGATGGCCTGGATCCCAAACGCCGGGATCGTTTGCAAAGTGACATTCGCGACGAAGCCGACGCACTTGGCCTGCAGGCTGAGCTGGGACTGGATGAGGCCACCTGTCTGGCCGAGGCAATCACCCGCATTGATACGTTTGTCTGTGACATCAAAGAAAGTCAGTTCGGCGACGGCCTGCATGTCTATGGCCGCCCACCCCAAGAGGCGGGCAGCTTTGACGCCGCGCCATCCGCGAAAGCAGAACGCAGCGCGCTGTTGCGCGCGCTTAGTGGCAAACGGATCGAGGCTGGCCCCTCCGGCTCCCCTTATCGGGGCCGCAATGATGTTTTGCCCACTGGCCGCAACCTTTTCACAACCGACCCGCGCTCCGTGCCGTCGCGTTCCGCTTATGCGCAGGGCGTGAAGCTGGCCGAAGAGCTGGTGCGCCGCCATCTTCAGGAAGAAGGCGACTATCCCAAAAATCTGATCGTGGATCTATGGGGCAGCGCGACCATGCGCACCGCAGGCGAAGAATTCGCCATGGCGTTGCATCTTTTGGGCGCGAAACCTGTCTGGGACGAAGGCTCTGAGCGTGTGTCTGGCGTGGAAATTCTGCCCATCACCCTTCTTGATCGGCCCCGCATTGACGTCACCCTGCGGGTCTCTGGCCTGTTTCGCGACGTGTTCCCCACGCTCTCTACCCTGTTTGGTCAGGCAGTCAAAGCATTGGCCGAACGCGATGAAGCCGCCGATTGGAACCCTTTCGCAGGCCGTATCACGGCACCGCGCGTCTATGGCCCCGCGCCCGGCAGCTATGGGCTCGGCATGGGCAGCGAGATTGAAAACTACTCTGATGAGGGGCGCAAAGCTGCAGGTGAAGCTTGGCTCAACGCCTCCTCCTATGCGTTTGATGGCGACAAGATCACGAAAGACGCCGCTGGCATCCGTGATCGCGTCAGCGCCGCAGACAGCTTTGTGCACCTACAGGATCTGCCGGAAACAGATGTACTTGTCGCCTCTGACTACGCGGCTCACGAAGCTGGCTTTGCAGCCGCACAGAAAATCACAGGTGGGCAAGCCAATCTCTATCACGTGGACAACACCAATCCAGAAGCCCCGCGCGCGCGCAGCCTGACCGAAGAAATCGCCCGGGTGGTACATGCCCGCGCCAGCAACCCCGATTGGCTGGCCGGCATGATGCGTCATGGCTTCCGTGGCGGGGCGGAGATTGCGGCAACGCTGGATCACATGGGGGCTTTTGCCAATCTCGCAGGAGCCGTCCCCCCGCAGCTGTTTGACGCCTATCATGATGCCACACTAGGCAATGAAGACATCGTGGCCTTTCTGGAACGCGAAAATCCACAGGCCCTTGCCGCCATGCGAGACCGCTTTGCCGCACTACATGCCGCTGGCCTCTGGGTCACCCGCCGCAATTCCATTCTGGCGGATCTGGAACAGGCCTCATGAGTCGTCCAGAGGCAAAAGGCTGGTGCCCCGGTGCCTACAGACCGATGATGTCGGGCGATGGATTGGTCGTCCGCGTGCGCCCTGTCTTGGCCCGTTTGACCGCAGATCAAGTGACCGGCCTGTGTGACACCGCACTCTCCTTTGGTTCCGGACTGATTGACCTCACAAGCCGTGCAAACCTGCAAATTCGGGGCGTGACTGAGGCAAATCACACAGCTGTGCTTGAGCGCTTGGCAGCCTTGGATTTGCTTCCGGATGACCCACTTCTGGAAAGCCGTCGCAATATCTTGATACCCCCGCTTTGGACTGAAGGGGACAGCACCACACAGATCGCGCATGCGCTTATGCGTCGCTTGGCAGATTTGCCAGAACTGCCAGCCAAAATGGGTTATGCTATCGACATTGATGGCGCGCCGCAGTTCACAAAAAATTCCGCTGATTTCCGCTTTGAGCGCGACAGCAACGGTGCCCTTCTTCTGCGCGCAGATGGCGCGTCACGCGGCCGTGCGATCACGGCAGACAACGCGGTGGATGCGCTGATTGAAATGGCACATTGGTTTGTGGACACCGGCGGCATCAAAAGCCGCCGTATGGCGCCGCATGCGGCCCGCAATCCTCTGCCCGCAGATTGGCAAGCCGTGCTGCCCTCCGCCTCTGCACCTGCTTTAACACCCGGAGACACACCACTTGGTGCCGTCTTGGGAGCCGCTTTTGGTCAGATCGAAGCACGCGTTCTGAAACATGTCATGCAGGCCAGCAAAGCAACCGCCCTGCGGGTCACGCCATGGCGTCTGTTCTTGCTTGAGAGCGCAGAGGCCGTTGAGACCGACGCATTTATCACCCGTGCAAATGACCCGCTGCTGCATACCGATGCCTGCCCCGGCGCACCGCTTTGCACATCCTCCACTGTGGAAACCCGCGATCTCGCACGCGCGCTCGCTTCTGAAATCAAAGGCCCGCTGCATGTCTCCGGTTGCGCCAAAGGTTGTGCGCATCCACAAGCTTGCAGCACCACACTTGTGGGCCACGACGGCGTCTTTGATCTTGTCAAAAATGGCCGCGCATGGGATTCCCCAAAAAAATATGGCCTTGCGCCGCGCACCCTCATGAAAGCCCGAGGAGAGCTTTAGTGCCCTACGAATATGAAAAAAATGGTCAGGCCATTTATGATGAGAGCTTTGCAACCATCCGGCGCGAAGCGGAACTCTCTGAATTTGACAAAGACGAAGAACAAGTTGTCGTGCGCATGATCCACGCCGCAGGCATGGTGGGGCTTGAGAAGTTCGTGAAATTCACCCCCGGCATGGTCGCAGCCGCCCGCACGGCGATGGAAAATGGCGCGCCGATCTTTTGCGATGCCCGTATGGTGTCTGAAGGGGTCACCCGCCCCCGATTGCCAGCCGACAACGAGGTGATCTGCACCCTACATGCCGACGGGATCTACGATCTGGCCAAAGAAATGGGCAACACGCGCTCGGCGGCTGCGCTTGAACATTGGCGCGATCGTCTTGGCGGCGCGATCGTGGCCATCGGCAATGCCCCAACGGCGCTGTTCCACCTGCTCAACATGCTCGAAGATCCAGAGTGCCCGCGCCCAGCTGCCATCATCGGTTGTCCTGTGGGCTTTATCGGTGCCAAAGAAAGCAAAGACGCACTTTTTGCCGATCAACCCGTCCCCTGCATGATTGTTGAAGGCCGCCTTGGCGGCTCTGCCATGACCGTGGCCGCCATCAACGCCATTGCGAGCCGCAAAGAATGAGCGCGGTTGGCACAATCCATGGCGTCGGCCTTGGCCCCGGCGATCCGGATCTGATGAGCGTACGCGCGCATCGGTTGTTGACCGGAGCCAAACATGTAGCGTTTTTTCGCAAGGCTGGCCGCAAAGGTCAGGCACGCCAGATTGTGGAAGGGCTTTTGCCAGACACTGTGGTGGAATTTCCAATGGAATATCCCGTCACGACGGAAATCCCTCTGTCTGATCCACGCTATAATGAAATGCTCTCTGAGTTCTACGAAGAGGTCACGCAACACTTGATCACGCTCGCCCAGCGCGGCGATGACGTGGTTGTGCTCTGCGAAGGCGATCCGTTTTTCTACGGGTCGTTCATGCATATCTATGAGCGCGTACGCAACGTGGTGCCTGTGAAAGTGGTGCCTGCCATCACCGGCATGTCGGGCGCCTGGACAGCAACCGCCGCGCCCATCACTTGGGGGGATGATGTTCTGACCGTGCTGACGGGCACCCTGCCCGAAGACACGCTCACCGATTATATCGCCCGCACCGATGCGCTGGTGGTGATGAAAATCGGCACAAATTTTGAGAAAGTCATCTCCGCGCTCAAATCCGCAGGCCGTTATAACGATGCATGGATCGTGCAATACGCCACCATGCCAAATCAAAACGTCCTGAAACTTTCGGAAATGACCGAAGATGTGACCCCTTATTTTTCCATCATCGTTGTGCACGGACAGGGACGCCGCCCATGAGCACGGGATCAAAAGGCTGGGTGCAGATTGTGGGCATTGGCCCCGGTGACGATGCACTCGTGACACCACAGGTACAAGCCGCTCTGGCAGAAGCAACAGATGCTGTGGGCTATATTCCCTATGTGGAACGCGTGGCGCAAAATTCGAACCTCACTCTGCACCCATCGGACAACCGCGTGGAAATTGACAGGTCGCAACATGCGCTGGAAATGGCCAGCGAAGGCAAACGCGTGGTGGTTGTGTCTTCCGGCGACCCGGGGGTCTTTGCCATGGCCGCCGCTGTCTACGAAGCGGTGGAGCACGGTGCCCCTGAATGGCGCAATCTGGACATTCGCGTGCTGCCCGGCATCACAGCCATGCTCGCAGCATCCGCCGCCTGTGGCGCGCCTTTGGGTCATGACTTCTGTGCCATCAATCTCAGTGACAACCTCAAGCCCTGGGCCCTGATCGAAAAACGCCTGCGCCTTGCTGCTGAGGCAGATTTCGCC
Source organism: Shimia sp. R11_0 (assembly GCF_017744035.1). Lineage (NCBI taxonomy): Bacteria > Pseudomonadati > Pseudomonadota > Alphaproteobacteria > Rhodobacterales > Roseobacteraceae > Shimia > Shimia sp. R11_0. Next base: position 56,891 of record NZ_JAGHQY010000008.1, on the reverse strand, counting down.
ATGGCGTTTTACAATCCGCGCTCCAAATCCCGCCCTGAAGGGTTTGAAAAAGCCCTGACTGCACTCAAAGACGCCTGCGCCGATAATCGGCCCATGATTTTTGCCCGCAACGTGTCGCGCCCAGATCAAACGATCAAGATTGTCCCACTTCAAGAGACAACCCCGGATATGGCCGACATGCGCACCGTGGTGCTCTTGGGATCAAGCCAGACCCGGATCATTGAGCGGGATGGCGCGCCTTTTGTTTACACGCCACGCTCTGTTGAGAAATGACAGCGCAACGCTGGACCATGCCAATGTCACAGCCCCATGTGCTGCAAAACCGCTTCTGCCGAACTGATTTCAGGCCGAGGCGGCAGCGCGGGGCGGTCAATCATGACCACCGGCAATCCCAGCTCTCGCGCGGCGTGCAGCTTCGCTTCGGCACCGATACCGCCCGCGTTTTTGCATACCACCACGTCGATCGCGTGGCTCTGCATGAGCGCGCGGTCTCCGGCCAGATCAAACGGCCCACGGGCCACCACCACGGTGTGATGCGGCAAAGGCGGTGCCACATCCGGCGTATCCACAAGGCGCAACACATAGTGATGCTGCGGCTGTGCCACAAAGGCGGGCAGGTTCAGCTTGCCAAGCGCAAGAAGGACACGTTTGGGCACGCCCTGCAGCGCGGCCAAAGCCCCCTGAATATCCTCCACATGCTGCCAACGGTCGCCCTCCACCGCCTCCCACGCTGGCCGGGTCAGCGCACAGAGCACCACCCCCGCTTGCTCACAGGCCTCGTAAGCATTCCAGCTCATCTGCGCTGCAAAAGGATGCGTGGCGTCCACCACATGGGTGATGCTATGCTCGCGCAGATACTGCACAAGCCCAGCCACACCGCCAAAACCGCCGACCCGCGTTGGCAAGGGCTGCGCCTTGGGGCTGGCCACACGCCCCGCATAAGAATACACCGCATCTACGCCCCGTTCGGCCAAAAGGCGGGCCAGCTGGCTGGCCTCGGTTGTGCCACCGAGAAGAAGGAGTTTGGCTGTCATGTCTGATAATCCGTGGCTAACCATTGTCGGGCTCGGCGAAGATGGCCCAGATGGGCTGGCACCTGCAAGTCTCAAAGCTCTGTCTGAGGCAGAAGTGGTGATGGGGGCGGCGCGCCATCTGTCGCTGTTGCCGGATCTGAGGTGTGAGACCATTGTCTGGCCGGTGCCTTTTGCCGATGGTGTACCGATCCTCATGCAGCAACGCGGGCGCAAAACTGTGGTTCTGGCCTCCGGCGATCCCTTCTGGCACGGCGCAGGCGGCAGTCTGACCAAACACTTGAGTGCAGGTGAATGGCGCAGCCTGCCGGCGCCCTCAACCATGGCACTGGCCGCCGCGATCTTGGGCTGGCCTCTGGAGCAGACCCTTACGATGGGCTTACATGCCGCGCCTTTCGCGCGGCTGCGCCCCCATCTTGCCACCGGGGAGCGCGCCATTGTCACACTGCGCGACGGGGCCGCGGTTGCCGATTTTGCCGCTTGGCTAAGCGACATTGGCTTTGGCGCCAGCGATCTCACTGTGTTGGAAGCCTTGGGCGGTCCGCGTGCACGCATTCGACACACTACAGCCAATGCCATGACTTTGACAGAGATCACACATCCCGTGTCAGTCGCGCTTGACGCCAAAGGCACCGACGCGCTGCCGCAGGCTTCCGGACGCCCAGACCAATTCTTTGACAACGACGGTCAGATCACCAAACGCCCGATCCGCGCATTGACGCTCTCTGCTCTGGCCCCCTTGCCCGGGGAGCACCTCTGGGACATCGGTGGTGGCTCAGGCTCCATCGCCATTGAGTGGCTGCTCGCCCATCCGCGCACAGAGGCCACCAGCGTCGAAATCAACCCGGAGCGCGCCGCACGCATCCGCGCAAATGCCGCAAATCTTGGTGTGGACCGCCTCACCGTGGTCACCGGTGGTGCCCCCGAAGCCCTCGAAGGGCTTGCGCAGCCCGATGCTGTTTTCATCGGTGGCGGCGTCAGTGAAGAGATGCTGCAAACGGTTTGGCAAAAAATGCCCCAAGGTGCCCGCCTTGTGGCCAATGCAGTGACTTTGGAGGCCGAAGTCTTACTGGCCAATTGGCACAGCGCACATGGCGGCGAGCTCTTGCGTATTGAGCTCGCCCATGCCACTCCTCTGGGCCGCAAACGGGGCTGGAAGTCCAGCTATCCCATTGTGCAATGGAGCGTGATCAAATGAATGTCGCCGGTTTTGGCTTTCGGCAATCAGCCACTCTGGACAGTCTGCGCAGCGCGCTGGCGGCTTGTGCGGTGAGCCATGACGTCCCAGCGTTGGCCGCCCTTGCTACACCGCAGGACAAAGCAGAGACGGAGCTTTTCAAACGCTTCGCCGCAGAGCTTGCCCTGCCTGTGATCGCCCTCGCTCCTGACGCGCTACAGGCGATGGAAACGCCCACACAATCCGCCACCGTGCAAACCCTGCGCGGCACCGGCTCTGTTGCCGAGGCTAGCGCATTGGCGGCCATTGGCATCAATGCCAAACTTACCCACAAGCGCGTGGTTTCCCAGGACCGCCGCGCCACCTGTGCCATCGCACAAGGAGACAGCCTATGACCGTTCATTTCATTGGCGCAGGCCCCGGTGCTGCCGATCTGCTCACGCTGCGTGGGCGCGACCTGATCGCCGCCTGCCCTGTATGCCTATACGCGGGCTCTCTGGTGCCCGATGCCATCCTGTCGCACTGCCCGCCTGAGGCGCGCGTGATCAACACCGCCCCGCTGGATCTGGACGCCATTGTGGCCGAATGCAAAGCGGCCCATGAAAAGGGGCAGGATGTGGCGCGTCTGCACTCTGGTGATCTTTCAGTCTGGTCCGCCATGGGCGAACAGATCCGCCGCCTGCGCGCTGAGGGCATTCCCGTCTCCGTGACACCGGGCGTACCAAGCTTCGCCGCGGCCGCGGCAGCCTTGCAAACGGAACTCACCCTGCCCGGCCTTGCGCAATCCGTGGTGCTGACCCGCACCCCGGGACGCGCCTCCTCCATGCCAGAAGGCGAAACGCTCAAGAACTTCGCGACCACCGGCGCGACCCTTGCAATCCACCTCTCCATAGGCAATCTGGATCAGGTGATCGCCGATCTCACCCCAGCCTATGGCGCAGGCTGCCCGGTAGCTGTGGTCTACCGCGCCAGCTGGCCAGACCAGCAGATCATCCACACCACACTCGCTACCCTGAAGGCCGATGTGACCGAAAACATCACCCGCACGGCGTTGATCCTTGTCGGCCCCGCCCTCGCAGGCGAAGGCTTTGACGAAAGCTGCCTCTACGCCACCGAATATGACCGCCGTTATCGCCCGCAGACCGCAGACAGCCCGTGGTCGAGCTGGCAGCATGGAGACGACTGACATGACCACCACCATGCCCCCCGGCATCCTGATTTCCGCACCCTCCTCCGGCACCGGCAAAACCACTGTGATGCTGGGCCTGCTGCGCGCGCTGGCCGAAGATGGCCTCAATGTGCAGCCCTTCAAATCCGGCCCGGATTACATTGACCCGGCCTTCCATCACGCCGCCGCCCGCCGTCCAGCCTTCAATCTGGACACATGGGCCATGCCGCCCGCCCTTGCTGGCGGCATCTCAGAACAGGCGCAAGGCGCAGACATCATCGTCGCCGAAGGCTCCATGGGGCTGTTTGACGGCGTGGCCACACGCGGCGAAAACGGCTTTGGCAGCTCTGCGGAAACCGCGCTGATGATGGGCTGGCCGGTTGTTTTAGTGATCGACGTGGGCGGTCAGGCGCAATCCGCGGCCGCCACCGCGCTTGGCTTCCAAACCTACAACCCGGATCTGCCCTTTGCCGGGGTGATCCTCAACCGCTGCGCCTCCCCGCGTCATGAGCGCCTTGCGCGGCTGGGCATGGATCAGGCGGGCATCAATGTGCTGGGCGTGCTGCCCCGTCGTGGAGACCTCGCCCTGCCAGAGCGCCACCTCGGCCTCATTCAGGCAATTGAACATCCCGATCTGGAAGAGGCCATCACCGGCTATGCCGCCTTCCTGCGCGAGCATGTGGACCTCGCCGCCATCAAAGCGGCCGCCAAGGCAGGCCCCGCGCGCACAGGACAGCTGCCCAAGCCGCCAGCCCAGCGCATTGCCTTGGCACGGGACGCGGCCTTCAGCTTCACCTATCCGCACCTGCTGACCGGCTGGCGCAACGCGGGTGCAGAGATCCTGCCCTTCTCGCCCCTCGCCGATGAAGCCCCTGATGCCACCGCCGATCTGGTCTGGCTCCCGGGCGGCTATCCCGAGCTGCACGCAGGCACGCTTGCCGCCAACAAAACCTACCTTGCGGGCCTGCGCAAACACGCTGAAACCAAACCGGTGCACGGCGAATGCGGCGGCTACATGGCTCTGGGTCAGGCCCTGATTGACAAAGAGGGCAACCGCCACGAAATGGCGGGCCTTCTTGGGCTTGTGACCTCTTATGAGAAACGCAAGTTTCACCTCGGCTACCGCCAAGCGACTTTACAGGCCCCGATGCTGGGCTTTGACACCGGCGCGCGCCTGCGTGGCCATGAATTCCACTATTCCACCATTCTGGAAGAACCGGATGCCCCCCTCGCCCAAGTTGGCGATGCAGACGGCAACCCCGTGCCGGAAACCGGCTCGATCAAGGGCAACACCACCGGCACCTTCTTCCACCTGATTGCAGAGGCCTCCGCATGACCGGCTTTGTCAGTTTCGTAAGCTCCGGTCCCGGAGACCCCGAGTTGCTCACCCTGAAGGCGGTGGACCGCCTGCAAAAGGCCGGGGCCGTGCTGTTTGATGACCTCTCCGCAGGCCCCATTCTGGAGCACGCCAACAAAGAGGCGGATCTTGTTGGCGTCGGCAAACGCGCAGGCCGCCCCTCGCCCAAGCAACACCACGTCAGCCAGCTTTTGGTGGATTACGCCCAATCCGGCGCCCATGTGGTGCGCCTCAAATCCGGCGACAGCGGTATTTTTGGCCGCCTGGAAGAAGAGATGACCGCGCTCAAAGAGGCGGGCATTGATTTTGAAATTATCCCCGGCGTGACCTCGGCCAGCGCCGCCGCCGCCGCGGCTGGCATCCCGCTGACCCGCCGCCTTGTGGCCCGCCGCGTGCAATTTGTCACCGGCCACGATGTTGCAGGCGCCCTACCCGGCGATCTGAACCTTCAGGCGCTCGCAGACCCCGGTGCCACCACGGTGCTCTTTATGCCCAAACGCACCTTCCCGGAACTGGCCGAAAAGCTCTTTGCCACAGGCCTGCGCCGCGACTGCCCTGCGCTCTTGGCTGAAAGCGTGTCCCACCCGGAACAGACACTCACCCGCACCACGATGGAAGAGCTCGCCAAACAACTGGCCGCAGAGATTTCCTCAGCACCCGGCATCATCCTCTTTGGCGAACTGGCAGACCCCAAATGACCACGTTGTCTCTTGTTGGCATCGGCTCCGGCAATCCCGATCACCTCACCCGTCAGGCGCTCAAAACGCTGGAGGCCGCAGATGTCATCCTGCTGCCCCGCAAGGGCGACGAGAAAACCGAACTCGCCGATCTGCGCCGCATGATCGCTGCAGAGCTTCTGACCACCGCGCCTAAGATTGTCGAATTTGACTACCCGCTGCGCGACGCAGACACGCCCAAATATCTTGACGGGGTGAACACCTGGCATGATGCGCTGGCCGCAATCTGGCAGGATCTCATCACCACCCATGTACCGCAGGGGGGCCATGTGGCGCTGATGGTCTGGGGCGATCCCTCGCTTTATGACAGCACCCTGCGCATTGCAGATCGCCTGATTGCGCGCGGTATCCCGCTGACTGTGAATGTGGTGCCCGGCATCACCTCGCTGCAGATGCTCACCGCCGCACACGCCATTCCTCTCAACACTTTGGGCGATCCGGTTCAGATCACCACGGGGCGCAAGCTGCGCGAAGACGGCTGGCCCGAAGGGATTTCGACCGTGGCTGTGATGCTTGATGGCAACTGCTCTTTCCAGCATCTCGTTCCTGAAGATCTGCACATCTGGTGGGGCGGCTATGTGGGGATGGATCAGCAAATCCTGATCGAAGGCCCGCTGGCAGAAACCTCCGCCAAAATCATCAAGGCCCGCGCAGATGCACGGGCCTCGATTGGTTGGATTATGGATATCTATCTGCTGCGCAGATCCGCTTAGATCGTCGCCTCAAACAGCGCTGTGAGGTTCGCCTCAGTGAGTTCCACCGGGTTGCCACCGCAGCTCGGATCAATCAGCGCGCCTTTGACCAGCTCAGGGATGGCATCTGCTTTCACGCCAAGGTCAGACAGCTTGCGCGGAATGGCAAAGCTGTCGTTGAACCCCTGCACAAAGGCGCGGAAGCCCTCAAAGCCACCTTCAATACCCAAGTACCCCGCCGCCAGATCAAAGCGAGCGGCAATCTCTGACGCATTCAGTTCAAGCACCGCCGGCATGCAGACCGCATTGGTGGTGCCGTGGTGGGTGTTGAACATCGCGCCCACCGGATGGCTCATGGCATGGATGGCTCCAAGACCTTTCTGGAAGGCCGTCGCCCCCATCATGGCCGCGCTCATCATATGTGCACGCGCTTCGAGATCTTTGCCATCGGCATAGGCGCGCGGCAGGTTCTCAATCACCAGCTTCATACCTTCCAGCGCAATGCCCTGGCTCATCGGATGATAATGCGGGCTGGAATAAGCCTCCACGCAATGAGCAAAGGCATCAAGCCCGGTACCCGCCGTGATGAACTGTGGCATGCCAACGGTCAGCTCAGGATCACAGATCACAATGGCTGGCAGCACTTTGGGGTGGAAGATGATCTTCTTCTCATGGGTAAGTGAATTGGTGATCACACTGGCACGGCCCACTTCTGAGCCGGTCCCAGCGGTGGTCGGCACCGCGATGATCGGCGCAATCCCATCAGGGTCGGCACGTGTCCACCAGTCGCCAATGTCCTCAAAATCCCAAACGGGACGAGTCTGACCAGACATGAAGGCCACCATCTTGCCCAGATCGAGCCCGGAGCCGCCACCAAAGGCGATCACCCCGTCGTGCCCACCGGCGCGATAGATCTCAAGACCCGCCTCAAGGTTTTTCTCATTGGGATTGGGATCCACCTCAGAGAACAGGCCGCGGCCCAAACCGGCCGCTTCCATCAAATCCAGCGCCTCTGTGGTGATCGGCAGGCTCGCAAGCCCCTTGTCTGTCACCAAAAGCGGTTTTGTCATACCGGAGGCCGCGCAGGCCTCCGCCAGTTCTTTAATCCGGCCTGCGCCAAACTTGATTGCGGTCGGATAAGACCAGTTTCCAACAAGTGTCATGCTGTCACCTTCTTCAGATGGTAGGATTTAGGCCGCGTGAGGTTGTGGAACCCAATGACCGAAAGGCCGCCACCACGTCCTGTATTCTTGCACCCGGTCCAGCACAGGCCCGGGTCCAGATAATCCGCACGGTTCATGAAGACCGTGCCGGTCTCGATTTGATCCCCAACGCGCGCAGCCCGCGCCACATCCGTGGTCCAGAGGCTCGCCGTCAGGCCAAATTCACTGTCATTCATCAGCGCAATGGCTTCCTCATCAGAAGAGACCTTCATGATGCCCACAACAGGGCCAAAGCTCTCATCACGCATCACACGCATCTCATGGGTGACATCCGTCAGAATCTGCGGTGTCAGGTACGCGCCGCCATCATCTTCCGCAAAAGTCTCGATATGCGCCGTTGCACCCGCTTCAAGCGCCTCTGCGATCTGCGCGCGCACCTCATTGGCAAAACGCACATTGGCCATAGGTCCGATAGTTGTGGCCTCTTCCATCGGATTGCCCAGCTTATAGCCTTTCACAACCTCCACAGCCTTAGCAACAAAGGCATCATAAAGGCTCTCATGCACATAGATGCGCTCAATCCCACAGCAGCATTGACCAGAGTTAAACATCGCCCCGTCAATCAGCGTGTCCACCGCCGCATCCAGATCCGCATCTTCCATCACATAGCCCGGATCTTTGCCGCCAAGCTCGGTGCCCACGCCGGTAAACGTGCCAGCTGCGGCACGTTCCATCGCCTGACCACCGCCCACAGACCCCGTGAAATTGACAAAGTCAAAAGCATTGCCCGCAATCAGATCATTGGTCACATCATGGCTCAGGAACACATTCTGGAACACATCTTCCGGTACGCCTGCGCTGTGGAAGGCCTGGGCCATGCGCTCGCCCACCAACAGGGTCTGCGTCGCGTGTTTCAGCATAACAGTATTGCCCGCAATCAGCGCAGGCGCCACCGTATTGATCGCCGTCATGTAGGGATAGTTCCAAGGTGCGACCACAAACACCACACCATGTGGGATCCGTTTGATATAGCGTTTGAATGTGGCGTCTTCGCCCACCTCAATGTCGGCAAGGCTCTCGGCTGCAATGCCCGCCATATGGCTTGCCCGCTCATTAAAACCGCCAAATTCGCCACCATAGCGCACGGGCCGTCCCATCATCTGGGCAATCTCTGGCACGATCTCATCATTCATCGCACCCACAGCGGCCACACCGGCCATCACCAGATCAATACGCTCCTGCAAGGGGCGCGCGGCCCAGGCTTTCTGCGCCACTTTTGCACGCGCAGCTGCCTCAAAGGCCGCCTCTGCGCTCAACACAGGTCGTTCTGCAAAAACCGATCCATCAATCGGTGAAATACATGTCAACATGCCAGCCATGGCACACCTCCAGTTCCAAAGAGCGTCACGCTCCTTCATTTGGCCAAAAATATCCCGGGGAGTATGAGGGGCTGGCCCCTCATGCCCACCAGATCAAGCGCGCTCAAACCCGCGCGCAATTTCCCAATCGGTCACAACCGCTTCAAAGGCTTCCTGTTCCCATTCTGCCATGCGCACGTAATGGTCAACCACTTCACTGCCCATCGCCGCGCGCAACATATCAGAGCCCCGCAGCGCCTCGGTTGCATCACGCAGATTGGTCGGGATGACATTATTGCCCCCCTCATAGGCATCGCCTGTCAAAGGCGCGCCGGGATCAAGCTTTTCTTCAATACCTTTGATGCCTGCCGCCAACATGGCCGCAATCGCCAGATAAGGGTTCATATCCGCCCCTGGCACCCGACACTCTACACGCACTGCCTTGCTGCCATCGCCACAAAGCCGGAAAGCGGCCGTGCGGTTGTCCACAGACCAGACCTTCGCAGTTGGTGCAAAGCTGCCTTTCTGGAACCGCTTATAGCTGTTCACATAGGGCGCAAGGAACACTGTGATGTCATCTGCGTATTTCAGCAGACCACCCAGATAATGCCGCGCCAGATCGGACATGCCGAGATCCTTTTCTGCGTCATAAAACGCGGGCACGCCGTCTTTGGTCCAAAGCGACTGATGCACATGGCTGGCGCTGCCCACCTTATCATGCCGCCACTTGGGCAAGAAGGAGACCGCATGCCCCTTCTGCCAGCCAATCTCCTTGGCCGCATGTTTGGAAATCGTGTGATTTTCTGCCGCGTCCATCGCGCTGCCATAGCGGATGTTAAGCTCTTCCTGCCCGGTCTCTGCCTCCCCTTTGGAGCCTTCCACCGGAATGCCAGAGGCATAAAGATCATTGCGCAAGGTGCGCATCACATCCTCTTCCTTGGTGGTCTGCAGGATATGATAGTCTTCGTTATAGGCACTGATCGGTGTGAGATCGCGATAGCCGGTCTTGGCGAGTTCCTCAAAACTCTGCTCAAAGATGAAGAATTCCAGCTCCGTTGCAGAAACCGCTTCAAATCCCATCTCTGCCAGACGCGCGATCTGTTTTTTCAGCATCGCACGCGGGGAATGCGCGATGTCGTGATGGCCATGATGATCCATCACATCACAAAGCACCAGCGCCGTGCCCTCCAGCCACGCCGCCCGGCGCAGTGTGGAGAGATCAGGCTTCATCAGGTAATCCCCATAGCCTGCCGACCAGCTGGTCGAGGCGTAGCCCTCCACCGTGTGCATCTCCAGATCCGTCGCCAGAAGATAGTTACAGCAATGGGTCTCTTCCCAAGCACTGTCGACAAAATGTTGCGCCACAAAACGTTTGCCCATCAGACGGCCCTGCATGTCCACAATACAGGCCAGAACGGTGTCGATCTCTCCGCTCGCGCTCAAGCCGCGCAGCTCTTCCAGGGTCATGGTGCCAGACATCAGACGCACTTTCCTTTTGGTTCCCGTGTTTCAGGGATCACAGTTTTTGGGATTGCAGAGGCCCCATCATCTGACGGGGCCTCATCGTTCTTTCGCACAGAGCCGATCTTAACCGTAGCGGTAGGGGCGACCGGCCGCCTGCATGTCTGCGTTATACTTGCGGAAGATCTCCACAACTTTTGCCTTGGTCGGGCTTTCCGCTGCGATTTCATCCCAGAACTTCACAGCAGCGGTTTCCACCTGTGCCCATTCGTCATCAGGGATGGAGGTCAGCTGCATTTTGGTGCCATTGACACGCAGATTGGCTTCGCCGCCCCAGTACCACCACTGACGATAGTAGTGCGACTGATCGGTACAGACGCGGAACAGAGTCTGCAGGTCTTCTGGCAACTCATTCCAGCGGTCCATATTGGCAAAGAAGCTGCCAGCCCATGCGCCAGAAATGTTGTTGGTCAGGAAGTAGTTGGTCACATCTGCCCAGCCCACAGTGTAGTCTTCGGTGATGCCCGACCAGGCCACACCGTCCAGCTCACCAGTCTGCATCGCAACTTCGATGTCTTCCCATGGCAGGGTCACAGGCACCACACCAAACTGGCTCAGGAAGCGGCCCGCAGTTGGGAAGGTGAAGATCCGCTTGCCTTTCAGATCCGCGAGAGAGTTGATCGGATCTTTGGTGGCAAAATGGCAAGGGTCCCATGCGCCGGCACTGATGTGCTTCACGCCCACTTTGGAATATTCTTCATCCCAGATTTCGTTCAGACCATATTGGTTGAACAGGACCGGCACATCGAGGCTGTAGCGGGAGGCAAATGGGAAGTAGCCGCCAAACACGGTCACTTCGGTGGGCGAGGCCATGGAGTCATCATCAGACTGCACCGCATCAATCGTGCCGCGCTGCATCGCACGGAATAGCTCACCAGTTGGCACCAGCTGATCCGCGTAGAAAAGCTCAATCTGCATGCGGTCACCCGCAATTTTGTTGAACATTTCAATCGCCGGATCAATCACATGCGCGGCCAGAGCAGACCCCGCATAGGTCTGCATGCGCCATTTGATTGTGCCGGATGCCAGCGCCGGTGCCGCCAGAGGTGCGGCCATGGCGCCAACGCCAGCGGTTTGAAGAAACTTACGTCTTGTTGTCATCTCTTACTCTCCTTGTTGAATCTGGCCCCGTTTGCGGCGCTCTGTTGATTTCTTATTTTCCGTAAACATAGTCCGGCAGCCACAGCGCGATCTGAGGGAAGATCATGACCAGCGTCAGCGCCAGAACCATGACCGCCACAAAGGGCACAATGCTGCGGTAAATGTCTTTCAGCGTCACTTCCTTGGGGGCCATGGCCCGCATCAGGAAGAGGTTATAGCCAAAGGGCGGTGTCATATAGGCGATCTGTGTGGTGATCGTATAGAGCACGCCATACCAGATCAGATCAAAGCCCAACACTTTCACAAGCGGCACATAGAGCGGTGCCACAATCACCAGCATCGCGGTGTCATCCAGAAAGGTGCCCATGATGATAAAGCTCAGCTGCATCAGAATGAGGATCATCCAAGGATCCAGGCCCAGCTGTTCCGTGAACAGGCTGTCGATCGCCTTCACCGCGCCCAGACCATCAAACACCGCGCCAAACCCAAGCGCGGCCAGAATGATCCACATGAACATGCAGGAGATGCCCAAAGTCGAGCGCACGGAGTTTTCAAAGACTTCGCGGGTCATACGCCCCTTCAGAACAGCCGCCACAAAAGCAGTGATGGCGCCAATGGCGGAGCTTTCCACAAGCGATGTCCACCCATTCACAAAGGGCACCATCATGGTGGCAAAGATCACCAGAGGCAGCAGGCCCGCGCGCAAGAGCTTCATCTTTTCGGCGCGGGAAATGTCCCGATCCGCCTGCGGCAGCGCCGGGCCCAGCTCGGGCTGCAGACGACAGCGAATCACCACATACAGGATGAACATCGCCGCCATCATCAGGCCCGGAAATACCCCGGCCAGCCAAAGCTGCCCCACCGGCTGGCGCGCGATCATGGCGTAGAGAACGAGCACAACAGACGGGGGCACCAGAATGCCAAGGCTGGATCCCGCCTGAATGACACCCGTCACCATACGTTTGTCATAGCCCCGCTTGAGCAGTTCTGGGAGCGCAATGGTGGCACCAATGGCCATGCCCGCCACGCTGAGACCGTTCATTGCCGAAACCAGAACCATCAACAGGATGGTCCCGATCGCAAGACCGCCCCGCACAGGCCCCATCCAGACGTGAAACATCTTATAAAGGTCGTCGGCAATTTTGCTTTCGCTCAGCACATAGCCCATGAAGATGAACATCGGCAGCGTCAGCAACGGATACCACTTCATCAGCTTCATCGCCGCAGAGAAACCGATATCCGATCCCCCTGTACCCCAAAGCAGCACCGCTGCCAGAACACCCACAAATCCAATTGCGCCAAAGACCCGCTGCCCGGTCATGAGCATCAGCATCATGGTCGAGAACATCAGAATGGCGATCATTTCGTAAGACATCAGTAGTCCACCCCACGAATGCGCGCGATGTCTTTGAGCAGTTCAGAAACCGACTGTAAGAACATCAGAATAAAGCCAAAAAGCATGATGAGTTTGATCGGCCACAGCACCGGGCGCCACGCTGTCGGGCTGCGTTCGATATAGCCAATCACTTCACTTGCCGCCTCACGACCACCTGTCACAAAAGCGGTGATCAACTCCCAGTAAAAGCCATAGGGCTCCACCCCAAAGTGACCAAGCGCATAGGCACTGGACCCAACAGCCCCATGGATCAGGATCGCAATGTAAAACATCAGAAGGAACACTGTGATCGCATCCACAATGGCGCGCTGGCGCAATGTCCATTCCCCGTAAAACAGATCCATGCGGACATTGGAGCCCATCTGCATCGAATATGGGCCACCCAGAATGTAATAGGCAACCATCGCAAACTGCGCCATTTCCAACGTCCACAAAGACGGCGTCAGAAACGTCTTTGAAAAGGAGGACCAGAGCAAAATCGCCATCATGGCGAAGATGCCATACATCATGAAGCGGCCGATGCGGCGGTTAAAGCCGTCTACCCCTCGAATGAAGAGCTTCACAAACCCCGGCATCACTGCGCTCCCCGCTGTGCATTTTCAGCAGCAAGCGACGCCAGCCCTGCCCGCAACGCATCCGCGATGGTATCCGCCATCTTGGCAATCGCTTCTGGTTCTCTCAGCAGGTCATTGCGTACCTCAAGCATCACATTAGGCGTTTTACTCGGCAAAGCATATGTTTTGAGAGAGTGTGTCACCCCATGCTCGGGCCCATAAGGCTCGTTACGTTGCACATTGAACTCCGCCCCTTTCATCGCCGTCAGCATGGCATCCGCAAGGCGGGTATCGCGATCATGCAAAATGCCAATCTCAACAGCGCGCGGTTTGCCGTGAAACACAGGCGTAAAGGAATGCACAGTGACCAGAGCCTTGGGATGCACCATTTCCATCGTCTGCTCTGTCGCAGCGCGAAACGGCTTGTAGATCTGTTCGACACGCGCCGTCCGTGCAGCGGTATCCAGGCCTTCGTTCCCCGGGATATCGAAAATTTCGCTACGCGTCGGAATGGCGCTCTCGGCTTCCGGTGGGCGATTACAGTCATAGAGCAACCGGGACACAGCACCGGCGACATAGGTCGCCTCAAAGCGGCTTGCCAATTCCTTGGTAAGGGCTAAGGCACCCGGATCCCAAGCAACATGGCTGATCTTTGCATCGTCAGACAGCCCCAAATCCCCAAACTCATCGGGAAAATGGTTTGATGCGTGCTCACACACAAACATCACATCGCAGGGCGCAACGCTCCCCACAACATCTACCGCCTCATGGTCTTCCAGTGTCATTTGACGCCCCCTTTGATGAACAAACTTCTTCAGGAGGTGTGCGCCTGTCAATAATTATTCTGAAACTATCTCTTCTTTTTTTTCACATATGAAACTATGATTACAAAAATCGCTTAGGGAATGGGCAGTTCATTGGCAGACACCGCGCAGGAAAAGATCAAGAGAGTATATGAAAGCCTGACCCGGGCTGAGCGTCAGCTGGCAGGTGTGATTCTGGAGAATTACCCGATGTCGGGCATGGGCTCGATCACACGCCTCGCGGACAAAGCATCTGTCTCCACCCCCACCGTGGCGCGTATGGTACAAAAGCTGGGCTACAGCGGGTTTCCTGATTTTCAAGACGCCCTGCGCATAGAAGTGGAGGCACGTTTCTCCAATCCGATTGCCAAACACGAAAGCTGGGCACAAAGCGCACCCGAGGAACATATCCTCAATCGCTTCACGGATTCCGTCATCAGCAATATCCGGCAGACCCTCGCCAACGTTGATCCCAAACAGTTTGACGATCTGACAGCGATGTTGGCAGATGAAAGTCAGGCGCTTTACATCACGGGCGGTCGCATCACCCATGCACTGAGCGAGTATCTGCATTTACATATGCAGGTGATCCGCGCCCGCGTGCGCCACATCCGCTCGACGTCCAATGCCTGGCCCCATGACCTTCTGGACATCCAGCCAAGTGACGTTGTGCTGATCTATGATATCCGCCGCTACGAAAACTCAACTCTGCGGCTGGCCGAGATCGCCAAGGCACAGGGCGCGAAAATCGCTCTAATCACAGATCAATGGCAAAGCCCGATCAGTCAATATGCGGATGTGTCCCTGAACTGCAGAATCGAGGCCCCCTCGGCTTGGGATTCCACAGTGGCTATGATGTTGCTATCCGAAACGCTGATCGCTGCGGTGCAGGAAGCCAGCTGGGATCGCACCAAATCCCGTATGAGCACGTTAGAAGACATGTTTGATCAAACAAAGATCTTCCGCAAATTCGTTTAACACAGAAAATCGCATACGCTCCGATACAAGGTCTAATTTGGCGCAGTCATGCCAAACTCCCGCCATATTTAGCCCAGCACTACCGGTACCACCCCATAAACCACCCTAAAAACCACCCTAAAAACCGTGGTTAACAATTACTTAATTTTTTCATCCAAGCCCCCCTTTCGCCCATTTGTGGACGCAATCCCACTGCACAGTACGTGCTGTTGGATGACAGAATGTCGGTCCAACTCGTGGGTTTGAGTTTCATGCGTTCTGGATCACAGCAGCCAAAGAAGGGGCTGAGCGATGAAAATACTGGCCGTCGACGACGATGAAAGCATCAGGGAACTTCTAACAGAAGCAGTCTCCGCCAAAACCACTCATCAGATCGTCACCGTACCATCTGGACCGGAAGCCATCCGGGCCATTGCCAAAGCAAAAATTCCGTTTGATTGCTTCCTATTGGACATTCAAATGCCGGTTATGGATGGCATCACCCTTGCGCGAAAAATTCGCAAAACGCGGGGGCATGCCAACACACCGATCCTCATGCTGACAGCAATGTCGCAGAAAAAATATATCGATGCAGCATTTGCCGCAGGGGCGACAGACTATGTCACCAAACCTTTTGATTTTCTGGAACTGTTCAGCCGGATCTCAGTGGCCAGTCGCCTTGTTTCAGAACATCAGAGACTAGCGGTCAAGGCTTCGGAAATGGCATCCCTGAAACGTGACCTGCTTCACAGCACAAGTCACAGCCTGGAAGAGCCAATTGAAATCACAGGCGTGACACAGGTGCTGGGCTACGTCGCCTTTGAAAATCACCTGATAAATCTCACCCGAGGAGATCTGATGCGCAACGCCGCATTTGCGGTCAAGATCAACACCATCGAAACCGCCTATAAAACACTTCCGGCGATCGGTTTCCGCCAACTCTTGACGGACATTTCAAGCGAAATGATGTCTGTGATTGCTGAAAACAGTGTTGTGGCAACCTACAGAGGAGATGGTCTGTTCCTCTGTGTCATACCGCGTGCTGCCGCATTTTCTCAATCTCGCATCGAAGTTGAGCTCAACAAACGGCTAACCTACGTACCCTCAACTCAGATGGACGGGCTACAGAGTTCGGTAAACGTCGGAGAGCGCTTCAGTATGCTCTCTCTAACCCGCTGCGGTGCCATTGGCGCGCTGCAAAAAGCAGCACTCAGTGCCGAAGCGCGCGCCAATGATCACACCAAAGGCATTGTGAATCTGCGCAAGTCTGTGCGCCTACACCCAGGCACTGGCTTTCAAACTGAAATGGAACGCCGCGCATACGAACACCTTCTGCAGGATGCGCTGCGCGACGAAACCCATCAACGACCAGCTATAGCTGCCTTCAGCTGAGCTGCGGATCAATGCCGCGTGCGATCAAGATCCATACGGGCAACCTGCACAGGTTGCCCGTCGATTTTCATCACCGGCCCGGCTGGCTCAGCAATTAGCCCCAACGGCCTGATCCACCGCGGCCAGACAGCGGGCACCAACCCCATCACTTGCCTCGCCTCCATAGCACGGGCCGTTTGGATAAGCTTACGCATCAGGCGGGTTTGCACCTCGCGACGCCGTTGTGCAGGCACATCTCGCGCCACAAAGACCCGGCTTGCATCCAATACACGCGGATCAATCGGCGCCTCTTCATAAAGCAGATGCGTCGGGATCGACTCGAGCATGCCCTTCTGAGCATCACGCACCATGTAGGAGTACATCCCACAACGTGCAGTTGTCGGCGTGAGGCGCACACCTGCAAGAACGCGCTCCCCCTCATGCACCGCGATCCAGCTGCTCGCAGGCGTATCATATTGATCGTATTCCATACCCGCCACTTCTGGCAGGTCCCAATTATTTTGAACAATAAAGGACTGTTTGCGCGCCCTAAGTAAGTTGACCATCAGTTCGCCATGCTTGTGCATGTTCTCGAACGACAAGGTCGTCGTCAGCATATCCATCGGTTCTCCGGATACAGTATTGCCCCTAATTCAAACAAATACACTGGCACTCAAACGCGGCCATTCTGGCGCGCGCCGTATCACTAACCCTACCCACTGGATACAACACAGGACTGGGGACGGGAGCGCCCCAAAACACCCCAGACAAATACCTCGTCCACAAACACAAATCTTAAATCACTACAGGCATGGGTGGTTTTTGACCAAAAAAACAAACAACCTAGCCGCGTGGACCCCACCAATCCCAATACACCTATGAGACGATTGAGCCACAAATTTGAGTCAACATCTACTGAAAAAGTTCACTACTAAAACTTTCCTCATAGTTTCTACTTTGTGAACACAGTTTTTGCAATTTTATATGAAGTCAGTGCAAAAAATTTACTCTCTATCAACCAATTGCACCGAGGTTCAGGGGACGCTGGGGCAAAGCGACCTGACAATCGCGAAATTTCCCAGCCCATACCACCAAATTGCCACCTTACACGCGCAGGGTTGGCCAAACCTCCGCCCACGGCTTGGGCGCAATACTAGGGACAGATATGCAGGCGTATTTTCTGAACTTTCATGTAAAGGGTGAGATTGCTCACACGCTTTTGCTCTCTGAGCCGGAACCAAAACTTCTTGTGGACATATCCGCATCAGCCGCAACTGATGCAGAGGCTCCTGGCTTCCGCTACCCCAAGCGCGTTAGCTTCACCGTGCGCGACAAGAAGCTGATAGAACGGTTTCGCAAAACCGTCTCTCAAGGGGATGTGATTGAAGCCACCGGCACCTTTGATCAGTCCGGTTATGTCCCCCATCACCGCGGTCACGTAGACACCACCTTCGAATTGCTCGACTTTGTGCACTTCAGCGAACAGGTGGGTCTTGAACATGAAGGTCGCGTATTTCAGGCGCCCCTCTCGGCACGTCCGAACTGATAAACCCCAATAGTGTCGCTGGCTGAACACGTTCAGAACACATTCGAAAGCTTAAAATGTCAGAAGATGCACAGAAGGTGCAGCCTCCACACGCTTGTTTTTTCGGATGTCGCAGAATGCACACTGAACACCCCAAACACCGGACACTCAGGTCGCCACTCCTGTCAGCGATCGCCAAACGAGTGCGTCTGCTGGCACCCAAACGGCCTCCAAACATAGAAGACTCCCGGCGGCTCAAGCAACAGATCCACGATTTTGCAACTGGCGGCGTGGTGCTGTTTTGGCAACGTCAAGGAATCTACGCAGGCGCAGGCTTTCTCTGTGGATTCTATTACTCTTGGCCGCTGGCAGCATTTTGCTATCTGCTGGTGCAAACCGCAGATCTTTTTGACAGTGCCGTTTGCTACAGGGTGATAAACCGCACAGATCATTCTCTGAGATACAGCCACAAACTGCTGAAGCTTCTGTTTCTGTCCAATGGCCTCTCAGCCATGTCCATAGCGACGTTCACTTTGCTTTTGGCACGATTGGAAGGCCCAACAGAGCATTTTACCTCACTGTTCTTCTTGTTCGCCGCCGGGCTGTTTGCGGCTGTGAACAATCACCAGATCCCTCAAATTCTTGCCTTGCGGCTCGTCAGCTATGGCGCGTTGTTCATCTTCATTCCTGCCTATGACATCGTCACACATACGGCCACATTTCAATCCAAGATGTGGATGCACTTCGCCACCTCTCTGTTCGTGCTTTATTTTGTCTTGGAATGTTCAACGATTTTCTTGCGCATGTATCAGCGCACCCTGGATCAGCTTGATGATCTGCGCACGGAACGCGACCGCGCTCGTGAGAGCTATGAGATCAAATCCCAGTTTGTCTCCGTTGTAAGCCACGAGCTGCGCACCCCACTGACATCAATCACCGGCTCTCTCACCCTGTTGCGCGAAAGCGACCTATCAAAGAACCCGGAAAGCGCAGACCGGATGCTGGAGATCGCGCATAAAAACAGCAAACGCTTGGCCAAGCTCATCAATGACCTTCTCGATATTCAAAAAATGGAAGCCCGCAAGATGGTTTATCATCTTGCGCCGGTAGATGTGCAGGATCTGCTCGATGATGCGCTGCTATCCATTACTCCCTATGCGGATCAGTTCGACATTTCGGTGCGAACAATTCCATCAGACGTCCCTCTGACCATTCGCGCCGACCATGAGCGCATGATGCAGGTTCTCGACAACCTGCTGTCCAACGCAGTCAAGTTTTCCCATGCCGGCGGCTATGTGGAACTTGGCGCGCGGCTCTCCGATGGCTGTGCAGTTCTGGAAGTGCGCGACTACGGCATTGGCATTCCCGACCACAGCAGACACCTCGTGTTTGACAAATTCGCACAGGTCGACACGTCAGATTCGAGGAATTTCGACGGTACAGGGCTGGGTCTCTCGATCGCCCGCCAGATTGTGGAAGATCATGGAGCCTCCATTGATTTTGAAAGTGCGCCGGGTGAAGGAACGCGCTTCTTTGCGACTTTTCCTCTGTGCGACACAGACCCTGAGAGCAGCGGTCAAAATGACACCAAACGCCAGGAGATCCGTTATGACGACGCATGATTTTCAAAGCGGTCTCATAGCCCTCAAGCGGCGGTTCCTCGCGGGCCTGCCAGAACGGGCAGCCGAAATTGCGTCCCTGACAGGCGCGCTCTCTAAATCCGGCCCCTGCCCTCTACAGCTCAGACAACTCCATCTGGCCAGCCACAAACTCGCCGGAATAAGCGCCACCTATGGGCTGGCTCAGCTTGGTGAAGTGGCGCGACACACAGAAACATGCCTTGAGGCCTGTCTCACTCAAGCCCCCACAGATCAATATCTCAGAAAGGTTTTGCAAACCGCCGACTTGCTGAGACAGGAGCTCAACCGTGTCATTTACACCGACAGCTTTGCTCAAATGCCCTGAGCATCGCTTACGATCTGTCGCAACTGATCAGGGAGACGCACGGGATCAAATGGTTTTTGGATGGCCCCGATGGCAGTCGAATGTATCTCAAAATGCTGCTGTGATGACACATCCTTGGACGTCATGAAGATGGCGGGTGTCTGCACTAATCCCGCTATCTTGCGCAGGGCGGCCAAGGTTTCAAATCCACTCATCCCCGGCATCATAACATCAAGCAGCAATAGCTCCGGCGCAAATCCTTCGGCATGTGCCACTGCTTCTGCGCCACTGGCGCATTGCAAAACGTCGAAGCCCCCAAGATCTGAAAGCGCCAAAAGCGCGATCTCCCGAATGTCGGGATCATCCTCGACATGCAAAATTCTACGAATGTCGCCCATAGTTCACCCCAAATCCCCACCGCAGACTACCCGCACGTTCCAGCCCAAGGAACCCGCAATCCGTCAGAACCGGCTATATCAAGGACACATTTTCCAAAAGAGATGACGCGGCGTTGGGCAAAGCAGCCGAGCTTGCCCGTATAAGAAGATGCCCTAAGCTGTGCGAACCCATGCGATCAAGACCGGAGCCAGACATGACCACGCCCCCAATTATCAAAGAGCGTATCGGCCATACGATGGTTGTCACACTCAATGATCCCGACCGCCTCAACCCCATTTCAGCGTCCACTCGAGAAGCGCTCTCAGAAGTATTGGTCGAGGTTGAGGCTGATCCATCATTTCGCGCCATCATTCTGACAGGTGCTGGCAGCAATTTCTCATCCGGCGGAGACATTTCTGCAATGGATGCACCTATGCGTTTAAAGCGGATCAACTTTGAACATGTCAAACGCATGGTCAATCAAATCACCGGCGCCTCGGTTCCCGTCATTGCCGCTGTTGAAGGCTGGGCCGCCGGTGCTGGTCTGGCGCTGGCGATGCTCTGTGACACGGTTGTTGCGAGTGAATCCGCAAGGTTCATGTCGGCGTTCCCTAAGATTGGCCTGATTCCGGACTATGGCCTTCTTGCCTCTCTGCCCGCCCGCGTCGGACAGGCGCGCGCCCGACAAATCATGCTCTATGCCAAACCCCTCACCGCAGACACCGCACTCTCTTACGGCATGATCGATGAAATGGTCGCAGATGGCACGGCTCTGAAGGCAGCACTGGAGCTCACCGAGCATCTGAACACCCTCGCGCCGGAGGCGCTGCGCGCCATCAAAGCTTTTGATTCCGGTCGCCTTGATCACGCGCTGGACTACGAACGCAACGTGCAACCCCAACTCATGGCCAGCGACAATGCCAAAGAAGGGCGCGCTGCGTTTTTCGAAAAACGCGCGTCAAACTTTACTGCCAGTTAGCCCCAACTCACAAAAAGCCCGCCAGAATGGCGGGCTTTTCAGATCATACAAAATCGACGTGATGATACAGAGGCAACTCGCGAATGCGCTGTCCGGTTGCTGCAAATATCGCATTGGCCAGAGCCGGCGCAGCCGGAGGTATTGGCGGCTCTCCGACGCCGCGCACCGCAGCCCCATTCTCCAGACCGCGCACCATGATCTCAGGGCATTGCATCATGCGCATGCCCTCTGCGTCCCAATAGTTGGCTTGCTCTGCCATCCCATCGGAATAGGTGATTTCACTGTTCATCGCATGGCCAAGGGCAAAAACAACTCCACCCTGTACCAAATTTTCAAAATTCACAGGATCGATCACTGTCCCCACATCTGCGGCGACCCAGACTTTGTCGATGGTGATGCCATCTTCCGTATTGGTCACCTCAATCACTTCCGCGGTCGGAACCCCAAAGCTCTCGACAAAGGCGATGCCCCTGCCTTTGTTCGGCCCCAAGGGGCTGCCCCAGTTTGACATTTCCCCCACGGCCTCAAGCACTTTGCGGCTGACGTCATGTTGCATGAGACGAATACGTTCTTCCAGAGGGTCCGCGCCCGCCTCATGGATAAGCTCATCCAACAGACTGTCAAAAAAGAACCCGCCAGCCGACGCCCCAACAGAGCGCCAGCTCGACACCGGCGCAAGCTCTGGTGCGCGATACGCCCGCATGCGGAAGTTTTCCAACCCATAAGGGTTATTCCATGCACCGGCTGCAATCTGCATATCTGGGCCCGGCACTGTCACCCCTGCGCGTCCCATTTGAGATGCAACCACCGACGGCGTGGCAACCTCCAGATCCATGGCAATCACTTTGCCATCTTTGACGGCCCCGGAACCGCGCGCCATGCCAATGTGGCGCGGATAATCATGCGCAAAGTCCTCTTCACGGCTATAGGTTAGTTTAACCGGCGTTCCGCGCATCTGATTGGCAATTTCAGCAGCCAGCTCAACATGTTTGAATTCCAACCTATGTCCAAAACTGCCCCCCATAAAGTGATTGACCAAATCCACCTGCGCGGCGCTGTGCCCGGTAATTTTAGCCACAAGATCCTGCAACATGCGTGGAATTTGGTGCCCGGTCCATACGGTCACCTTGTCATCTTCAACCAGAACAGTGGCGTTGAGCGGCTCTAAAGGTGCATGCGCCACATAGGGCACGCGATACTCTGCCTCGACCGCTTTGCCACCGGCAAGCGCTGCACTAACATCGCCCTCGTTGCGCCATTCTTTGTCCAGATGCGTCTCATTAAAAGAGGCTTCAATCGCTGCCCAATGATCCTCCTGCTCGGCAGGGTAAGGCGCTTCCCCCCACTCGGCATCAATCGCCTGCACAGCCTGAATGGCGCGCCAAGTGTTGTCGGCGATAACCGCGACACCGCCAGTCACCTCAACCACCTCTTGAACGCCCCGCATGTCTTTCGCGGCGCTGGCATCGTAGCTCAGCAAAGCCCCGCCCTGGCGCGGGTTACACATAACGGCGGCATGCACCATGCCATCGATGTCCACATCGATACCATAGGCCAAGGTGCCTGTTGATTTTGCAACCATATCAATACGGTTCATCGGCTTCCCAATGAGCCGCCACTGCGCGGGCGCGCGTAGGCGAATGTCTGTGACAGGCTCCAGCTCTGCCGCCTCCGCAGCCAGATCCGTGTAAGCAAGCGTGCTGCCATCTGGCAGAATCACTGCCCCTTGGGCTGTCTTCAGCTGTGCCACCGGTACGCCGGTCTTCGTGCTGGCCGCCAGCTTCAGAGTTTCCCGCGCCACCGCGCCGGCCTCTCGCAGCTTGTCAAAACTGTCAGGCATGGCTGTGGACCCGCCCGTCAGCTGCATGCCCAGTAACTTCATCATACCGCCCATGACGCCTCGCGTGGCTTCCGCAGCAAAGCTTTCATCCGTCGCCATGAAGGGCGCCCCATCCGCCGCAAGCGCACGGTTCCAATAAGCTTTGTCCGGTTTACCAAAATCGATCTGGAACTGGCCAAATTCAACGTCCAGTTCTTCCGCAATCAACGCCGCCTGCGCATGCGCCACACCCTGTCCCTTGTCGCCATGTGGCGTAATCAGGGTGATACCGTTGCCATCAATCACGACCCAGGGGTTAAATGTCGCCGCACCATCCGCCAGATCATTTTTCAGCGGATTTTCATAAGGTGTGCGGACCTTGTAGACCCCAAACGCCACACCTCCAGCCACGGCAGCTGCGCCAATCAAAAAGCTGCGGCGTGCAATTTTTCCAACCTTGCCCATCACTTACGCTCCTTGAATTTTTGTTGCTGCTGTTTTCACGGCCGCACGAATACGGGGATAGGTGCCACAACGACACAGGTTGCCAGACATGGCTTCATCAATCTCTGCATCACTTGGATTGGGTGTCTCAGCCAACAGAGAGGCCGCCTGCATGATCTGCCCCGACTGGCAATACCCGCATTGCGCCACCTGATGTTCAATCCAAGCTTCTTGAACCGCATATAGTGCCTCTGGCTGTCCCAATCCTTCAATTGTGGTGATCTCGCCCTCCACATCGGACAGAACCGTCTGACAAGACCGCACCGCCACACCATCGACATGCACCGTGCAGGCCCCACAAGCAGCGACACCACAGCCGTATTTCACACCTTTGATGCCAAGCTCGTCTCTCAACACCCACAAAAGAGGCATGTCATCCTCGACATCCACTTCATGCGTTTTTCCATCCACGATCAGTTGCATTGGCTGCCTCTCGTATTTCCTGTTCGCCTTCTACATCAGATAAGATACGCCAATGCCGCAGAAATCCACTCGCAGATTGTGCCAAACCCAAGCCCCCCTAAGTGACCTAAGGTGACGAATCGCCTGCACAGGAACCGCCGCAGCGCAGAAAAACCATCCTCCGCCCAATGCTCACGTTAGCGCCACCGGCAGCGGCACCGATAGCGGCACCGCAACGATTTATCGCTAACATACTCATTTCTATTAGGATTTCACCTTCCCCAAACGTCCCCTCAGGACTATAGCCAAGGGTAACTTCTCATACTTTCAGAGCAGGACAGGAGCGCCTCATGACTGTTACCGTTGGCATCAATGGATTTGGCCGCATTGGCCGCAGCACGCTGATGCATATCGCCGAAGAGGCACGCCAGGATGTGCGTGTTGTGAAGATCAACGCAACCGGGCCGCTGGAAACCGCCGCCCACCTGATCCGTTATGACTCCGTACACGGTCGCTTCCGCAACGAAGTTGTGGCCGGAAATGGGACCATGGATGTGGGCCAAGGCCCGATGCGCATGTATTCCACCTACGACATGGACGAGCTGGATTGGGACGGTGTGGACATCGTTCTGGAATGCACCGGCAACTTCAACGATGGTGAGAAAGCCAAGAAGCACCTTGAGCGTGGCGCCAAGAAGGTGCTGATCTCCGCCCCTGCGAAGAACGTGCAAAAAACCATCGTGTTTGGCGTCAACGACGATCAGCTCGAAGCCAATGACAACATGATTTCCAACGGCTCTTGCACCACCAACTGCCTCGCGCCTGTGGCCAAGGTGCTCAACAACGCTTTCGGCATCGAAAGCGGTATCATGACCACGATCCACGCCTACACCGGGGACCAGCCAACACTGGACCGTCGTCACAAGGATCTGTATCGCGCCCGCGCCGCAGCCATGTCCATGATCCCAACCTCCACCGGTGCGGCCAAAGCGCTGGGGGAAGTTCTGCCTGAACTGAAAGGCAAACTGGACGGGTCCGCCATCCGCGTGCCAACTCCAAATGTGTCCGCAGTTGATTTGACCTTCACGACCTCCAAAGACGTCACCGAAGCGGATGTGAATGCCGTAATGGCCGAAGCCGCCTCCGGTGAAATGAAAGGCGTTCTGGGCTATAACGACCTGCCATTGGTCTCTGTGGACTTCAACCACACCACAGAAAGCTCCACATTTGCAGCTGACCAAACCAAGGTGATTGGCAAGCGTCTGGTGCGTATTTTGGCATGGTATGACAACGAGTGGGGCTTCTCCGCACGTATGGCGGATGTGGCTGCAAAAATGGGCAGCCTCTGATCTCAGCCTCTGAGAAGACAACAACTTGCGCCCCCGGGTGGGGTCGGGCATACCAGACCCGACCACCACAATTCGGGGGCGCATTGCGTTATGACCAATCCGATCGCTGTCTTTATCGCTGTCCTACTGCTGGTAGCATTGGGCGTCGACATGGTGTTCAACAGCAGCGAAGCAGCCCTGTTTCTGGCCAAAAAACTCTTTGACCTGATCGAATGGATGGCCTTCTGGCGGTGACTGCCCGCGTGCTTCGGTGGCTCAGCTTCCGCTGAGCCTGAGGGGGCGTTGCCCCCGTCACATCAAGATGTGACAGCCCCAAATATTCAAACGGGCCAAAAAACGCACCTGCTTCAACTCAGTTTTTAAGCCGATACCCCGTCTTCAACATCCACCACGCCACCGCGCAGAGGGCCGCGGTCACCCCTGACACCACCACCAGGCCGAGGTAAGGACTGCTGTCAGACACGCCAATCATACCGTAACGCGCCCCATCAATCAGATAGAAAATCGGATTAAACCGTGTGATGCCCTGCAACACATCCGGCAAGGCCGTAACCGAGTAAAATGTGCCAGACAGAAACGCCAATGGGGTGACGATGAAATTGGTAATCGCCGCCATCTGGTCAAATTTATTGGCAAAAATCCCGGCCACGATACCAACCGCGCCCATCATGGCCCCGCCCAGAACAACAAAGGCCAAAGCCCAGAGCGGATGCGCGATGCCCTGCCCCAAAACAAGCGCGATCGCAAATGAGATAGCACAGGCGACAAAAAGACCACGCGCCACAGCGCCAGCCAAATACCCCAGAACCATCTCCAGAGGCGCCAGAGGGGGCATCAACGTGTCCACAATGTTGCCCTGTACCTTGGCAATCACCAGCGAGGAGGAGGTATTGGCAAAAGCGTTCTGAATAACGGTCATCATGGTAATCCCCGGGATCAGAAAGGTGAGAAATGGCACGCCCATGACATCGCTGCGGCTCGGTCCGATGGCGATGGAGAAAATCAACAGAAACAATCCGGCGGTGACCAAGGGCGCAAGCAATGTCTGCGTCCAAACAGTGGCAAAGCGCAGCACTTCGCGCCGTGCGAGGGTCGCCAAACCGAGCCAATTCACCCGACCAAACCGGCGCACGCCCATTTGAAGTTGATGATCATGACCTGATGCGGGCTTTTGCATGGGATGTCCTTCGGTGTTTTAGAGCAGCAGGGTTGTGGCCAATGCGCCATGGCGCGGCGCTGCGGTGATTCTTCGCCTTGTAACTCGGGCTGGGGTGATTAGAATAGGCCCCTGACCAAGAAATGCAGAGGCGGCCTTGTTAGGGGCCGCTTTTCTAGCTGAGGAAGTGACGGATGTCCTGGACCGACGAGCGCGTAGAGCTGTTGAAAAAAATGTGGGGCGAAGGCCAATCGGCCAGCCAGATTGCCAAAGAGTTGGGTGGGGTGACCCGCAATGCCGTGATCGGCAAGGTCCATCGTCTTGGCCTGTCCAACCGCGCGACCAGCTCTGGGGCAAAGGCAGAGGCCAAACCAAAGGCAGACGCAAAACCAAAAGCCGCGCCTAAGGCAAAACCAGCGGCCAAACCTGCTGCAAAGGCCGCCCCAAAAGCGGAGCCAAAACCAGAGCCGAAAACCGAACCAGCAGTGGCCGCAAAGCCTGCCCAGCCTTTGCGCAAAGCCATCATACCAGCCGGACAGCCGCTGCCTCCGCAACCTTCGGCAAATGAAATCAGCCCAGAGGCGCTGGCCAAGGTCAACGAGGTAGAGAAAACCGCCAAAAAGCTGACCCTGATGGAGCTGACAGAACGTACCTGCAAATGGCCAGTGGGCGATCCTGCCACATCTGATTTCTGGTTCTGCGGCCTGCCGGTTCAGGCCGGGAAGCCCTATTGTGAAGCCCATGTTGGCGTGGCTTTCCAACCGATGAGCGCACGCCGCGACCGCAAACGGTAAAACCGCGCCTCAAATAGATGCAATTCACGTCATGGCCCCGCTTTTTGCGGGGCTATTTTTATGCGTAGCATAGCGCACAACTTATAGCTTAAATGCATGGGCAACAAAAAGAGGCTAAGCCATGTCCGGGCTACTCTATGGGGATATCACCTGGCGCGAAGTTATCGCGGTGCTGCTGATTTCACTCACGCATATTGGCGCCACACCATTTCTCAAACGGTTCCCGAAGGTGTCTCGCTGGCTTTTGGATTTCAGCTCTGGCATTGGCCTGGGCTATGCTTTCCTCTACCTGCTGCCTAAAATCGCAGTAATGACTCAAGAAGTGGCCGTGCAATATCCTGATTTTGGAGCCATTTTTGAGCATCAGCTCTACATGTACCTGATGGCGGGTTTCCTGATCTACTATCTCGTCGACTTCAAACAGCACGACAACCGGCCTGCGCGTTTCGCCTTAACGCTTAACGCCGTCTCATTTGCCACCTACAACGTGCTGATCGGCATCACCATCACCCATTTCGAGAGTGATTTCACCACTGCCTATGCCGTTGCGGTTTTTGTGTTTTCCATACACCTCTTTGGGGTGAACAGCTTTCTGCATCGCGAATACCCCAAGGACTTCGCGCGATGGATGGCGCCGCTCTTCATGACAGGGATGTATCTTGGCTGCATCCTTGGCAACCACATCGAAAAAGGCCATCATTACCAATCAGTTGCGACCGCCGTAGTCGGGGGCATTATCATCATCCTGTCGATCCGCCTCAAACTGCCACCAAGGGCTCGCGTGAATGTTGTGGCATTTCTGATCGGCGTGGCATGCGCAGCCGCCGCCACCGCCGGATATATGGTCATCTGACAAAGCGTTAGGACGCAGGCACTGTCTTTCCCACCTCAGGATGGGCTTCAAATTGCGCTTTCAACTCTTCGGCGCGCTCAAAGAATGCGTTGCGCACCTCTGCAGCATAGGGATTGGCCACCTCAATCGCATGTAGCACCGTAGGCGGATCGTCCTGCACCATGCGCACAGCTTCACGCAAAAGATCAAAGCTCGCCGTGGTCAGGCGCTCTGGCATCGGCCCCAAATCAGAAAGTACTTTGCCGATCATATGAGTGAGCCCTTGCACCACAGCCAACTCACGATCATGCTCCTGGGCGCTTGTCACCAACACTTGCAAACCACGCCGCCGCAATACTGCCGCCACACGACGCCATTTGGAGCCGCGCACCGGGCACAACGCGATCTTATGTCCAGCGATCCCATCGCGCGCGCTTTGGGGCCCAAACAGCGGATGTGTGCCCAGAATCTCAACATGCGCGGGCAAGAGCCGCTGCATGTCCTGCATGGGCGCAACTTTGACGGATCCAACGTCTACCACCAATGTCCCCGGCCTCAGATGCGGCGCCAAAACCCGACAGACATGCGCCATCGCGGAAACAGGCACCGCCAGAATGACAATATCGCTCTGCGCCACCTCTGCCAGCCCCTGCAATGTCAGGCGCTGCCCATCAGGCAAGACGGCCCGGCTGTAAAGCGGGTCACAGATGGTGAGTTTGCTCCCCTGCGCCAATTCGCGTGCGATAAGGCGGCCAAATCCGCCAAATCCAACCAGTCCAACAAAAGGCTGCTGCGCCTGCTCCACTGAATGTGCGCTTTCAAATGTCTGTTTCAGTCCCATGATAGAGGGTCCCTTTTATAGGGCCTCGTCCTCAGGGGATGGATTGTCTGGAAGGTTTTTTGGCTTCATCCCCGTCAAACGCGGCGAATGAAGATGCAAAAGACCCCGCCACTATGTGGACAGGGAATAATAGATGCCAAAAAAGATGCCTTCAGTGTTCATGCGCGTTTGGTCGCACAGCCGGACGACCGCGTCAAGACACCTCCGACATCCCGCCCAACGGCGCTTTGACATCCAACCGCCGCACATAGAGCGCACAGAGCAAAGACAGCACGACACAGGTGATCATCAGAGCCATGCTTAAAACCACGCCATTGTCTGGCGTCAATAAAGCCCCGCTCACACTGGTCAGGACCGCTCCCAGCGCCACGCTCAACGCCCCTGACAGACCTGACGCGCTTCCGGCAAGTTGCGGACGTACGGACATCGCGCCACTGTTGGTGGCGGGCAAGGTCAACCCATTGCCAATACCCACAAAAATCACGCCCCCAACGAAACTGAAAGGATGCACCACCCCCAAGAAAGTGACCAGAAACCCGATGGAAAGCCCGCTCAGCGCAACAATCCGCCCCGCAATCATCAACCTCCACAGAGGCACCCGCTTTCCCAGCCTTCCGGAAAGAAACGAGCCAAAGGAAAATCCAATGGCAATGGCGCCAACGGTGATACCCACCACCGCAGGCTGCAGACCAAAGACCTGCGCCCCAACCAACACAGCCGCCGTGATGTAAACGTAAAACGCTGCGACAGAAAAACCGCTGCACAACGCATATCCCCAAAACCGGCGAGACGTCACAAGTTGGGGGTAGCTGGCAAATTGAGATCGCATCGTTGGCGATTTCTGAAGATTGGTTTCCCCCAGATCCCGCCAACACAAAAGCCAAAGACCAACACCTGCGAAGAGGTAGACCGCAAAATTCGCGCGCCAGCCAAAGGTCTCATGCAAAAGACCGCCCAGCGCAGGACCGGTCATGGGGGCAATAGCCATCACCATCGAAATATAGCCAAGCTTACTGGCGGCCTCCTGCGGCCCATGCATGTCGCGCACAACCGCACGGCTTAACGCGATGCCAACCACGCCTGCGGCTTGTAAGATACGCCAGCACAAAAAGCTTTCTATGCTCTGTGCCAGCAAACATCCCGCAGAGCCAAGTGAAAAAACAGCCAATCCATAGAGCATCACCGGGCGGCGTCCGAAACGATCCGACATCGGGCCCAAAATGATCTGCAACACAACCGTCGCCGCCAAAAATCCCCCCATGGCCAGATTGGCCACAGCATAGGTCGCGTCAAATTCATCCGCGATTGTCGCCAGCGACGGCAAAAACATATTAAGCGAAAGAACCGAAAGTGCGGTCAACAGAACCAAAGTGTTCAGATGCGGCGGCGTTACACCGCCTTGGGGCAGCCTCAATTGCCCCCTCCCAAAAGCTTGAGCAGCCCCTTTTTCGCTTCATTTTCAAGCTTGTCTTTCAAAGCGTCTTCTGTGGATTGACCTTCCTTGGCCTCAAGACCCAGCTCTTTTTCAAGCGCTTTCACGGCGTTGTCTTCCACTGCTTTCAATTCGCTATCAAAGCTGCCCTTAATCGCCGCTTCCAAATCGGGAACAATACTCGGGTTGTCCCAACTGCCCCGGATTTTAACCGGCACAATCACCGCCGCTCCCTCGGTGCCTTTCAATTGTGGCGTAAATAGATAATCAATTGTGCGCAGCCCCAAACCCACGGTGCCCTTACCCGTCGCAGCCAACCTTGGCAGCGACATCGCCAGATCCTCGTTTAACAAAACACCGTCGGAAATTGTCCAACTGGCGGACATCGTGTCAAAAACCGTGGTCCCCCCGGTCACATCCCCCCGCAACAATCTATCCAAATCGATCCCTTCAATTGTACCGCGACCAATGCGAATTGTCCCGTCTCCACTCAGCCCGTTCATCAGAGCCTCCAAACTCTGCCCAGAGCTCAAAAACCGCGTGCTCAAATCCGCCTTACCGGTAAAACTGTCCACATCCGCCATTGCCGCCAAAAAGGGTTGCAACGCGATCTGGCGCACGGTCAAATCGCCGCGCACAGACAATCCACCACGGTTGTTGGCAACAAACGTGCCCCCCACAGTGCCGTCATAGGCTGCCATCTCTGCAATCGTGACCACCGCACGCGCCCGATCAATCTCAACCTTGGCGCGGGTGCGGCCCACCTCAATACCGTCAAACGACATGCTCTCGGCCGCAAAACTCACCGTGCCATTGACCAGCCCCAAAGCGCTGGCATCAATTTCATCCCTGGACCAACCGCCCTCTCCTACGGAAGATGCCTGTTCTGCTTCGCCCGTCTCAGAAGACGCGAAAGCAAGTCGGTTGGTGGCAACCTGCGCTTTCACATGCGGCGGGGTCACCGCGAGATCCACATCGGCCTGCACCGTCAGTGCGTTGCCCAACGCTTCCAGCGTCCCGCCCCGCAGAGAAAACTGTCCTGCGCCCGTCAAAGTCACATTGCCAGACGCGGCCACAGGCCCCTCGGGGCCTGTCGTACCAATCGCGGCAAAGAAAGCTGCCGCATCCGGTGCCGCCAGTCGCAATTGTCCGCTGGCTTCTGGTGTCAGGCTGAACCGTCCGTCAAATCCCGCGCTGCCCCCAGCAGAGGTCAGGGTGATCGCCACCGAAGACAGCTGCCCCCGCAGCAAATCCAACGGCGCCGCGACAGAGGCCTCCATTTCAATCGCACGACCAAAAGGCGCGGCCTGCAGCGTCACATCTGCCGCTTTGTCATGCGACGGCCAGCGCATCTGCATGGACAGGCCGGAAAATTCATGACGTGTGCCGCCGTGCTCCAGATAACGCACCCGCGCATCTTTCATCACAAAACGCTCCAGCGCAAAGTCCTGTAACGCAACCCCGCCGCTCTCCGCGCGATCAGCATCGGGTGAAGGGGCCGGCGCATCCGCAGAGACACCGCTCAGGGTCCAATTAACGGCACCTTCCGCGTTTTTCTGCAAAAGCACATCCGGCGCGTCCAACTCGATGTTCTTGATCCGCACCGCGCCACTCAGCGCAGCCATGACATCCACGCCAATCACCGCTTTTTTCGCAGAAAACATCGGTCCCAAATCCGACCACGGCGCATTGGCAAATTGCACATCTTCGGCGCTGATCCCTAATACCGGATACCAACTGATCCCAACCGGGCCGCCAAAGCTCAACTCCCGACCAGTCTGCGCTTTCACCTGATCTGCGGCCAATTTGGCAAGTTTTTCCCCCGGCAGCGCCACGACAAGCACAACAGCGCCAATCAGCGAAACAACAATCGCCCCAATCAATCCACGGATCAGCTTCATCACGGATCTCCTTTTCTGCTCAGAGAGAGCCTATGCCTGCAAAAGCCGACTGGCAATCACCCCGACCGGGGTGCCAGCCCCCTTACGCACAAGAAATCCCAAAGCGCCGCGATCCCCTTTGCCAAACTGCCCGCGCTCGCCTATATGGGCGCCATGTCCAGCAATCCGCCAGAACTCCGCCCCGACTTGGCAAATGCCCGCATTCATCAGGATGCCCGCGCCAGCGATCTTCGTCCCGGCCAGCCGACCATCGGCATGGTATCTCTCGGCTGTCCCAAAGCCTTGGTGGACAGCGAGCGTATCCTCACGCGCCTGCGTGCAGAGGGCTATGGCATTTCCCCCGACTATTCCGGGGCCGATGCGGTGATCGTGAACACCTGTGGATTTCTGGACAGCGCAAAAGCCGAAAGCCTTGAGGCGATTGGCGAAGCCATTCAGGAAAACGGGAAGGTGATTGTCACGGGATGTCTGGGCGCGGAGCCTGAATACATCACTGGTACACACCCCAAAGTCCTCGCCGTGACCGGCCCGCATCAATATGAGCAGGTGCTGGACGCTGTGCATGGCGCCGTGCCGCCAAGCCCGGATCCATTCATCGATCTGCTGCCCGCCAAGAATGTGTCCCTGACACCGCGCCATTACAGCTATCTGAAGATCTCTGAAGGCTGTAATCACAAATGCAAATTCTGCATCATTCCGGACATGCGCGGCAAACTGGCCTCGCGCCCCATCCATGCGATCCTGCGCGAAGCGGAAAAGCTGGTGGACAATGGCGTGCGCGAACTCTTGGTGATCTCTCAGGACACCTCTGCCTATGGGCTGGATCGCAAATACTCCACGCACCCATGGAAAGATCGTGAGGTGCGCAGCCACATCACCGATCTGGCCCGCGAGTTGGGCCAGTTCGACGCTTGGGTGCGCCTGCACTACGTCTACCCCTACCCGCATGTGCGCGAGCTGATCCCACTGATGGCGGACGGTCTGATCCTGCCCTATTTGGACATCCCGTTCCAACACAGCCACCCCGATACGCTCAAACGCATGGCGCGCCCAGCGCATACGTCTAAAACGCTGACAGAAATCGCCGCATGGCGCGACATCTGCCCGGACATCACCCTGCGCTCCACCTTCATCGTCGGCTACCCCGGTGAAACCGAAGAAGAGTTCCAGCATCTTCTGGATTGGATGGACGAAGCCCAACTCGATCGTGTGGGATGCTTCCAATACGAAAATGTCGATGGTGCGCGCTCCAATGATCTGCCCGATCATGTGCCTGCTGAGGTCAAACAGGAGCGCTGGGAACGCTTTATGGAGAAAGCTCAGGCGATCTCTGAGGCCAAACTTGCGGCAAAAGTCGGCCAGACCATGGATGTGCTCGTTGATGACATTGACGCGGACGGCATCGCCACATGTCGCACCAAAGCAGACGCACCGGAAATTGATGGCAACCTGTTCATCGATGAAAATACCGATGGGCTCAAGGTGGGCGACATTGTGTCCGTTGAAGTTGATGAAGCCGGTGACTACGATCTCTGGGGACGGCGTCTTTAAAGGGGCAATAACCACTTGCGCCACAGCTGCGCCGTCACTCTCAAGGAGACGGCGCAATGCCTCAGGAAACACGCATTCTTTACAACGCAGACTGCCCTGTCTGTAATGCCGAAATCTGCCACTATCGCAGTTACAGCGAAGACAACGGCATCACACTTCGCTTTGATGACCTGAACACAGAAGCCCTCTCAACATGGGGCCTTGATGCAGACACAGCGGCAAAGCGCCTGCATGTGGTGCAGGATGGCACGCTTTATGATGGCATTCCCGCCTTCATTGTCCTGTGGCAGGAGATGCCAAGATACCGCTGGCTCGCGCGCCTTGTGAGCGTGCCGGGCATTCGGCATGGGGCCATTCTGATCTATGATTATCTCCTCGCCCCAACGCTTTACGTCTTTCACCTCAGAAGACAGCGCAAAGCAGATAAAA
The DNA here is from genome assembly GCF_017744035.1 of Shimia sp. R11_0. Taxonomy (NCBI): domain Bacteria; kingdom Pseudomonadati; phylum Pseudomonadota; class Alphaproteobacteria; order Rhodobacterales; family Roseobacteraceae; genus Shimia; species Shimia sp. R11_0. The sequence continues at coordinate 22,669 of NZ_JAGHQY010000008.1, read as the reverse complement.
CACCCTCTCAGTGAGCATTGCGCAAACTGTCAAACAGCGACTTGTGCATACAGAACTCTGGAGCCCCCTCTTGACGTGAATAGGGTGTTCCCAACCAATGCTGACACTGGTCCACAAATGGACAGGTGCGACACCGCGTGATCATTTCCGCATAGCCCTGCGCGCTCAGTGCATTCTCGGCCATCGCTTCGCTCAGTGAGACCCCGACAGCGCGCGCCACGCTTCTCGTAAGCCAGAAATGCACCTGCGGGTCGCCCAACGGCACTACCGTTCCCATTATCCCTGCGCCTCCAGCGCTTTTTTTAATCTGTCAAATCGCGTCCGGTTCACACAGGCGCTCGGCGCGATGTCTTCGTGTTCGGGTCCCTCAAGCGCATGGCGGCCCAGCCATTTTTGGCAACCTTTTCCCCAGGCACAGCTGCGACACTGCTCCACCATGGCGGCCCAATCCGCCTGCGACAGCTCAGACCTCTCCATAGCAGCCACAAGATCCGTCTGCGTCAGCTTCGCCATGCGCTGCGCCAGCCAGAAGTGTTTATTCCGATCTCCAAGAGGTTTCATAAATACGCTTTCCACTCATAAATCACCGACTTGCGACACAGCCTTTACGTGCTTTACGTGTCACCTTTGAGCCGCATCAATAAATCACCGTTGCGGCAGTAGTTCGGGGGCCGCCCCATCGGCACCTCCTGACGCAAAAGCCCAGCACATTGCTCTGGTGCCTCACATCCACAACAGCGCGCAACCGCATGAGAAATCTCATCCATTGTAAGCGCACCGGATATGGCATCGTCTTGCAGGTCTACGCCCACACGATGCGCCATATCGTCAAACAACGCCGTGTGGCGGTGCATCTTTTCTCTCTGCGGTACAGGCGTGGTCATGCCGATCTCTCCCGATCACGATAACCCAAGCCTATCAAAGCGCGCAGGCGCCGCCCTTGACTTGCATCAACAGACGAGGACCGCCCTTTCTGCACGGCATGTTTTAAGGAATTTTTAATCGATCCATTGGAGCGTTTAAGTTTTTGAAATCCGGAACATAAATCGGATCAAACCACCCCAAGTCATTGATAAAAATAGAAAATTTACACAAAATTAATCGATACAAAAACCCGCCCAACCGATTGAAATAATGACTTTATTTCAGGGCATCAAAATATGCGCGCACACAGTCCTGAACCCGACGAAACCGGTCTCCGCCAAGCTTCACGCCGCCATACCAGCGCGTCACAACAACGATGTGATCGCTCAGCTCTTCACGTTCCAGCATGCGCAAGATCACAAGTCCCGCACCGCTTTCACCGTCATCCCCTTTCAGAGGGGTGCCATCGCTCAACAAAGCTGCCCATGTGTTGTGGGTCGCTTTGGCAAATTTCTTGTTGCGCTTAAGCTCCTTGAGGAACTTATCCACAGCTTTGCGATCTGTAACAGCCCCACCGGACACCGCGTATTTGCTCCCGCGGTCTGTCACCACATTGGTCAGTTGCAACACCAGATCAGAGCCCTGCTGCCGTTTGTCTCACCACATTGATCCGCGCGCTGTTGGGCGGGTGCGTGCCCAGAAACTGGTTCCCCGGATCGGGCGTACGCTCAAAGAAATTCACACCGATCAGTGGATCATAACCGGATTTATGGGTCAAAACCGTGCCCAAACTGTCCGCTTCCAGTTCATGTTGCTTGGAATAGGAGCGCGCACCAACTGTGGCGCCAAGATCCATCGCAGCCTGCACAGAGCTCGCATCGCCCCCCGCCGCCGCAATCAGCAAGCCTCCCGCCAGCGCACCGAAGCTGGCATTGGTCTGCTGACGGGCAATATGACCGCCAATGTGATGTGCTGCTTCGTGCCCCATAACAAAAGCCAGTTCATGGGCATTGCGCGTTTCGGCGATCAGGGGCGCGGTGAAAATGATCAACGGGCGACCGTTTTTATCCAATGTTTGATAGGCATTGGCGATCTTGGTCTCTTCTTTGTCCACCGAAATCAGATAGTCACAATTGGTGCCGCTGGTTGTGCGCGCTTTGCATTCGCGCTCCACAATCGGCTCCATCCGCGCCTTGATCGGTGCCAGCCGCGACACCGCCTGACTGTAGCTGATTTTCTCAACCTTCGGCTGTGGCGCTGCCTGTGGGCTCGGCTGAGGAGTCGGAGATGTTGTGGTCGAAACACAGGCTTGCAACACCACCCCAGCAAAAACCAAAGCGCCAATCGCTCGATTGCGGTTTGAATGGACCATAACACACCCTCCTGTCGCCCCGTCGCCGCGCAAAACAGTGACGTTTCGGTTGAATTTAGGCCCCCTGCCCAAAAGACGCCAGTGGGAAAAGCTTGCACCTTTGCCCCCATACGTTAGGCTGAAACTATGTTCAGCATCGAGCACGAATTTGACTCCACCGTTGTGACACTCGTTGACGAGGGTACGGCTCCCTTGGGCGAAGATGTGGTGATCCACATGTTCGAAGACTGCGTCACAATCGAACAATATGACGCCCGCACAGACCGAATGCAGAAAATCACCCTGTCCAACACGCAGGTGCAGGATCTTGCCGCGGCCTTGGATCTGCCCGAAGGGGTTTACATGCTCAAAAGAGAGCCAAGCTGACCCGCAAATTCAAGGTTCTTCGACGCGAAACACCTTGTCGCGCGATGTCACCCCCCGGATCAGGGTGAGCCGCGATTTTGCAAGCCCCAGATGTTTGGCCAACAGCTTTTGCACAGCCACATTGGCTTTGCCATTTTCAGGAACGGTCGTGACATAGACCCGCAGGACATCGCCGTCCTGCATGACCCGATTGCGGGACGCCTTCGGAGTAACACGTACAGCGATTTCTGCCCCAACAGCCATTGGCGGCTCGATTTCAGCACCCATGTGCCTTTCCCTCCTGTAACGGCGATTTACATTCCACAATCTCAACGCATAGGGTAGCCCTCGCAGCACAAAGGGAGAGAGACATGATGGCGCAAGGCACCGGCTTCTTTTTTGATGAAAAATGCTTCTGGCACAGCGGCGGCAATTACGCGCTGACATTGCCCGTTGGCGATTTGGTGCAGCCTCTCGCCGCTGGCGGCCTGCCCGAGAGCCCTGAAACCAAGCGACGCCTTAAAAACCTGATGGATGTCACAGGGTTAAGCGCCGAACTGCACCTACGCTCTGCCCCTGCGGCAACCGATGCGATGCTGGCTAGAGTGCACCCTTCTGATTTTCTGGAAAAATTCAAATCCGTCTCCGACGCGGGCGGCGGTGAAATCGGCCTGCGCACACCTTTTGGCAAAGGCGGCTATGAAATCGCCGCGCTTTCCGCAGGGCTGGCCACCGAAGCCGTGCGCGCCGTCGCTACGGGTGATCTGCAAAACGCCTACGCCCTCTCCCGGCCCCCGGGGCATCATTGCCTTCCGGACTGGCCGAATGGGTTCTGCCTCTTGGCCAACATCGCAATCGCCATCGAAGAGGCCAAAGCACAGGGACTGCTACAAAAAGTGGTGGTGCTGGATTGGGATGTGCACCATGGCAACGGCACGGAAGCGATATTTTATGACCGCGACGACGTGCTGACCATCTCCATGCATCAGGAGCACAATTATCCTCTGGATAGCGGCGACATCACAGATCGAGGGCGCGATGCCGGCCTTGGGGCCAATATCAACATTCCCCTGCCCCCCGGTGCAGGACACAACACATATCTCTACGCCATGGAACAGATCGTGCTGCCAGCTCTAAAGGCCTATCAGCCGGACATGATCATTGTCGCCTGTGGCTTTGATGCAAGCGCCTTTGATCCGCTCTCCCGCATGCTCGCCTCCGCCGACACTTTCCGCCAAATGACCAAACAGATCATGCGCGCCGCTGAGAACCTCTGTGACGGAAAGCTGGTTTTGGTACACGAAGGCGGCTATTCTGAAGCCTACGTGCCATTTTGTGGCCATGCGGTCATTGAGGAGCTCGCAAGCTCCGATATCCGCGCCGAAGACCCAATGGCCGCCGCCCTGGCCAAACGCCAGCCAAATGCCCGCGTCGAAGCATTTTTTGCCACATTGGTCGATGAGATGGCCAAAACTTTTGCCAGCCCGCCCGGTTGAAACCCACCCGCGCCACGCCACATACGAAACAACCTCTGAGGGAAGATCACATGCCTCAAGCCAACACTGCTGCGCTGGACTTTCTGCTGAGCCGCCGCTCACGCCCAGCAAAGACACTAACCACACCTGCCCCCACACGTGAGGAGCTGGCTCCTTTGCTACAGGCCGCTCTGCGCAGCCCCGATCATGGCAAGCTGGAACCATGGCGTCTGATCGTTCTGGAAAAATCAGCCTTGGTCCGGCTTGGCGCTTTGGCTGCAAAGCGCGGAGAAGACTTGGGTCTGGAACCTGAGCAGATCAGCAAAGCACAGGATCAGTTTGCCAATGCTGAGTTGGTCGTCGCCGTAGTCGAGGCGCCGGTGCTCAGCGAGAAAATTCCTGACATTGAGCAAAGCTATTCTGCCGCCTGCGTCTGCCTGCAACTCCTGAACGCCGCACTGGCCGCCGGATGGGGCGCGAATTGGCTTTCCGGCTGGGCAAGCCACGACCGCAGCTTTGTCGAAACCGGCCTGAATCTCAGCCCGCGTGAGCGTGTTGCGGGTTTCATTCACATCGGCACAGAAAAAGCCACGCCGCCAGAACGCCCACGCCCTAATATGGAGGCCAAAGTGACATGGCTCTCAGCCTAGCAATCACCTCTTTCGGCAAAACACTGTCTCAAGTCGGAGACCCGCGCTTTCGGCGGGTCTTGTTCAAGGGTATTGGCCTGACTTTTGTTTTACTGATAGCCGTTTACACGGTCTTCTTGATGTTTTTGAACTGGATTGGCGCAGGCCAGACAGTACAAGAACTGGTGGGCAACATTTCTTGGGTTGGAGATGTCTTCACCTTCGCCTCAATGCTGCTGATGATCTTTCTATCCATCTTCCTGATGGTGCCCGTCGCCTCTGCCATCACATCAATGTTTCTGGATGAGGTGGCTGACGCCGTAGAAGATCGCCACTATCCGCATCTACCTGACGTGCCAAGCGTCGGATTTTCCGAAGGTTTAAAAGACTCGGTCAATTTTCTTGGCGTGCTGATCGCGGCCAATATCTTTGCGCTCTTGCTCTATGTGATCTTCACGCCCTTCGCGCTCTTCATCTTCTGGGGCTTGAATGGCTTTCTGCTGGGGCGCGAATATTTCCAACTGGTCGCCATGCGCCGTGTCGGGCGCGCCGAAGCCAAAAAGCTGCGCAAGAAACACATGGGCACCATCTGGCTGGCTGGCACCTTGATGGCCATGCCGCTGTCAGTTCCCCTGCTGAACCTCGTGATCCCAATTCTGGGCGCGGCCACCTTTACCCATCTGTACCATCAACTGGAACCGTCACAGGGGCATCGCCCATCCGATTGAACCAGTCAAAATCACGGATGGAAATCACACCGGATGTGATGATGAAATAAAGGCCAACCCACATCACCGCCGCCGCAAGCGTGGTGATTTTGGCTTTGGTTTTCAGATGGTGATTTTCCGGCGCGCCCGCATGCGTGCCGGGAACAACCTCTCCCAGATCTCCCTGCGTCTCAAGGCGAATCGGAATGACGATGAGAAAAGTCATGAACCAGAGAACCGCATACAAAACGAGGGCAGAAGTGATGGTCATGGCGCGCTCCTAAAAAATGACAACGGGCGTCGCCGCCCGTTGAAGCTGTTACACTGTTTCGCAGATCTCAGACCTGCTCAAGCTCCACAAGACATCCGTTGAAGTCTTTAGGGTGCAGGAAGAGCACAGGCTTGCCATGGGCGCCGATTTTTGGCTCCCCACTGCCCAGAACCCGTGCGCCGGTGGCTTTCAGATGATCACGCGCCGCCAGAATGTCATCCACTTCATAACACACGTGGTGAATGCCTCCTGAGGGGTTCTTCTCAAGGAAGCCATTGATCGGGCTGTCTTCTCCCAGAGGGTAAAGCAACTCAATCTTGGTGTTTGGCAGCTCGATGAAGACAACGGTAACACCGTGATCCGGCTCATCCTGCGGCGCGCCAACCTGAGCGCCAAGCGCATCACGATACTGGGCGCTTGCAGCTTCCAGATCTGGCACGGCAATGGCCACGTGGTTCAATCGTCCAATCATCTCATTCTCCTCCGAAGGTCGCTGTGGTCCCGCTCGCCTGCCCTTATGAAAGCTGCAACGCCCCTGTGCAAGCGACAGGGCGTCGCGTCTGCGCTTAACCCTTCGTTAGGCAACTTCCGACTAGCCTGTAAGCACGTTTTGGTATCAGTTTTTCGCTTCCCGAGGATCTCAGACATGAACGACCACTCGCCTTTCTCATCCCTGACCACCCCTTCCGCGGCGCGGCCTCTGCTTGGCATGACTGTGCTTGTGGTCGAAGATAGCCGTTTTTCATCTGATGCGCTGCGCCTGATGTGCGTCCGCTCAGGTGCCCGGATCAGACGCGCAGACTGTCTGACCTCCGCACGCAAACATCTGAAAACCTATTTGCCCACCGTCGCGATTGTCGACATGGGATTGCCCGATGGCTCCGGCGCAGAGCTGATTGCAGAGCTGGCCGAAGCCACACCAAGGGTGGAACTGATCATCGGCACCTCCGGCGATGACTTTGCTGAAGACAACGCCCTGGCGGCGGGTGCGGACGGCTTCATTGCCAAACCCTACGGCAGCCTTTCCGCCTTTCAACAAGCGATCCTGTCGCGTCTGCCGGATGCCTATCGGCCCACAATTGCACGCGTGGCTGACAATGAAGCCGTTCAGCCTGATCCTGTGGCCCTGCGCGATGACCTCCTGCATGCTGCAGACACGCTTAAGGCCGACGATACAGATCTCGTAGACTATGTGGCACAGTTCCTCGGGGGCCTCGCCCGCAGCGCAAACGACACGCCCCTCCTGCAAGCCGCACAGGCGGTCGAAACAGCGCGCAAAGCCGGTCAACAGGCGCAGCCAGACGTGGCGCATCTCCAGACGCTCATTCAGGATCGGCTGGACGCCACCGCCGCCGTCTGATCCGCAGCGTCACAACCAAGAACATCAACAGGCCCTCACCACCTGCGGGCCTTGATCACACTTTAAGAAATCCCGTGTCTTTCATCCCTGCTTGGGATCGCTGGCAACCCGAACAAGCTGGGTCATATCACTCAGCCGCTCCCGCTGCTGCCCCGCATCATCAAAGTTGCCGGGCGACAGCCAGACATCAAAAGCGCTCCTCAAAGCCGGCCAGTCTTTGTCAATCACGGCAAACCACGCCGTATCCCGATTGCGCCCTTTGTAGACCAGTGCCTGACGAAACACGCCCTCATAGCTAAAGCCAAGACGCTGTGCCGCCCGGCGAGACGGGGCATTGAGCGCATCACATTTCCATTCATAACGTCGATATCCCGCCTCAAAAGCCCACTGCATCATCAGAAACATGGCCTCCGTGGCCGCAGGCGTGCCCTGCAGCACCGGCGCAAAGTTGATATTGCCCACCTCGATCGAGCCCGCCTCAGGCGCAATCCGGAGATAGGAGGCCACCCCTGCAAAGCGACCTTTGGTTTTGTCAAAGATCACGTAAAAGAAATGATCAGGGTTTGCGACGGTCTCGCGCACCCAGCGATGGTACTGCGCCGCGGAATGAAACGGCCCATAAGGCATGTAGTCCCATACCCAATCCGCATCCTGATAGGCTCGAAACAACAAAGCGGCATGCGCCTCTGCATTGAGCGGTTCCAACCGCACATACCGGCCATCTAGGATATCTCCCGACGGTCGAGGGGGCGCTTGCCAATTCGGGACAGCAAAGCCCAGCGGCCTTGGCTCTTTCATAGGGTCATTCCTTCGTTTGTCGAAGTAGTGACACAGCCCCCAGCCTGCGCCAAGACCCTTTTCATTTCATGACAATAGCGCCGGGCTGTCCCCAAGGGACATCCCCGGAAACACCGCCGTTTCCAAAGTGTGGCGGCTCAGACCAAAACTCTCCCGGATCGCCCAGCCTGCATAGCGGCGTACATCATCCGTGGGCATCAGATCGCGACGCTCAAACAGATCTTCCTCTGCCAGGCCCGGCCATTGTCCAAGCAACCGCCCACCCCGCAACGCGCCCCCGGCCAGAATCATGCTGCCGCCGGTGCCGTGATCCGTGCCCTTGGAGCCATTCTCCGCCACCGTGCGCCCGAATTCCGTCATCGCCAGAACCGTGGTCTTGCCCCAGACCTCCGCACCCAGTTCGCTTTTCAACGTCAAAAGACTGTCACTCAGCCGCTCCAGAGGCCGTTGCAACGTCTTGGCCTGCCGCGCATGGGTGTCATAGCCACCAAGCGAAAAACAGGCCACCCGCGCCTCCTCTCGCAGCTGCGCCGCCGCAAAGGAGGCCACCCGTTGATGTGTCCTCCCCGCACTCTTTCCCTTGGCAGTCATCTGAGCGGCCATCATCTCGTTGACACCCCCCATCATCCCAGCATCATCAACCTCAATGACGCCACCGCCAGGTGCATCAGACGCCAGCGCAAAAGCCTGCGCCAGACTGCCCGCCATGTCCGGATCACGCTCCATGGTCAACTGCATGAGCCGCGCGCCTTGACTGGACAGAACAAAGTTCACATCCGGCGACCAGCTTTCCACCTCCGCTGCCCCGCGGCTCAACAACATAGGATCTGCCCCGATCGCATAGGCGGTGACCATTTCACCACCGGGCATATGCTGCAACATGCGATTGAGCCAGCCATCGCTCTCCCCCGCGCCACCCAAAGTCGCCGTACCCGCTTCCAGAAGGTCCTGACCGTCAAAATGGCTGCGCTTATGCCGATAGGGTGTTGAAACCGCCTGCACAATGTCCAACTCCCCCGCCTGCCACAACTCATAAAGCGGCGCACAGCCGGGATGTAGCGTAAACCCTTCCGCCAGCATCATCTCTGACGGCGCAGCCTGCGACAAGGTTGGGCGCAGCCGCGTCATCATCTCCGAATTCGGAGGCCGCAAGAAATCCAACCCGTCCATCCCCCCGCGCAAAATGATCACCACCAGCCGGTTCTCCCCTCGCGTGGCGGCAAAACTCACCGGCGTCACCAAAGGGCTTGCGGCGATCGAGCATCCCGCCAGAAAACCGGTGGAGAGGAAACTGCGTCGACTAAAAACCGTATCATTCATGCTTCACTCTCCCCTCAGATCCGCTGAAACGCTGGCGACATCAAAACGAGCGCCACGCCTTCTTGCCGGTTTTCTGCCGCCTTGGCCGCGAAACGCACTGCTGCGGGTGCCTCTGGCCCAAGCGCTGTTTGCACAAAATCGCGCGGATCCGGCAAACGTCTCATCACCGCCGCAGGCGCTGCCAGCGCCCATTGCAGCCGCGCGCCAAGCCCCTGCGCCGAAAGCCAATAGGAATCTGCCTCCTCAAAACCGTCCGGCCCCAAAGGCGTGCGCCACGGCTGCCCCATAAATCTCAGCGGATGCATGACCAGCCGCATAATCTCTGCCGGCTTGGCCGCCTTCATCCGCGCCCCAGGCACCGCCAAGGCCCGCAAGGCCGAAGACACAAACAACTCAGGCCGCTTAAAATTCCCCTGCCCGTCTTTCAGCGGAGCCCAGGCTGCGGGATGTTCCAGCAAAGCCTGCGTCACCTCGGCAAGATCCCCATCCGTCTCCAGATACCGTTGCTGCAGACTGGTGATCAGCTCCGCATCAGGCACGTCGCTGACAAAATGACGGGCAAGTTTCCAAGCAATATGCCCAGCCGTGTCAGGATGGCGCGCCAAATCGCGCAGCACCGCATGAATGTCATCTAATCCCGCACGTCTCCCGCCATATGTCTTGCCCAGCACCTCTTCCGCGCCTGGCTCCGCACGCCTGCCAAAGAACCGCGCAGGCTTGCCCACGCCCGTTGTGAGCCCGGTCAGCAATTCGGCAAGTTGCCGTACATCCGCCTGTGTGTAGTTCCCTCTGACGCCCAAGCTGTGCAACTCAAGAATTTCACGCGCCAAATTTTCATTCAGACCTGCAGGGCGTTTGCCTTTGCGGTATCGCGCCGCGCGGCTGTTGGGCCCAATAGACACGTCCTGATTCAGGTACACCAGCATCTGCGGATGGGTAACAGCCGCAATCAACAGATCCTCAAATCGCCCTGTCACATATGGTCGAATGGCATGTTCCACATGCGACACTGCGAGATAGCGGTAATAAATATTCTTGCCCGGCGCGGAAAAATGATCTGCCCAAAATGCAACCAACCGCTCCCGCAACGCATCCTGTGTCCAGACGCGACGCTGCAGCTCTGTCATCATGAAACCCAGAATTTGGCCATGCGCCCGCTTGCGATTTTTTTGAAACACCCCATCAAGCGCCTCGCGATCCGCGCTGTCTTTCTCTGCCTGCCGCACGGCCTGTCGATGCGCAAACAGTTCTGAAATCCGCTCGTAAAATACATCGTCTTTCGGGATTGCAAACTGCTCCGCCGCCACATCCGGCCCACGCAGCTGAGCCATCATCTGCGCGACAGTCTCAGGCCCCGCCACCTCAGGCGACCGGCCATAGCCAAACCGTGTTTGTGCCAACCCGCGATCAAAGCTCATGGTTCAAACCTTCACAAAAAACAGACGGCAGCCGACGGACGCGCCGCTGAAATGAGACGCCTGCTTCAGCATATAATGCGCATTGTAACCTGTGCGATCACACAGGCCCAAATACTTTCGGACAGGCAACAACCTGCCAGCCTTCGGCGAAAATTGCACAGAAAAAGGGCCACTTCCTTGCGAAAGCGGCCCTTAAATTCACGCGGCGCTGCCAGTTACTCTTGCGGGATCACCCGCAGACCCAGCTCCATCAACTGATCGCTGGAAGGATCGTTGGGCGCGTTCATCATCAGATCTTCAGCACGCTGGTTCATCGGGAACATCATCACTTCGCGGATGTTCTGCTGATCTGCCAGCAGCATCACGATGCGGTCCACACCTGCGGCACAGCCACCGTGGGGCGGCGCACCATAGGAGAAGGCTTTGTAAAGCGCGCCAAAGCGCTCTTTCACTTCCTCTTCGCCGTAACCAGCAATCTCAAACGCCTTCAGCATGATTTCTGGCTGGTGGTTCCGGATCGCACCAGAAACCAGTTCATAGCCGTTACACGCCAGATCGTACTGATAGCCTTTGACCGCCAGCGGATCGCCGCTCAGCGCGTCCAGACCACCCTGAGGCATGGAGAACGGGTTGTGTTCAAAGTCGATCTTGCCGGTCTCTTCGTCTGCTTCATAGATCGGGAAGTCCACGATCCACGCGAATGCGAAACGATCTTCGTCGATCAAACCGAGCTCTTTGCCGATCACATCACGCGCACGGCCTGCGATCTTTTCAAAGGCTTTTGGTTTGCCGCCCAGGAAGAAGGCCGCGTCACCCACGCCCAGACCCAGCTGCTGACGGATCGCTTCGGTGCGCTCAGGGCCGATGTTCTTGGCCAGCGGGCCAGCCGCTTCCATGCCACCTTCCACTTCACCGGATTTCAGCTTGGCCTGTGCCTCTTTCACCGAAATACCCAGCTCTTGCGCCACGCTGTCTGCGGTTTTGTCGCGCCAGAAGATATAGCCCATGCCCGGCAAGCCTTCGCCTTGGGCAAATTTGTTCATGCGGTCACAGAACTTGCGGCCACCACCGGTTGGTGCCGGAATGGCGCGCACTTCGGTGCCTTCCTGCTCCAGCAGCTTTGCAAAGATCGCAAAGCCAGAGCCCGCGAAGTGCTCGCTCACAACCTGCATCTCAATCGGGTTGCGCAGGTCAGGCTTGTCAGAGCCATATTTCAGCGCCGCTTCCGCATAAGGGATCTGCGGCCAACTCTCTGGCGCATCCACCTTGCGGCCACCGCCGAACTCCTCAAACACACCCGCCAGCACAGGCGCGATGGTGTCAAACACGTCCTGCTGCTCCACAAAGGACATCTCCATGTCGAGTTGGTAGAAGTCGGTTGGGGAGCGATCGGCACGCGGATCTTCGTCACGGAAGCACGGCGCGATCTGGAAGTATTTGTCAAAGCCTGCAACCATCATCAGCTGTTTGAACTGCTGTGGCGCCTGCGGCAGCGCATAGAATTTACCGGGATGAATGCGCGACGGCACGAGGAAGTCGCGCGCACCTTCTGGCGAAGACGCTGTGATGATCGGGGTCTGATACTCGCGGAAGCCCTGATCCCACATGCGTTTGCGCATGGAAGACACCACATCAGAGCGCAGCACCATATTGTCCTGCATCTGCTGACGACGCAGATCGAGGAAGCGGTACTTCAGGCGGGTTTCTTCAGGATATTCCTGATCACCAAAAACCATCAGTGGCAGCTCATCTGCTGCGCCGAGGATTTCAAGATCACGCACAAATACCTCAACCTCACCGGTCGGGATCTTGTCGTTGATCAGATCCGCGTCACGTGCTTTGACGTTGCCATCAATACGGATACACCACTCGCTGCGCACCTTCTCCATCTCGGAGAAAACCGGGCTGTCCGGATCACACAGCACCTGCGTGATGCCAAAGTGGTCGCGCAGGTCGACAAACAGAATGCCGCCGTGATCGCGGATGCGGTGCACCCAGCCAGACAGGCGGACGGTGTCGCCCACGTTGGATTTGTTCAGGTCGGCGCAGGTATGGCTGCGATAGGCGTGCATGTGCGGCCCCTCTTTCAGGGTGAAAAACATTGGTCGCGCCGATACACCTTTTTGGGCGGCCAAAGTCAAGAGAACTGCGCATGCCTGACCGCAAAAAGCGCCACGTCAGCGCAAGCGCGCTTCCTCAAGCACTGCCAAAATCTCTCCGCGCAGCGCATTTGTCAGATGCACGCGCTCCGCCGCCACCAAATCCGCCTCCGTCAGCACAGCCTCGCGCACCACCCCCGCATTGAGCAGGCTTTGACGATAGACCCCCGGCAAACAGCCAGACGCCACCGCTGGCGTGAGCCGCCGCCCATCCGGCATGGTCAAAACCACATTGGTGATCGTGCCCTCACACAATTCGCCGTGCTCATTCAGAAACAGCCACTCCTGAACACCCTCAGGCAAATCGGCGCGCGCGCCATCATAGATCGCACGCCGCGTGGTCTTATGCTGCAAAAACATATCCTGCGACGACAGCCGCACATCCGAGATCCGACACACCCAGGGCTTTTGGGCTGCGACAGGCAGTTCCGCAGTGGTGATCTCCACATCCCCCGCCTCCCCAAGCGTCAAACGACAGCGCAACGGGGTCTCGCTCCGCAATGCTGCCACAGCGCGCGTCACAGCGTCTTCTGAAAACACAAAACCCAGCACTTTGGCTGATTTTTCAAGCCGCGCCAGATGCAGCGTCAGACGTGCCACCGCCTCCCCCGGCTCATAGCGAAAGGTCTCAATCAGACGGGTTCCGGCTGGAACGCTCTGGCAAAGCGGGCTTTCCATAGGGCTTCCTCATATTCACTTGGTGCCGTGCTGTCCCAGACAACACCGCCGCCCACATTCAACACAGCCCGTCCGGCCTCCACCATCAGAGTGCGGATCGCCACATTGAAATCGCTGCGCCCATCCGGTGCGGCCCAGCCAATGGTGCCACAGTAGATGTCACGCGGCCAGGGCTCCAGATCGCGCAGGATCTGCATCGCGCGCAACTTGGGCGCCCCGGTGATGGATCCACAGGGAAACAGCGCCTGCAAGATATCGCTCAGCTTGACGCCATCCTTGAGCTGCGCCGCCACCGTGGAGGTCATCTGATGCACGGTCGCATAGCTTTCGATCTCAAACAGCTTGGGCACATGCACAGAGCCCGGCTGCGCAACACGACTGATGTCATTGCGCAAAAGATCCACAATCATCAGGTTTTCGGCCCGGTTCTTCTCATCATTGACAAGCCAGTCCCGCCGCCGCGCATCTTCCACAGCATCCTCGCTGCGCGGCTGCGTGCCCTTCATCGGGCGCGTTTCAATGCGCCCCTGCGCATCCGTGCGAAAAAACAGCTCAGGCGATCGCGACAGCAGCGTCGGCAACCCCTCTTGCTGCACCAGCGCCCCATGCCCCACCGGCTGACGCGCCACCAGCGCCGCATAGAGCGCTTCCGGATTGCCTTCGATCTGGGCATCCATCGGAAAGGTCAGGTTGGCCTGATAGATATCCCCTGCGCCGATATAGTCATGCACACGGTCAAAAGCGCTGCGATAGGTGGCACTGCTCCAGCGCGGCTCAAACGCTTCAAGTTCAAATCCCTCCGGCGCAGGCAGTGCAGCTGCGGCTTGCGGTGCCTTGAAAACCCCAAACTGCATCAGCGGCAATCGCCGGGATTTGGGCAACATCCGCCGCAGACGCGGCTCCAGCACATAGCCCAGCTCATAGCTGGCATAGCCCGCCAGCCAAAAGCCCGCCTCCTGCGCCTGTGACAGCACATCAAAGGCCAGCGGCACCTCATTTGGGTCCGTCACCGAAATCAAATGCTCTGGCGCTGAAAACAGCGCCGCATCCCCATTCGGCCCCCTATCAAAGCGAATCTGCACCCGGCTCTCCTGATCGGCGTTTCGTTCTCCCGCCCATATACGTCGCATCTTAGCAGATAACAGGGGTCAAAACCGACAGATCAATACATTTTCCCGATCCCCCTTGCGCCTTGTTCCCCGATGCGTATAACCCACGACAATTTGCGCATTCGGCGACTGCTGCCCGTCGCCATTCAAGCCCGAGGTCCACCATGCCCAAAAGAACCGACATCTCCTCGATCATGATCATCGGGGCTGGCCCCATTGTGATCGGCCAAGCCTGTGAATTTGACTATTCCGGTGCACAGGCCTGTAAAGCCCTGCGCGAGGAAGGCTACCGCGTCATCCTGGTGAACTCCAACCCGGCGACCATCATGACCGACCCGGGCCTCGCCGACGCGACCTACATCGAGCCCATCACGCCAGAAACCGTCGCCAAGATCATCGAGAAAGAACGCCCCGATGCGCTGCTGCCCACCATGGGTGGTCAGACCGGTCTGAACACCTCCCTGGCGCTGGAAGAAATGGGTGTACTGGACAAATTCGGCGTGGAAATGATCGGCGCCAAACGTGACGCCATCGAAATGGCCGAAGACCGCAAACTCTTCCGCGAAGCCATGGACCGTCTGGGCATCGAAAATCCACGCGCCACCATCGTAACCGCCCCCCAAAAAGAAGACGGCTCTGCCGATCTGGACGCAGGCATCGCGCAGGCGCTTGAGGCCCTGGATGAAATCGGCCTGCCTGCCATCATCCGCCCCGCCTTCACCTTGGGCGGCACCGGCGGCGGTGTGGCATATAACAAAGAAGACTATATCCATTTCTGCCGCACCGGCATGGATGCCTCCCCGGTGAACCAGATCCTCGTAGACGAAAGCCTGCTGGGCTGGAAAGAATACGAGATGGAAGTGGTGCGCGACAAAGCGGACAACGCCATCATCGTCTGTGCCATCGAAAATGTCGACCCAATGGGCGTGCACACCGGCGACTCCATCACCGTGGCCCCTGCGCTTACCCTGACGGACAAAGAATATCAGATCATGCGCAACCACTCGATCAACGTTCTGCGTGAGATCGGTGTGGAAACCGGCGGCTCCAACGTGCAATGGGCCGTGAACCCCGCCGATGGCCGTATGGTTGTGATCGAAATGAACCCACGCGTGTCGCGCTCCTCTGCGCTGGCCTCCAAGGCCACCGGTTTCCCGATTGCAAAAATCGCGGCAAAACTGGCGGTGGGCTACACGCTGGATGAGCTGGACAACGACATCACCAAAGTCACACCTGCGTCGTTTGAACCCACCATCGACTATGTTGTCACCAAGATCCCGAAGTTCGCCTTTGAGAAATTCCCGGGCTCTGAGCCTTACCTGACCACGGCGATGAAATCCGTGGGCGAAGCCATGTCCATTGGCCGCACCATCCACGAATCCATGCAAAAGGCGCTGGCCTCCATGGAAAGCGGCCTGACCGGCTTTGACGAGGTCACCATTCCTGGCCTCAATGTTGGCCCATGGGAAGAAGCGGACGACAAAGCCGCCGTGATCAAAGCGATCAGCCTGCAAACCCCTGACCGCCTGCGCAACATTGCACAGGCGATGCGCCACGGCCTCACCAATGAGGAAATCCACGGCGTCACCATGTTTGACCCTTGGTTCCTTGACCGCATCCGCGAGATCATCGAAGCCGAAGCCGACGTGCGCAAAAATGGCCTGCCGGTTACCGAAAAAGAGCTGCGCGCGCTCAAAATGCTGGGCTTCACCGATGCCCGTCTTGCCACGCTGTCCGGTCGCGACGAAGACAACGTGCGCCGCGCCCGTCAGAACCTCGGCGTGACCGCCGTGTTCAAACGCATCGACACCTGCGCCGCTGAGTTTGAGGCACAGACCCCTTACATGTATTCCACCTACGAAACCCCAATGATGGGCGAAGTGGAATGTGAGGCGCGCCCCTCTGATCGCAAGAAAGTTGTGATCCTTGGCGGTGGTCCAAACCGCATCGGTCAGGGCATCGAGTTTGACTACTGCTGCTGTCATGCCTGCTACGCGCTCACCGCGCAGGGCTATGAAACCATCATGATCAACTGCAACCCAGAGACCGTGTCCACCGACTATGACACCTCCGATCGTCTGTATTTTGAGCCGCTCACCTTTGAGCACGTGATGGAAATCCTGCGCGTTGAGCAGGAAAATGGCACTCTGCACGGCGTAATCGTACAGTTCGGCGGTCAAACTCCGCTGAAACTGGCCAATGCGCTTGAAGCGGAAGGCATCCCGATCCTCGGCACCACGCCAGACGCCATCGACCTTGCCGAAGACCGCGAGCGCTTCCAGGCGCTGGTCAACAAGCTGGAGCTGAAACAGCCCAAAAACGGCATCGCCTCCACCGATGCAGAAGCGCTGAAAATCGCAGAAACCATCGGCTTCCCGCTGGTGATCCGCCCCTCCTACGTGCTGGGTGGCCGCGCGATGGAAATCGTGCGCGACATGGGCCAGTTGGAGCGCTACATCGCTGAAGCCGTTGTGGTCTCTGGCGACAGCCCGGTGCTGCTGGACAGCTACCTGTCTGGTGCCACCGAACTCGATGTGGATGCACTCTGTGACGGCACCGACGTGCACATCTCCGGCATCATGCAACACATCGAAGAAGCCGGCGTCCACTCTGGCGACTCTGCCTGCTCTCTGCCGCCCTACTCGCTGGACAAAGAGACCATCGCGGAAATCGAGCGTCAGACCCGCGCCCTTGCGCTGGCCCTGAACGTCGTTGGCCTGATGAACGTGCAGTTCGCCGTGAAAGACGGGGACATCTACCTCATCGAAGTGAACCCACGCGCCTCCCGCACCGTGCCGTTTGTGGCCAAATCCACCGACAGCGCGATTGCCTCCATCGCCGCGCGCGTCATGGCCGGTGAGAAACTGGCAGACTTCCCCAAACGCGCGCCCTACGTGGAACTGGACGCCACCAAGGATCAGCCCATCGCCGATCAGATGACACTGGCGGACCCCAACATGCCATGGTTCTCCGTGAAAGAGGCCGTTCTGCCTTTCGCCCGCTTCCCCGGCGTGGACACCATCCTGGGGCCAGAAATGCGCTCCACCGGTGAGGTCATGGGCTGGGATCGCAGCTTTGCGCGAGCCTTCCTGAAGGCACAGATGGGCGCAGGCATGGAGCTGCCAACCTCTGGCAAAGCCTTCATCTCCGTCAAAGACGAAGACAAGACAGACATGATGGTGGATGCCGCCAACATCCTGATCGGCATGGGCTTCACCGTGGTCGCCACCTCCGGCACAGCATCTTGGCTGAGTGATCAGGGCGTGGAGTGCACCAAGGTCAACAAAGTCTATGAGGGCCGTCCAAACATCGTGGATCACCTCAAAGATGGCGACATCTCTCTGGTGATGAACACCACCGAGGGCGCGCAGGCGGTCAATGACAGCCGCGAAATCCGCTCCGTCGCGCTGTTTGACAAGATCCCCTACTACACCACCGCTGCAGCCTCCCACGCCGCAGCCCGCGCCATGAAAGCGCGTGAAGAAGGCGATCTGGAAGTGCGTAGCCTGCAAGGGTAAGCGGCACCTTGCGAACGGGCCAAGCCCGGACACAACCAACACCCCAAAGGGCAGCCCACCGGCTGCCCTTTTTCTGTGCCTTGACAGCTCCTGTGCCCCTCCCTAAAACCCGCGCTTTTCCTTGAGACGCGGAGAGCAGACCATGAGCACCAAATCCCACACTTTGGGCATCGACTTTGGCACCTCCAACTCCGCCGCCGGCGTCGCGGTGGATGGCAAACCACACCTCATCCGCTTTGCATCCGGCGAAACCACCCTGCCCACCACCTTCTTCTTTGATTTTGACACCCGCGCCACCCTGCTGGGCACCCCAGCCAATCAGGCGCTTCTGGATGGGGCCGAGGGCCGCTTCATGCGCGCACTCAAACGCGTCTTGGGCACCACGCTCATGCATGAAAAGCGCCAGATCCTGAACACCCGCGTCACCTTTGTCGACATCATCGCCCGCTTCCTGCGCCATATCAAACAACAGGCCGAAGCACAGACCGGCCAGACCTTCAGCCGCGCCCTCTCCGGCCGTCCGGTGGTCTTTCACGGCGCCAATGATCCGCGTGAACAACAGGCCGAAGAGGATCTGCGCGCCTGCTATCTGGCCGCAGGGTTTTCCGAGGTTGCCTTCATGGCCGAACCCGAAGCCGCCGCCATCGCCAATGGTGCGCTCAATCAGCCCGGCGCACTGGGCCTGATTGTGGATATCGGCGGCGGCACCTCCGACTTCACCCTGTTTCGCAGCCACGACAGCGGCATCACCACGCTGGCAAACCACGGCGTGCGCATCGGCGGCACCGACTTTGACCGCGCCATCAGCATTGACCGCGTCATGCCGCTCTTTGGGCGCGGCACAGAGCTGCGTAACCAATTGGGCAAAGGCACGCACACCGCGCCCAATGCCATCTTCAATGATCTGGCCACTTGGGAGAAAATCCCCTTCCTCTACACCGCGCAAACCCGGCGCGCCGTCGAAGACATGCACCGTCAGGCCGAAGCGCCGGATCTGATCGCACGTCTGGTCACCACTCTGCGCGATGAGCTGGGCCATGACATCGCCTTTGCCGTTGAGGCAGGCAAAGTCGCCGCCAGCCTGCAAAAAGCCGATCCCCAAATCGGCCTCACCCTCATTGAGCCGGGCCTACAGGCCCCCCTGCCCCCCGAGGCCCTGCCCCTGATCCTTGCGGATCACGCCCAGAAGCTGCACAGCGCGATGCAAGGCATCCTCACCGAAACCCAAACCGCGCCCGAAGACATCACACAAGTGATCTATGTCGGGGGCTCAAGCCTCCTGTCGGTGGTGCAAGACACCGCCAAAGCCCTCTTTCCGAGCGCAGATCACAAAGTGGCCGAGGTCTTTACAGCCGTGGCCGATGGTCTCGCGATTGCTGCGGAGTAAAGGTAATCCCCCCTCATCCGGCCTACAGCCCCATGAAATGCACGCGCCCCCTTGACGCAATCTTGCTACAGTCGAAGATGTTGGCATGGATGCGATCCCACCCCCAGAACATGCTGCTGTTGCAACCATTGCATCACTCCGTGAAGGCAGCCTCCTCTGGATGCGCGACCCGCGCCGCACCCCCGTGCGGGTTCTTTCTGTGCGCGAAGACATTGCAAGTTTCTCCGTACAGGTGATCGGCTTTGAAGACATTGGCGCCACTTGGAGCTTTCCGCTTTGGCAAGTCAGTAAGTTCCTAGGCGATCCTCAGGACCCTCAACTCAAGCCTCAAGACACAAAGCACCTTGCTGCGGCCTGTTTGCGATTTGATCAACCTCTGTACATCGCGGTGTCACAGCACACCCGTATGGCAACGCATGACAAACTCACCGAACTGACAGCACAAGCGCTCCGATGGTTGGCGAAATTCGGCCACACGGTCGCCGCTCTGGCTACGCCTCCCTCTCCTCCTGCTCTCTTGGACGCAGAAGCATTTTCAACGTGGCTCCAACATCATGATGTGACACATCTGGAAAGCGCCTTTGCAACCCAATACGTCAGCAATCCACACTCAGGAGAGTTTATCAAGGCGCATCGCCTCACGCTCGCAGATCTGGGTCTCTGCCCCTACAAAGGCCGCATACTGCGCGATCAAGACGAGGTATCAGGTCACAAATCCATCGCACGGCGCAAGTCCCACATCCTTGCGCGACTCGCCTTTCTGCGTGCGGCATATGCGACAGTGGGGCAAACACATGTGACGCTCTATCGTACCATCTCCTCCCATGAACCGCTCACGCCACCACGCCCCACAGGCTTCGTCTCCACCACATTTGACCGGCAGGTCGCCCAGCGTCTCTATGACAGCGCGGCGGGCATCGCGCACCGTGCCCTACAGGTAGACACCATCCCAATCACCCGCCTCTTCATGACCTATCTGGAAACCCCGCAAATGCGCGCGCCATATGAAGAGGCCGAAGCCCTTCTTTTGCATGACGATACGGCAGCCCTATTTTAGCCCCTTTCCTCTTGATGAAAATATCCCGGGGGTGTGGGGGCTGGCCCCCACGCAATGTGTGTTTGGGAGGGCTCCCAATGGATATGTGTTGGGAACGAAACAACCTATGATGACACCGCACGCTGTTGCGCCCGTCCTCAATGCAACAGAAATGGGCCGCGACTCACCGAGTCGCGGCCCTGAAAATCGCACCGCCGCGTTACAGACGGGATACCGACACGATACCGACGTGAATTTTCAGACCTTTTCCTGCGTATATTTCCGCAGCTCTGTGCGCGCCACCTGACGGCGATGCACCGCGTCAGGGCCATCTGCCAAACGCAACGTACGCATATGCGTCCATGCTGTTGCCAAGGGCGTGTCCTGCGACACACCGGTGCCGCCAAACATCTGCACCGCTTCATCAATCACTTTCAACGCCACATTCGGCGCCACCACTTTGATCTGACTGATCCATGGGGCGGCGGCGCGGGCATCGCCCTGATCCATCATCCATGCGGTCTTCAGACACAGCAGACGCGCCTGCTCAATCTCCATCCGGCACTGCGCAATGATATCATAGTTTGCCCCCAAATGCGCGAGTTTTTTGCCGAAGGCTTCGCGATCCAGCGCCCGCCTGCACATGTGCTCAAGCGCAATCTCCGCCTGACCAATCGCGCGCATGCAATGGTGAATGCGCCCAGGCCCAAGCCGCCCCTGTGCGATCTCAAACCCCCGCCCCTCTCCCAGCAGGATATTCTCTGCTGGCACGCGCACATTGGTGAATTTGATGTGCATATGCCCATGGGGCGCATCATCCTGACCATAGACCATCATCGGGCGCAAAACCTCGATACCCTCGGTGCCCGCTGGCACCACGATCATGGATTGCCGCTTGTGCACCGGAAGCGTGTCATCCCCGGTTTTCACCATGACGATGTAGACTTTGCAGCGCGGATCCCCCGCCCCAGAAGCCCAGTATTTTTCGCCATTTAGCACGTAGTCATCGCCATCCCGCACACAGGACATGGAGACATTGGTGGCATCAGAGCTGGCCACATCCGGCTCGGTCATCAGATAGGCAGAACGGATCTCACCCTTGAGCAAAGGCGTGAGCCACTGCGCCTTCATCACCTCTGTGCCGTAGCGTTCAAAAACTTCCATATTACCAGTGTCCGGCGCAGAACAGTTGAACACCTCCGCGCCCAGAGGGGTCTTGCCCATCTCTTCCGCAAAGAACGCATATTCCACCGTAGAGAGCCCGAAGCCTTTGTCCGAATCCGTGAGCCAGAAGTTCCACAAACCGCGCTCTTTGGCCTTGGCTTTGAGCCCTTCCAGGATCTCTGCCTGCCGCTCTGTGTAGGCCCAGCGATCCCCTTTGCCGATCTCCGCGTGATAGGCGTCTTCCAGAGGCATCACCTCTTCGCGGATCATCTCCTTGACCTGCGCCAAGAGCGCCTCATTTTCCGGCCGCATTCCCAGGAACATCGCTCTTCTCCTCTCAAAATCCTCGCCCCACCATGTCGTGTCCCCTCCACCATTGTCCACGATCTGACCCAGGAAATGACGCAGGGTCCTAAAAATAAGGGGTTCGCGAAACGTTAAAAACCTCCGCAAAATTTTCTGCAATTTAATGCAAATTTTTTCGCCCAAAAATGCATTTCAGGTCTTGCGCCTCCCGCCCCCTCTGAGTAAACACCGCCCCACAGTTGGGGTGTAGCCAAGTGGTAAGGCACCGGTTTTTGGTACCGCGCACCGTAGGTTCGAATCCTACCACCCCAGCCATCAATCCAGACATCAGTGTTTATTGGCCTCAGCGGCTTTGCTAGCGTCAAAAGTGCCCCTAAAAATGCCCCCGCTTTCGGCTCCGTCTGAGTATAGTCAGCAAGGAAGGCGATAGGGATAAGTAATGATGGCGCAGGGAAGAGATGCGGAGAAGCCCGGAAGCTTCCCCACCTTGCATGATCATCCTCCCAAATCCAAAGAACGAAGATAAGAAACTCTCTCTCCGAACAATCTCTGACGGATACTATATTCCGAGCAGCGATCCCGATGGCGGACTTCGATATAGTCCTCCACCAACTCTGGGCGGTCCCGCTCCATCTCATCTAAGCCCTGATAGTTATTTGAGAGCGCTACGATACAGCCCGTTTCAAGTTTACATGCAGCTTTCATGACCGTCTTGAGTTGGATGGCGTGACGGTAGTTGATGAGGAAGCTGTC
>NZ_JAGHQY010000007.1:0-200413 GCF_017744035.1 Shimia sp. R11_0 | reverse complement strand
CCCTTTTGTCACCGCCCACCCACCCGCCCCGGTAACAAAAGGGGCGATGCGGAGGTTTTGGTCAGCCCTTGGCGGCGCGCAAGACGCGTTCCAGCGCGTCAAGAAAACGGGAGCGGTCCGCTTTGGTGAAGCCTTTGCCGCCGCCCTGTCGGAAGGGATCAGCGGCGCGAAGATCCGCCATGAGGTCGCGGGTGGCAAGCACATTGCCAATATTAGCGGAGTTCAGCGCTTCGCCGTTGTGTTTGAGCACGCGGGCCCCAGCTTCCACACATTTTGCTGCCAGAGGAATGTCCCCGGTGATCACCACATCCCCTGTCCCTGCGCGGTCGGCGATCCACATATCGGCCACATCCGGGCCTTCGGGCACGATCACATTTTCCACCAGCGGGTTTGGGCTTGGCCGTAGACCACCGTTGGAGACCACGTAGATTTTGACTTTGTGGCGGGTGCCGACGCGCTCCACTTCGGCTTTCACCGGGCAGGCGTCGGCATCCACATAAATGGAAGTCATTGCTGTGGTCTGCCTTCAGTCAGCATAGAGCGCTTCGGCATGGAAGGCGATGTGCTCTTCCATGAAGGTCGATACAAAGAAGTAGCTGTGATCATAGCCTTTTTGCAGCCGCAGGGTGGCTTCCTGACGGCGGGCAGTGGCGGCTTCGGCCAGCGCTTCGGGGCGCAGCAGATCCAGAAACTGGTCATTGGTGCCGGTGTCCACCAGAACCGGACCGTCAAATCCTTTGTCACGCATCAGCAAAGTGGCGTCATGGGCGGCCCAGAGGCTTTCATCCGCGCCCAGATAGGCGGAGAGTTGTTTGCGGCCCCAGTCGGAGGCGGTGGGGTTGCAGATCGGGGCAAAGGCAGACACCGAGCGGAAGCGGCCAGGTAGGGCCATGGCCATGGTCAGTGCGCCGTGGCCTCCCATGGAGTGGCCCATGATCGACTGTCGGCTCATATCAAGCGGGAACTCTTCCTGCAGGAGGGAGGGCAGATCTTCGGTGATATAGTCCCACATGTTGAAATGGGGTGCCCAGGGCTTCTGGGTGGCATTGACATAGAAGCCCGCGCCCTGACCCAAATCATAGGCGTCATCATTGGCCACATCGTCGCCGCGTGGTGAGGTGTCCGGGAAAACCAGCGCCACGCCTTGCTCTGCGGCCCATTGCTGTGCGCCTGCTTTGACCATGGCGTTTTCATGGGTGCAGGTGAGGCCAGAGAGATACCAGATCACCGGCACAGGGCCCACCTTCGCCTCTTCTGGCAGGAAAAGACCAAAGGTCATCTCACAATGGCAGCTGTGGGAGCTGTGTTTATAGACGCCCTGAGTGCCGCCGAAGGCACGGTTTTCGCTGATGATGTCCATGGGAGGTCTCCTGCCTATTCGCTTTGGGGCCACGTTGTCAGAGTTGGGAGACCCATGCAATCACAAGGCTGACCGTTGCAATGGAGAAAGTTGTGGAAAACAGGATGGCGGCGGAGACACGGTGTGGGGCCACACCATAGTGCTGCGCGAGCATGTAGACGTTTCCGGCCACCGGCAGGGCGGCGGCGGCAATGGCGACGCTTGCGGCATAGGGATCTGCCGGAAAGAGCCAGAGTACCGCAAAGGCCACAGATAGAGGGTGCAGCACCAGTTTGGCGAAGCTCAGCCAGAGGGCAACCTCGACACGTTCAGCGGATTTTGTCGCCAGTGACGCGCCAATGGCAAAGAGGGCCCCAGGCGTGGCCGCGCCTCCAAGAATGGCGAGGAATTCGTTGAACGGATCCGGGATTGGAATTTGCAGGGCGGACCATGCAAAGCCAAGTGAGATTGCCACAATCATCGGGTTGCGGATCAAACCTCCTGCGACAGTGCGCAAAATGGCAAAACTCATTCGGCCATCACGTGACCCGGTGATCAGAATGACGATCAGGCTGGAAAACACGATCAGATCAACTGCGAGCACCATCATGACCGGGCCGATGGCCTCTGGCCCCATCAGCAAGGTGAGCATCGGCACGCCGAGAAAGCCGGTATTGCCAATCACGGCACATTGGGCTTCGACGGCGGCTGTGCCTACGTCTTCGCGACGCAGAAACGCCACCAGAGTTGCCAGAAGATACACCAGGGTGCAGCCAAAGAGATAGCCACCAATCAAGCGCCAATCGAGCACCTCGGCGAGGCTGAGGTTGGCGGCAAATCGAAACAGCATGGCGGACAGGGCGAAGTAGAAGACAAACTTCGTCAGGTATGCCGTGGCTTCTGAGGTGAAAAACCGGGTGCGGCCAGCCCAGTAGCCCAGGCCGATCAGGGCAAAAAACGGCAGTGTTTTCAGAAAGATTGCCAACATGGCGCCAGCCTTAACAGGTTTGGATCATGTGGCAAGGGCCATGTCAGGCAAGCGCGATGAGGGCGGTGCCGGTGACTGCGATCAAGGCGCCAGCGATGGTGCAGTGGTGGGGGCGGTGTTTTTCCTTCCACCAGAGAATTGGCAGAATAAGCACAGGAGACAGGGAGCCAAGTACGGCGGCGATGCCTGCATCCAGATGTGCAAATGCGTAGAGCAGCAGCGATGAGGCGAGGATGTAGCCAATCACACCCGGCAGGATGGTGCGCCCGACCAGCGCATAGGACAGGCGGGTGTGGGCGCGAAATGCAGGCTTGGGCCATAGGGCCATAAGCGAGATCAAAGTGGCAGCGCCGAGCAAGCGGATGGCGGTTGCGGCGATCGGGGAAAGGCCAGCCTGTAGCGCGGGTTTCATTACAAGAAAGCCAATCCCCTGCAGGGTGGTGGCTGTCACGCCGAGTAATAGGATGTGTGTCAGGGGCGCATTTGATCGATCACTTTTTGAAGGTGCAGGATTGTTGAAGAAGATCGCGAGTGAGACGCCACTTAGGACGGTGAGAGCGCCGATGAGTTCTATGATGCTTGGGGTTTCCTGCAACCAGATGAAAGCGATGAGGCCAACGATTGGGGCCTTGAGAGAAAGCAGGAGTTCGGTGCGGCGAGGGCCGCCGCGGCGCAGGCAGGCGATCATGGCGAGATTGCCAAGAAGAATGCCAAATGCGCTGCTGATGAGGAAGGCCGGCCAGAATTGCCAAGGCACATTGGTCCACTGATCCATGAGTGTTGTGAGTAGCGTGGCCAGTGTTGCGCAGGCGATCAACTGAATGCGTGTGAAGGCAAAGGCCCCCAATTTTTGGGCAGGGTTGTGCGCAATGACGATGCCGCTCGCCCAACCGAAGGACGCCCCGAGGGCAGCGAGTAGAGGAAGAAGGGGCATGACAGTCTCTCTGAGAGTTGCTACTAATTAGGTAGCGATAATTTGCTATCAAATAAGTAGCAAGGAGAATTTATGACATCCGATGTTCCCAAGCCCGGCCAACCTGTGCGCGGCTCTAAAACCGGGAAGCCGATTATGGCTTTGTTTGACCTACTTGGCCGAAGTTGGGCGCTTGGCATTCTTTGGCAGCTGTCCGAAGGTGCGTTGACCTTTCGTGCCTTGCAGGATCGCTGTGAACAGCTCTCCCCCTCTGTTCTCAATCGTCGTTTGAAAGAGTTGAGTGCGAGCGGTTTGGTCTGTCGTGGAGATGAGGGGTATGAGCTGACCGCCATGGGGCAGGATCTTTTTAGCCTGCTGCAGCCCTTTGGGGGGTGGTCTGAACAATGGGCGGAGGCATTGGGGGCACCGGATGGGGGCGATTAGCCACCCCCGATCAACGCCCCAGCGGCAAAGACCAACGCCCCGCCAAGTACCACTTGGAATGTGGCGCGGCCAAATGGGGTTTTCATGAAACGGTTCTGAATCCAGACGATGGCCCAGAGCTCTACAAACACCACAAGAATTGCGAGAGTGGTGGCGGTCCAGAAATCGGGAATCAGATAGGGCAGCGCGTGCCCCAGACCACCGAGTGTGGTCATGATACCGGAGGCGAGCCCCCGTTTGATTGGGGAACCGCGTCCTGAGAGTTCGCCATCATCAGAGGCGGCTTCTGTGAAGCCCATGGAAATGCCTGCGCCGACAGATGCAGCGAGCCCGACCAGAAAAGTGGTATGTGTGTCTTGCGTGGCAAAGGCGGTGGCGAAGATCGGCGCAAGCGTGGAAACGGAGCCATCCATCAGCCCGGCCAGTCCGGGCTGCACCCAAGTGAGCACAAATTGACGATGTGCGCGGGCGTTTTCATCGTCGCGTGTGTCTGGATCAAGGTGGGTTTCGGTCAGATCGTCCGCTGTGTGCTTGTGGCCTGCTTCTGCTGCGGCGAGATCACCGAGCAATTTGCGGGTGTCGAGATCTGTTACTTGTTTGGCAGCTTTCACATAGAAGGCTTCGGCGTCCTGCTCCATCTGGCTGGCCAGATTGCGGATCGCCTCGAGGCTTAGGTTGGCGGAGAGCCAAATGGGGCGGCGGCTGTGGAACCCGGCCACATGTTCGCGGCGCAACAGAGGCACCGTATTACCAAACCGGCTCTGATGCCTGGCAATGAGTGCCTGACGGTGGCCATCTTCTTCCTGTGCCATGTCATCAAAGATCTTGGCGGTCGCAGGATAGGCGTCTCGCAATTGTTCCGCAAAGCCGCGATAGATGCGTGCGTCATCTTCTTCGGAGGAGATCGCCAAAGCGAGCACTTCCTGTTCTGTCAGGTCACGCAACCGTTTGTGATAGGGAGAAAAACGCATCTTCACCTTCTACTTAGAATGGTTCTAAAATATATATGATCTGTGGAAGTGCAAGGCTTGCTACGCAGGGAAGCAGGGGTGTAGGGTTGCCTATCTGCCAGCAACAGCTGCGAGCGAGGAGGCTTGGACGCGGTCTGATGAATGAACAAACTGCGATCATTCGAAAGGGGCGCAAATTTGCGCAAGTTTTGGAGAGTGCCCGTGTGCTTTTCATGCAGCATGGTTTCGAAAGTGTGCGCATGGATGTGATCGCGCAGCAGGCGCAGGTCTCCAAGGCGACGTTGTATAACTACTTTCCCGACAAGCGTATGTTGTTCATGGAGGTGGCAAGACAGGAATGCACGCAGCAAGCTGCGCAATTGGAAGCCTCTGTGGACGAAGAACAACCGGTGCCTGAGGTGCTGACAATTGTAGGGCGTGGGTTGATGGGGATCATTCTGTCGGAGTTTGGGCGCAATATGTTTCGCGTCTGTGTGTCAGAATGTGAGCGGTTTCCCGAGCTTGGGCAGCAGTTTTACGAAACTGGCCCAGCGGTGATGAAAAGCCGCTTGATAGAATTTTTTGGTCAGGCCGTAGCGCGTGGCGAATTGGTGGTGGAGGACTACGGTCTGGCGGCCGATCAGTTTGCCGAACTGTGCAAGGCCGGGTTGTTTTTGCGTCAGGTCACCGGAGTGCAGCGGCAATTTTCACCGGCTGAGGTAGAGCAGGTGGTGGATGCCGCAGTTGCGATGTTTATGGCGCGCTACGGTGTAAAATGAGCGCTTTCTAAATGCGCAAAAGCAAACGGGCCGCCGAAGCGACCCGTTTTTGTTATTTCTCGACAGAGGTTTAGAATTCCACCACAGCGCGGATGGATTTGCCTTCGTGCATGAGGTCAAAGCCGTGGTTGATCTCATCCAGAGTCAGCTTGTGGGTGATCATTGGGTCGATTTCGATCTTACCGTCCATGTACCAATCCACAAATTGTGGCACGTCGGTGCGCCCCTTTGCGCCACCAAAGGCGGTGCCTTTCCAGACGCGGCCGGTGACCAGCTGGAACGGACGGGTGGAGATTTCGGCACCGGCAGGGGCTACGCCGATGATGACGGAGACGCCCCAGCCGCGGTGGGAACATTCAAGCGCGTCGCGCATGACCTGCACGTTGCCGGTGGCATCAAAGGAGTAATCCACGCCGCCGAACTGATCTTTTTCGGTTTTGGTGAGCTCAATGATTGCCTCGGTCACGGACTGGCCTTCTGGCAGCTTGGAGGGATTCACGAAGTGGGTCATGCCAAATTTCTTGGCCATCTCTGCTTTGTCGTCGTTCAGATCGACACCGATGATCACATCAGCACCGGCCATGCGCAGGCCCTGAATCACGTTCAGACCAATTCCGCCAAGGCCAAAAACCGCCGCAGAGGAGCCGATTTCAACACCAGCGGTGTTGATCACTGCGCCGATGCCGGTGGTGACACCGCAGCCGATGTAGCAAATTTTGTCAAAAGGCGCGTCGTCGCGGACTTTCGCCAGCGCGATTTCCGGCAGAACCGTGTGGTTCGCGAAGGTGGAGCAGCCCATGTAGTGGTAGATCGGGGTGCCATCGAGCATGGAGAAGCGCGTGGTGCCATCGGGCATGAGGCCCTGTCCTTGTGTGCCACGGATCGCGGTGCAGAGGTTGGTTTTGCCCGACAGGCAGGCGTGACATTCGCGGCATTCTGGGGTGTAGAGCGGGATCACGTGATCGCCGGGCTTCAGCGTGGTGACGCCTTCGCCGACTTCCATCACAATACCTGCGCCTTCGTGGCCCAGAATGGAGGGGAACAGACCTTCTGGATCTGCTCCGGAGCGGGTGAACTCATCTGTGTGGCAAAGCCCAGTGGCTTTGATTTCCACCAAAACCTCGCCCGCTTTGGGGCCTTCGAGGTTCACTTCCATGATTTCCAAGGGTTTGCCGGCTTCCAAAGCCACGGCGGCACGGGTGCGCATCATTTTGCCTATCCTCCATGATTGGTGCACAGCGCGGTTGAAACACCGGCGCGTTGATCTCTTATTGACAGCATAGAGCTTTGCTTGTCGAGCCAAGTTGGCAGGCGCGAAGCAAATGTGTTGGTTTGCGACAAAGGAGTGCTGTGATGCGACGTGGATTTTTGGCTGGGGTTGGCGTGATGGCTCTGTTGGCCTTGGTGGCCTGTAAAGGAGAGGAAGAAGTCACAGTTCAAGGCAGCACGACTTGTGACCCTGAGACGTTTGCCTTTCTTATTGGGCAGGACAAGAGCGCGCTTGAAGGTGTGACCGTACCGGAAATGGTGCGGGTTATGGGCGAGCATGACGCTGCTACAATGGACTTTCATGAAAACCGGCTGAATGTGGTGCATGACGCTGAAGGTAAGATCCTGCAGGTCTCCTGCGGCTAAGTGTGGTGCGCTTCCGGGTTTATTTCTTTTCCCGATAAGGTTTGTGGCAGGCGCGACAGGCGCCGCCTACTGCTCCGAGTGTATCGGCCAAAGCTGCGCGATCCTTGAAATCCAAAGCCTGAGCGCTTCGAGTGAGATCGTCTGCCTTGGCGCTGAAATCTGCCCAGTTGTCCCAGATATTTGGCAGCGCCTCTGACTTTGGATCGGTTGCTGGCGCTTCGAAGAGGGCGGTGATTGTGCCTGCGTGAGTGACGATCGTGTCACGGGCCATGCGGGCCTTGGCCTGGTGCAGCGGGACCTCTTGTTTTGCCATGCTGACGAGGGTTTTGAAGGCGTCACCGATGTGCTCCATGGCAGTCATGCGGGCCATGACCTGTGGATCTTTTACCCCGTTGTGTGCCCAGGCTGGCGTGGCAACGATGAGGAGAAGAGCAAGAGAGAGGGGGCGATGCATGGTGGCTCCTGTCGGTGGCTTTGAGACAGTGCACCGCACACAGGGGCAGGGAGGCAAGAGGAAAATATAAGAACACAAGGCGATTCCAGGTCACGTTTCTGTTCCTTCGACGTTTTGCTCATAGAGTTTTGCCGAGGCCTGAGTGCCCTACCGTGCGTGGTAATCCTGAGGTCGAAGGTGGAGGATCTGACCTGTGCAGAGTGTAAGATCTAGAAACCGATGTATTGGAAAGATGTTCTGGAAAAGTGCCCCCCGGCGGCGCGAACTGGGTGGGGGCAATAATGCCGCGCCGCCAAGGGTAGCGTTTCAAGTTTCGCTATGCACTTAAGATGCCCTTTGGCTGCGGCAAAAAAAGGATCGGGTCGGGGCCATTTGCGGAAGAATCTGTGGCGGAAATGCGACGTGGTTAACGGGGTGCTTTGTGGGGCGGAGGGCACAATGCAGGAGGTAGACTTGATTTTGTCATGAAAGAGCGCAAGTCTGAATGTATGACAACACCTCCTCCCACTACATTGCACCCGCCCCTCAAAGCCACGCCTCAGGTGGCGTTCCACCGCACGGAACTTACTGTCATTCTGGGGCTTTATGGCCGTATGGTGGCGGCGGGTGAATGGCGGGACTACGGCATTTCCTCCCTGCGGGAGGTGGCTGTCTTTTCGGTGTTTCGACGCACGGCGGAAAATCCGATTTATCGTATCGAAAAGCGCCCCAAACTGCGCAACAAACAGGGGCTCTATGCGGTGATTGGCATGGATGGGCAGGTGCTCAAACGCGGTCACGATCTGAAAACCGTGTTGCGCGTGTTGGAGCGCAAATTGATCCGCGCGGTGGAGTGACGCCTCATTGTGTGGCGTAAATCTCTGATGCGTGTGAAACGGGGGGACACCGCCCCACCCGTGTTTTTGTCAGCGTTGCGCCATGACGCAGAGCAGTTCAAACATGATGGAGACCCCGAGGAAGGCGGTGCCCCCTGAACTGTCAAAAGGCGGGGAGACTTCGACCAGATCAGCCCCAATGATGTTCAGCCCATCTAATGCCCGGACCACTTCCAGTGCCTGAAAGCTGTTGGGGCCACCAACTTCGGGTGTGCCTGTACCGGGGGCGAAGGTAGGGTCTACAAAATCAATGTCATAGCTCACGTAGGTTGGGACATTGCCAACAATGTCGCGGGCTTCTGCCATGACATCCTGAAGACCGCGTTGGAAGAATTCTTCGATGCGGATTACTCGGATGCCCACAGCTTTGGCAAAATCCGTGTCTTCGTCATCATACGTGGAGCCGCGAATTCCGATTTGCACCACTCGCTTTGTATCCAGCAAGCCTTCTTCTACGGCGCGGCGGAACGGCGTGCCGTGGGTGTACATCGTGCCGCCAAAATAGCTGTGATAGAGGTCGGTGTGACTGTCAAAGTGGACCATACCAACTGGAGCATCTTTGGCCAGAGACCGGAGAATTGGCAGAGAGGTCAGGTGATCTCCACCTGCTGTCAGTGGCCTGATGTTTTTGGAGAGGACCGCGTCATAGAAATGCGTAATCCGGGTCATACTGTCTTGAATGTCTGCTGGATTTGGGCCGACATCCCCAAGGTCGGCACAATTCATGAGATCAAACGGGCGCACCCCGGTGGCCCCGTTTTGCGCCCGGATCATGGTCGAGGCATCCCGTAACTGGCGTGGTCCATGGCGCGGGCCCGGACGATTGGTAGTGCCACTGTCCCATGGGACGCCAATCAGGCCGATATCCACCTCTGAAATCCTGTCATGTTCCAAATCCATGAACGGCAGGCGCATGAAAGAGGGCATGCCTGCAAAGCGGGGCAGCTCCATGCCGGAAACGGGTTGAAAGAAAGCGTCGCTCATGGGGTGTCGCTCATGGGGTGTCTCCGTCTATTTGGGGGAGGGCGGGTCGGCGGTGGGCCGTCACGGGGCCGTCGCCCTGTGTGGCGATGCGCGTGATGGCGGCATCTATCGGCTCATGGGCCACAGCCATGTGGTGCGCGTTGGCGTGCACCAAAGTGTCTGGATCGCAGACCATCGCAACATGGCCTTTCCAGAACAGCAGATCACCTCTCTGATAAGGGCTGGTGGCCTCCGCAAAATGCGCTTCCTGCAGGTCGCTGTCACCGGGGCAGGGGATACCGCAGGCCAGTAGAGCCATTTGCACAAGGCCTGAACAGTCGATGCCAAAGCTGGCATTGCCGCCCCAGAGGTAAGGTGTGCCAATCAGTCGTTCCGCCACAGCGACGGGATCGCTTTCGACGTGATCGTCGGGTACAAGGTGACCGCTGGGCACATAGAGATCGCGGGTGATCTTGCCCCCGTCCCAGGCAATGCGCGCCCAACCGTCTTCCTCTCCCAAAACCACCAGACGGGTGCCCATCGACAGCGGCGTCACAAGGCCCATCGTCTTAAGCCCCGAGGTGGATTTTGCGTAGCTGCGGGCTGCGGCGATACGATGTGTGGGCACCTGTTTGGGATGGCTGAGCACATCGCCAATGTCGATCCAGCCCACGTAGCCATCTTTCTCGGCATAGCCAAAGGCCATACCATTTTCCGTATGCACCACATTGACGATTTCGCCTCGCAGCAGCTGCCGCTCGCGATTGCCATGCGGGGCGGAGAGCAGATCGGTGACAACCATGGCCACACGATAGGCCGTTGGAGTGACAAAACGCTCCGCGTCTACCAAGCCGCGCAAATGCTCTGCGGCGACTTTGCCGGTGCTGGCCAGCAGGCGGCGGTCTGTTGGCGCGCCCATCACAGAGACAGGATGTCTGGCAGTGCGGCCAGCAGTGCCCGTGCGCCCATGCCGACGCCGCCTTTGGGGCGGGCGGGGGCGGCGGAGGGGTTCCAGCCATAGATGTCAAAATGGGCGTAACGCTGCCCCTCGGCAAAGCGGCGCAGGAAGAGGGCGGCGGTGATGGAACCGGCAAAGCCACCCGAAGGCGCATTGTCCAGATCAGCGATGCCGGGCTCAATCATTTTCTCATAGGGATCCCAGAAAGGCATGCGCCAAACCGGGTCGGCCACGGCCTGTGCCGCGGTTTCCACCGCGCTGACAAAACTGGCATCATCACAGTAGTAAGGCGACAGATCCGGCCCCACGGCCACACGCGCAGCTCCAGTGAGCGTGGCCATGGAGATCATCATGTCTGGGTTCTCTTCGGCTCCAAAGGCCAATGCATCCGCAAGCACGAGGCGGCCTTCGGCGTCGGTGTTGTTGACTTCTACCGTCAGCCCTTTGCGGGAGGTCAGGATGTCGCCGGGGCGGAAGCTGTCGCCCGAAACAGCGTTTTCCACCGCTGGGATCAGCACGCGCAACTGTATGGGCAGACGGAGTGCCATGATCATTTCCGCAAGCCCAAGCACGGTTGCTGCACCGCCCATGTCCTTTTTCATAAGACCCATGGAGTTGCCGGGTTTGAGATTGAGACCGCCGGTGTCAAAGCAAACCCCTTTGCCAACCAGCGTCAGGGGGGGGCCGGATGTGCCCCAGCGCATGTCGATCAGCCGGGGCGCACGATGTGGGGCAGCGGCGCGTCCCACGGTGTGAATCATCGGGAAGTTCTGCTCCAGAAGCGCAGCACCGGTCACCACAGTGCAGGTGGCGCCAAAACGCGCGGCCTGCGCCCGCGCGGCTTTTTCAAGATCCTGCGGGCCCATGTCGCTCGCGGGCGTGTTGATCAGGTCACGGGTCAGGGCTTCGCCTGCGGCGATGGCTTCGATACGGGGCGCGTCAAGGCCTTCTGGGCAGATCAGTTTGGCACTGCTCCCAGTGTTTTTGGCGTAGCGATCAAAGGCGTAGCCGGCCAGAAGCCAGCCTAGGGCCTCTGTTTCCAGATCCCCGGCCGGGAGGGGCGTGGTCAGCGCATAGGTGCCTTTGGGTAGTTTGGTAGCGGCGGCCGCCAGCGGAAACCGGCTGCGGGCGCGGGCCTGCTCGGAGCCAAAACCTGCGAGCGCGATCATGGGCGCACCATCAGAATCAGGCACCAACAGAGTTTGGCCAATCGTCGGTTTGAAGCCGGAGGCCTCCACAAAGCGGCGCAGCGCGTCGGGTTGAGCCTCTTTCCATTGGTCAAACCCAGCGCTGTCCAGCACTTGTAGTGGAATAATCGAGTCGGACTCGGGAGAAGCGAATGTGAGTGTCATGACGCACCTTTTGAACCGGCATGTGGCTGTTTTGAGGGCAGCCTAGAGCAGTTTGCATTTGAATTGAAACGCTTGTTCAAAGTCTTTTCGCAAGGGCAAAGATACAAGTGCCTCTGGCGGATCAGACGGAAATGCGCCCTGCTTTAGCGGTTTGGATGCGTAAGATGTAAGCGCTCAGATGTAGTCGCGCTTCAGATCCCAGATTTCACGCAATGCACATTCGCCGATGCGGATCAGACGGGCGTGTGTCGCAGAAAGCGCCACGCCATCGTTGCGATCGCAGCAATGCATCACATCCTCAGCGACCTGTGCCAGAGACGTCATGCACAGACGGCCTGAAATCAGTTCCACCAAAGCCATTGTGTCTGCCAGTTCTGACAGGTTGTAGGCTTGCAGATGTTGCTCTGATATCGCCAGATGATCTGTCAGGGACTTGATCAGTCCCATGAAGGTTTCTTCTGCTTCGGACGGATCCATCCGGATCAGAACACGTGCAAGCTCGTCCTGGTCGACGACAGCTTGCTCAGACATTTTAAGCATCGCAATTTGTGACATAGTTTCACCCCAGTATTTCCGTGGCACCCCCAACGGTTGATCCATAAATGGGGCCCAAACCTTCTCAAAAAGTTTCTCGGGGTGGGTCTTTTCTCTCGAATTACAGCTAAATATGCCTTATCTCGCTTGAAACGCTTTAGGAGATGTTATGGACCATATCAAACCTCTGCCGTCGTATCTGGTGCAACGTTACCAAGGCTGGAAGGCCACAACATACGAAAAAAATCAGAGCTGGTATCGGCATCTTGGCACCGAGGGTCAGCACCCTCGCGCAATGATCATCAGTTGCTGTGACAGCCGTGTGCATGTGACATCCATTTTTGGGGCTGATCAGGGTGAATTCTTCATCCACCGTAATATTGCCAACCTCGTGCCCCCGTTCCAGCCAGACGGCAACCAGCACGGCACCAGTGCTGCAATCGAATATGCTGTAACCGCTTTGAAAGTGGCGCATGTTGTTGTTTTGGGGCACAGTCAGTGTGGTGGCGTGCAGGGCTGTATTGATATGTGCAAAGGGCACGCACCGGCGCTTGAAGCCAAGGACAGCTTCGTTGGACGTTGGATGGATGTGTTGCGTCCGGGCTATGAGGATGTGGCTAAAATCAAAGACCCAACCGAGCAGGCGCGGGCACTGGAAAAGCGATCTGTGCTGGTGTCATTGGACAATCTCATGACCTTCCCGTTTGTGAAAGAGCGTGTCGATGCGGGGACGCTGACGCTGCATGGCTTGTGGCACAATATCGCTGAAGGCGGACTGGAAGCCTACGACAACGCAGAGAAGGGTTTTGTGCAGGTCTGACCTCAAGGTTCTGCGGCCAACACGATACAGATTTTACTGAAAAAGCCCGCGTGTCAGGACGCGGGCTTTTTTGGCTCATAAGGTATGACTGCGCGGTCCGGAAACTCGTTGCCGTTCATCTGCGGCGCGGTCCGTCTTCCTTGGCGGGCTGTCCTGAAACGCAGCGTTGCAGGCATTCCGTGAGTGTGTGAAGCGTTCAGCGAAGTGAACGAACAGCACAGGTTCCCTCAGAGCCGTTCCCCAGACCTCTCCCTGCCGCATAACTGCGGCAGGAATCGCGCCAATCGTGTCAGAATTGTGGCTGAGCGCGAATTTTCGAGACGCGTATGCAGGTTTCTTAGTGTAGCTCCATGTCGGAGGGCCATTGCAGTGTATGTGAAAGCCTTACAGAGAAGCTTTTCTCTGCCTTGAGGGCGTGCCTCCACATTAGGATACCGCGCTGATCTTGGTAGTTTTCTTCTTCTGGCGGGGTGTTGGCGGTGTAGGAGACCACAAGATCCTCCTGCTCCGAATAGGGCACACGGCCGATCATGCGCAGATCCCAGTCGCGACCTGTGAGGTTTTCGACGGTCAACGTGCGGGTTTCGCTCTGTTCGTTGCGTGTGGTGATCACGCCAGTGTCGCCAGTGACGCGCGTGTTGACCACATCAGAAAGGCGCAGACCATTGATGGCCCCAAAGGAAAATTCTGTAGTGTCACCTTGCGCAATCAGGGGCATTTCCTGTTGGCCGATGAAAGTGCCGTTCAGATAGAAGTTGCTGTATTCACTGGGAAGGATGATCTCTTCAGAGATGTTGGTGGTTTCGGCCACCATGAAGGCGGTATCATCATAGAGAGGATTGGCATGGGCGTAAAGCGTGGGTGTCAGATTGAGCGTGCCCAGTTCGATGCGTAGCGCTTCCGTATCGGAGGTCAGGGTGACCGGGGTAGCGTAGCTGTAAGAGGCATTGATCCCATCGCCGAAGTCAATTGTGCCGGCGAACTCTGCCATAAGCACGGGTTCGGCCATGGCCGCTGCGCTTTTGAGAGCACGGCTGTCAGTCGCATAGGCGAGTGCCTCTTGCTTAGGGGCGATCCGGCGCAGTGTGGGCCAGAGAGCCTGCGGTTCTGTTTGTGCGTCAGGACGGCTGGTAGAGAGGGTGATCGCCACATCTCGCCAGTCTTCACCGGAGCTTTGGCCAATAAAGGCGCCCCGTTTGAGCGCAAGCATGGGTGTGTCGCCCGTGGTGAGTTGCACATCATAGGTTGGCTCCCAACTGGCATCTTCAATCAGATGGTTGAGGGTGAGGGTGCCCGTAGTGGCTTCTGAGGTGGAGATGGCAATTGCAAGCATGACATTGTCACCGAGCGATGGCGTCAGCGCAGCCACCACCTGTTCCGCTTTTTGCAGAGCCTCTGTGCGATCTTCGATTTCCTGCTCAAAACGGCGGGCATCGCGTTCAATGCTGGCAATGTCTTTCTGAGTGGCTAGGGTCTGATCGCTGATCAAAGTGAGTGTGGCCAGGAGCGTTTCCGGACTGGGCGCGGCGTCTGTGGGGGCTTTGAGTGAGGCAAGGTAGGCGAGCCGTGCTTTGGCGGCCTCTGCGGCCAGAAGGGCATCGGCTTTGGCATCCTCCGTGGTGCGCAGAGCGTCGCGGGCGGCGTCACGTGCGGCTTTGGCGGCGGTGAGCTCGGGGCTGTCTTCAACCACATTGGGCAGAGTACGGGCGTTGCGTAGGGTGATGGCCCCCAAGGTGGCCCCTTCCAAAGACACGCGCATTGAAGACGGATCGACACTGTCGGGCAGATTGGTGATCAGCAGCTCATGCGTTCCTGCAGGCGCGCTAAAGCTGGTGCTACGGGTGAGGGTTGCACCCTGTGAGTAGAGCGTTGCCGCCGTCACTGGGGCTGTCACAGCGATCGTGTCGGCCCAGACTGGTGCCGCGAGAGAGATCAAGGCGGTTGAGAAAAGAAGCTGTTTCATCAGAGACCTGCAATTTGTTTACAGGCAGACGATCACGCGCGGGGTTGGGTGGCAAGGTCACAGTGTAGTATTGCAGGGATTGGGCGGTGTGTTGCCGTAACAGCGGTACGGCCTGCGCGGACTTGCGTGTTCGTCAAATAAGAAAGGCGCCCAAAAGGACGCCTTTCATTGGGGTATCTAAAGTGGACTTAGCCCTTTTTGAGCACTTCGCGGCCCAGAGTTTCGGCGATCTGTACCGCGTTCAGCGCTGCGCCTTTGCGCAGGTTGTCAGACACGCACCATAGGTTCAGGCCATTCTCCACTGTGCTGTCCTGACGGATGCGGGAGATGAAGGTGGCAAAGTCGCCAACGCATTCTTTCGGTGTGACGTAGCCGCCGTCTTCGCGTTTGTCGATAACCATGATACCGGGGCTTTCGCGCAGGATGTCACGGGCTTCGTCTTCGTCAAGGAAGTCTTCAAACTCGATGTTGATCGACTCGGAGTGGCCCACAAACACCGGCACGCGCACGCAGGTGGCAGTGACTTTGATGTTTTTGTCGACGATCTTCTTGGTTTCCGCGACCATCTTCCACTCTTCTTTGGTGGAACCGTCTTCCATGAAAACGTCGATGTGCGGGATCACGTTGAAGGCGATTTCTTTGGTGTAGACCTTTGGCGGCACGTCAGAGGTTGGGTTGTAGACCGCTTTGGTCTGATCCCAGAGCTCGTCCATCGCGTCTTTGCCGGAGCCGGACACGGACTGGTAGGTCGACACCACGACGCGTTTGATTTTTGCGCGGTCGTGCAGGGGCTTCAGCGCCACAACCATCTGCGCGGTGGAGCAGTTGGGGTTGGCGATGATGTTTTTCTTGGAATAGCCGTGAATCGCATCGGCATTACACTCAGGCACGATCAGCGGTACGTCCGGGTCGTAGCGGTAGAGCGAGCTGTTGTCGATTACGACACAGCCTGCAGCCGCAGCGATGGGCGCGAATTTCTTGGTGGCGTCAGAGCCGATCGCGAACAGCGCCATGTCCCAGTCCGAGAAATCAAACTGTTCAATGTCCTGAATTTTCAGTGTTTTGTCGGCGAAGGTGACCTCGGTACCCTGGCTACGGCGGCTGGCCAGAACGGCAAGCTCATCCACGGGGAACTGACGTTCCTCCAGAATGTTCAGCATTTCGCGACCCACGTTGCCCGTGGCGCCTGCGACGACGATGCGATAGCCCATCTTTGGTCTCCATTTCTAACGACGCGCCCTCTTAGCCCTGTTTTGCCCAAGAAAAAAGAGGGCGGACGACGGAAATTGCTTATGAGGGGTATTCTGCTTTGCGATGATGGCTCACAAGTGGGTGAATTTGTAGCATTGAAACCTCTCAGTCGAGGCGGTCTTCGGAGAAACAATAGATGAGCGCGCCTATGATGAGCACCGCGGCGAGGCCAGCAAAAATCATCTGATAGGCCAGCAGCGGATTGTCGGGGGAAACGGCGCTGTGCAGCTTGCCTGAGGCAAATTGCATCACACCTACACCGCCGATGCCAAAGAGGTTCATCAGAGTGACGCCCCGCCCGGTCAGGTGTTCGGGAAAGAAGCTGCGCGAATGGGCGATCATCACAGGGAATGCCGCACCGGCGAAGCCGACGATGGACATGAGGACCACGGCGGTGAGGGCGCTTTGGTTGGCAAAGAGCGTCAGGGCGATCAGGGCTGCGGCAGAGACGGACGCACCCCCAATGATGATCCATTTGCGCGTGCCGAGCAGGCGATCCGCAGGGCCATAGACAAAGGTGCCAAGGATCATCGACAGCCCCATGGCCAGTGTTGCCTGTCCGACTTCACCAGTGGTGAGGGCAAAGACATCCGACAGATAAGGCCCGATCCAGAGACCGCGAATGCCGGCGGAGGGCATGTAGTTGAAAAACATCAGCGGGATCAGCAGCCAAACGGCGGGCAGTTTGAGCAGATCAAGTACAGAGCCGCGCGTGTCACTTTGCGCGGCGGGGGGATCTTGCACCATGCGCCATGCGGCGATTGCGAGCAGGCTGCTGACGGCGGCGAGCACCCAGAGCGTGGCGCGCCAGCCGATGGTTTCTGCGGCCCATGCGGTGGGGTAGGCGGCGATCAGGTTGCCGACGGAGCCGACACCCAGTGTCAGTGCCGCCAGAGTGGCAAAGCGCGCGGGCGGGTAGCTGCGGGCAAAGATGAAATAGCTGGCCATCAGCACCGGCGAACATCCAATGCCGATCAGCGCCATGGCGACGGCGATATGGAAGGGTGTTGTTGCAAGAGCAAAGAGCGCCGCGCCACCTCCGCCTCCGAGAAGCAGTAAGATGGCGGTCGTGCGGCGGGGGCCAAAGCGATCCAGCGCTGCGCCGACAGGGATTTGCATGGCAGCAAAGATCAGAAACCAGAGACCAGAGGCAAAGGCCAGATCTGCGGCAGTGGCACCGATGTCAGTCCCCAGTACCTGTGTGAGAACCGCAAGAAAGGCGCGAAAAAACTGGCTCAGCACATAGGCCAAGCACAGCAGAACAAGATCAAAACGCATGTGGGTCTCCTCCCCCAACCCCGATCGCTTGGGGTGTCGTCTGGCGGACTTGATAGGATTATGTTCTGAAAGGCAAGAGGTTGGGGCAGGCCTTTGATATGACAAGGGCTTCACGGGGCTGTGCGCAAATGTGCATGAGCCAAAGCTTGAAGCTGTGCGTAGCATGCGTATCTGACGTGCAGGATGACACGACACCCCATAGCGTGACCTCCGTGCCAGGGAAGCCAGTATCATGTTTATCGAACACTCCTCTCAAGCCTATTATGACAACATCCCACGCCATGGCGATTTTGCTTTGATGGCGGAGCCTCAACTCTACATGCCTTTGCCTGATGACTGGTATATCGGGGTTGCTGATATTGTTGGGTCTACCCATGAGATATCGCGTGGTCGGTATAAAATCGTCAACATGGTGGGGGCGGCGGTGATTGCGGCGCAACTTAATGCTGCAGGGCGTCAGGCTTTGCCCTATGTTTTTGGTGGAGACGGTGCTGGGTTTGCGGTGTGGCCGACACAGCGTGGCGCTGCTGAGCGTGCGCTGAATGCGGTTCGGCGCTGGGCGCGGGCGGAATATGGTGTGGAACTGCGGGTGGCGATGGTCTCTGTAGCGCGTATTCGCGCCGAAGGGAGAGACCTGCGTGTGGCCAGATATGCGCCAGAGAATGGTGTGGACTATGCGATGTTTGCAGGGGGTGGCTTGGCATGGGCCGAGGCGGAAATGAAAGCTGGCCGGATTGGTTTAGCAGAGGGGGAAGATGCCCCTGAAGATCTCGATCTGTCGGGGCTGTCTTGTCGCTGGTCAAATATGAAAGCCCGCAATGGCGCGATTGTTTCACTTGTTGTTCTGCCACGGCCGGGTGTTTCGGAAGATGCTTTTGCCTCTGTGGCGCATGCTCTTGTCACTGCTTCAAGCAAAGAGGGGCGTGGCGGCCATCCTGTGCCGCAGGAGGGACCGGGCGTGGCGTTTCCGCCACCTGGTTTGACCATTGAGGCGCGCGTGCGGCAGAAAGGCAGCTATGCGCTGCGTGTGGCCGGGCTTCTGATCAGCAATGCATTTTTATGGGCCTTGATGAAGAGCGGTGTGAAGCTAGGTCAGTTTGATCCGAAAGCCTATCGTGCGCAGGTGGCCAGCAATGCGGATTATCGCAAGTTTGATGACGGTTTGAAAATGACGCTGGACTGTGATGCCCAAACGCAGGCACGGATGGAGCGGATCTTACGCGCGGCTGAGGCGGATGGTTTGGTGCGCTTTGGCCTTCATGCGCAAGAGGAAGCGATGATGACTTGCCTTGTGCATTCTCCAACGGAGGCGGGGCATATGCATTTTGTGGATGGTGCCGCCGGAGGCTATGCGCGGGCGGCCCGCAATTTGCGTTTGCGGACCGTGTGACGATTACTTCTCCCGCAGGCGACCGACGATGCCTGTGGGAAAGAAGTAGACGGACAGGATAAACAGAACGCCAAGCCAGAGCAGCCAACGATCTGCATTGAGCAACTCAGGCAACAAGGGCCATTTGGACACACTGTCACCAGCCAGTGACAGGACATTTTGCAGGTAATTTTGGGCCAGTACAAAGAGCGTTGCACCAATGACTGCGCCATACATGGTACCCATGCCGCCGATTACAATCATCAGCAGGATGTCGATCATGATCTCCATGGAAAGTGTGGTGTCCGGGCCCACGTAGCGCAACCAGACTGCATAGAGAGCGCCGGCGAGCGCGGCGATGGCTGCTGACAAGCATGTTGCGGCGACCCGATAGTGGACAACCCGGTAGCCAATGGCTTCGGCGCGGAAGTCGTTTTCACGGATGGCTTGCAACACGCGCCCAAAGGGCGAGTTCACCACACGCAACATAAACAGGAAGAGCGCAAAGCAGGAGAGAAACACGAGGTAGTATTTCAAGAGTTTGCCGTTTGCTTTCACGCCGAGGATCTCGCCATCCGTGAATTTGAAGGCGGGCCCCAAGGCGCGCGGAATCTTGAAAGAGAGCCCATCCTCGCCTCCTGTGAGGCTGGAGAGTTGACTGACCAGAACCGCCACGGCAGACGCGACCGCCAAGGTGATCATGGCAAAGAAGATGGCGCGAACACGCAAAGAGAACAGGCCGATCATGAAGGCGAGGAGCGCTGCCAATCCTGCGCCGGCAATGGTGCCCACCAGCAGGCTGTCAAATCCACGTCCCATATGCGTCGAAGCGAGCGCAACCCCATAGGCCCCAAGGCCAAAAAACATCGTGTGAGCGAAGCTGACGATGCCGCCATAGCCGAGCAGGAGATCATAAGAGGCCACGAGCACGATAAAGATGCAGATGCGCGCGGCTGTGTCGACGGAACGTACGCCGGGAAATAGAAAAGGTGCGCACGCCAGACAGATGAGGATCACGATCAAAAGCGCG
Organism: Shimia sp. R11_0; assembly: GCF_017744035.1. Lineage (NCBI taxonomy): Bacteria > Pseudomonadati > Pseudomonadota > Alphaproteobacteria > Rhodobacterales > Roseobacteraceae > Shimia > Shimia sp. R11_0. Next base: position 180,518 of record NZ_JAGHQY010000007.1, on the reverse strand, counting down.
AGCAGAATGGGCGAGCGTGGCGTGTCGCCGGAGACAAGGGTTTTCAGCATGGTTATTTCGCCTTTACCACCGGGATCATGCCCATTGGGCGCCACATCAGGATTGCGACCATCAGGGCGATGTTGGAAATCAGGGCGGCTTTGGGTTCGAGAAAGGCCACGTAGTTCTGCATCAGGCCCACCAAGAGCGCGCCGATGAAGCAGCCTTCAACCGAGCCAAGTCCGCCAATGATCACCACGATGAACACAAGGATCATGGTTTGGTTGCCCATATGTGCGGTGATAACTTCTTGGTAGAGACCCCAGAGCACGCCGCCGAGCCCAGCAAGAGCCGAACCTGCAACAAAGACGCCAATGAAGACCATGCGCAGATTGTATCCAAGGGCCTGCACCATTTCCCCGTTTTCGACACCAGCCCGCACGATGAGGCCAATCTTTGTGCGGCGCAGGGTCCAGCGCATTGCGACAAAGACCACGAGACCAATGCCCACGGCCACAAGGCGATATTTTTCCAGAGCCGCTCCAGCGAAAGTGATGGCACCTTTGAGTGCTTCTGGCCGCGTGATGTAGATCTCCTCTGGCCCCCAAAGCACAACAATCAGTTGCTCCACGACGATCAGGCCGCCCATGGTGACAAGGATCTGTTTGAGATGATGGCCATAAACTGGTTTGACAATGACCTTTTCAAAGGCCCAGCCCATGAGCCCGGTCGCCGTCATTGCGCCCAAAATGGCCAGCATCAGGGCGGTCAGGTTCCAAAGAAGATGAGGCGCACCGGTCATATGTTCCAGCACAAGTAGGAAGGAAACGCCCACGAAGGCACCTACAGAGACAAACGCCCCATGGCCAAAGTTGATAACGTCCATGAGGCCAAAGACCAGCGTGAGACCTGAAGCCATGATGAAGATCATCATGCCCATAGCAAGGCCGGACACGGTGAGCGTCAACCAGCTTGACGTAGCGGGAATAGCGATGAGCCCGGCAGCTATCAGGATAAGAACCAAGAGCCCCGGCGCATAGGGGGAAAACCATTCGCGCAGGGATGCCTGCGCTATGGTTGGGGCGTGTTCGGGGGCGGCACTCATCGGTGTCCCTCCTGTGGAGATGAGGTGAAAAGCATCAGTGCGCCTCCATGCTGAGGCCCATGAGGCGCTCTTGTAAATCTGCGTTTTGGGTCAGGTCCCGCATCTGTCCGGACCAAGCCATACGCCCATCGTCCATCACGCTGGCGCTGTCGCCCAGAGCTTTGGCGACAGCAAAGTTCTGCTCGACCAGCAGGATGGAGGCACCTTGATCTTTGAGTTCTTTGATGGCGCGCGCCATGGTTGTGATGATCGCGGGAGCCAAGCCTTTGGTAGGTTCATCTATAAGATAGAGCGCGCGCTCTTCGATTATGGCGCGGGCGATGGACAGCATCTGTTTTTGTCCGCCTGAGAGGGTGCCTGCGTCTTTCTTCCAAAAGGTTTCCAAAGCGGGGAACACGGTGAACATCCATTGTAGCCGAGCTTGATCAATCGGGCCTGAAACCGCCGCGAGGGTCATGTTTTCTTCGACGGTCAGATCACCGAAGATGCCCATGTCTTCGGGCACAAAGCCAAGACCTGCGCGGGCGATGGCCGGAGTGGGCAATTTGGTGATGTCTTCCCCATCAAAAAGCACACGTCCCTTATGGGCACGCCAATGGCCGATAATCGTGCGCAGAGTTGTGGTTTTGCCGACGCCATTGCGCCCCAGAAGCATGGTGACTTCTCCGCGGGGCACTGACAGGTCGACCCCCTGCAGGATGTGATATTGGGCGATGTTGGTGAACACGCCTTCAAGTTTGAGAATGGGCGTTGCGCTGTGTGTGTCAGACATGAGACAGAGCCTCTTCCAGATCGCGGCCCATGTAAGCCTCCTGAACCACATCAGAGGCCATGACCTCTGATGGGTCGCCATCGGCCGCCAGGGCGCCATTGTGCAAGACGATGATGCGGTCCGCCAATGTACGGATCACGTCCATCTTATGTTCGACTAACAGGATGGCGCGATCTTTGCGCGCCTTCAGGTCAGCAATCAGATCCAGTACCACGGGGGCTTCGTCCACGCTCATGCCGGCGGTGGGTTCATCAAACATATAGACCAATGGATCCAATGCGATGAGCAATGCGACCTCCAACTTGCGTTGATCGCCATGTGAGAGTTCAGAAACGCTCTGATCGGCCTGCTCACGCATGCGCACCCGGGTGAGAATATCCATCGCGGGCTGCGTCAGTTCTTTGTGGGTGTCGGCCATTGAGAAGATGTTGAAACCACGCCCTGCTTTGGATTGGATCACCAAGCGCACGTTTTCTAGAACGGACAGGTTTGGGAACAGATTGGTGAGCTGGAAAGCACGCCCAATGCCAAGATGCGTGCGCTGGGCTACGGACATGCGGGTGATGTCATGATCGTTGAGGATGACACGACCTTTGGATGCCGCAATCTGGCCAGATATCAGATTGAAGAAGGTGGTTTTACCTGCGCCGTTTGGGCCAACGATCGCAGTCAGCTCTCCGGTCCGAAAGGGGCAGCTTATGTGATCAACCGCCACGTGCCCGCCAAAGCGCACGGTCAGATTGGTGGTTTCAAGAAGGGTATGCGACATGGGTCAGGAGCCTGTTGGATGACGCGCCCCGGACGTGATCCGGGGCCTCTTGTGGTGGCGCGAATTTGCCGGATCAGGCCCGGCACCGGGAGGTGAAGACGGCGCAGCGGATATAGGGTGCTGCGCCGAATAGCGCGCCAATCAGTTGCGGATTGGAATGGGGAGATCTTCGATGGAGAGCTCGCGGACCAATTCAGGAATGCCCCATTCCACGGAGTCATCCACGCGGATTTTAAAATGATACATTGGTTGCATGGCCTGATGATCTTCGGCACGGAATTTCATGGTGCCTTTGGGCGTCTCCCATTCCATACCCTCCATCGCCTCAATCAGCTCTTCGGTGTCGGTGCTGCCTGCTTTTTTGATGGCTTCGACCACAGCAATACCTGCAGACATGCCGCCTGCGGTGAAAAAATCCGGGGGCGTTCCGAAACGGTCCTGATGGGTTTTGACCAGCCAGTCGTTCACATCGTTTTTTGGGATCTCATGGTAGTAATATGTGGCCCCTTCAAGCCCCGGGAACTCCTTGTATGCTTTCATTGCCGCGAGGATGTTACCGCCGGTGGCGATTTCAACACCGAAGCGGGAGGGGTCCATGGCTTGGATTTTACCCATCGGATTGCCACCGCCAGCCCAGATGATGAAAAGTTTCTTGTTGCCTTCAAGGTCTTTCATGGCGGTGAAGATACGTTCCGCCGCCGCAGTGAAATCAGTTGTATCGGTGGGGACATATTCTTCATGGACAATGGATTGCCCCTGTCCTTCCAGAGCTTCGCGGAAGGCGGCGATCCCGTCGCGGCCAAAAGCATAGTCCTGTGCAAGTGTGGCGATTTGAGCGTCTTCACCTGCAAGTGCGATGGCGTTGGCAACGGCATCCTGGGAGCTGTTGCGCCCGGTGCGGAAGATGTAGCGATTCCAGTTGGCGCCGGTGATGCTGTCTGCGACGGCAGGCTCTACAATCAGGAGTTTTTCATATTCCTCTGCGACCGGCAGCATGGCCAGAGCAACGCCTGAGCTGACGGGTCCCACCGCGAGGTCGACTTCGTCATCGCCATAGGCCTCTTCCAGCAGAGCTTTGCCATTGTCCGGCTTGAGTTGCGTGTCCTTTTCAATCACGACAAGTTTTTCGCCGTTGATTTCCATGGTGCCACCTGTGGCGTATTCCAGACCAAGCATGAGGCCGTCGTGCGATTGCTTTGCGTAGGCCTCAAAAGGGCCTGTTTTGCCATAAACATGCGCAATCTTGATATCCGCGGTTGCAGCGCCGGTCAGCGCCAAAGCAGAAACCGCGCTCGAAATGAGCCATTTCTTCATGAATCTTCCTCCCTGAACTCACCTCAGGCGCGCGGCCAGAGGGATTGGCTATATCGTAGGTGTCGGGGGCAAAAACGGTCAATTCGGGGAAACTACGTAGGTGGGGAGGCCTATGCCTGTCGCCTGCCTATGCCGCGTGGTGTGAGGCATGGGTTCCCGTCTTTCGTTGCGTGAAAGTGGTCAATGGACGCTGCGTTTGCGGTTCCTGCCGTGGCCAAAGAAATTGCGTTTTTGGCAGTTCCCGTGCATGAATAGACCCATGACAGGCAAGATTAATATTCCCAGTACAACTCAATCGCTTCCCATCGCTTTGTTGCGCGCGCGGGAGCGGGTCATGAAACCTGCGCGTGCATTGTTGAGTGATGCCGGTGTGACAGAACAGCAGTGGCGCGTGGTGCGCGTTCTGGTCGAAGAGGGACCGCTGGACCCCACGACCATCGCGGAGCGTGCGGTGCTTTTGTTGCCTAGTCTCACGCGCATTTTGCACAAACTGGATGAGAAGGGGTATGTCACCCGCCAACGCGATGAGCAGGACGGCCGCCGCCAGGTGATCCGTGCAACCGATGCTGGCCGCGAGTTGATTGCTGTGAATATGCCCGCGGCTCGGGGATATGCGCAGCAACTACGGGAGCATCTGGGGGACGACAGATACGATCAGTTGCTAGAGTTGCTTGATGATCTCAATCAGATCGAGTTTTGACTGTTAGGCTAGGTGCTGGCCTTGTTTATCGCAGCACACAGTAGATCGATGTCACCGATTTGGTTGGCCAAAATCAACAACAGGCGTGCGTTGAGTGCATCGCTTTGTGGTTTGCTCAGCCCTCTATGGGCATTGATCAGTGCGGCATAAAACCCATCTGCGTCGTCTAGGTTTTGGGTCAGTACAAGAGGGGCTGTTTGATTTGCTGACATCCTGCTACTCCTTGCCTGTCGCGCGCCGCAGAGCTGCGCGGAACTGTAAATCGTCAAAGCTTTCTCGGCGGGCGGCGATATGCTGGTCTGGTCGGATGAGGTAGACGGCACTTGGGCAGTCGCCCAGAAACTGGCGCGTGAGTGTACGTGAGATGTCATCCCGGGCCGAGAGGGCGAGGCGTTTCACTGTGACGTCGTCTTCTGTAACGCTATCGGGGGCGTCGGCATCTATGGTGAGTAGGGTGAAATCGTTGCCCAGAAGGTCCAGTAGATAGTGATCCCCCAAGGGAGCATCCGGACAGCGGCTGCCGGGGCGGCTCATGTCAGGCCCTGCCAATGCATCAGCAGAATTGAGGGGGCTGGTGTCATAGTTGGATGGGGTGGTGAGGCGTCCCGAGTTGACCATAGAACGGGCAAAGTTATAGTCTTTAGCAAGCGTCAGCACTGCGTCGCGCAGGATGCGGCTCATCTCTGATTTGGGGGTGATGAATTCCGTGGCGTTGACGGAATTTTGCATGTTCTCATCGGCGCTGCGCGCGCGTTCGATGTGATAACTCTGGATCAGCGCTGCGGGCGCGCGCCCTTCAAGTACCATTCTGATTTTCCAGGCGATGTTGTCCGCATCCTGCAAACCTGCATTCGCACCCCTTGCGCCAAAGGGGGACACTTGATGTGCGCTGTCGCCTGCAAAAATCGTGCGGCCATGTACAAAGTTCTCCATGCGGCAGCATTGGAAGCTGTAGACAGAGGCCCACTTTAGAGTGAAAGGCGTTTCGTTTCCGAGCATGCTTCTAAGGCGCGAGATGACATTTTCAGGGCGTGCTTCTTGTTCCTTGTCGATGTGGGGACCCAGCTGCAAGTCAATGCGCCAGAGATTGTCTGGCTGTTTTTGCAGGAGCGCGGATTGACCCTGATTGAACGGTGGATCAAACCAGAACCATCGTTCCGCAGGGCGGTCGGTTGTCATTTCAATGTCGGCAATTAGAAAATTGTCCTCAAACATAGTTCCGTTAAAAGGGATGCCCAACATGCGGCGTGTGGGGGAGTTGGCCCCGTCGCAGGCGACCAGCCAGTCGGCCTCTATGGTGTAGCTGCCTTCTGGCGTCTCGACTTCCAGTGTGACGTGATCGTGATGCTGACCAATGGCCTCAACCTTGTTCCCGCCACGAATTTCGATGGGTGCGTCTTGCTTTTGCAGGTCGCGAATGCGGGTGATCAGGATTTCTTCTAATGCGTTTTGCTGCAAATTGAGGAAGGCGGGCCACTTGTGGCCGGGATCTTCTGCGTGGGCGAAATCATAAATCTCCCGCTGGCCTAGGAACACCTTGCCTTTGCTCCAGTGCAGGCCGCGGTCCATCATCTCGTGACCACAGCCGAGACGATCGAGAATTTCCAGCGGGCGTTGGCCAAAGCAAAAGGCGCGCGACCCTTTGGCAATGTGGTCACCGTCTGACAATAGCACCACTTTCACGCCTTGCTGTGCAAGATCTAAGGCAGTCGCTAGTCCGACAGGTCCTGCACCAATGACAACGACAGGGTGGCGTACGGGCAGGCCTTCATCCTGATCAGGGCTGCGTGAGTAGGCGTAAAGCGGAGCGTCAAAAGTCTTAGTCATGGGGCATCTCCCATTGAAAAGCGCGCGTGCAACGGGGAGATGATTGTGAACAATTTTGGGGCGTGCCACGATCTGGATCAAAGACAGCCGATGCATCGCGGCCCTAAAGAGCCGCGCGCGGTGACAGGTTGTGCTGCTGACTTCAAACGCCGATGATCAATGGCGACGATGCCTGCGCGCCATTTGTGGCGCACTTTCTCACGTCAGATTTTATTCACCGCTAGAGGAGATGATCTCGATAATCTGAGGCGTGACGCGTTGTTGCATGGCCTGCAAGTCACTGCCCATGTTGGTCATAACGGATTGCATCATGAGAGGCATTTTGGTCATGACCGATGCGCCATGTTCGGAACTGTAGAACGTGATCAGCGCCTGAAGTTCGTCTTCTGAAAAAGACGTTGCCATCGTGTCTTGCATCAGAGCTTCGAGCTTGGGTTTGAAACCCTGCATCTCGCCAGACATCAGCGTGCCAAGGTCGTTCCACTGCTTCTCCGTCAGCTCAATGCTGGCGGGCATTGAAAGCTTCATCTGAGAGATCATGGAGTCCTTTGAGAACATGTCATCCATCATCTGTTGGACTTCGGGCATCTGTGTGTAGGCCTGTGCGAGATCTGCTGCAGATTGCGCCTGCACAGAGGTTGCAAACAGTGGCAGGCAAAGGGCGAGGGTGCGGGAAATAGTTCTCAAGGGACTGTCCTTTAAATATATTCTACTTTTGAGTGTGTATGGGGAATTAGACAATTCGCCAAGCGATTTACCGCAATTACACCGCTGTCTCCGCAGGTTTGGGAATGTCGTACTGAAGCTGCAAAATTCCGCCGGGTTTTGGTGTTGCGGATCGAAATGTGAGCGGGTGTTGTACGCCTTTGGCAAAACAGGGCAGCCCATCACCCAGCAAGGTTGGCATGACAAACACGGAGATTTCGTCAAACATGCCGGCATCGATGGCGGCCCGCTGCGTCTCGCCTCCGCCCATGATCCAGACGTGTTTGTGCCCATTTGCCTCAATGGCTGATCGTAGATCATCCATCGGTCCGGCGGCGGTGATGTGATCCCCCTTGTAGTCATGACGGTGGGTCAGAACGTAGCCTGCGCGAACTCCATAGGGCCAGCCCCAGCGCAGTACCTGACAGAAAGTACTGCGGCCCATGAGAACCGCATCCACAGATTGAATAAATGCGTCATAGCCTCCGTCAGCTTCGTCATGACAGTCGGCCAAAGCAGCGTTGAAAGGGGTTAGCCAGTCCACGCTGCCATCCGGCGTGGCAATGTAGCCATCCAGACTCATTGCGACATATCCAACATAGCGAGGCCGTGTGGTCATCTGAGTTATCTTTCGTAGGGGTCCGAAAGCGCGGGCAGAACGGTGCCACTACAGTCACCAAATCCGATGGTGTAGCCGTCTCCCCGCGCGGCGCCGGACAGGGTGAGCGTGTCTCCATCCTCAATGAAAGTACGCTGCTCCCCCGTATCAAGGCTCAAAGGCTCTTTTCCGCCCCAGCTCAGTTCCAGGAGACTGCCACGCTCTGGTTTCTGGGGGCCAGAGATCGTACCTGAGCCCAGAAGATCTCCGACATTCATCGGGCAGCCAGAACTGCTGTGGTGCGCGAGCTGCTGTGCGGCAGAATAGTAGAGTTGGTTTGCATTGGTCCGCGCGATGGTGGTGGTGGCTTTGCCATCCGGGGCCATGCCGATGGCAAGATCGATATCATAGAGCATCGGCCCCATGTCCTTGAGGTGATCGAGCAGAGCAACGTGACGTTTTGGCGTGTGAGTGCGGAATGGGGCAAGGGCCTCTTTGGTGACAATCCATGGAGAAAGGGATGTGGCGGTGGCTTTGGCCTGAAACGGCCCAAGCGGCTGATACTCCCAAGCCTGAATATCGCGCGCCGACCAATCATTTAGAAGCACGTAACCAAAGATATTGTCGTCAGCTTCTTGGACCGTGAGAGGCCCATGCGACGCCTGCCCGACAATGGCACCAAGCTCCAATTCAATATCAAATCGGCGGCTGGGCAGAAAGGCAGGCTGCGTGTGGTCTGCGGATTTCAACTGCCCCCAAGGGCGGCGGATTGCCGTTCCGGAAACCACCACGGATGAGGCGCGACCATTGTAGCCGATTGGCATGTGTAGCCAGTTTGGCGGTAGGGCGTTTTCTGCGCCGCGAAACATTGTGCCGACATTCACTGCGTGATGCTCGCCGGCATAAAAATCGGTGTATTCACTGACCTTAAAAGGCAAGTGCAGTGTCGCTTCCGTCAGAGGTATAGAGAAATACGTGAGGGTTTCCTGAATGTCTTCTGAGGCGGATATGCTCAAGAGAGTTTGCAACATGCGGCGATAGCTTTGCCAGACCTTTGGGCCCAGTTCCATAAAGTCGTTCCAATAAGGCGCGTCCAGCACATCGGCATCAGGATCCGCCCGCAAGATCTTCGCAGCTTCCAGACCCGTCAGATCGACAATGCGGTCGCCGATCGCGGTGCCACATCGTAATGCGCCATCTGCTACGGAGAACACGCCATAGGGCAGGTTGTTGAGCGGAAACGGATGGTTTGGCGTATTGGCGCTGTCGATCCAAGACGGGAGCAAAGCCATGGAGGGGTCCTTTTGCGTATATCAGAGAGAAATGGCCATGCCATCGGTACCAATGAACAGAGGGCCATCCCATGTGCGCCGGGTCTCTTCCTGCCAGTGGGCTTCCGTGAAATCTGGATCATCGCAGGGCACAAGGTGGTTGAGCGCCAGCCGGGCCACCCCGGCGTCTTTGGCAATACGCCCAGCTTCAGCCGCCGGCGTGTGGCTGCGTTCCAGATGCAGACGCAGCCTGTCATCCCCATTGCCGACCCGCGCGCAGAGCGCATCGATGCCTGCCGAGAGCATTGCCTCATGGATAAGCAGGTCGGCCCCTTGGGCAAAAGAGACCATCTCCCCCATTGGGGCCGTGTCACCAGACAGGACAACGCTGTGTGTCTGGCCTTCAATGCGTAGGGCGAAGCTGTCGATGATGGGAGGATGTGTGTTGCGCATGACTTTCACCTGAAGCGATCCAAGGGCCATGTCACCGGTGTTGAGCACATGGATCTGTGCCAAAGGTGCCAAGGCGGGACGGCCTTCGTCGCGCAGGCGCAGTTCTACATCAAAGGACATGGACTGCAGGAAGCCGTCCCAATATTGCGCTAGCCCCTCCGGCCCGTAGATGCTGATGGGCGTGTTCAATCCAGCGGTCCACGCGGTGTGCAGCAGAGGGCCCAGTTCAAGATAGTGGTCTGAATGCAGATGAGTGATCAGGATGGCATCCAGATCTGTGAGAGCTACGCCAGCATCACAAAGCGCGCGGCTCACGCCAAGGCCCGCATCCACCAAGACAGTCATCCCATCCATTTGAATAAGCAAGGACGTGGGCATGCGGGTTCCCGGACGAATGGCAGGCCCGCCTTTGGTGCCCAGTAAGGTGACCTGTGTGTGGTGCATGATGTGTCCAGTGCTGAGCGGCTTCATTTGATCCCAAATATCCTGGGGGAGTCACAGCTTGCTGTGACGGGGGCAAAGCCCCCTGTTTCCGACGGCGAGCTTACTTTTTTCCCGGAGTTCCGTCGAACTTCTTTTCGATCTCCGTCCAACAGGTGATGTAGTCGTCCTGTACCGGGGCCTCCTGCGCGGCAAATTTGGTGAGATGTTGGGGAAAGCGGGTCTCAAACATAAAGGACATAGTGTTGTCGAGCTTTTTCGGGCCAAGGTTGGCGTTTGAGGCGCCTTCAAATGCGTTTCTGTCAGGGCCGTGCGGCATCATCATATTGTGCAGGCTCATGCCACCAGGGGTGAAGCCCTTTGGCTTGGCGTCATACTGTCCATAGATGTTGCCCATCAGCTCGGACATGATGTTCTTGTGGTACCATGGAGGACGGAAGGTGTCTTCGGCCACCATCCAGCGCTCGCGGAACAGAACAAAATCGATATTGGCAGTGCCCGGCACGCCGGAAGGCGCTGTCAGTACGGTGAAGATCGAGGGGTCTGGGTGGTCAAACAGGATCGCGCCAACCGGGCAATAGGTGCGCAGGTCATATTTCACCGGCGCGTAGTTGCCGTGCCAGGCGACCACGTCCAACGGAGATTGGTCGATGTTGGTGCGGTGGAATTGGCCGCACCATTTCACAGTCACAGTGGAGGGCACTTCGCGATCTTCATACGCGGCCACAGGCGCCTTGAAGTCGCGTGGGTTCGCCATGCAGTTGGCACCAATCGGGCCGCGCCCCGGCAGGTCAAACTTCTGGCCATAGTTTTCGCAGACAAAGCCACGGGCGGGGCCTTGCACCACCTCAACGCGGTAAACCAGCCCGCGTGGCAGGATGGCAATTTCTTTGGGTTCTAGATCTATGATGCCCAACTCTGTGTAAAACCGCAGCCTCCCTTCTTGCGGTACCACCAGCAGTTCGGAATCCGCAGAGAAGAAATACTCATCTTCCATGGAGCTGTTCACGAGATAAATATGGCTGGCCATGCCCACCTGTGTATTCACGTCGCCCGCAGTCGTCATGGTGCGCATGCCTGTGATCCATGTGAGCGGCGCGTCAGAATGCGGCACGGGATCCCAGCGGTATTGACCCAAGCTTCCCAGAGTCGGATCAATGTTGGGCGCGGATTGCCAATAAGGCACATCAATCTTTTCATAGCGGCCATTGTGTTTGACCGAGGGGCGCAGACGATAACACCACGTGCGCTCAACATGTTCTGCCGTGAAGGCGGTGCCGGAGAGCTGTTCTCCGTAAAGACCATAATTGCATTTCTGCGGGCTGTTCATCCCCTGAGGCAAAGCGTCGGGCAGGGCTTCGGTTTCATAGTCGTTGCCAAAGCCGGGCATATAGCCCTCATGGGGGCCTGGCAGGGATAGCGCACGGGTCATGCGAGGTGCGATAGGGACAGCGGTCATTTGGGCACTCCTGACAGAAAATTAGTTGCAGAGGTAATAGTTGATTTTGTAACTAACAAGCGGGAGGTGCCTATATGTCTGGACCGGAGGATTTCGATCTTATGCAGTTTTTGCCCTATTTGTTGAATCAGGCTGCGGAAGAATCCAGTCTTGGATTTCAGAAGGTCTACAAGGGGCGCTACGGCATTTTGCGCAGTGAGTGGCGTGTGTTGTTTCACCTCGGTGTCTATGGTCGATTGACGGCCACAGAGATCGGACAGAAAGCCAAGGTTCACAAAACCAAGGTGAGCCGTGCTGTGCAAAAACTGGCGGAGCGCCGCTATCTCAAGCGCACAGCCTGTGAAACGGATCGTCGTTTGGAGTGGCTTGAACTGACGGCCGCTGGGCAGGCCGTGTATCGTGATTTACATGGCGTGGCTGCGCAATTTGAGCAGGAGTTGAAGGCAAAATTGACCACGCAGGAGGCACAAAGCCTCAAGAGCATTCTTGCAAAACTGTCTTAGAGCTGCGCGCCATCATGTGATCGATTCGCAGGCATTGCGGAGGATGCGTGGCGACAGTTTGCACCTTCTTGGGGGATTGTGTTTTGGTTGATAACAATGGCGATCCCAATCCCGTGAGAAAGGGGCCATTTGAGCTAAATGGGTTGAGTCGCGCGTAGAGCCTGTGGCAGGTTTGAGCAATTATTTTATCGGGTTCGGGAGAGTTCTATGCGTCTTTGGACAAGAATGAACACCGCCATCGTCGCCTTGAGTCTGACGTTTTTGAGCGCGCCCGCTGCGATGGCGCAGGATTATTCAGGGTGGCGGCAGCGCTGGTGGAATTGGTGGAATGCCCGCTATGGCGGCGGTCAAGGCGGTGGCTCACCACACAGCGGTGGCTCCAATGCGGTGCCTGAAATTGATGCGAGCGCCGGGCTTCTTGCGGTTGCTGCAGTTCTGGCAACCATGGCTTTGGCTTGGGAGCTGCGCCGCCGACGCGCCAAATAGCACGCCCCTGAATAGGACATATGGTTTTGGGGATGGGCGTTCAAATGAGCGCCCATTTTGCCGTCCAAAGAGCAACAAAGGCGATTGTGGCATTGGCGCTCATATGGGCGACGATGGCATCAGAGAGCCTATTCTGGCGCATATAGAGTAGGGCAAAGACGACGCCCGCCAAAGCGCCTGCGAGCATACGCTCATGCATCAGACCAAATAGTAGGCTGGACAGAAAAACAGCAATTGTGGCCCCAAAGATCCCGCCACGATTCAGTCGCCGGAGCACATATCCGCGGAAGAAAAGTTCTTCGATCACAGGTACAAGGAAAATGGTGCCTATTAAGCGCAGGGTGATCCATGTCGGGGTCGGCAATGTGGACTGGGCTTCTGATGGCGCGCTGGTGAGGACCCACATCATACCCACACAGAACCCGACCAATACGGAAGCCAGACGGGGAGCGGATATGAGGCTGCATAGTGCAGGGAAGAAAAACCACAATGCCGCGCTCATCATCCCCACGCGCAATGCGTAACCGTCATCGGGATTTTGCCAGAAGGTTGATGCCATCACGCCAGACAGCATCACGGTGATGAAGGGCACGATGCGCAGTGCCAAGTCGTCCTGTCTCAGAGAAGCGCGTGGAGACGGTGTCGTTGCGGTTTGTCGATGCAGCCAGCTTGCGCGATCGGCAATGAATACGACCCCCAGTGCCAGTGCGGTGAACATCAGCCAGCCAGCATAGGAATGAAACCCATTCAGTGCATGTTCAGGAGAGACAGTGGCGCCAATGACAATCAGGATCGCGATGCGCAGGATATTGAAGATCCAGCTGGTTAAGACGGCCAGAGGAAAGAGGATGAGCCAGAACCGGTTTTGTCGCAGTTCTGAGCGCATCAACAGGGCGTAGATCCCCATGAACATGGTGATAAGCGCAATGCCTTCCACGCCAGAGCACTGGCTTGCGATCTGTACATAGAAATCCTTGATGCCAATTTCATAGGTTGGTGGATGCACCCCCACGTCAAACCCCCAGAGGCTGAGGCAGATAAACACCAAAAAGAACGTGAGGCTGCTGAGCGCAGACAATTCCCAAGCCGGGCGTATCAGGTTTGCCAGATCCGGGATGAGAGATCCTGTTATTAACGCCAGAGGTAGAAGGTAGCTGTCACTGCGCATCCAGCGGCGCCATTGTTTCCAAGGCGTCACCCAGAGCAAAAGACTCATAGCGGCGCAAAGTCCGCCGGAGAGGAACAACACAAGGCTGGGTGTGAAGGTTTTGCTGATCTCAGCGGCCCCAAAGACAAAAATGGGCAGAAAGATCAGCGTGATCCCAAATATGTGACTGCCCATCCAGAGGCTATGGCCGGGTGATTTTTGGATCGCAGATGAAAGCGTGCGAAAAGCCATCGGGCGCAGCCAGAAATAGATCGCCATAACGGCCATCACCGACAGACCACGCGCTGTCATGGAGCGTAGAGCACGACAGGCTGTTTCAATCTCTGTCAGGCGACATTCAATGGATGCCATGACTTGATAGGTCACTATGACCAAGAGTAGCTCAGCGACAGCCAGAGCTGTGGCCGTGATGAGGCGAAAATTGCGGCGGGTGCCGGAAGCGTTGGACATCTCCGGGTCCGCCATCAGGATCAGAAGTCGACTGAGACGCCGGGGAGGTTGATCGCCTTGATCAACTCGCGCAGCTCCTGACGGGCGGCGACATTTGAGATGTTGAGTTGTTTGACGCCAATGTCGCGCAGATCAAGAAGCGTGAGGCCGCGCGGGAACAGCTCCCGGAAGACAACCCGTTCGTTGAAGCCTGGAGCCACGCGGAAGCCGATGCGTTTGGCAAGCTTATCAAGCGCTTTGCCCATCTTTTCTTTGTTGACCATCTGCTGCGCCCCCATGCGATTGCGCATGACAATCCAGTCGATGGGTTTCAGGCCAGCCTGCGCCCGCAGTTGGCGGGCATTCCAGACCATTTCGGAATAGACTGAAGGCCCCAGAATTTTTTCGCCATCTTCGTCAATCTTGGCCAACAGATCGAAGTCGACAAAGCTGTCATTCAGCGGGGTCACCAGCGTATCGGCAAGTGAATGGGCCACCTGACTGAGACGGGTGTGGGAGCCGGGGCAATCGATCAGGATGAAATCGTTATCTGGCTCAAGCATAGAGACCGCTGCGGAAAGGCGTTGGTCATAGATGTTTTCTCCGGGTTGCAACGTGTCCTGCGCGATTTCCGGGAGATCATGGTAGTCTGGGCCGGGAAGCTCAATACCCGCTTTTTCGGAAAATTTCCGACGGTTGGCCACGTAGTTGCCAAAGCTCTTCTGACGCAGGTCAAGATCCAGCGCGCCAACCTTATGGCCCATGCGGGCCAGAGCCGTGGCAATGTGCATGGAGAGGGTGGATTTGCCTGCGCCGCCCTTTTCGTTCCCGACAACGATAATATGTGCCATGCCCTGTGTCCCTGCTCACTAGTTCAGTGCCGCGGCTCTTACGGTGCGGCCTTGTTGGTGTCTACTATATGTTGTGATTTTCCACAGGAAAAGTCGCTTCAATGCGGTGCATCACGCCATGTGCCTGTTTCGAGATCATCCAGTTTCCATTGTCCGATCTGTGCGCGGATCAGCCGGAGGGTGGGGTGACCAACGGCGGCTGTCATTCGGCGGACCTGACGGTTGCGGCCTTCGCGGATGGTCAAAGCGATCCAGCAATCAGGTACGGATTTTCTAAACCTCACCGGCGGTGTTCGGGGCCAGAGATCATGCGGTGTGTCGATCTGTTGAACCTGTGCGGGTTTGGTCAGCCCGTCTTTAAGTTCCACGCCTTTGCGCAGCGCCGTCAATGCTGCGGCATCGGGGATGCCTTCGATTTGCACCCAATATGTTTTGGCCATTTTGTGCCGCGGATTTGAGATACGTGCCTGAAGTTTGCCATCATCGGTCAAAACCATCAGTCCTTCGCTGTCACGGTCTAGGCGACCGGCAGGATAAACCTTTGGTATATCAATGAAATCAGACAAGGTCCGGCGGGTACTCCCCTCGGTGCCCTTGTCGGTAAACTGGGACAAGACATCGAAGGGTTTATTGAAAAGGATCACGCGGGTCATGACGCCGTGTTACACGTCCCGCGCTTGGGGTTGCAAGTTCTGCGTCTCTGGGCTCTGGTGCGGGTCAAGAGCGAGAGGGAAAAGCCAATGGATTTCAAAGATATGCAGCCTGAAACTTTGCTGGCGCAGGCCGGTGGGGCAATTGACATGCAAAGCGGAGGTGTTGTGCCGCCGATCCAGCCGGCGACCACCTATGCGCGTGATGAAAATTACACCCCGCTGAATGCCGATAACATTTATTCACGACCCCACAATGATGTGGTGCGCCAAGCCGAGCAAGTTCTGGCAGAGCTAGAAGGCGGGGCAGCGGGCTTGCTGTTTCCTTCGGGTATGGCGGCGATTGCGGCGTTGTTTCGCACGGTGCCAAGTGGCGGTCGTGTGATCATTCAAAGTGGAATTTACTGGAATACAACCAAGTGGATCCGGGAGTTTTGCGCGCGTCGCCAGATTACTGTGGAGGAGGTTGATGCCAGTGATACGGCGGCTCTTGCTGCGATGTGCAGTACCGGTCCAGCCAATATCGTTTGGGTGGAGACACCGTCCAATCCCTGGCTCAAAGTTACCGATGTGGCCGCTTCCAAAAAGGCGGCTGAAAGCTGTGGTGCATTGTTGGCGGTCGACAGTACAGCGGCGTCGCCAATGTTGACCAACCCTCTGAAATTGGGCGCAGATATTGTGATGCATTCGACCACGAAGGTGATCAATGGGCATTCAGATGTATTGGGTGGCGTGTTGGTGACTAAGGAGGTGACAGCGGTTTGGCAAGAGATTGAGACCGACCGCGCCGGGGCCGGAGCCGTGATGGGGCCGTTTGAGGCTTGGTTGCTTTTGCGGGGGATGCGGACCTTGGCTTTGCGGGTGGATCGGATGGTGGATAACGCCATGAAAGTCGCGCGGTTTCTTGAGGATCATCCTCAGGTCGAAAGTGTTTTGTTTCCAGGGCTTGAGAGTCATCCCCAACACGCATTAGCCAAGGCTCAGATGCCGGGCGGGGCGGGGTTTTTGATGTCTTTTCTCGTCAAAGGCTCTCGGGAGACAGCGCTTCAAGTTGCTGGAAAGATGAAGCTTTTCCATCGTGCGACCTCACTAGGAGGGGTGGAGAGCCTGGTGGAGCATCGTCATACGATTGAGCCTCACACAGGCATTCCTGAGACCTTGTTGCGAATTTCGATTGGTGTTGAAAACGCTGATGATCTCATCGCGGACCTTGGGCAGGCTCTGGGGCAGTAAGCGCATATGTTTTTCATCTGTATCGCGTCGGTATGGGGGCGGTACATTGTCGGAGTGACATCAACGTCTGATGCCCTCTTGATGTGCGTTAAATTTCCCTGATTGGCAGAGCGTTCATGGCGGCTCTGCCAATCAATTCTTAAGGCGTTTGGACAATTTTGGCAGGCAATCTGTCTGGCGCTTTGGTGCCGGATGCTGCGCGAGACCTTGACTGTGAAGAAACGCCTTGAAAACCCATCTCTGATTACCCCGTCCTATGAGGACAAAGGGCTGTTTAAAAAGCCTCCCACTGAGCTGGTTGTTCAGTTGATACCGAAGTTTGGAAAGAACACACGCCGCGATGTCATCATAAAGGGTTTGGTGCAGGGCGACGTCGAAGTGGAGGTAGTTTTCGCCGGGCGCCGCAAGAAGCAGGCCGCAGAGCTGGTTGCTTTGCTCAGGCGGAAATGGGAAGTGGCCACGTACCGTTTGCCCAAGGATGTGCCGCCGCCAGACCGGAAAGAGATTCAGTTGCCCACACGGGTGCAAGGCTCCTGGCGCACACGGATGACCGAAATGGCGACGGCACGCAGGATCTATACCTGCGCGAATACCAATTGCTTGTGGCGCGCTGGGCCTATCATTCAGAGGGCGGCACGTTTCGCAGCTTTGGTGAACCGCCCTTTGTGGAGCAGCCTATGGATGAGGCCAACGTAGACGTCTGAGCCTGCGCGCCGCGAAGTACTACCAGAGTACGTCGATGATTTTGCCAGCGCTGTGCAGGCAGACGCCTTTCCCGCCCGCAGTTGTAAAGCCGGAGCTGTCTGCATAGAGCATGTTGCACTGCATGGTTGACCCTTTGTTGCCAAATAGGGTTGCAGGCACCGGGCCGCTGATGCGCATGGCAAAGTCATCATCGTTGATGCCGGGGTTGGGGGTCACGCCCAGATCGTAGTTTGCGTTTCTGTCAGGATAAATGGCTTCGCCGGTAAAGGTCTCTCCATTCATGACAGCCGTATATGTGTCCCGATCCAAGCCTTGCTTATAGGAGAAGGCGACAGGCGTGCCCTCGCCGCGGACAACACCATGCATCGTGCCGCCGCAGGCGCTTAGGAGAAAGGCGATCGTCAGAGGGAAAAATGTTGATGTTTTGGCCATGCGCTGGGCTTTCTGTGAAGCATTGTGAGGTGGTTTTCTTTTTGGTTTTTCACGGCTTGCGATCAAAATGCAATGGCTGTGTTTCACGCAGATCAATTAAAAAGTCAGCGTCAAATTGCACGCTTGATCTTCTTGGGTTGAGGCGGCTTCATGTTTTGGAGGCCTCTATCACGCTGATCAAGGGAACCGCCAATGAAACTGGAATTTCACCACATCAATTTTGTCTCTCATGATGTGGATCGTCTGCATGATTTCTACACCAGAGTTTTGGGATTGGACGACATTGCGCAGGAGGAATTTCCGCGTACGCAGGCCGATGATAGCTCTGGCTATGACGGCAAGATCCGCTTTGCGACGGATGGCGACATGCAGATGCATTTGGCGGAGCGTCGATTGGATGTGGCCTTTGTCAACGGGCAGGTGATCAATCCGGTGGATCGTGGTCATATTGCATTTCGCACGGATGACATCGCAGCGTTTCTTCAGGTGTTGGAAGATAATGATGTACCCTATTCCGACTATGGCACTGCCTTTGCAAAGGAATGGCATCAGGTGTTTTTTCTGGATCCTGAGGGTAATGTCATTGAGGTGCATCAGCAGGTGGCATGACCTGCGGTCGCCAACTCACCTATCCTTGAAGCAATCGTGATTGGCCGCAGGGCGCATTTGCCGCGACTGTGGGGCAAATGGGTTTGTGAGAGAGGCTGTCATGGCAAGTGGGGCAATTGGTGTTGAGGCACAGGCGATTGGGATGCGTGTGCGGCATTGGGCAATGAGTGCCATGGTTGGTCTGGGGGTTTTGATCGGTGCGCAGCAGGCCTGGGGGCAAGACCATGTGGAGGTGCCCGCGCATGTTGTGGCCGAATTTGGCCAGCCGCCGGTTGTGCCCAATGGCAAGCTCTCCAAAGAGCTGCGCGCGGCGGTGAAAACCACATTTGTGGATAGTATGCGCGATGGTGGATGGGGGGCTGATCAGAGCGAAGCGCTCGTTGCGATTTCTGCGTCGGGAGATGCGCGTCTTGTTTGGATCATTGCGGATCTGATGCGTTTTGTCAGTTCGCCTGAGTTGAACTTCGTGCTCAGCGATGCCGCAGCGGAGCTTCTGGAGATTGAGCGGCCACGTCAGAATGAATGGGGCGTGATCACGGATCATCTGATCGCTTGGGATATTCCGGAGCCTCCCGGCTATCTGAAGACCAAGCGGGCGATTTTTACAGCGATTGTGCCAGAGTGGGACCGTTTGTTTGTGAAGGGCGATATTGACTGGCGTCATGTGTCGTGGGGCGGCGTGCTGATTGATGATCGCCCTTTTGATGAAACAGATGAATTGTGCAACTGCATCCCGGCGGCGGACAATCCAGAGGTCAGCAGCGCGGCAGAGGCGACATGGCTCAAAGAAAGCGATGTGGTGTTTGGCATTGAAGTGAACGGGGAGGCGCGTGCCTATCCCAGGCGCATCATGGAAGTGCGGGAGATGGTCAATGACACTCTGGGTGGGCGCGACCTTGGCATTCCTTATTGTACCCTGTGTGGTGCGGCGCAGGCCTATTTCACCGATGATGTGCCTGCGGGTGTAAAGCGCCCTGTGCTGCGCACCTCCGGCATGCTGATCCGATCTAACAAAGTGATGTATGACGTCGAGAGTTATTCGGTGTTTGATACGTTTCTGGGCAAAGCGGTGACAGGGTCGCTGGCCAAGAAAGGCGTGACACTCAAGCAAGCAAGTGTGGTGACCACCACTTGGGGCGAGTGGCGCGCAGCACATCCTGAGACAACGGTTCTGGTGGAGGCGCTGGCGCTGGGGCGGGACTTTGATTTCCGCAATGGGCGCGATGCAGATGGGCCGATCTTCCCGGTGGGGGATGTGGATCCGCGGCTCTCTGTGCATGAGGACGTGATCGGGGTTGTGACCGCCTCTGGCACGCCTGTGGCGTTCCAACGCTCCAAAGCCATGCTGACATTGCAGCGAGGTGAAGAGATCGCTGTGGAAAACGTGCGGCTGGTGCTCGATGGAGGCGGTGTTAAGGCTGTGGACGCCAATGGGGAGGATCTGGGCAGTCATCAGGCCTTCTGGTTTGCCTGGTCGCAGTTCTATCCGGGGACAGAGGTTTGGCAGGGCTAAATGGTTGCTTTGATGTGATGCATTCGGTGGCAGCAACTCGTTTTTAGGTGCGACAGATAGGTCAGTTTTGTGTGCAGTAGTGGGATTGTTACACGCTAGGTCTATATTGGGCTGTGTAACAACTTTGCGGCGAGCATATGAAAGATCTTGGTGCGGAAACAGGAAAGGCGGCCTCTTCGGAGCAGGTCACCAATAAGCAGGCGGGTACAGCGACGCGCCCTTTGCGCCAGTTCTGGGCGCAGCAGTTAGGTGGTGTATCACCGGTGTCCACTCTTTCGATGATGAATGATTGGGCGCTGCATCTGATGAGCGCGCCAGATAAGCAGCTTGAACTGGCGCAGCAGGCACAGGCACATTGGACCGCTTGGTGGGAGTTTGTGGCCAAGGGCTGCCCTGATGATCCGCAGGCACGGCCAATCGCGCCTCAGAAGGGCGACCGACGGTTTGATGGGCCGGGCTGGGAGAAACCGCCGTTTGCGGCGCTGGCGCAGGGGTTTCTGCTTGCAGAGGATTTTGCGGATCAGGCCACATCAGAGGTGCCAGGGCTGGATCTGTCCCGTGACAAGGCCATGACGTTTCTGGCGCGGCAGATGATGGATGCTTTGGCGCCTTCGAACTTCTTGCTCACCAACCCTGAGGTTTTGGAAAAGACCGCGCAGGAGCAGGGCCAGAACTTGATGCGCGGGGGCGCGCAGTTCTGGGAGGATTGGGCGGCGTATCACATGCCACAAAAAATGGGGGCTGGGCAGAAGGTGCCTAACTCTCAAGTGGGGACCGAGGTGGCGGTCAGCACGGGCAAAGTGGTGTTGCGCACGCATTTGATGGAATTGATACAATATGCGCCCACGACGGATGTGGTGCATCCTGAGCCGATCTTGCTCATGCCTGCCTGGATCATGAAGTACTACATTCTTGATCTGAAGCCGGAAAATTCGCTCGTGCGGTATCTGACGTCACAGGGGTTTACGGTCTTCATGGTGTCTTGGCGCAATCCTGATGCATCGGACAGTGAGCTCGGCATGGAGGATTATCTGGAGCAGGGGCCTCTGGCGGCGCTTGACCATATTTGTTCAAGCCTTGAGGTGAGCGCTGTGCATGGCTGCGGGTATTGTCTGGGCGGCACGCTATTGTCGGTTATGGCGGCAGCCTTGGCGCGAAAAGGAGATGATCGCCTGAAGACGGTGACATTGCTGGCCGCTCAGACAGATTTCAGCGAGGCAGGTGAGCTTAATCTGTTCATTGATGAAAGCCAGTTGTCGACACTTGAAGACATGATGGCCGCGCAGGGCTATTTGGATGGTGCGCAGATGGGCAGCGCCTTTGCGGTGATGCGATCGAACAATTTGATTTGGTCACGTATGGTGCGCAGCTATCTGATGGGGGAGCCGGACGTGCCGCCAAATGATCTGATGGCGTGGAATGCGGATACCACTCGCATGCCGGCTCGGATGCATGCGGACTATCTGCGACGCATGTATCTCAACAACGATCTGGCTGCGGGGCGCTATGAGGTGCAGGGGCATGCGATTTCCTTGCGGGATGTTCGGCTGCCAGTTTTTGCCGTTGGCACGGAAAGCGATCACGTGGCGCCTTGGACATCTGTGTACAAGGTTCACGGGCTGACACATGCGGATGTCACCTTTGCTTTGACCAACGGGGGGCATAACGCTGGCGTGATTTCTGAGCCGGGTCACAAGCGCCGTCATTTCCGACTACACACTGCGCTTGACAGCGCATCTGCACTGACGCCCGAGGATTGGTTGGATGTGGCGCAGTTGCGCGAAGGCAGTTGGTGGCCAGCATGGGCGGATTGGCTTGCCGCGCATTCCAGTCCCAAAGGTGCGGTGCCTGAGATGCCCGAGGGTTTGGCTGATGCGCCGGGCAGCTACGTACGCATGGGGTAGTGGGCAGATCAAAGCGCCCCTGTGGTGACAGGGGCGATAGAGCATTAGCCGCGGCCGCGGTAGGGGGGCACGCCCTGATCGGGGATCCAGACGCCTTCGGGCATGGCGCCGGTCTGCCAGAACACATCAATTGGGATGCCGCCGCGTGGATACCAGTAGCCGCCGATGCGCAGCCATTGTGGCTCCAGGAAATCGGCCAGACGGCGGGCGATGGAGACGGTGCAATCTTCGTGAAACGCTCCGTGGTTGCGGAAAGATCCCAAGAAGAGCTTCAAAGATTTGCTTTCCACCAGCCATTTGCCGGGCACATAGTCGATCACCAGATGGGCAAAATCAGGCTGGCCGGTCATCGGGCAGAGGGAGGTAAATTCCGGCGCGGTGAAGCGCACGTTGTAGGCCACATCGGCCTGTGGGTTTTCTACACGCTCCAGTTCAGCCTCTTCTGGGCTGGTGGGCATAACTGTCGCGCCGCCGAGTTGTTTTAGGTTGCTGTAGATGTCTTCGCTCATCTTTGTTCTCCAACTATGGACCAGGGGCCCGAGGGGTGTTTTTAGACGCCGCGTTTGTTGCCCCAGACCATGACGTGCAGCTGTGGCAGCACGCGCGGGGCGAACCAGCCTGCCGCTACCACTTTGTCGATCAGCCATTCCAGCCGGGAGGTGGTTTCGGTGAGATCGACAGGTTTGTCAGGATCCACCATCAGATTGCCCGGCTGCAGATAGAGAGGCAGATCGGGAAAGCGGTCATGGGCGGCCTGTGCCCACGCAAAATCGGCATCATCAAAGATCACGATCTTCATGACGCTTTCCGGGTCTGTTCCAGCAAGCTCTAGGCAACGCTCAAAGGCAGACCAGTCCACCTCTTCGCCGCTTGAGGGCGGCTTTGGGCTGAGGACCAGCGTGTCCAGATCAGCAAACCACCGCTTGGCGATGGATCCCTGTGTTTCGCATGCGAAAGTGTAGCCCTCTGATTTGCCCAGTGCGATCAGCGGTTCAAAGTCGTAAATGGCGGGGTTGCCGCCGGACAAAGACACGGTGAGCGGGCGATTGCCGGAAAGGCGTTTGATGTCCTCCATGACCGCCTCGGTGCTCATTGGTTTCCAGTCATGGCGATAGGCGCTGTCGACCGCGTGCAGGCTGTCACACCATGAGCAGCGATAGTCACAGCCGCCGGTGCGCACGAAGACTGTGGGCGCACCAATGAGCACGCCCTCACCTTGAATGGTGGGGCCAAAAATCTCAGCTACACGCAGGGTCATGGGCGATACTCGGCCCATGTTTTGGGGGTTTCTGAGACTTTCACCATGCTAACCTCGGCCCAGCGGGATTTGCACCAGTCATAGAAGTGCTTGGCGAGGTTTTCTGCCGTGGAAGGCACGTTGAGCAGATCGTTGAGGTGGCGATGATCGAAGTGATCGTCGATGTAGGATTTGAGCGGTTTGAGCTCGTGATAATCCCGCACAAAGCCGTCGGCGTTCAGCTCGGCGGCGGCCAGTTCGACCACCACGATATAGTTATGCCCATGCAGGCGCGCGCATTGGTGATCGTCGGGCAGATGGGCCAGTTGATGGGAGGCGGAGAAGTGAAACTCTTTGGAGATGCGAAACATCAGCTTGCCTCCCGCTCGGCCACGGCGGTGCGCCAGAAATCCGGATCCTCATAGGGGGTGGGATCGCTGACACCGGCAAGGTCAAAGGCCTCGCGTCGCTCCACGCAGGTGCCGCAGCGGCCACAGTGCTGTGCGCCGCCTTTGTAGCAGGACCATGTCAGCGCGAAAGGCGTGTTGGCGGCGGCCCCATCGGTGACGATGTCGGCTTTGCTGCGGTGCACAAACGGGGTGTGCAGGCGCACGTCGGCATAGCCCGCCAGTGCGGCCTGTTGCATGGCGTCAAAGGCCTCGGTGAAGCCGGGGCGGCAATCGGGATAGATGAAGTGATCCCCGCCATGCACAGCGGTGGCGACGCGACTGTCGCCACTGGCTGCGGCGATGCCATATGCGATGGTCAGCATGATGGCGTTGCGGTTGGGCACCACAGTGATGCGCATGGTTTCCTCAGCATAATGCCCATCGGGCACATCCACATCCGCTTCGGTAAGGGCGGAGCCGGTGAGGGTGGCGCCAACCGCGCGCAGGTCGATGATGTGATGGGGCACGCCAAGGCGGTCTGCACAGGCCGCAGCGGAGTCGAGCTCCTTGCGGTGGCGTTGGCCGTAATCAAAGGAGACCAGTCGGGAGAGATTGCCTTCGGCAGCCACAATGTGGGCCAAAGACACGGAGTCCAGTCCGCCGGAGCAGACAACAGTAGTTTTCATTTTTGTAACCCTTGTTTTGATGTACCGGGTAGGCTGCGACCGGTGCGCGCGGCTTTTAGAGCGGCGTGCGGGCAAAGGCAAGGGCGCGATCTTCACAGCTCTGTGGGAGAGGAGATCCGCCCAATAAAAAACGCCGCCCCGAGGGAGGCGGC
Source organism: Shimia sp. R11_0 (assembly GCF_017744035.1). NCBI lineage: Bacteria > Pseudomonadati > Pseudomonadota > Alphaproteobacteria > Rhodobacterales > Roseobacteraceae > Shimia > Shimia sp. R11_0. Next base: position 156,178 of record NZ_JAGHQY010000007.1, on the reverse strand, counting down.
GTCTCTTCTACAAAGGTGGTGAGGCTCAGAAGCCCAGACCTTCGTATTTCTTTTTGAATTTGGACACGCGGCCACCGGCATCCATAAGGCGGGTGGAGCCACCGTTCCATGCGGGGTGCACGGATGGGTCTACGTCCAGCGCCATGGTGTCGCCTTCTTTGCCCCAGGTGGAACGCATCTTGATGATGGTGCCGTCGGTCATTTTCACGTCGATGAAGTGGTAATCGGGATGGGTATCTTTTTTCATGAGACCACTCCTTACGCTTTTTTGGGCTTGTAGTTGGTGTCTTCTGCGATACGTGCGGATTTACCACGACGTGCGCGCAGATAGTACAGTTTGGCGCGACGCACACGACCACGACGCACAACGGTGATGCTGTCGATGTTGGTGGAGTACAGTGGGAACACACGTTCCACGCCTTCGCCAAAGGAAATCTTGCGAACGGTGAACGAGCCAGCGATGCCGGAGCCGTTTTTGCGGCTGATGCAGACGCCTTCGTAGTTCTGCACACGGGTGCGCGAGCCTTCGGTCACTTTGAAGCCGACGCGGATGGTGTCACCGGCTTTGAAATCGGGGATCTCTTTCCCCAGCGCAGCAATCTGCTCCGCTTCGAGCTGTGCGATCAGATCCATTGGATCATCTCCTATGTTGCTTGTGGTTATATCCACAAAGGTTTGATGCACCTCAGAACTCTTGGTCTTCTTCCGGGTCCGCCACATGTGAGCGCCCGCCAGAGGGTCAGGTCGTCTTTTCTTGTCTTCTATGTGCTGGGCTTGCTGCCAGAGCCGAAGAAAGCAAAGGCCTATGCAATGCACAGCACGCCCGAACGACTCATAAAAAACCGCGGACAGGCGGTGCATAGGGCAATCAGGCCCTTGATGCAAGAACGGAGTGGCGGTTGTCTGCGCGACAGGTGCTTTGGGGGGGGAGTTGCCCTTGCGTTTGATTACCACTGCGCGGTTTAGTGGCCGCAATTGGTGTGATGTGAGTGTAGGTATGACATGCGTTTGATGATCTTTGCGATGGTGATTGTGGTGAGTTTGCTGGGGTGTGGGCGTCGCGCACCTGAACCAACAGTGCCAGAGCAGATAGAGGCGCAAGAAGGCGCTCGGATTGCAGCTTTGGCGGCGCAAGTTGTGACCTACCCCGACTTTGGGGATGATCATCCTGTGGAGTGGGAAAGGCGCGCGCCGCAGACCTATCCGGTGCATGGGATTGATGTGTCTCGGTGGCAGACGGACATCGATTGGCGGAAGGCGCAGCGCGCGGGGGTGAGTTTTGCTTTTCTGAAGGCCACGGAAGGTGGCGATGTGGCCGATCCGATGTTTGCGACGCATCGGCGGGGCGCAGAATCTGCCGGGGTGCCGTGGGGGGCGTATCACTACTACTATTTCTGCCGTTCTGCGGAAGAACAGGCGCGGTGGTTTATCCGCAATGTCCCACGTGGCGCGTCCTTGCCGCATGTACTGGATATGGAGTGGACGCCGAAATCCAAGACCTGTCGGTTGCGGCCGCACGGGCGGGATGTGCGCCGGGAAGCGCGCAAATTCCTTGATCTGCTGGAGGCGCATTATGGGCGGCGGCCGGTGATCTACACCACGGTGGATTTCTTTCAGGACACGGGCATTGGCACGCTGCATGATACGGAGTTCTGGTTGAGATCGGTGGCGGCCCATCCGCAGAAAACCTATCCGGGTGCCTATTGGGTGTTCTGGCAATACAGCGGAACGGGGCGCGTTCCTGGCATTGAGGGGCCGGTGGATCTGAACGTGTTTCGTGGCGCGCCGGAAGGCTGGATCCGCTGGCAGGAGCGTTAGTCTCAGGGCGGATTGTAAAATCGCACCTGTTAAAAAGAGTGTGGGCCTAACCCAAAGAGTAGTGCGGTATACGTTTCGCCTTCGGTGAAGACGGCCGCACTTTGGCATCTTGTGAACACCCCAAACACAGGAGGCCATCATGGCACGCAAAGCATTTTTGGCACTCACGGTCTGCGCGATTGTGACGCTATCACTCACGGAAGCCTCGGCGTCTGCCGCGCAGGAGGCAACACCAAAGCAGCGTTATGCTGCTGCGGAAGCTTTACGGATTGGGACGCATGGGGCGCCGGATGCCTCTGCTGCGTTTGGGGCGATGCATGCGCTGGCTCAGGAGGGGGACGCGCGGGCACAGGCCAAACTGGCCTACTACCATCTCAAAGGCATTGGCACAGAGGTGGATCCAGAGGCGGCGGCGCTTTGGTATCAGGCAGCTATAGAGGGCGGGCGCGATGGGGCGCGCACCTCCTATGCAAAGCTGTTGATGTCTCAAGAGCAAGCGCTGGCGTCTCTGGCGCAGCTTGATATTGCCTCTGATCTCGGCATTGAGCGGGCGCAGGCTCTGCGCGCGGCCTATCACTATCAGAAACGGTTTGGAGCGCAGTCGGATGTCGCGTTTGGTCGCAAAGAACTGACGCGGTTTGCGCAGGCGGGCCATGTTCCTTCGATGCAAATTGCATTGGCTGCCATGCGTCAAGGCGCGGAGTTTGATCTGAATGCTGCGAAGCTGCAGGCGCAGTTGGTGGATGTGGCCCGACAGGATCAGGCCAAGGCAGGTGGTAAAGCGGCGGAGGCGCTTCTCAAACTGCTGCAGGAGGAGCGCGGAGCAGAAGCACTTGCTTTGCGTGCTGAAATGGTGGCGCATCCGAGCATTCGCACAAGGGTGCGTGCCGAGCAGGCGCTTTATCTGGCATATGCTACACAAAGCCACCGCGCCTTCCGCGCGTCAGCGACAGAGATTGTTGCCGGAACGCCAAATCCCGATTTTGAACGCGCGCTGTTTGTGGTCTCGCGCCTCGACAAAAACGCCTATGTGCATGTGCTGCAGGAAGAGATGCGCGCCAGAGGGTACGCCGTGGGGCGCACCACGGGCATTTTCAACACGCGCACATTGAATGCGGTGGTGCAGTTCTGCGCAGATACGGGCATTCAAAAAGACTGTCGTCTCGGGCCGATGCGGTCAAAAGTCATCAAAGTGATTGTGGGGGAGCTGTCAGGGATCGACCGGTTGCAGAAAATGCCCTGACATTCTTCTGCAGTGGTACGCAGGCTCGGCTCGTGGGGTGCCGGGCCTGCGTCGCGGTTTAAGGGATCACGCGGTTTGATCGTCAACCGCAGCCTCTGGTGCGTTTTTCTTGACGGATTCAATCCCATTGTCGCGACCAGAAGCGCTGGTGTAGCTTTGAGAGGTGCCAATCACCTGCCCATTGGTGGCTTTGAGATTGAACATATATTTCCCAGCCGCCGTTTCTTTACGCTCATAGCGGGCATCTTCGGACGCGTTTTTTCTGACGGATTCAATGCCGTTTTCGCAGCTGGCTTTCTGTTTGTAACCTTCAGATGCGAGGATGTTCTCGCCGTTGCCCGCTTTCAAGCGGAAGCGATATTCACCGGTTTTATCAGTGTAGAGTTCAAATTTTGCCGCCATGATCGTGGTCCCTGTTCAAAATTCATATGCAGGGACAAGAGCATAGAGAGTGGCTGAGGCGCAAGGATTTGGTTGCGCCTGAGCTATACGCGGGGATTCAGCTGTCTTTTTGCTTCTGAAAGGCATCCCACATATCCGGGCGGCGTTCTTGGGTGATGTCTTCTGACATCTGGCGGCGCCATTGTTCGATTTTGGCGTGGTGACCTGACATCAGCACGTCGGGAATGGTGCGCCCCTGCCACTCAGCTGGCTTGGTATATTGCGGGTGTTCCAGCAGGCCGTTTGAGTGGCTTTCCTCCTCAATGCTGTCTGCATTGCCCAGCACCGACGGTAGCAGGCGCACGGTGGCGTCTATCATGGCCTGTGCGGCAATTTCCCCTCCGGTGAGGACAAAATCACCGAGGCTGACCTCCTGAATATTGTAGTGATCCAGAACGCGCTGATCCACGCCCTCAAAGCGGCCGCAGAGCATGGTGATGCCATCGGCCTGTGACCAGGCGCGTGCCATGCTTTGATCAAAGCGACGGCCACGCGGGGACAGGTAGACCAGCGGCCAGTTGCCGCGCGCGCCGCGCATGGTGTGTTCAATGGCAGGGCCTAGTACATCAGGCCGCAGCACCATGCCTGCGCCACCGCCAGCGGGGGTGTCATCCACGTTGCGGTGTTTGGTCAGGCCAAAATCGCGCAGATTGGTGGTTTCGATCTGCCATTTGCCGTCTTTGAGGGCCTTACCGGTCAGGCTTTCGCCCAGAACGCCGGGGAAGGCATCGGGAAAGAGCGTGATGATACGCGCGGACCAGACCTTGGCCAGTCTCGGGTTGTGGGTGATCAGCTCGCGTGGTTTCAGGCTGGCTGAAATCGACAGGCGACCATGGGATTTTGGTTTCTTGGTCTCGTTGGTCATCAATCAAACAGCCCTTCCGGCGGGTCGGCAATGATGCGACCGGAGGCGATGTCGACCGTCGGCACAGCAGCCAGCGTGAACGGCAGTAAGACGGTTTCGGAGCTGCCGGGCACCAGCACTTCAAGAATGTCCGTGGAGCCGTGATTGACCACGGTTTTTACTTTGCCTAATACCGTGCCGCCGGTGTCACGCACCTCCAGTCCGACAAGATCGGTGTAGTAATACTCATCATCCTCTGTTTCAGGCAGGCGATCGCGTGGCACGAAGAGTTTGACGCCTTTGAGGGCATCGGCCTGTTCTTTGGTGGCAATGCCTGACAGGCGCGCTGCGAGTCCGTTTTTGATGCCACGGGTGATGGTCACCGTGAATTCAAAGGCCCCATCTTCGGTGAGCAGGGGCGCATAATCTTCGAGGGCATGGGCGTCTGCGGTGAAGCTCTTGAGGCGAACTTCGCCTCGCACACCATAGGCACCACCGATGGCACCAACACAGATCAGATCAGAGGGAGTATCGCTCATGGGGCGGCCTTTGTTTTGCTTGGGGCCTGTTTTCTCCGATTGCGTGCGGGGACGCAAGGGAGGGGCTTAGCGCCTCAGGATGGACAGCGCGCTGTCGCGGTCTTCCCAGCCAGCTTTGGCCAGTTCGGGGGTCTCTGAAAGCTCTTCTGGCCAGCCGACGCAGAGATAGGCCACCAGTGCCCAGTCCTCGGGCACATCCAGATCGCGATTGAGCTGTTCTGGATCCAAAATGGAGACCCAGCCCACGCCAAGGCCAAAGCTGCGTGCGGTGAGCCAGAACTGGGTGATGGCCCCCACCACGGAGTATCGGCGCATTTCAGGCATGGTGCCAGCCCCGAGGCCGCGGCCTTTGACGGTGGCTTCGTCGCAGTAGATGGCCAATTGGACAGGGGACTCTTTCATGCCGGAAAGCTTGAGATTGGCATAAAGTTTGGCCCGGTCGCTGTCGTAGCCCTTGAGCGCCTGTGCGTTGGCTGCTTCGTAATTTTTGAGAGCGGCGGTGCGGGCGTGGTCGCTGTCGACGCGCACTACACGCCAAGGTTCTGACAGGCCCACGGAAGGAGCGAGCAGAAACGTGTCGAGGCACGCCTGAAGGAGTGCCTCGTCCACTGGATCGGTGCGGAAACGGCGCACATCGCGCCGCCACCGCATGAGCCGGTGCAGATCGTCCCGGAATTCGGAAGAGAACTTGGTCATCCCGGGGCCGGTCCGTCTTACTCTTCAGCTGCTGCTTCAGCGGCCTTGGCAGCTTTTTCTTCTGCGCGCTCCTTGGCTTTTTGGCCTGGCTCAGCTTTTTTCGGGTTGTTGCGCTCTTTCTTGGCAACAACACCAGCGGCTTCCAGGAAGCGGGACACACGGTCAGAAGGCTGTGCGCCTTGGTCCAGCCAGTACTGAACGCGCTCCATGTTCAGCTTTACGCGCTCTTCGCTGTCTTTTGGCAGCAGTGGGTTGTAGGTGCCGAGCTTCTCGATGAAGCGGCCGTCACGTGGCATGCGGCTGTCCGCTGCAACAACGCGATAGAAAGGACGCTTTTTGGAACCGCCGCGGGCGAGACGAATTTTCATAGCCATGGTGTTATCTCCTAGTAATGGCGTGTGCACCGGTGTGTTTCGGTGGTGCAGAGTGTGTGCACCAGCACGGTGCGGGTTGGTGTCGAAGAACAGAGTTCTGTCTGTTCAACGGTTTGCTATTCCTGATGTTTCTTGTGGTGCTGAATGACCTCAGCAATGATGAAATTCAGGAAATTCTTGGCAAATTCGGGGTCCAGATCGGCCCGTTTTGCAAGATCTTCTAGACGTGCGATCTGTTTCGCTTCGCGATCGGGATCGGACGGGGGAAGGTCGTGGGTGGCTTTCAGTTTCCCGACAGCCTGCGTGTGTTTGAAGCGCTCACCCAGAGTGTAGACGAGGATCGCATCGAGGCGGTCGATGCTTTCGCGGTGCTCTTTGAGCACATCTGCGGCGCGGGATACGGCGTCAGTCAAGAGCGTAGCCTTTCGGTTTGAACATCGGATCGGCATAGTGGCTGATTTCCATTTCGATGGCGTCGCCAATCTGAGAGGAAGCCAGAGCTTCGGGCGAAGGATGGCGGTAGACCACGTCGTGCCCATCCACCGATGGGGCGGATTTGTCCTTGGTGGCGCCCAAACGTTCTGCCAGCCGGATGCTGTCCAGATTTTTGGGGTCGATGTAAGACACGGCGCCGTCCCAGCCTAGGTCATTGTAGAAATAGCGGCGCACCGCATGGGTCGCTTCAAGGGCGTAGCCGTGTCCGGCTTTGTCAGGCCAGATGATCCATGCGATTTCGCGCTCTGGCCATTTGGCCGGGAACCAGCCACCCGCCATGCCGAGTGTTTCGTCGGTGTCTTTGTCGTGGATCATCCACATGCCATAGCCGCGAATGTTCCAGTGGCCAATTTCAGCCGCATAGAGCATCCATGTCTCATAGGCATTGAGCGGCCCGCCCATGAAGCGGGAGCGGTAAGAGGCGAAGGTGGCCTTGAAGTTCGGATAATCTTCAGGCTCCGGCCCACGCAGGATCAGGCGTTTGGTTTCGAGAATGGGAATGGTCTTCTGTGGCATCAGGCATAGGCCTCCATACCGCCGTTCACAAGATCGGCTGGTGCAGGGTGGCGCCAGATTTCGATCTGCCCATATTCGGGATCTTCAAAGTGTTTTTCAAAGCGCGCGCCAAGGCGTGCGGCGACAGCTTTGGAGGCGTCGTTTTTCGGGTCGATCTGAGAGATCGCGGTTTCCCAGCCAAGGACGTCATAGGCATGGGTGCGGGCTGCGAGGGCGGCCTCGGTGGCATAGCCTTTGCCTGTGGCATCATTCATGAGGGTCCAGCCGATTTCCTGTTCCAGCCAGCCGTCAGGGAACCAGAGGCCAGCCCTGCCGACATAAGCACCAGTCGCCTTGTCTTCCAAAGCCCAGAAGCCAAAGCCGCGCAGCGCCCAATGGCCCATCATCATGGCAACGGTGCGCCACGCGCGGTGCGGCGGTATTGGGCCGCCGACAAATTGGGAGGCATCCGTCGCAAAGAACGCTTTTTCTGCGGCAATGTCACTTTCGCGGTGACCGCGTAGGATGAGACGCTCTGTTTCCAGTTGGGGAACTTCGTAACGCATTAGAGGCGGGCTCCTGCGTTCGCAACAGCGGCCAATTGCGCCCACATCGTCGCGACCGGCGCGGCCATCGGCTCGAAATCATCGAACTCGTGATGGCGCAGCGTCAGGCGCGGTGTGGATATGGTGGGCGCAAGGGTCATGTGGATTTACGTCAGCTTAAACCGGGGGGCACTCGTCGAGTTCAAAAATGAAGCTGCTGGAGACACCGGACTGCAGCTTCTGTGTTTCATTGTTCAGGATGCGGACTTCGCGACAGCCAGTTTTGCGGCGCAGTTCCGTATCCGCCAGAGCAAAGAGCTTGCTATAGCCGATGGAGCCACCGGTTTCTGTGAAATTCACCTCGGCGTCATGGGCGCGCGCGGTCACAGTGGTGGGAATGCCGTCAAGCACGGTGCGATAATCACCGCGCACGGGGCCATCTGGTGCTGTGTCCAGATCAACGGTGATCACGTCACCGCAGGCAGCGAGAGAGCACAACAGAACAAGGGGGAGATATTTCATGATCATAGACCTCTGCTTATTTCTTCTTGCCCAGACCGGACAGGCCAGGCGGCAGCCCCATGCCGCCACCCAGACCGCCAAGTCCACCGAGACCACCAGGCAGACCGCCTTTGCCACCCATGGCTTTGGCTGCGGCTTCGAGCGCTTTGGGGTCCATTTGGGACGGGTCCATGCCAGCCATGTCAGGCGCGCCTTTGCCGCCCATCATGCCTTTCATGGCTTGCTTGAGCATGCCGCCTTTGCCCATTTTTCCCATCTTTTTCATCATGTCAGACATCTGACGCTGCATCTTGAGCAGTTTGTTGAGATCAGACACTTCCATCCCGGAGCCTTTAGCAATCCGCTTTTTGCGGGAAGCTTGCAGAAGTTGTGGATTGGCGCGCTCCATTTTGGTCATGGATTGGATCATGGCGATCTGGCGCACGATCATGCGGTCATCAAAACCGGCATCCTGTACCTGTTTGGCCATTTTGCCCATGCCCGGCAGCATGCCCATCATGCCTTCCATGCCGCCCATCTTTTGCATCTGTTCGAGCTGCATCTTCATGTCGTTCATGTTGAAGCGGCCCTTCTGGAAGCGCTTCATCATGCGTTCAGCCTGTTCGGCCTCGATGGTTTCCTGCGCTTTTTCAACAAGGGCTACGATGTCGCCCATGCCCAGAATACGGCCAGCGATCCGGTCGGCTTCGAAGGTTTCCAGCGCTTCCATCTTTTCGCCGAGACCGACGTATTTGATTGGCTTGCCAGTGACTGCGCGCATGGAAAGTGCCGCACCGCCACGGCCGTCGCCGTCCATACGGGTCAGGACCACACCGGAGATGCCGATCTTGCCATCAAATTCTTCGGCCACTTCCACGGCCACCTGACCGGTCAGCCCGTCGACTACCAAGAGTGTTTCGCGCGGGTTGACCGCATCGCGGACGTCTTCGACCTCTTGCATCAGGGTCTCGTCAATCTGCAGACGACCGGCCGTGTCGAGCATGTAGACGTCATAGCCACCCAAGGTGGCCTGCTGCTTGGCGCGTTTGGCGATTTGAACGGCGGATTCGCCTGCCACGATGGGCAGGGTATCAACGCCGATCTGGGTGCCAAGGACAGCCAACTGCTGCATCGCGGCGGGGCGGTAGATGTCGAGCGAGGCCATCAGCACGCGCTTGCCGTCTTTCTCGGTCAGGCGTTTGGCAAGCTTACCTGTGGTGGTGGTCTTACCAGAGCCCTGCAGGCCGACCATCAGGATCGGGGCAGGCGGGTTATCAATTTTCAGCGTGCCAGGTTCAGCATCGTCATTGCCAGCCAAAACCGCTTTCAGCTCGTCATGAACGATTTTCACAACCTGCTGGCCCGGGGTCACGGATTTGGTGACGGCCTGACCGGTGGCTTTTTCCTGCACCGCTTTGACAAAGTCGCGCGCCACAGGCAGCGAAACATCGGCCTCAAGCAGGGCCACACGCACTTCGCGCAGCGCGGTTTTGACATCATCCTCAGACAGCGCACCCTGTTTGGTAAGACGATCAAAGACACCAGAGAGGCGTTCGCTTAGATTTTCAAACATCGCTACCGGCTCCTTTTCACCGTTTCCTATCTGGCCCGAACATATGTGCGAACCGCCCAAACGCCAATGTCCCCCGTGGGCGAAACTCGCTGACGGGGGGCGATCCCGGCACATAGGCCAAGGGACCGGAAGTATGACGGACTCCCGGAATTGAAGCTGCGTTTACGCCCGTGGAGTCGCAGAGTCAAGTATAGCAGGCAGTTTTGGGGTTTCGCCCTGTGCGCCGTTGCGGCATGGAGGAGCGATCTACATAGGGGAGGCATTCATGGACGCATCATCTCAGTTTCAGGATACATTGCCGGTCAGCTCGGATGCGCTTTTGGCGCAGTTGGAAGCCTGGGGGCTGTCTTATGTGCTGCATGACCATGTGCCGTTGCGCACGGTGGAGGATGCCAAATCCGTTGAGGCGGGGATGGAGGTGCCGGGTGAGGCGGCCTTCCGCATCAAAAACCTTTATCTGCGGGATAAGAAGAAGCGAAATTATCTGGTGACGCTAGAGCAGGACCGCGAGATTGATCTGAAGGCGCTGGGGGCGCAGCTGGGCGTGGGCAATCTGTCGTTTGGCTCCGCAGATCGGTTGCTGGAAAACCTTGGCGTGCGGCCCGGCGCGGTGACGCCTTTGGCGATGATTAACGGCGCAGAGAAAGGTGTGCGGTTCTTTATGGACGATGCCGTGAAAGATGCGGATGTGATCTATATGCACCCTTTGGTGAATGACCGCACCGTGGCGATGGAGATCAGCGCGCTATGGGCGTTTCTGGAGAAAATTGACGTGACGCCTGAGTTTTTGGAGATGGGGCGCGACTGAAGTCGCGTGGTTAAAGGCTCGTTGGCGATGTGACTGGTCTTGGGTCGCAATGGCCGGGCGCATGTCTGCACCCGGCGGCTGTGCGTTGTTTTACGCTGCTTTGGGGGCGATTTCCTGCCCATCTTGGTCAAAGATTGTCACATCAGTGATGCCAATGAAGCCTAGAACAAAGCGCAGGTAGCTGCTGGCGAAGTCAAATTCGGACCCAATGGGCGTGCCGCCTGAGGCGATGGTGATCAGCGCTTTCTTATTGCTCAACAGGCCTTTGGGGCCCTCTTCGGTATATGCGAAAGTGACGCCCGCGCGGGCAATCTGATCAACCCAGGCCTTCAGTGCGGCCGGGATGGCGAAGTTGTACATGGCGACACCGATTACGAGAGTGTCCGCCGCTTGCAGTTCTGCGACGAGCGTATCTGAGAGGGCAAGAGCGGCGTTTTGCACATCTGTGCGCGCCTCAGGCGGCGTAAACGTGGCTTGTGTGAAGGTTTCGTCCAGAAAGGGGAGTGTGGTGGTTGCCAGGTCACGGCGCAAAACGGTGTCGGCATTTTGTTCAGACACCAATTTGGCGGATGCTGCGCGCGAGAGGGAATCTGAAATACGGGCGGAAGAGTCGATGTGCAGGACTGTGTGTGTCATGGTGATATACCTTCGATTTATCTGTGAGCGTCTGTGCCGTCTGACAAAATGATGGGGTATTGCAATTTCACACACAATAGCAGCTAATGCGCATGGATTGTTGATATTTGCACAGAGGTGTCCTGATGAAAAACTGGGATGAAGTGCGCACCGCCTTTCAGGTGGCGCGATTGGGGACGGTGAGTGGCGCAGCTGAGGCGCTTGGCGTCCATCATGCCACTGTGATCAGACACATCGATGCTTTGGAGGCGCAGCTTGGAGTAAAGCTGTTTCAGCGTCATGCGCGTGGCTATACCGCCACCGAGGCTGGGGAAGACTTGATGCGGGTGGCGCAGGCCACCGATGATCAGTTTGGTCAGCTGGAGGGGCGCATCAAAGGCCGTGGAGCCGATGTGGCGGGTGAATTGGTCGTGACCTCTCTTGGGGGATTGGCCCCGTTGATTTCGCCTATATTGGCTGATTTTCAGGAGGAGCATCCTGATCTTTTGGTGCGATTTTTAACCGGGGATCGTGTGTTTCGGCTGGAGTATGGAGAAGCGCATGTGGCTATTCGTGCGGGGGACGGGCAGGTGCAGCCGGACAATGTGGTGCAGCCATTGGCGCAGCTGCCTGCTGCGATGTATGGGGCAAGTGCCTATGTTGCGCGTCATGGCGCGCCCAAAGATGAGGTGGATTTGGTCAATCACCGATTTGTCGGCCATGACAATCCAGACAGTCGCGCGCCTTTTTATCGCTGGCTAAAGGCGCGTGTGCCGCGTGACAGAGTTGTGTTCCGGTCAACATCTGATCGGGCAATTGAGGCCGCCGTGCGTCGTGGGGCAGGGCTTGGTTTTTTGCCGGTTTGGGCCGCTCAGAATTCCGGTGATCTGCTTGAAGTGATGCCGAGTAATCCAGAGTGGGATATCAATGTGCGCCTCATCACGCATGTGGATCTGCACCGAACCACCAAAGTTCAGACATTTCTGAATTTTTTGAAAGGGCGTGCGAAGGAATGGGTGGTCAACGGATGAGACCCGTTGCACGAGAGATGCGCAAGCCGAAGCTGACTTTAGCGTTGCGGGGGCACCTGGCGATGCTTTTGTTTTCGGCATTGGTTGCGGGGTCATTTTCGCTCGGTGCGATGAGCGCTAATGCCTTGCCACCTGCGGCGCTGAATGCGGTACGCTTTTTGATCGCTGCGGTTGTGATTGGCGTGGTTGCACTTGCGACCAAGGGCTTGCCGCACAGTACGTGGAGAGCGCCTTGGCGCTACTTGATCTTGGGCGGATTGTTTGCAGGTTATTTTGTTCTGATGTTTGAGGGATTGAAGACCGCGCATCCGGTGAGCACCGCTGCGGTTTTCACGCTCACGCCGATTATGTCGGCCATGTTTGGCTGGGGACTCTTGGGGCAGATCACCACCCGCCGGATGGTGATTGCGCTTACAATTGGTGCGCTTGGGGCGCTATGGGTGATTTTTCGCGCTGACTGGCAGGCGTTTCGGCGCTTTGAGGTGGGACAAGGAGAACTCTACTACTTTTGGGGGTGTGTCCTGCACGCGCTTTACACGCCCATGGTACGCAGGCTCAATCGCGGTGAAGCTCCGGTTGTTTTCACGTTTGGGACACTTGTGGCCGGATTGCTTGTTTTGCTGCTGTATGGCGCACACGATATTTTACAGACCGACTGGACAATGGTCACGGCTCAGGTCTGGTTGATTATTCTTTATCTGGCTGTTTTTGCCAGTGCCGCTTCATTTGTGCTGGTACAGTTTGCGGCTTTGCATCTGCCCAGTGCCAAGGTGATGGCATACACTTATCTTGTTCCAAGCTGGGTGATCTGCTGGGAGTTTGTTTTGGGCAATGGCGCCCCGTCGCCTTTGGTGCTTGTGGGGATCGCTTTGACCTGCGTGGCGCTTTATCTGCTGTTGGAGAAAGACTTCTAATCTGGTCACAGATGGCATCTGCCAAATGAGAATCATTTGAATTCTCAGGGCTGTTTGAGGGGCTGTAAATGTACAGATTTACCCTTGGGCAGCTTATGATCCTGATCAAAGACATATGGGGCAAGTAGGATGTATCTTTGGTGCAGGAGGAAATTGAATGCCTGCAGCAACGACGAAAGAAGATTTGTTGGCGATCGCCGATAAGGAATTTAGCACCCTTCTAAAGGTGATTGCCACCGTGCCAGCCGAAGCGGCTCGGGTTGAGATTGAAAACAATTGGAGCATTCGCGATGTGTTAGTGCATCGCGCGCATTGGATTGATCTGTTCTTGAACTGGTATGCTGATGGTCAGGCAGGCAAAGTCGTTGCTTTTCCCGCGCCGGGTTACAAATGGAACCAGCTGCGCGCATACAATGACCATGTGCTCTCAGAAAATGCTGATGTGGGCTGGGCAGAGGCCAAGTTGCGGTTTGTGATGGCGCATCAAAGATGGCATGCCTTGGTGGATCGTCTTGATCAAGATGAGCTTTATGGGGCGCCAATGAAAGGTGGCAATAATAACTGGAGTACTGGACGTTGGGCAGAGGCGGCAGCCTCTTCTCACTATCGATCGGCAGCGAAATTTATTCGGGCGTGTCTGCGGCAGATGGATCAGGCAGCTCAGTTGCCAGAAACCGCTCAAAGGCATCGAGGTTGATGGGCTCAAATTGCCCAAACCCCTGCATCCAGACCGAGGCCGGGCGTAGGGCGTCTGGCTCCAGCTTGCACCATTTCACCCGGCCACGTTTCTCCTGAGAGATTAGTCCGGCTTTGGTGAGGATCATCAGATGTTTGGAAATGGCGGCCAGAGAGATGTCAAAGGGCTCTGCCACATCGGTCACAGCCATGTCGTCTTCAAGCAACATAGTGAGGATCGCACGCCGGGTGGGATCGGCGAGGGCAGAGAAGACAGTGTCGAGGGCGTCAGACATGCTCTTCTCCTAAAGGTTTGTGGGCTTGGGGGGAAGAGTGGGCGCGCGATCAGACCCAAGGCGGGCGCAGATGATGCATCTGCGTGTCAGCGGCTGAGTGAGGTGTTTCGTCTGGCAGACCCGCGTCTTTTCTCAGGTGTGGCGAGATGGGCTGAGCGGGAGACACGAGGCTTTGGATGCTGCGGTAAGCTCTGCGCAAGGGGCTGGAGAGGAAAGAGGCAAAGAGACTGGGTGCGCGCCAAAGCGCGGTAAAGACATGAGGCATGGGTGCTGACCAGATAAATGTGATATCTTGACTATTTCAGAGATCGAAGTGGTGCTCAAACAGCATTTCTTGACATGTTGTGTGCTAAAAAGGCACAAATTTCGGTATGAGTCGCAACCTGCCCCCCCTGAATGCTCTGCGCGCCTTTGAGGCAGCGGGACGCCATGAGAGCTTCAGCAAAGCGGCTGGGGAGCTTAATGTGGCGCATTCCGCCATCAGCCGACATGTGCGTGGCCTTGAGGCGCGTCTGGGGGTGAAGCTGTTTCGCGATCTGCCACGTGGGGTGGCGCTGACCCCGGAAGGCAAAGCCTATCTGGAAAGGATGATAGAGGCGCTAGATCTTATCGCGGAGGCGACTGAGGATTTGGCGGACAGGCCGGTGGGCAAGGTGGTGGTGAACAGTGAGGCGTTTTTTGCGGAGCGTTTTATTGTGCCCCGGCTGGGGCGGTTTTATGCGGCCTATCCAGAAATCGACCTGCGGTTGGAGACCTCGGATCATCTGGCAGATGTGGAACGTTATGAGGCGGATCTCGCTGTACGGTTTGCACATTCCGGGGTTTTGAGCGTGCCTTGTGATCGACTGTCAGATGCGCGGGTTTATCCCTTTGCTGCACCCGAGGTGGCGCAGGGGGTTTCGGGGCCGGAAGACCTGTTGCATGTGACGCGCTATAGGGATCGGCGAGATGACCTGTGGCGGGCGTGGTTTGAAGGAGTAGGGGTGGCCCCCATCGGTGTGCCTGAGACAGATTGGCGGTTGCAGAAAACCATGGCCTATGAGGCCACCTTAAATGGGTTGGGGGTGTTACTGTGCTCTGAAGAGGTGACTGCGGCGGATGTGGCGCGGGGGCGGCTGGTGAAATGTTGTGAGCACGGGCTAACGGACGGGGCTTTTTTCCTGGTGCATGGCAGTCGTGGCGTGCGTCGGGCTGCTGTGCGAGCCTTTCAGGGATGGCTGCTTGAAGAGTCGGCACCGTTTCGTACCGCATCAAGTTGAAGGGGGTGTACCCGCAAACATCAACCAAGTGGTTGAATATGCTACTTATGCCAAATTTGCCACTTTACTGGCGTGCGCACGTTATAGCTCCATCGTTATTCTTAAAAAAATACAAGAAATCAAATATTTAAGACCCTTCGCTCCGCCCAGTTTTGGACGGTTGACTCAGGCCCTGCTGCACCGTAGCAATGCGCCAACGTTAGCAAGGGGTTAATTGCGCGTGAGCGAGGCCGACCACAAAAACCAGATGAAGCGTCTGGAGGAGCGGATCGCAGCGGTCAAAAAGACCCAGGAACCCAAACCCCGTGCTGATGAACACTATTCGGCAGCCAATTTGGCCTGGCGCATGGTGATCGAAATGGTTTCCGGTCTGGGGATCGGATTTGGCATCGGATATGGGCTGGACAGCCTGTTCGGGACGCTCCCGATCTTCATGGTGCTGTTTACTATGCTCGGTCTGGCCGCTGGCATCAAAACGATGCTCAACAGCGCAAAAGAGATCGAAGAGAAACAAGCGGCAGACGCCGCAGAGATTGAAAAGGCGGCTGAGGTCGCTGAGAGAGACGAGAGGGATTGAACGTGGCAAGCGAAGCACACGGCGCGGAACAAGGCGGTCTGGAATTCCACCCAATGGACCAGTTTCTGGTCAAACCGCTGTTTGGCGGTGACCACATTGGCCTTTTCACCATCACAAACGTGACCCTGTGGATGGCTCTCGCCGGGATCGCAGTTGTGGCGATGATGGTTGTGGGCACCCGTCGTCGCGCGATTATCCCAAGCCGTGGTCAGTCCATTGGCGAGCTGGCCTATGGCTTCATCTACAAAATGGTGGAAGACGTCGCCGGCAAAGACGCTGTGAAGTTCTTCCCATACATCATGACGCTGTTCATGTTCATTGTGATGGCAAACTTCCTCGGCCTGCTGCCAATGTCCTTCACCACGACCTCCCACTTTGCTGTGACCATTGGTCTCGCGCTGCTGGTGTTCGTAACCGTGACGGTTGTGGGTTTTGTGAAAAACGGCGCGGCTTTCCTCGGCCTGTTCTGGGTGTCCAGCGCGCCTCTGGCACTGCGCCCTATTCTGGCGATCATCGAGGTGATCTCTTACTTCGTGCGCCCTGTCAGCCACAGCATTCGTCTTGCCGGTAACGTGATGGCAGGCCACGCCGTGATCAAAGTATTCGCGGGCTTTGCCGCAATTGCCGTGGTCAGCCCGGTGTCCATCGTCGCGATCACCGCAATGTATGGTCTTGAGGTCTTGGTGGCCTTCATTCAGGCCTACGTCTTTACCATTCTGACCTGTGTTTACCTGAAGGATGCGCTGCATCCGTCGCACTAAGGATCATGGTGCGCCATGAAGGCGCACCCTACACAGGCTCAATCCAAACAACCCTGAATTCAAACTTCCAATCGTAAGGAGATACACCATGGAAGGTCAACTCGCACACATCGGCGCAGGCATCGCAGGTCTGGGTACTGGTATCGCAGCACTGGGTGTTGGCAACGTTGCAGCCAACTTCCTGGCCGGCGCACTGCGCAACCCATCCGCAGCTGCATCCCAGACTGCAACTCTCTTCATCGGCATCGCATTCGCAGAAGCACTGGGCATCTTCTCGTTCCTGGTTGCTCTGCTGCTGATGTTCGCCGTCTAATCCGAACGGAACCATCCTTACGTGCGGGTGCGGGCGCGACTTGACGCGCCCCACCCGTGACCCAACGGAAGTTCCCAGGAGGACGACATGGCGAGCAACACAACTGACGCCGCAGGCCACGCAGCAGAGGCCGCCTCTGCATCGGGCATGCCACAGCTTGATTTCTCAAGCTGGGGTAACCAGATTTTCTGGCTCCTGATCACCCTCGTAGTGATCTACTTCGTCCTATCGCGCATCGCGCTGCCGCGCATTGCTGCGGTTCTGGCCGAGCGTCAGGGGACCATCACAAATGACATCGCCGCAGCCGAAGAGCTGAAGGCGAAGGCCGTGGAAGCGGAAGAGGCTTACAACAAAGCCCTTGCGGATGCCAAAGCCGAAGCAGCGCGTATCGTTGCGGAGACCAAGGCAGAAATCCAGGCTGATCTGAATGCGGCCACCGAAAAGGCCGATGCAGAAATCGCTGCTAAGGCGGCTGAATCGGAGAAGGCGATTGCCGAAATCCGTGCCGGTGCGCTGGAAAGCATCAAAGATGTGGCCAACGCCACCACAGCAGAATTGGTTTCCACCTTGGGTGGCAAAGCTGAAGATGCAGATGTGGCCAAAGCCGTAGACGCGCAGATGAAGGGCTGAGAGATATGCGGAAACTGACCACAGTTGCAGCTGTCATGGCGCTGAGCGCCACTCCGGCGCTGGCCGCAAGCGGCCCGTTCTTCTCGCTGCGCAACACCGACTTCATCGTGACTTTGGGTTTCATCCTGTTTGTTGCGATCCTGCTGTACTTCAAAGTGCCGTCCATCATTGGCAATATGCTGGACAAGCGCGCAGATGACATCAAATCCGAGCTGGACGAAGCCCGCGCGCTGCGCGAGGAAGCCCAGACAGTTCTGGCGTCTTATGAGCGTAAGCAGAAAGAAGTTCAGGAACAGGCAGAGCGCATTGTTGCGCAGGCTAAGGCAGAAGCCGAAGCCGCTGCTGAGCAGGCGAAAGTGGATCTGAAAAACTCCATCGCCCGCCGTCTGTCTGCTGCTGAAGATCAAATCGCTTCTGCTGAAGCCGCTGCCGTTAAGGAAGTGCGCGACCAAGCAGTGGTTGTTGCGATCAATGCGGCACGTCAGGTGATCGCAGGCCAAATGACGGCCGCTGATGCGAATAAGCTGATTGATGCGGGCATTGCGGAAGTGGATGCCAAGCTGCACTAAGCTGTATTTGACATGAGATTGAAGAAACCCGGTTCAAATTGAGCCGGGTTTTTTCGTTTCTTGCCTCCTTGATGCCGCAATGTCCTGAATATCTGGCATTTCATTTCGACTCATGGTGACGAGGAGCGGTTTGATGCGTATGGTTTCAATCTGCCTGATGGCAACAGTCATGCTGGGATTGTCCAGCTGTGGTGGCACGACAAAAGTGTCGAGCAAATCCGTAAATTTGGAGCCTGGTGAGGTGTTTTGGGCCAAAAACCAATTGGCCGAACAAACCGCGCGCCCGGGCGAGGCGCGGTTTGAGAGCTTCGAAGTGCTTGAACTCAGCAACGGAGATCGCGTGTATTGCGGCCGCATGCAGGCTGTCAGCGACAGCGGCATTTCGGCGGGCTATGTGCCCTTTTATATGCGCCGCAGCGGCGGTGCTGTGAAAGCTCTGAACTGGTCAGAAAACAGCGCGGATTTCTCTGCCAAGAAATGTGAGGACGCCCGAAATGGCGCCCTGCGGATCAACAAGGTTTAAGCTGCCCCAAGCAGCCTAGCGCACCGGATCAAAACGCGCGTCTGTCAAACGACAGTCGCGTACAGCATCCTGTCCGCAGGGCACAGGGGATAGATCCTTGCTCAGGCAGATACGCGCTTCTTGGATAAACCCATCGCGGCAGGTGATGGTCACCATATCCGGCTCAAGCGCGGGATTGGCTTTGAGAAAGGCCGCCTCGACAACAGCCGCAGGCAGCGTGACGGTGTCTTCCAGCTTGCGGAAAACCGGCGGGCGCGCGACGCTTTCATAGGCTTTGCGAGCAGTTTCATAATAGGTTTCGCCAGAAAGGCCAGAACAGGTACCGTGTTTCTTCCACTGATACCAAGCGAGCCCTGATGTGCCCATGATGTCGGCCATGGCATTGGTCAGGTGACGTGGCGGATTGCGCTCTGTCGTGGGACAGTAGGCAGGCCAGCCGCGGTGAAACTGTGGCCATAGCCCATGCATCACCCAGCCATGGTCTTCCTTTGGGTCACATTGCGGGCTGTGTTTTGCATCGCCTTCCAGAGCACACCAATTCGGAGACCAGCTGAGCGCCAAAACGTAATAGTCAAACTCACCTGCTTTTTCACCATCTGCCATGAGGGCGGAGGCAGAGAGTGTCAGTACAAGGCAGGTGGCCTTTAGTATTTTCAGGATCACTGGCTGTCTCCTGTTGCGGCCGTGGGTGGTTCAAAGCCTGACTGAGCGTAGAGTTTTGCAATCTCCGCATCCAGCTCCTGTTGGCTCATTTTGCCGGATTGAACACGCGGTGCGAATATTTCACGTAACAGGTCGGCACTTTCTCTGATTTCCTGCAGTTTGGCTTGCCGGTCAACATCATGGCGTATGTCTGCCAAGGTTTGCGGCAGATTGCTGGAGGTGGCAATGGCCTGTTGATGTTCGGTACTAGGGTTGGAACAGTTCTTGAGCCAGAGCGTGCGGGCAGTCTCTTGTGATGGGTCTGCGCCTGCTTCTTCCAGAAGTGTTAAAATCTCAGGGTATGGCTTACGCGCTTCATAGTAGGGCTGTGTGACCATGAAGGGCACCAGCTGGAAAGGGTTCTCTGACGTGGGGTGGCAGGCTCTCAGGTTGATCCTGCTGCGAGTAGAGCGAGATCATAGGCATCTGCGCCCTCTGGGTTTTTGTGTTCAATGCTGGCCGTCACACTGGCATTTTCCAACAGCGCCCGGACGATTGGCAGATAGCCTGCGCTGGCTGCGAGCATCAGCGGAGTGCGGCCTTTGGCATCCTGCGCCACGAGGGTTTCAGGAGATTGGCCTTCCAGGTGTTTAAGGGCGGTGAGCGCCCTCTCTTCCAGTGTGCGCCATTGTTCTGGCGTGCCACCGCTACGCTCGGACAGACGATAGATGTCTTTTGAGAGGGTTGTGATGACCTGATGGGCATCGGAAGGCGGCGTTGCGGGGGCGGCTGTTTCTGAAGCCACAGCGCATGTGGCGACATTTCCTGTTAAAATCGCAGCGCAGATCAATAACCGCATTCACTCTTTCCTTTTTTGCTTGGGCGAACTATATCCCGATCAAGTTCCCAGACAACGGAAACCCGCACCAGACCATCGGTGCCGTCTGACGAAAGTCAGACGACGGGACAAATGTATGCTGTGTGGGAAAGATATTTGTAAGGAGTAGATGACATGGCTAAGCTGCTGCACCCGAAGGCCACCGCCGTTTGGCTGGTGGACAACACCACGATCAGCTTCAAGCAGATTGCGGATTTTGTTGGCATGCATGAGTTGGAAATTCAGGGCATTGCAGATGGCGATGTGGCGACCGGCGTGAAGGGCTTTGACCCTGTAGCTAACAATCAGTTGGTTCAGGAAGAAATCACCTCTGCGGAGAACAACCCACTGCATAAGCTGCGTCTGAAATTCAATGCGGCGGCTTCCGGAGAAGAGAAGCGTCGTGGCCCACGGTACACGCCACTATCTAAACGTCAGGATCGCCCGGCGTCTATCCTTTGGCTGGTTAAATTTCACCCGGAGCTGTCTGATGGGCAGATTGGCAAGCTTGTAGGGACAACCAAACCGACCATTCAGGCGATCCGCGAACGTACCCATTGGAACATTGCCAATATTCAACCGATTGATCCGGTAGCACTGGGGCTTTGTAAGCAATCAGAGCTGGATGCTGCGGTTCAGAAAGCGGCTGCGAAGAAGGCTGCTGAAGGTGGCATCATGTCTGATGACGAACGCCGTAAGCTTGTGTCGACCGAGCAATCTCTGGAAATGGAAGCAGAACCCAAAATTCCATCCGCGATCGAAGGTCTTGAGACATTCTCTCTGGCCGATGATGATGATGAGGATGATCTGGACACCCGCTCGGATGATGCCTTTGCGGATGCTGATAGCTTCTTCAACCTACCAGGCGGCGATGAAGACGAACAGCCCCGCTGAGGTGGGTCTGAAGATCTATGGAAATGGGCGCCTGTCACCGGGTGCCCTTTTTTTATGGTGCGGAGTATATGGCACAAAGCCAGCGATGGCAGGACGCCTGCACCCTGTGAAACATAAGCGGTGCGGCGGGTATACCCTTGGGGGCAACTGCTGCTGTCGGTGACCCGCCGCTTGGCTGACGTCAGAGCGTTTTGCGCGCGGAAAGGGCGGCAGAAATCGTGCCTTCATCCAGATAATCCAGTTCACCACCCACGGGGACGCCCTGCGCCAGCGAGGTCAGAGTCACCTGATCCTCCAGCTGATCTGCGATATAGTGCGCTGTTGTTTGTCCATCCACAGTGGCATTGAGGGCCAAAATGACTTCGGTGATGCCCTCACTGGTGACGCGGTCAATCAAGCGGGGGATGGAGAGATCTTCGGGGCCGACACCGTCCAGTGCGGAGAGCGTGCCGCCCAAGACATGGTAGCGGCCATCAAAGACTTCTGCGCGCTCCATAGCCCAGAGATCAGAGACGTCTTCCACAACGCAAAGCACGCCGGTGGCGCGCTTCTCTGAATTGCAGATGTCGCAGATATCAGAGGTGCTCACATTGCCGCAGTTGAGACATTCTCGGGCCGTCACGGCCACTTCCTGCATGGCGTCAGCCAGAGGGGTGAGCAAAAGCGCGCGCTTGCGGATCAAGTGGAGCACGGCGCGCCTTGCGGAGCGGGGGCCAAGCCCGGGCAGCTTGGCCATCATTTCAATCAGCGCATCAATTTCGGAACTGCTCATGTCCGGGCCTTTTCTGACAACCCTTTTCTTAGGGTATAGCAAGGCCCAATCTGAAACACACGCGCCTTTGCTGCGATCCTTTAGAAGGGCAGCTTCATGTCTGCTGGCAGACCAAGCTCAGAGGTGATTTTGCCAAGCTCTTCCTGTGCGCGATCATTGGCTTTGCTCTGGGCATCTTTGATGGCGGCCAGGATCAGGTCTTCGACCACTTCTTTGTCGTCGCCGTTAAAGATCGATGGGTCGATGTCGAGCGCTTTCAGCTCGCCTTTGGCAGAGGCGGTGGCCTTGACCAGACCTGCACCGCTTTCGCCCACCACCATGATGTTATGCAGTTCATCCTGCATCTCGGTCATCTTGGTTTGCATTTGCTGGGCTTTTTTCATCATGCCGGCCATATCGCCGAGATTGCCTAGACCTTTGAGCATTGGCTGTCTCCTAGAAACTTTGTTTGAGGTGTAGATACGGATGAAGTGTCCGCGTCACAAGGGGGGGGCATGTTTCGTAAGATGCTGGAAGGCGTTCTCGTGACGGTCTGTGACCGTAAGGTCTAAACTATTGTGTGTCCGTGGGCAGATGGCTTGTCGCACCAGAAACGATCCACTGGATCGTTTCTGAGACGGTGCTCACTCCTCAAACGGATCCCATTCATCCTCAACTTCGGGCAGCGCTTCTGCCAAGGCTTCATTGGCCAGCTCGCGACGGGATTTGATGTCGGTGATTTTGGCCTTGGGAAAGGCACTCAGCACCGCTTGCACCAGCGGGTGTGCCGAAGCCTCGGCGCGCATCTGATTTTTGGCAGCATCGCGAATTTCAGCGACGGAGGGTGCGCCGCCTTCGTTGACCAAAATGATGGCCCAGCGTGCCCCTGTCCAGCGTTGCAGCTGGCTGCCGAGCCGCTGTGCAAGATCATTGGGTGCACCGGGGGCGGGTTCAAATTCGATACGACCGGGCTGATAGGAGGCCAGTCGGACATACTCTTCCACATGCACACGCAGCACCCCATCGCGGCGCGTGCGGATCAGTTCGAGGACATGTTCGA
The DNA here is from genome assembly GCF_017744035.1 of Shimia sp. R11_0. NCBI lineage: Bacteria > Pseudomonadati > Pseudomonadota > Alphaproteobacteria > Rhodobacterales > Roseobacteraceae > Shimia > Shimia sp. R11_0. Next base: position 133,419 of record NZ_JAGHQY010000007.1, on the reverse strand, counting down.
ATGTGGCATATTTGGCCAAGGCCGCATCATTTTGCACGGCCAATGCCGTCGCTGCACCGCCGCTTGCACGCCCCTGCGCCGTTGGGGCGCCATGCATCGGGCCGGAGCCTCCGCCCATGGGGCCGCCTTGCGCATTGGTAGACCCCGGCCCTGTGCCACCGGCGTAGCCTCCGCCACCGCCATTGGGGGGTGTTGGGGGCGGTGGCGTGTCTTGCAGTTTGCGCAGCAGTTCTTCTGGGCTTGGCAGGTCCGCCACATGGGTCAGGCGAATGATCGCCATTTCAGCGGCCATCATCGCGTTGGGCGCTGCGGCCACCTCTTCCAGTGCTTTGAGCAACATTTGCCACATGCGAGTCAGTACGCGCATCGGCAATTCATTGGCCATGGTTTGACCGCGTGCGCGCTCATCGGGGCCAACTGTGGGATCTTCTGCGGCCTCGGGCGTGATTTTCACAACGGACACCCAATGGGTGATCTCTGCAAGATCGCGCAGCACAGCCATCGGGTCTGCACCATCTGCGTATTGCGCGGCGATTTCATTGAGGGCGTTGCCTGCGTCGCCACGCAGAATCATGTCGAAGAGATCCAGTACGCGGCCGCGGTCTGCAAGCCCGAGCATCGCACGCACCTGCTCGGCTGTTGTCTCTCCCGCGCCGTGGGAAATGGCCTGATCTAGCAGAGAGGTGGCATCCCGCGCAGAGCCTTCGGCGGCGCGGGTGATCAGCGCCAGCGCGTCTTCGGCAATCTCTGCCCCCTCAGAGGTGGCAATGCGGCGCAGCATGCCGATCATATCCTCCGGTTCGATTCGGCGCAGGTCAAACCGCTGACAGCGAGACAGCACGGTCACAGGAACTTTGCGGATCTCAGTGGTCGCAAAGATGAATTTCACATGGGCGGGCGGCTCTTCCAATGTTTTGAGCAGCGCGTTGAACGCGCTGGTGGAGAGCATATGCACCTCATCAATGATGTAGATTTTATAGCGCGCCGAGGCCGCGCGATAATGGACCGAATCGATGATTTCACGGATGTCATTCACACCCGTGCGAGAGGCAGCGTCCATCTCCATGACATCGACATGCCGGCCTTCCATGATGGCAACGCAATGTTCACATTGCCCGCAGGGGTCCGTGGTGGGCCCAGAGCCGCCATCCGGCCCGATACAGTTCATGCCTTTGGCAATAATCCGGGCGGTGGTGGTTTTGCCGGTGCCGCGAATGCCGGTCATGACAAAGGCTTGCGCAATGCGGTCCGCTTCAAAGGCATTTTTGAGCGTGCGCACCATGGCATCCTGCCCAACCAGATCCGCAAAGGTTTCTGGGCGGTATTTGCGCGCGAGAACCTGATAGGCGGTGTCGGGTGTATCGGTCATGTGAGTCCTGAAAATGCGGAGCCAATGAGATTCGGCTGGTCAGATGGAGTGGTCTGGCGCAGGTTAAGGGGGGTAAGGCGGCGCGTCCACCGGATAAGCGGCTGCGTGGCCTGATTGGCTTGGTGATGATTAGGAGGGGGATGGGTGGACGTAGAAGAAAACCTGGGACTGGAACTTTACGCATTGACTGTGGGAGGCGGCCAGCTGGCGTTGTCCCCTTTGCCCGGTGCCGGTGGGGGGCATGAGCATGATGTGGCTACGCTTCGTGCGTGGGGCGCTGACTTGGTCATTGGGGTGACGGAGGTGGGTGAAATGCAAGCCTTGGGGGCGGCTGCGTTACCGGATGCGCTTTCCGGGGCAGGGATGACATGGGTTCACTGGCCGATTCGGGATTTTGACGTTCCTGACCGCGCGCGAGAGAGGGAATGGCCGGCACTTCTTGAGCAGGTCAAAAAGGTGCTTGAGGCAGGTGGCAAAGTGCTCGTGCATTGTCGTGGCGGATGCGGCCGCTCAGGCATGGTTGTGCTGCGTTTGCTCTTGGGGATGGGGGAGCCTTTGGGGGAGGCGCTGTCGCGTCTGCGCGACTTGCGCCCCTGTGCCATTGAAACAGATGCGCAGATGGTCTGGGCAAGCGAGGGGCGTGTTGAGCGGGCTTAGCAACAAGCGCGTAAAATAAAAAAGACCGCAACGGGTGTTGCGGTCTTTTAAACAGATCGAAGCTGTTTGGCTTAGCCGCCAATTGTCTCCAGATACGCGATCAGGTTTGCGCGATCGGTTGCCTTTTTCAGGCCGGAGAAAGACATCTTGGTGCCCGGTGCGAATTTCTTCGGGTTGGTCAGGAAGCCGTCGAGGTTTTCTGGCGACCACGTGTCAGCGACGGCTTCCAGAGCGCCGGAGTAGTTAAAGCCAGCGACCGAATCCACCTGGCGATTCACCACGGCATAGAGGTGCGGGCCGGTGCCGTTCGCGCCATCATCCAACTTGTGGCAGGCCTTGCATTTGCCAAACACCTTGGCGCCTTTGTCGACGTCTGCACTGGCGAGCAGCTCTTCAAGAGTTGGGCCTTCGTCCACTTCAGCTGCGGCTTCATCGCCGCCTTCTACTTCAATCACATAGGCCTGCTTGGCTTCGCCGTGGCCGTGGCCAGAAGGTCCTGTGTGGTAAAGCGCTTCTGCGGCCCAGCCGCCCAGCATAAAAACCAGCAGGGTGCCGCAAAGGGCGCCCACTACTTTGGTGATTGTCATCGTGTCAAACATGCTACGTTTCCATCTCGTGGCGTTTGTCGGCTATCTATCCGCTTCCCCTAACAGAACGCAAGGTATAGTTACCGCGACGAAACGCCCCCCTAGCATAGAAGTTGCTAAAAAAACGACGAGTTTCGGGGGAACGAGGGACGGACATGATCAAGACGACCAATCGTATCGCATTTCAGGGAGAGGCCGGGGCCTATTCTCATGAAGCCTGTCAAAAAGCGCGTCCAGATATGGAGGCCATGCCCTGCCGCACATTTGAGGATGTGATTGCGGCAGTGAAGACCGGCGAAGCGGATCTCGCGATGCTGCCGATTGAAAATTCGACCTATGGGCGCGTGGCGGATATTCACCGCCTGCTCCCAGAAAGCGGATTGCACATTGTGGATGAGGCTTTCGTGCGCGTGCGCATCAGCCTTATGGGGCTGCCGGGCGTTTCCATTGATGAGATTGATACGGTGCGCGCTCATCTGGTGCTCTTGCCTCAGTCTGCGAGTTTTTTGAAATCACACGGCATGAAAGCCTTTTCTGCGGTGGACAGTGCCGGCGCTGCGAGAGAGCTGTCGGAAGGGCAAAAGCGTAACGAGGGGGTGCTTGCTTCTGAGTTGGCTGCAGAGATTTATGGCCTAGATGTCCTGGCACGTGATGTTGAGGACCATGGGCACAATACAACCCGCTTTCTCATTATGTCCCGCGAGCCAGACTATGCGCGCCGTGCGGATCGTAAAATGATGACAACGTTTGTGTTTGAAGTGCGCAACATCCCGGCGGCCCTTTATAAGGCCATGGGCGGTTTTGCGACGAATGGCATCAACATGACGAAGCTGGAAAGCTACATGGTGCGGGGCAGTTTCACGGCAACGCAGTTTTATGCCGATATTGAAGGCCATCCAGAGGACCGTGCCGTACAGTTGGCGATGGATGAATTGCGGTATTTCACAACCAACGTATCCATCATTGGTGTGTATCCGGCAGAACGAGACGGGTTGCGCTAAACGCTCCCGCTGGACTTCTAAATGTAAAAAGAGCGCCTTTGTCGGCGCCTTTTCTGTTGCAGAACATTGGCTTTAACCTGCGCTGGGGCGGTTTAGCTCATACGCGAATAGCGATCCTGAAGATCTTCGCGCAGAGCCGCAAGACGTTTGGACAGACGGGTGTTGAGGTTGCCCCGGGCCAATTTCAAAGATTGCAACAGAAGCCGTGCGGAGAGAGACTTAGCACGCATGCCGCTCCAGAACTGAATGCGCGTCTTGGTTCTTGAGAGTGCAACAAGTTCCACTTTGATATCGGTTTCGAGGCCTTGCAGCTTGGCCTGCATCCCAATTTCGTTGGGAGAATCAAAGCTGATAATTTCCAGCTGCATTTCGCGCGGTTTGCCCCGAAACTCAAAGGCGATATCCCATTTCGCACCCACGCCGGCTTTGGCCAGACTGTCCTGCCTTGTCACTTCGGCCCCCCGACGTAGGGCGGCACGCTCATAGACTTCCACATCGGTCAGCATTTCAAATGCTTGGTCGATGGGTACGTCGATGTCTTCTCTGCCTGTGAGTTCCATGGTGCCTCTGTTCAACTAAGGGTGTGGGGAAAATGCGTTTGATTGGCCGCTATAGTCGCGTCAATCCATCCTGTCTGCAAGCCAGTTTCGCAGGAGAAAATGCGCAATTGCGCCTTTGCGGGCAGGTTTTAGTTTTTTGTGCTGACCTGCAAAAACCTGAAGCATTTCCTCGCGACTGACCCAGAGGGCATCCTCAAGTTCGTTTGGGTCGACCGTAATCTCATCGGTTAAGGCTTCGCCTTTGCAGCCAAACATCAACGATGACGGGAAGGGCCAAGGTTGGCTGGCCAGATAGCTGACTGCTCCAACTTTGATACCAGCTTCTTCGACCACTTCGCGACGGACCGCAGCCTCGAGCGTTTCGCCCGGTTCCACAAAGCCGGCCAGAAGTGAGTACATGCCTTCTGGCCAGCCAGGAGACCTGCCCATAAGGACTTTGTTGCCACGCGTGACCAACATGATCACGACTGGATCCGTGCGCGGAAAGTGAGGGGTTTGACAGCTTGGGCAATTGCGTTGCCAGCCCGACATGGCCATGCGGCTTTCTGCGCCGCAAGCCGCGCAAAATCGATGTGATTTATGCCAGCCAAAGATGGCGCGCGCTGTTGCGGCAAGTTCTGCGTCACGTGCTGACAAACGGGTCATTATGCCGCGCAGCTCTAAGAAGAGATGGTCGTTGGGCAGAGCAGGGTGGTGTTGTTCAGACGGGTCAAAAAACTGCTGCAGGCTTCTGGTGTCCAAACCTTCCGGAGCCCAAGCTGAGACGTCTCTGGCAAAAACAGGATGACCTTCATCAGACAAGCCAAGAAAAATGGGGGGCACTTGCGGCGGTGGCAGGTCAGCGAAGAGGATGTGGTTCATTGGCAAGAGGACAAGCCTATCGTGATCTGTACCTGCGATGAGAGGCTTACCACGCCACAGGACAATCGTCCGACTGTTGATATCTGTGGCCAATTGATCGGCTGTGTCGCCGCGCAACTCTGCGGCGCGGTTCAGGCCCGATCCGCCAAAAGTGACTGTTTCTGCGTGTTTCATAGCTGTCTCCTGCTGCTCGAGACGTCGCATTTTCCCGTGTGAGCTGCAATCCTGACCTTGCCAGTATCGACAAAGGGTACCGTGAATTTATTGTGAGCTTTTGAGGGGTTTGTGGGATTACGGTTTCTTTCGTAGTCAAGATGCGTAACAGTCTCTGCGGTTCGGGGCGGGTTCATCGAGCGGTCAACTCAAGTGACGAAAAGGAAGGCATGTGCCCGGACAGAATGACGATCCTGTGGATGTACGCCGTGTCCAGGTACGCGTGCTTGCAACCAGCGACATCCACGCAACGCTGTTAGATTATGACTACACAAAAGATCGCGCTACGGCTTTCGGATCTTTGGCGCGCGTGGCCTCGCGCGTCAAGGCGTTGCGCAGCCAGAGTGTTGCAACGCTGTTGTTTGACAACGGCGATTTTTTGCAGGGTGCTGCGATTGCAGATGGGGTTTCCGAAGACCGTGATCCAGTAAAAGTCTCCCCCGTCATTCAAGCGATGAACCACCTGAAATATGATGCGGTGGGGCTTGGAAATCACGAATTCAATATTCCGGCTTCTGAGTTGCGATCTGCATTGGGGCAAGCGCGTTTTCCTGTTCTTTGCGCCAATCTTCATGCCAGTGCCGCAGCAGGTCATGAGGTTTATGAGGGGCTATGGCATGCCACGAGCCTCTTGTCTCGGGACGTATCTGACCAGCTTGGTGAGACACACACTCTCAAAATCGGGGTTGTGTCCGTTTTACCACCGCAAGTGGTGGCTTGGGACAAGTTGCGCATTCAAGGGCGCCTGATTGCTGAAGACATGACATCTGCCGTTCGCAAAAATGTAGCGGATTTAAAAGAACGTGGTGCGGATGTCGTGGTGGCTTTGGCGCATACGGGGGTGTCCGAAGTGGATGGTCATGGCAGTGCTGAGAATGCGGGATTACGCATTGCAGGTGTTGATGGCGTGGATGCGGTGGTTTGTGGCCATGTCCATAGGGTGTTTCCCAGTGCCCAATATGGGATGTTTGATGAGGTCGATCCGCATGCCGGGACGCTGAATGGAACGCCAGCTGTGATGCCGGGAGCACATGGGTCGCATCTGGGGCAGATTGATTTGACACTACATCAGACACCTGATGGCTGGCGTGTGACTGGGTCGCAGGTTGATGTGCACGGGCTGAACGGTGATACAGAGATGCAGCCGGTCGAAGACCCACTTTTCCAAGCGGTGATTGCGAAAGCACACAAGGCCACATTGGCGCGCATGCGCCGGGGGGTCGGGGCGTTGCTGGAGCCTGCCACGAGCTATTTTGCAATGGTCAAAGATGACTGCGCTTCCCGGTTGGTTGCGGAAGCAAAGATCGCCTACGTGCAAGAAGCTTTGTCTGGCACACGTTTGAGTAGGGTGCCAATACTGGCTTCTGTCGCACCTCTGAAGTGTGGTGGCCGAGGCGGGCCTGCGCACTATGTCGATGTTGCAGCCGGTGAAGTGTCCGTCCGCGCGGTCTCTGATATGCAGCCCTATTCAAATCATATCAGTGTGGTTGAGGTCGCAGGGCGTGATGTTGTTGAGTGGCTTGAGAAGGCCTGCTCGCTCTACAATCAATTGCGCCCTGACGAAGATAGTCAGAGCCTTTTTGACAGTGATGCGGCGACTTACAACCGAGAGGCAATCTACGGATTGTCCTATACTGTAGATCTGTCCAAACCGGCCCGATATGCGTCTGATGGCAGTTTGATCAATCCGCAATCCAGGCGGATCTCCAACGTTTCTCTGAAGGGTATTCAGATTTCCCCTGATCAGGCGTTTTTACTGGTCACAAATGACTATCGCGGTGGCGGTGGCGGGAATTTTCTGTCGCTGGATCAGGCCAAAGAGATCGATGTGCCTCCAATACGCGTGCGAGATGTGCTGACCCGGCATATTGCAAGGACATCGGGACGTCAGGACCGTGCGCTTGAAACATGGCGTTTCAAACCTTTGGCACAGACCGCCGCCGTCTTTGAAACAGGACCTGGGGCTGCGGCCTATCTGGAGGATGCTGGGCTGCCGCTGGTGTTTCTTGGACCCGGCGAGAGGGGGTTTGACCGCTATCGCATGGATTTTGCTGCTTTGACCCAGCGCTGAGGTTTGATTGGCCCGCACGGGCAGGGCAGTCGATGCTTGCATCGCGGCGGCAGGCATCTTATATGCCCTCTTGAGAGGTTGGCGCGGGTAAGCGCCTCGCCAACCCGGTCAGATCCGGAAGGAAGCAGCCGTAACGAGCCCCGCTTGGGTCGTTGTCCAGCCTCTCACCCTGATAATTCCTCTGAAAATTGATGTTTTTCTGCCTGTGCGTTCCGTGTCCTGACGTCTGAGTTGGTGGCGTGTCACTGACAAGTTATGCAGGTTTCATCCAGTGGAAGGCATGGGCCGCAACAGGGAATCACGCCTTGTTGAGCCATTCGGTGCTTGAATGTTGCCGTGGCCCACTATTAGCTTGATGAGAAAGCAAAAAGGCCAAAGATTGGCTATAAGATGCAAGCTTAAGGGGAATGGAATGGCTCACTCGCGTGTCGCAACGATCAAAGAGGCTCCTCCGAAGACTCTGAATAAGTTTCTCGTTGCCGGGGCTGTGATGTTGGGGCTTTTAGCGAGCGCTTCTGGCTTGAAGGCGGAGGGGGATGGCGTCATCCGCAGCCACGGGTATTCCTTCTATGGGGATCTGAAATATCCGGCAGATTTTGAGCATTTTGACTATGTGAATCCTGATGCTCCCAAAGGTGGTGAAATTGCGCTCTGGGCACCTGGCACGTTTGATTCAATGAACCCTTACAGCCGCAAGGGGCGAGCTGGGCGCTACAGCTGGATGATGTATGAAAGTCTGCTGGGAGAGATGCCTGCAACCGGCGGCGCAGCACCTGCAGACACTTATGGTGAGGCCTATGGTCTGCTTGCGGAAAGTCTTGAGTATGACGAAGGCAAGACGTGGGTCATTTTCCACATGCGCAAGAACGCCAAGTTCTCTGATGGTACCCCCGTCACTGCCCATGACGTTTTGTTTAGCCACAATCTGCTTCTGGAGCAGGGGCTTCCTTCTTATGCGCAGGCGGTGAAAAAACGCATTCCCCGCGCCGAAGTGATCGATGACCACACCATCAAGTTCTATTTTACGGAAGGCATCTCTCGTCGGAGCCTGATTGATCAGGTTGGCGGTGTGCCTGTTTGGTCCAAAAACTGGTATGAAGAAACAGGTGCGCGATTAGATGAGCCCCGAATGCAGACATCACCCGGATCTGGCCCATATGTGATTGACAGTTACGATGTGAACCGTCGTATCGTTTATAAGCGCAACCCGGAGTATTGGGCCAAGGATCTGCCCATCAATGTGGGGCGGCATAACTTTGACAGCATTCGGATTGAGTATTTTGGCGATGCCTCCGCTGCTTTTGAAGCATTCAAAGCTGGGGAGTATACCTTCCGCGCGGAGACCAATTCCAAGCAATGGGCGACTGGCTATGATTTTCCAGCCGTTGAAAAAGGCGATGTGAAGACGGTTTCTCTGCCTGATGGAACGCCGCCAACGCCCAGTGGTTTTGTGTTCAACCTTGGACGCGAGACTTTGCAAGACCGCCGCGTGCGCGAAGCCATTTCCATGGCCTATAATTTTGAATGGGTGAATGAATCTCTGCAGTTTGGTCTGTTCAAGCAGCGCCACAGTTTTGTGCAAGGCGCACCTCATGAAGCTATGGGGCTGCCAGAGGGCGCTGAGCGCGCGCTGTTTGAGAGCCTTGGGGATCTGGTGCCAGACGCGGTGTTGAACGCGCCTGCGATCCGGGCGCATGAATCCAGTTCTGCGCGGGAAATTGATCGTCGAAATCTGCGCAAGGCCATGGGACTGCTGGATGAGGCAGGTTGGATCGTGGGGGACGATGGGTTGCGGCGCAATCAAAAGGGTGAAACCTTACAGATCGTGATCCCTTATTCTTCGTCAGATTCTGCAACCATGGGGGCTATTCTTGAGGTTTTTGTGCAAAACCTCGGGCGGATGGGTATCGATGCCAAGGCGGATAAGATTGATCCGGCGCAGTTCACACTGAAGCGACGTGAGCGCAGCTACGATATGATCTTCGGAAGCTATGCCAGCTTCCTTGGAACTGGCACAGGCTTGCTGCAGCGCTATGGGTCGGAAGAAGCCGCGATTTCGCTCTTTAATCCCGCAGGTTTGGCCAGTCCGCTTGTGGACAAGATCATAAATATTTCTCTTGAGGCGCAGTCTTCTGAGGAAGAAGCGACGGCACTTATGGCTCTGGATCGGGTTCTGCGTTATGAGCGGTTTATGATCCCGGTTTGGTTTAATGATGCCAGCTGGGTTGCGTATTACGATCAGTATGAATACCCGCAGGACCTGCCGCCATATGCCGTAGGTGTTCTCGATTTCTGGTGGTACAATGAAGAAAAAGCTGCCCGGCTGAAGGCCGAGGGTGCATTGAGGTAACGGCCGTATGGGCGCCTATATTCTCCGCAGGTTGCTGCTGATCATTCCGACCCTTCTCGGGATCATGATAATTAATTTCACTCTGGTACAGTTTGTGCCCGGTGGCCCTGTGGAGCAGGCCATTGCCCAGATTCAGGGGGAAGGGGACGTTTTTGAAGGCTTTTCCGGCACCGGTCAGGACGCCGGAGAACTTGATCAGAACAGTTTTACCGGTGGTGGCGAGAGTAAATATGCCGGTGCTGAAGGCCTCCCACCCGAGTTCATTGCGCAGCTTGAGAAAGAGTTTGGCTTTGACAAGCCGCCTCTTGAACGGTTCCTTTCGATGCTTGGCAACTACATGCGGCTGGATTTTGGGGAGAGCTATTTCCGCAAGATCACGGTGATTGATCTGGTGCTGGAGAAGATGCCGGTTTCGATCACGCTGGGCTTGTGGTCAACGCTCATCGCCTATTTGGTGTCGATCCCACTGGGCATTAAGAAAGCCGTACGGGATGGGACACCTTTTGATACCTGGACATCGGGTGCGATCATTGTTGCCTATGCCATTCCCGGCTTTCTGTTCGCGATCATGCTTCTGGTGCTTTTCGCCGGTGGATCTTACTGGAAGATCTTTCCGCTCAGGGGGCTGACCTCTGATAACTTTCAAGATCTGACGATGATGGGCAAGATTTTTGACTATATGTGGCACATCACATTGCCAGTAATCGCGTCGACGATTTCGGCTTTTGCCACGCTGACATTGCTGACGAAAAACAGCTTTCTGGATGAGATCAAGAAACACTATGTGATGACAGCACGGGCCAAGGGGCTGGCAGAGAGCCGGGTGCTTTATGGGCATGTCTTCCGTAATGCGATGTTGATTGTGATTGCCGGCTTCCCGGCCGTGTTCATTGGCGTGTTCTTTGGCGGGTCGGTGTTGATTGAGACGATCTTCTCGCTGGATGGGTTGGGGCGGCTTGGCTTTGAAGCGGCCGTGGCGCGGGATTATCCGGTGATCTTTGGCACGCTGTTTGTCTTTGGTTTGATCGGCCTTGTGGTCGGTATTCTGTCGGACCTGATGTATGTGCTGGTAGATCCACGCATTGATTTTGAGAAGAGGGAAGGCTGATGGCATTGTCCCCGCTCAACCAACGTCGTTGGAGCAATTTCAAACGCAACCGGCGTGCTTTCTGGTCGCTGATCATCTTTACCGTTGTGTTTGTGGTGTCGCTGTTCGCCGAGTTTATCGCCAATGACAAACCCATTCTGGTGAATTATCGAGGCGATTGGCGCACGCCGATTTTTACGTTTTATCCTGAGACCGCTTTTGGAGGCGATTTCAAAACGGAGGCAGATTACCGAGATCCCGTGGTGCAATGTTTGATCGCAACGGGCGGGGTTGAGGATTGTTTTGACACACCCGAAGATATCCTCTCAGAGGTGGACGCGGGCACCTATGCCGCGGAAGATTTTGAACCCGGCTGGGCGCTTTGGCCTCTGATTCCATATAGCTATGACACACCGGTAGATCGCGCGGGGGCGGCACCGCTGCCTCCCAACGGACAGAACTGGTTGGGCACGGATGATCGCAAGCGTGATGTGGTGGCGCGTGTGCTTTATGGCTTCCGTCTGTCGATCCTGTTTACTTTGATTGTCACCACGGCCGCGAGCCTGATTGGGGTTATTGCAGGCGCGGTTCAGGGGTATTTCGGCGGCTGGCTGGATCTGGTGTTTCAACGGGTGATCGAAATCTGGGGGGCGACGCCCAGCCTTTACATCATCATCATTATGTTTGCGATTTTGGGGCGCAGTTTCTGGCTGTTGGTTCTGCTGACTGTGTTGTTCAGCTGGACCGCGCTTGTTGGTGTCGTTCGGGCCGAGTTCCTGCGTGCGCGCAATCTTGAATATGTCCGTGCGGCCAAAGCGCTGGGCGTGAGCAATCGGGTGATCATGTTCCGCCACATGCTACCCAATGCTATGGTGGCCACGGTGACGATGCTGCCTTTCATTGTGACCGGCACAATCAGCACGCTGGCTGGCCTTGATTTTCTCGGCTTTGGTTTGCCCTCATCGGCCCCAAGCCTTGGGGAGTTGACGCTGCAGGCCAAGCAGAATTTGCAGGCGCCATGGCTTGGCTTCACGGCCTTCTTCACCTTCGCCATCATGCTGTCGTTGCTGGTGTTTATCTTTGAAGGCGTACGTGATGCCTTTGATCCAAGAAAGACCTTCTCATGAGTATTCTTGCCGTCAATGATCTGCGGGTGGCGTTCCGTCAGGATGGTCAGCGTCATGAGGCTGTGAAAGGGGTGAGTTTCTCTGTGGATCGGGGAGAGACTGTGGCGCTTGTAGGGGAGTCCGGGTCTGGCAAATCTGTTACGGCGCTTTCAACGGTCTCTCTCTTGCCGGGTAGTGCCGAAGTCTCTGGCTCTGTGACATATGATGGGCAGGAAATGGTCGGCGCGGCAGAGAAAGATCTGCGGCGTGTGCGCGGCAACGACATCAGCTTCATCTTTCAGGAGCCGATGACCTCGCTCAACCCACTCCACACCATTGAAAAGCAGTTGGGAGAGAGCCTCGCGCTGCACCAAGGGGTGACAGGGGATGCGGCCCGTGGGCGGATTTTGAACCTTCTGAATAAGGTTGGACTGCGCGATGCAGAGCAGCGTTTGACGGCCTATCCACATGAGCTTTCCGGGGGGCAGCGTCAGCGGGTCATGATCGCTATGGCACTTGCCAATAAACCAGACATTCTGATTGCGGATGAACCCACAACCGCGCTTGACGTTACTATTCAGGCGCAGATTTTGGACCTGCTGGCAGAGCTGAAAGCCAGCGAGGGCATGGGGCTTTTGTTTATCACCCATGACCTTGGGGTGGTGCGGCGGATTGCCGACAGAGTATGTGTGATGAAGAATGGCGAAATTGTTGAAGAGGGGCCGGTGGCTGAGATCTTTGACAAGCCAAAGCATCCCTACACGCAGCTTTTGCTCAGTGCGCAGGCCAGCGGCGCGCCGGATCCTGTTGCTGAGGCGGCAGAGGTCGTTACGGAAACAGAAAATCTGCGGGTTTGGTTCCCGATACAGCGAGGGCTGTTGAAGCGGACCGTGGGGCATGTGAAGGCCGTGAATGATGCCAGCCTGTCTGTGCGGGCAGGGGAAACTCTCGGCATTGTTGGTGAAAGTGGATCGGGCAAGACCACACTTGCCTTGGCGATCATGCGGTTGATCAGCAGCGAGGGCAAAATCGGATTTGTCGGCAACGATGTGCGACAGTGGAGCACGCGACAGCTGCGGGCCCTGCGCAAGGATATGCAGATTGTGTTTCAGGATCCGTTTGGCAGCCTGAGCCCGCGCATGACCTGTGAGCAGATTATTGCAGAAGGGCTGGGCGTGCATGGGAACCCTGACGGACGCGACAGCCGCACGTTGGTGGCGGAGGTCATGGAGGAAGTCGGTCTTGATCCGGCAAGCATGGACCGTTACCCGCATGAGTTTTCAGGAGGGCAACGCCAGCGTATCGCCATTGCGCGGGCGATGATCTTGCGCCCGAAACTTGTTGTGCTGGATGAGCCGACATCGGCGCTGGATATGACCGTGCAGGTGCAGATCGTCGATCTGTTGCGCAAGCTGCAGTCCAAATATGGGCTGGCCTATCTCTTTATCAGCCATGACCTGCATGTGGTGCGTGCTATGAGCCATAAGATCATGGTGATGAAAGCCGGAGATGTGGTGGAGCAGGGCTCTGTGGATGCGTTGTTTGGCAATCCGCAGACAGACTATACCCGCGCCCTTCTTGCGGCTGCGTCGTCCTAAGCGGTGCGCCGCGATTAAATCGCGGCGCTGTGTTGGGCTTTGCTCATATCGTAGTCATCAAAGGCACGGGCAACCATGCGCGTGAGTGGGCGCGCGGCAACGGGTATGACCAATGCGTTGCTTTCCAGTGCCAGTACGTTTGGAAATTGCGCCATGACGTTTGAGAACATCTCATTCAGTTGGGCGCGGGAGACGTCAAAGGTTTCCACGATCTCATCGGCATCCACACGGAAGTCGCACATCAGAGCCTCGATGATCCTGCCCCGCATGAGATCTTCTCCTGCGAAGCGGTGCCCTCTGGAGGTCGAAAAACGCCCTTCCCGGATTGCTGCAGTGTGCGCAGAGGTGGCCGGTGCGTTCTGGGCATAGCCTTGCGGGAAACGCGCAATTGAGGAGGCGCCGACTGCTAGCAGCACATCGGCCGTGTCATCTGTGTAGCCTTGGAAATTGCGCCGCAATGTGCCCGCACGCTGTGCAACAGACAGACCATCCGTCTTGGTCGCAAAGTGATCAATCCCGATTTCATCGTAATTGTCCCAGAGAAACAGATTGCGCGCTGCCTCAAAGAGGGCAAGCCGCTCCTGTGGTGTGGGCAGCGCATCTGAGGGAATCATCTGTTGCCGCTTTGCCATCCAAGGGACATGGGCGTATCCATATAGCGCCACGCGGTCGGGTGAGAGCGATAGCAGCTTTTGCACGCTTTCGGTGATCCGTTCCTGCGTTTGATGCGGCAACCCAAAGAGAATGTCGGCATTCACGCTTTGCACGCCGTGGGCGCGGATCATATCCACCGCGTCGCGTGTGATGTCATAGCCCTGAATGCGTCCGATGGTTTTTTGAATGTCGTCATCAAAATCCTGGACACCGATAGAGGCGCGGTTCATGCCAGCCTGCGCGAGAACAGACAGGCGCGCATCGTCAATCTCGTTGGGGTCAATCTCGACAGAGAACTCTCCGCCCTCTGCCAGAGGTGCAACCTCAAAGATGTTGGCGGCGAGATCTTCCATCATGTCGGGCGCAAGAAGGGTAGGCGTGCCGCCTCCCCAATGCAGTCGGGAAAGAGAAACGCCTTCTGGAAGGCTCTTCTTGAGCAGAGATAATTCTGCTTTGAGCGTCTCGACATAGGCCGCGACGGGCGAAAGTGTCGATGTGCCCTGCGTGCGGCAAGCGCAGAACCAGCAAAGTCGGCGACAAAATGGCACATGCACGTAAAGGGAGACTTGTGCTCCCCTCGGGATTGCCTCTATCCACCGCCGATAGGTATCTGGCGTGACGTCATTGTTGAAATGTGGGGCGGTTGGATAGCTAGTGTAGCGCGGCACCTTTGCGTCGAACAGTCCCAGCTTCGCCAATTGTTTTTCCGTTTCCATGGGCGTACACATAAAGATGAGTTACAAGTGCGCCTTTGACCCAGATCAAGTCGGTATGCGAGCCAGATCATGAATGAAATTTTGAACCTGTCCATTGGTTGTGAAAATTGCCCAATCCAGCACCGCGCCGTCTGTGCGCGCTGTGATGCGGATGAACTCGAGCAACTGGAAGCGATCAAATACTACAGGAGCTTTGAGGCCGGCCAAACCGTGATTTGGTCTGGTGATCGTATGGAGTTCGTCGGATCGGTGGTTTCAGGCATCGCTTCCCTGACGCAAACGATGGAAGATGGTCGGACGCAGATGGTTGGCCTCTTGTTGCCAAGCGACTTTGTTGGGCGCCCAGGGCGTGAGAGTGCGAGCTATGATGTGGTGGCGACGACAGATTTGGTCATGTGCTGCTTCCGCCGCAAACCCTTTGAAAAGATGATCAGCGAAACCCCTCATGTCGCTCAAAGACTGCTGGAGATGACGCTGGACGAATTGGATGCAGCACGTGAATGGATGCTGGTTCTGGGGCGCAAAACTGCGCGAGAAAAGATTGCGAGCCTATTGTCGATCATTGGTCGTCGCGATGCATCGCTGAAGCTTGAGGGTGTTTCAGGCAAGATGGTGTTCGACTTGCCGCTGACTCGTGAAGCCATGGCCGATTATCTCGGACTGACGCTTGAGACCGTGAGTCGCCAGATGTCAGCGCTCAAGCGCGATGGGGTGATTGAATTGGAAGGCAAACGTCATGTGACTGTGCCAAGCTTCCAGCGTCTTTTGGATGAAGCGGGTGATGACAGCGATGGCGGCCTGATGGCCTGAGGCTTAAGTATAGAGATCGGGTGATGAAAGGGCGCTCTTGAGCGCCCTTGTTTTTTGTGCACTCCTCAGTGCGCTAGGAAGACCGGGATGTTTGCCTGTTCCAGCATATTACGCGTGGCTCCGCCCAAAATCGCCTCGCGGAACCGCGAATGCCCATAAGCCCCCATCACGATCATATCGGTTTTTGTGTCGGTCGCGTGTCTTAGAAGCACGTCAGAGATCCGTGGCTGTGTTTTGGACAGTACGTCGACCTCAACGCGTACACCGTGGCGCGACAGGAATTGTGAAAGAAGACCGCCGGGGTCGGATCTGTTCGGCCCATGGGTCGGAGGGTCGATGACGACCACATGCACCACATCTGCCGCTTTCAGGAAGGGCAACGCTGCGCGGGTCGCGACTAAAGCTTCCGCACTTTCGTTCCATCCGATCGAGATTGTTTTGGGGGTGGTGATTGGGGCGGCAGCTTCGGGCACCATCAGAACAGGGGCTTGTCCCTCAAAAAGCGCGGCTTCCAAAGTGGGCTCCAGCTCGGTGCCCTGTGTTTTCCCGTAGGGTTTGGGGAGAATCACCAAATCGGCAAAACGCGCACGCGCTGCTACGTGACGTCCGAGGTCCGCGATCTGCGCAACGCCTGTATCACAGCCCCAACGAGTGTTTGTCACGCTCAATGCTTCTGTTGCAGTTTTCTGGATGGCCTCGGCTTCATCGCGTGCCCGCCGCAACATCTCTTGCATCAGCATCGCATCTGCGCCTGCGTAAAAATAGCCTGTTTGAGAGCGATCGACTCCCAGCGCCAGTACATCAAGGTGTGCATCTTGTGTCTCGGCCAGAGCGACACCCTGTGCAAGTGGCGCCTTTGCGAAGTCTGAGTCCGTGAGGACGCAAAGCAAAGATCTGTAGTCCATTGTCACCTACCCGTGATATTAAGAGATGTATTTTAGATACGACTTTGCTGATCTGATTGTAGTGCAAGCCGCCCGTCTGCCAGCCAATACAGCGGCATGGGTCTTTTCTTTCCTTGATGCAGATCAAGGCGGTTGTGTCGCGGCAAGATCAAAACACGATCAGTCTAAATCAGCTTAGGGCCTGCAAGAATCAGGTCCAGCAAGACGAAGGGACGCGAAATGGTAAATTACTTCAAGCTGATCGCGCTTGGTCTCATCACATTCTTTGCGATGATTGCGGCCAACTACGCGCGTGATTTGGCTTATATGGTACACGCCCTCCTAATCGCGGGCGTGTCCTTTGGGCTGTTTATTTGGGTTCTGCGGGGGGTTGGCACGAAAGTCGTGCATCCGCAGGACGAGTACATGGATGATGTGATCCGGTTCGGGGTCATTGCTACCGCCTTTTGGGGCGTTGTGGGCTTTCTGGCAGGCGTGTTTATCGCGTTTCAGCTAGCGTTTCCGGTGCTCAACTTTGACTGGGCGCAGGGCTATGCCAACTTTGGCCGCCTCCGCCCACTTCACACTTCCGCTGTGATTTTTGCCTTCGGCGGCAATGCACTTCTGGCGACGTCTTTCTATGTTGTGCAGCGCACCAGCGCGGCGCGTCTTTGGGGCGGCAATCTGGCTTGGTTCGTCTTTTGGGGCTATCAGCTTTTTATCGTTCTGGCAGCGACAGGCTACCTTTTGGGCGGTACCCAATCCAAAGAATACGCGGAGCCTGAATGGTACGTTGACCTCTGGTTGACGGTTGTCTGGGTTGCTTATCTGGCCGTGTTCCTTGGCACAGTCATCAAGCGTAAAGAGCCGCATATCTATGTGGCCAACTGGTTCTTCCTTGCGTTTATCGTGACTGTGGCGATGCTGCACTTGGTGAACAATATGACCATCCCTGTGTCGATCTTCGGGTCCAAATCTGTGATCGTCTGGGCCGGTGTGCAGGATGCCATGGTGCAATGGTGGTATGGCCACAATGCTGTGGGCTTCTTCCTGACCGCGGGCTTCTTGGGTATGATGTACTACTTCATTCCGAAGCAGGCCGAACGTCCGGTGTTCTCCTACAAGCTGTCGATCATCCACTTTTGGGCGCTGATCTTCCTGTATATCTGGGCGGGTCCCCACCACCTGCACTATACCGCTCTGCCTGACTGGGCTTCGACACTGGGTATGGTTTTCTCCATTGTTCTTTGGATGCCAAGCTGGGGTGGTATGATCAACGGTCTGATGACGCTGTCTGGCGCTTGGGACAAGCTGCGCACCGACCCGGTGATCCGTATGATGGTGATCTCTGTTGGTTTCTACGGCATGTCCACCTTCGAAGGACCGATGATGTCGATCCGCGCGGTGAACTCTTTGAGCCACTACACCGACTGGACCATTGGTCACGTGCACTCTGGTGCTCTCGGTTGGAACGGTATGATCACTTTCGGCGCGTTGTACTTCCTTGTGCCTGTGCTTTGGAAACGTGAGCGTCTGTATTCTCTGCAACTTGTCAGCTGGCACTTCTGGCTCGCGACTATCGGCATCGTCCTCTATGCGGCCTCTATGTGGGTGACCGGCATTATGGAAGGTCTGATGTGGCGTGAAGTGGATGCCAATGGCTTCCTGGTGAACAGCTTTGCCGACACTGTGGCAGCGAAGTTCCCGATGTATGTTGTGCGTGGCTTGGGCGGTGTTCTGTTCCTCGCTGGTTCCATCATCATGTGCTACAACCTGTGGATGACTGTGCGTAAGGCACCGGCCAAAGAGGCCAGCCTCACCGTCGCAGTCCCGGCTGAATAAGGAGGGCCGGCAGCTATGGCTATTCTCGATAAACATAAGATCCTCGAGACCAACGCGACCCTCTTGCTTGTATGCAGCTTCTTGGTTGTGACCATCGGTGGCATCGTGCAAATCGCTCCGCTTTTCTGGCTGGAAAACACAATCGAAGACGTGGAAGGAATGCGTCCCTACACGCCTTTGGAACTGGCAGGTCGTGAGATTTATATCCGCGAAGGCTGTTATGTGTGCCACAGTCAGATGATCCGTCCGATGCGCGATGAAGTTGAGCGGTACGGTCACTACTCTCTGGCGGCGGAGTCCAAATATGACCACCCGTTCCAGTGGGGCTCCAAGCGTACAGGGCCAGACCTTGCACGGGTTGGCGGACGCTACTCGGATGACTGGCATGTGGACCACCTGCGTGACCCTCAAGCGGTTGTGCCTGAATCTGTGATGCCAAAATATGGCTTCCTGGAGAACGCAAAGATTGACGGCAAGTACATCGGTGATCTGATGTCAACGCAGGCTCTGCTTGGTGTGCCATACACCGAGGAGATGGTGATCAATGCGCAGGCCGACTTTGCGGCGCAGGCAGATCCGGACAGCGACTATGACGGTCTTTTGGAGCGTTACGGAGAAGACAGCGTGATTGTGCGCAACTTCGACGGGCAGTCCTATCTGACGGAAGCAGATGCACTGATCGCTTATCTTCAAATGCTGGGTACTTTGGTTGATTTCTCGACCTTTACCCCAGTGGCATCTCGTTAAGGAGGGGAATTGATGGAAACCTATTCCTTACTGCGCGAGTTTGCGGACAGCTGGATGCTTTTGTTCCTGTTCCTGTTCTTCATGGCCATTGTGTTCTGGGTGTTTCGCCCAGGCGCAACCAAGGAGTACCGCGACACAGCCAACATCCCGTTCCGCCATGAAGATAAACCCGCCACGACTGAGGAGGCGCGGACATGAGCAAAGCACCAAAGAAGTTTGACAACGATCCGAGCACCACTGGTCACGAGTGGGACGGCATCGAAGAGTTCAACAATCCTTTGCCGCGTTGGTGGCTGTGGGTGTTCTACGCCACGATCATCTGGGGCATTGGTTACACTGTCGCCTATCCAGCATGGCCGGGCATCAGCAATGCCACCGCAGGTGTCATGGGGTGGTCTACACGGGCGATCATTGCCGCCGACATCAAGGAAGCCGAGGACAAGCTTGCGCCGATCAACGCAAAGCTGGAAGCGGCTGAATTGACAGAAATCGCATCTGATCCCGAATTGGGCCCTTATGCGGTGTCTGCTGGCTCTGCTGTCTTCAAAACCTGGTGTGCACAATGTCACGGTTCAGGGGCGGCGGGTGCCAAAGGCTATCCAAACCTTCTGGACAATGACTGGCTCTGGGGCGGTGACATCGAGGCGATTTATACAACGATCAGCCACGGCATTCGCAACGAAGATGACGACGATGCGCGTTATTCTGAAATGCCTGCCTTTGGTGAGCTTCTTGAAAAAGAAGAGATCGATCAGGTTGTGAATTTCGTTATGTCCTTGTCTGGTGAAGCTCCTGATCCGTCTTTGGTTGCTGCGGGCGCGGTCGTCTACGAAGACAACTGCTCTGCATGCCACATGGAAGATGGCACTGGTGACCGTGAACAAGGGGCGCCAAACCTTGTGGATGCGATCTGGCTCTATGGGGGAGACTACGACACTCTCAAAGAAACAGTCACCTACAGCCGCTATGGCGTGATGCCACCTTGGTCGCGTGACGCTTCGTCTGCGGGCCGCTTGACCGAGGCACAAGTACGGGCTGTGTCGGCCTATGTGCATCAGCTTGGTGGCGGCGAGTAACGCGCAAGTCCATTTTAAAGAAACAGCCGTCCCAGATGTTGGGGCGGCTTTTTCTTTGACCCAATGTACGGGTTTCTCGGAAAAACTGCACTTACTTGACCAAGATCAAGTTGGTTGAGATGCAAAGTTGCTAGTCTTTATCTAAGGACAGCGCGAAGCAATCGCCGCTGTCCGTTGCCTAGGTGCTTGTTCACCAAGGTATTGGGTGCCGGTCAGTCCGTCCTGTTCGCGCGTTTCCTGGAAGGATCGGCACCCGCAACTCCCCTCTCAGTCTACTCGCTGATTGTGCGTGCTCTTGGTTTGCTTGGCTCTTGCTCTTACATTGCAAGCGAACTCAAAGAGGCCGAGATGCAGAAGCACCCCCGATATCATGCACATAAATCGACTCCCAAAGTGCTAGAAGCTGTCGGTATTTCTGTGGAGCGTGTGCTGCAGCGGTGCGGGTTGCCTTCGGATCTTTTCGAGATTGACCACCGGGGGCTGACTGCAGAACAGTTTTTTCTGCTGTGGCAAGCCATCGCGGATGAAGCAAACGATCCTGAGATCGCGATCACGATGGCAAGAACCATGGCGCAAGGACCTTTCATCCCGGCGGTTTTCGCTTTTTCATGCTCTCCGAATATCGCTGTTGGGCTGGAAAGGTTGTCCGTTTTCAAGCCGTTGGTGGCTCCAGTTAGGCTTGCGGTTATAGAGAGTGATCGCCATGTGGCGATGGAACTTCACGTGATAGACCCCAAGTTGAAGATACCAGAATGCATGGCTGCTTTTGAAATGGTGTATTTTCTGGAGCTGTGTAGAACATTTACTGACGTGGATCTTTTGCCCGTTGAAGTTGGCGTGCCAGAGCTGATCGAGCACCAGGATGTCTATGATCGGTATTTTGGGCGCAGCGCAGTATTGTGCCGTGTACCCCGGTTGACCCTTACAAAAGAAGATGCCCACCGTCCTTTGGTTTCGGAAAACCGCCAGCTGTGGGCAGGCTTTCGACGGGAATTGCAACGCCAGTTGGCAGAGCAGAACCGAAATACATCCATGTCTGTGCGTGTGAGGAACGCTCTTTTGGAGCTGCTGCCAGCCGGCCAAGCATCCGTAGATGCGGTATGCGCGCGACTTGTGACAAGCCGTCGCAGCCTTCAGCGATACCTGAGTTCCGAGGGAATGACTTTTCAGTCGATCTTGGACAAAACGCGTTCCGACTTGTCAATTCATTACTTGGGGCAAGCTGGGATGAGTGTCGAAGAAATCGCTTATTTACTTGGTTATCGCGACCCCAATTCCTTCTATCGCGCGTTCCAAAATTGGACAGGGCAGACACCTTCGCAGGTGCGCGGATCGCTCAAATCGGAACTGGCGTAGACCTTTACATCACTCGACTATGACGGCGCAAAGGTGAGTCACAGATGTGGGATTTGACCCATGTCAATGTTCTGTTGTGATAGGGTTGGGAAAAGACAGAACTAACTCTATTCCCAACATACGAGTGATTCCGTGAGCAAAAGTCCCGCACCTTCTCTCTACGCGGCACGAGAGCCAATCTTCCCCAAGCGCGTAAACGGCGCTTTCCGAAACATGAAATGGATCATTATGGCGGTGACGCTAGGGATCTATTATCTGACCCCCTGGTTGCGCTGGGATCGAGGGCCGAGCCTGCCTGATCAGGCGGTTCTGATCGATATGGCAAACCGTCGTTTCTTCTTCTTTATGATCGAAATTTGGCCTCACGAATTCTACTTCGTTGCCGGTTTGCTGATCATGGCCGGCTTGGGGCTGTTTCTGTTCACGTCAGCTTTGGGGCGTGTCTGGTGCGGCTATGCCTGTCCACAAACCGTATGGACGGATCTGTTTATTCTCGTGGAGCGATGGATCGAAGGGGATCGGAATGCGCGTTTGCGTTTGCATCGCCAGAAGAAACTTGATTTTCGTAAGGTGCGGCTGCGTATTACGAAATGGATTTCATGGCTCTTGATTGCGATGGCCACCGGAGGCGCGTGGGTGTTTTACTTCGCCGATGCCCCCACTCTGGCGATCAATCTTGTTACGGGCGCGGCGCACCCAGTTGCCTACACAACAATTGCCATCTTGACGTTCACCACTTTCTTGTTTGGTGGTTTCGCGCGAGAGCAGATCTGTATCTATGCCTGTCCTTGGCCGAGAATTCAGGCGGCGATGATGGACGAGGATACTTTGACAATTGGCTATCGCGATTGGCGCGGTGAACCTCGTGGGAAAGTCCAGAAAGGCAAAGAGAGCGAAACGGGTGACTGTATCAACTGTATGGCTTGTGTGAATGTCTGCCCGATGGGGATCGATATTCGTGATGGGCAACAGATGGAGTGCATCACTTGCGGCCTGTGTATTGATGCCTGTGACGACATCATGGAAAAAATCGGGAAGCCCCGCGGGCTGATCGACTATCTGGCTCTGTCTGACGAAGAGCGCGAACGCTCTGGCGAGCCACCGCGCAGTGTCTGGAAACATGCATTCCGACCGCGAACCATCATGTACACTACGCTTTGGTCTTTGGTGGGTATCGGTCTTGTTGTGGCGCTGTTCCTGCGGTCAGATATTGAGGCAACTGTCGCGCCGGTGCGGAACCCGACATATGTCACGTTGTCTGATGGCTCTATTCGCAATACCTATGAGGTGCGTTTGCGCAACAAACATGGGGATGACCGGATGTTCAGAATATCCCTGAAAGGCGACCCCGCTTTGCGTGTGCAGATTGAGGGCACGCCTTACGAAGCGGTGCCGGTGCCTGCAGACCAAATGCGTAATCAGCGCGTGTATGTGATTGCGCCGGCTGGCTCACTCCCGGCTGACAGTGAGACAACTCCGTTCCGTTTCTGGTTTGAAGATACAAGCAACGGTGACCGAGTATACAAAGACACGATCTTCAACGGAAAGGCCCAATGATGGCGGACGAACGCGCGGAGAAAAAGTTCACAGGACTTCATTTTCTCCTGATCTTTGTGGGAGCCTTTGGGGTGATCATCGCCGTGAACCTGGCTTTGGCGTGGAATGCCGTTGCGACCTTTCCCGGACTGGAGGTTAAGAACTCCTACGTTGCCAGCCAACAGTTCGATGAGCGTCGTGATGCACAAGAAGCGCTTGGCTGGGATGTCTCAGCGCGTGCCGCCGGAGGGTTGCTGATCCTATCAATCAAAGATGGCGACGGTAAGTCCATTCAGGTGAGCAATCTTGAGGCCGTGCTTGGACGTGCCACCCATGTCAAAGATGACCGGGAACCAGAGTTTCAGTTCGATGGGAAAGCCTATGTCGCACGCGAAGAGCTTGCGCCCGGGAACTGGAATATCCGGATGAAGGCAACCGCGCTTGATGGCACCGCATTTGAACAGCGTGTTGTGCTTCATATTGATGAGGGTTGATCCGTGACAGCTGCATTGCGCCCGGGGCTTTCTGCCTGTCCAGCCTGTGACGCCGCTCCTGCGGCAGAGGCGCTGGTGGAAAATGCCTTGCAACAAGAAGATGCGCGTATCGCACTTTCGGTGCCCGGCGTGCATTGCGCCGCTTGTATTGCAACGGTGGAAGGCGCGTTGGCCGCGCACCCCGGGGTGACCTCTGCACGGGTTAATCTGACGCTCAAGCGGGCTTCTGTTGAAGCGGAGGCTGGGGTTTCCGCTGAGGAGCTCGCGAAAACGCTGGAAAAAATCGGCTATGAAGCCCATGAACTGGATGCTGGTACGCTAAGCGCCACTGAGGCAGACAAGGCCGGACGTGATCTGCTGATGCGTCTCGCGGTTGCTGGGTTTGCCTCCATGAATGTGATGTTGCTCTCTGTTTCCGTGTGGTCGGGTGCAGAAACTGCGACACGGGATATGTTTCACTGGATTTCGGCCGCCATCGCACTGCCGACCATTGTTTTTTCAGGCAAACCGTTTTTCACGCATGCTTGGAGTGCGTTGAAGCACCGGCGTCTGAACATGGATGTGCCGATCGTTTTGGCCATTCTTCTGGCTGTTGTGACGTCCCTTTGGGAAACCTCTTTGTCAGGGGAACACGCCTATTTTGACGCGGCTCTGACCTTGGTGTTTTTCCTGCTGGCTGGGCGCTATCTGGATCACCGCACGCGCGCGGTTGCGCGTTCTGCTGCTGAGGAACTGGCCGCACTTGAAGTGCCGCGGGCGATTCGGATTGTGGATGGCGTCGAGGAGACGGTTGCTGTCAGGGATCTGAAGGTAGGCGATGTGATTCAGGTGCGGCCGGGCGGGCGCATGCCTGTTGATGGTGAGATCATGGAGGGGCAATCCGAATTGGATCGCTCCCTTCTGACAGGGGAGACAGTTCCTGTCTTTGCGCAGCCGGGTCAACATGTCAGTGCGGGGGAAGTCAACCTGACGGGTCCCCTTCTGATCCGCGCCAGCGCGGTTGGGGAGCAGACCAGCCTGCATCGTATGGCAGATCTGGTGGCCGTGGCTGAGGCGGGCCGTTCCAACTACACCTCTCTGGCGGATAAGGCCGCCAAACTCTATGCGCCCGGCGTCCACATCCTATCAGCATTGAGCTTTCTTGGATGGTACCTCTACACCTTTGATGTGCGCACCGCGCTTAACATAGCGGCAGCGGTTCTGATTATCACGTGCCCCTGTGCTTTGGGGTTGGCGGTGCCTGCTGTGACCACGGCTGCGTCTGGGCGCTTGTTTCGCAAAGGCATGCTCATCAAACATAGCACCGCGCTGGAGCGTATGGCGCAGGTCGATACAGTGGTGTTTGACAAAACGGGCACTTTGACTGCAGGCACGCCGGAGCTCACCAATTTGGAAGAGTTCTCCAACGAACAGTTAAGCATCGCCTTGGCGCTTGCTCTGGGCTCGGCACATCCGCTCAGCATGGCTTTGAGCAAAGCGGCGCAAGCGGCAGGGATCCGCCCTGCTCGGGTGAGCGACATTGAGGAAGTTCCGGGGTATGGCACACAGGGGCGCGTGGACGGGCAGCTTGTACGCCTTGGACGTGCCAGTTGGGTCGGCGCACAGGCCGGTGATCGGACAGCGGCATATTTGGCTGTGGGGGATCAATCTGCGCTTGGGTTTCTCTTTGCTGATGCGTTGCGCGATGGCGCAGAGGAGGCCGTTAAGGTGCTTCAGCAGTCGGGTAAGGAGGTCGTGTTGATTTCCGGTGATACAGCGGGTGCGGTTGAGACGCTTGCGCTGCGCTTGGGGATCAAACGCTGGGTTGCGGAGGCGCTGCCAGCAGATAAGGCCAGACGTGTACAGGCATTCACCCAAGAAGGCCGTCATGTTCTGATGGTTGGGGATGGTCTCAACGATACGGCAGCTTTGGCGGCGGCTCATGTCTCCATATCGCCAGCTTCCGCTTTGGATGCAGCACGCGTGGCTTCCGACATTGTTCTGCTCGGCGGCGACCTGTCCCCGATTCCAACCGCAATTGACACCGCGCAGAGTGCCACACGCCGTATTCGGGAGAATTTCCGCATTGCCACTGTGTACAATGTGATCGCGGTGCCTTTGGCTGTCGCCGGGTTGGCAACTCCTCTCATCGCTGCCTTGGCGATGTCTTTGTCGTCTATTACAGTATCGCTGAACGCGCTCCGACTAAGGTAATACAATGCAGGTTCTTTCCTACTTGATCCCTATTTCACTCCTGTTGGGCGGCGTTGGCCTGTTGGCATTTCTCTATACTGTGCGGTCCAATCAATATGATGACCCGGAAGGGGATGCGCAGCGTATTTTGTCAGGGCAATATGACGATCGGCCCAAGCAATAGGCGCGATGGGATTACACATAGCAAAACGCCTTCCCTGTTGTCGCAGTGGAAGGCGTTTTGATTTTAGCGTGTTCTCAAGGCGGTCAGCTCGGCCCGAGCGTGTAGCAGGTGATTTGGCGCGCCTGCAGGCGACGGCAGGCAAGATCCGCAGTGTCTTTGGACAGACCTAAGAAGTTCGCTTCAAAGCCGCGTGAGTTTTTCTCTACTTTGCGCAAGCTGCCATCCAGTGTCGCCATCTCCGCCAGAGCCGTTTTCAGCAACATCTTTTCGGCGGCATAGCGGCTGTTGTAGCGGCCAACATTGATGCCCCAATGGCGTCCACCGGCGGTGGAAATTCGGGTGACAACTTTGGGCTCGGGCGGCGGTGTCGGCTCTTCTTTGAGGCTGGCGAGCGTGATGCTACCATCTTCCTGAGCTTGCAACAGAGCGGATTGGATATCGTGCTCAATCACCGTGGCACTTGCGACCAATGTGGTATCCGCTGTGGCTGCATCAGCAACCACGGGTGCCTGTTGCTCGGTCGCTTGTGTTGGGCGCAGAACCGGACGTAGAGACTTTTTGACGGCAGTCGCAACGCGGATTGTTTTACCCGCAGGTTTGACTGTGCCCTGATAATTCGGGACATCGGGTTTGCGCAGGGCCACACGGCTTGCAGATCGGGTGAAACCCATATCAAGAAGCTCGGCCACGCGGGCGTTGCGTGTCGCGGTTGAGCGCCCGCCAAAGACCGTTGCGATCACACGTTTGTTGCCACGTTCTGCGGAGGCCACGAGGTTGAACCCTGCGGCACGGGTGTAGCCGGTTTTGATTCCGTCGGCTCCTCTGTAGGCAGCCAGAAGACGACGGTTTGTATTGTTGACTGTCTTGATGCCCGCACTTGTGGAGCGGCGGGAGAAGAGATTGTAGTAATCCGGATAATCATAGAGCACGTGACGCCCCAGCGTTGTCATGTCGCGCGCTGTGGACATATGCCCGCTTTCCGTCAGGCCATGTGCGTTTTTGAACGTCGTGTTGGACATGCCAAGGGCCTTTGCCGTGCGGTTCATTCGGCGGGCAAAAGCGGCCTCCGATCCTTCCAGCGCTTCGCCAATGGCGGTGGCCGCATCATTGGCGGATTTTACAGCTGCGGCGCGGATAAGATAACGGAGGGCAATTCGCTGTCCTGCGACCAACCCGAGTTTAGAGGGGGGCTCAGCTGCGGCATTCTTGGAAATCTTAACTTTGGTATCGAGACTGATTTCACCGTTCTCGACAGCTTCAAAGGCGATGTAGAGTGTCATCATTTTTGTCAGCGAAGCTGGGTGTAGTCGCGTATCCGCATTGCGACTGTGCAGCACTTTGCCGTTGCGTGCGTCAATGACCATCGCCGCATAGGGCGCTGCAAAAGACACCACAGGTGCCAATGCAACACAGAACGCAAGCGTCATGAAAAATAGCCCGAATCGGGCCGGCTGTTTGCGCCGAGCCTTCACTTGAACTGCCCTTATATCTGCCTCTGGCCGCCGATTTTTCGGTCTAACCTTTATTATTGGGAGGACGCTAGCACAGGCACTCAAACGAATAAAGTCTCTGTTTCCAGAGTGTCGTCCGCTGTGATCACCTTCGTGAGAGGATCTTGTGGACTTGTTTGCAATAGCCACAAGACTTGTTCTCATCGGGTAAGATCAGAGATTTTCGATATGTGACAAAACATCGGACAGTGATGAAAGAGCCACAAAGCGTGCATGATTTTTTGGCATTTCTGCTTGCTCTAAGGCCCATGCAGGGCCATTGGGAACATGTACAGCCCAGCTGCCCACGCTCAGCGCTGGTAGGATGTCAGACCGCAGCGAGTCGCCGATCATCATGGCGTGTTGTGGGCCATCTGCATGTTGGGTGAACGTGCGCTCATAGATTGCCGGGGTTTTGTGGCTGACAATTTCCACCCAATCGAAAAATTCCCCAAGACCAGACTGCGCCAACTTGCGTTCCTGATCCAGAAGGTCACCCTTGGTAATCAATAGGAGTCTGTGAGATTTGGATAGCGTTTCCACAACGTCACCGGCGCCTGGCAGAAGGTCGATCGGATGGGCCAGCATATCACGCCCGCAGGCCATCAGTTCCGAGATTACCGAGGCAGGCACCGTTTCTTCTGTGACCTCAATTGCGGTTTCGATCATGGACAACACAAAACCTTTAACCCCAAAGCCGTAGTGACCCACGTTGCGGCGCTCTGCCTCCAGAAGGCGCTCGTGCAAATGATCCGGTTCGGTGTAGTCTGCCAATAGGTCCGCGAAATGTGCCTGCGTGAGGCGAAAAAACCGTTCTGTATGCCACAACGTATCATCTGCATCAAAAGCCACGGTGGTGAGGGAAACTGACATGAAAAACTTCCGATTGTTGCAGACCTCTTTTCTAATTCCATCTTCAGGCTATATAAACAGCAAACCACAGACCGGATTCTTGTGAATATGCCTTTTGGAAACGTACAAATGACGATGGGTGATGACGACGGCGGAGACGTTGGCGTCGCGCTGGAAACACGTGTGCGCACCAAAAAGCCACCTTTGTACAAGGTGTTGCTTCTGAATGACGACTATACTCCGATGGAGTTTGTCGTGCATGTGCTGGAGCGTTTTTTCGGCATGACCCACGCTCAGGCGTTTGAAATCATGCTTACGGTGCACAAGAAAGGTGTGGCCGTTGTTGGCGTGTTCAGCCATGAAATTGCGGAAACCAAAGTCACGCAGGTGATGGATTTGGCGCAACGTCACCAACATCCATTGCAATGCACCATGGAGAAGGAGTGATTGGCGTAGGCCGATCTCCGAAGAGCGATGTCTCACAATAGATTGTCTTTGGCCGTTGAAGAGCACGGCCTGTCCCTTCCTGAGGAGGGCCGCTTGGCCGTTTTCGCCCCACGCGTTGGTTATGATCTCAGCTTGCTGCCGCGTGAGAGATGCGATGTCATCCAACCGTTCAAACCTGATTTTGATGCTTTTGAGGCGGCGGGCTATGCCGCTAAGGTTGCCGAAGAGACTGGCGCATATTCCGCCGCTATTGTGGTTGTCCCGCGGGCCAAGGCGCAGGCGCGCGATCTGATTGCCCGTGCGGCGCAGGTTGCTGATATTGTCATTGTCGATGGCCAGAAGACGGATGGTGTCGACAGTCTCTACAAAGAATGCCGTAAGCGAGGCGAGGTGCTTGGGAGCTTTGCCAAGGCGCATGGCCGCCTGTTCTGGTTTTCTGGGGGGGACTTTGAGGAGTGGCGCGCGGGGCCTGCGCGCCAGATTGATGAGGGCTTTGAAACTCGCCCCGGTGTCTTCAGTGCCGATGGCATTGATCCGGCGTCTCAGCTTTTGATTGCAAGTCTGCCGAATAAACTTGGGCGTGTTGTGGCGGATCTTGGCGCTGGTTGGGGTTTTCTGTCACGCCATGTGACCGCGCGTGATGGTGTTGAGGTGATGCATTTGGTGGAGGCGGATCACGTTGCTCTTGAATGTGCCCGGGCCAATGTGAAAGACGCACGGGCCCAGTTTCATTGGTCTGATGCGACCAACTTTAAACCTGGCCACCGGGTGGATACGGTTGTGATGAACCCACCGTTTCACACCGGACGCAAGGCGGAACCCGATCTTGGAAAAGCCTTTATTTTGGCCGCTGCCAAGATGTTGGCACCCTCGGGCCAACTCTTTATGGTGGCGAACCGGCATTTGCCTTATGAAGCTACGCTGAGAGAGGCGTTTCAGCAGGTCGAAGAAGTTGCTGGTGACACACGCTTCAAAGTTTTGCAGGCGCAACGACCAAGCCGCACACGTGGGTGAAACAGACTGTGTTTGACAGTTGTGACAGCGTTATGGGGATCGTGAATGTCATTTTCTATTTCAGGTAAGACGGCCATCATCACGGGGTCAGCCAATGGTATCGGCCTTGCTGTCGGGCGGCATTTCTTGGAACATGGTGCGAATGTCATGTTTGCTGATTTGGATGAGAAAAGCCTGTGTTCTGAGTTTGGGGAACGACCAGAAGAAGGCAATGTGCGGTATTTCGCGGGGGATCTGCGCGAAAAGTTAACGATCAACAATTTGATTTCGGCGACGATTGATGCCTTCGATCAGGTGGATATCCTGATCAACGGCTGTCGTCAGGTGACGACCAGCGATCCGTTGGATCCGGACGATGAATCCGTTGAGCTGATGTTGCAGCAGAACCTGATGACATCGCTCAAGTTAAGCCAGATCGTGGCCAAGCGGATGATCAAACAGGCCGAGGGCAAAGAAGAGGGCAGTGCGGGTACGATTGTGAACCTCTCTTCCATTGCTGCCCAACGCTCTCAGCCGGACTTGCTTGGCTATTCCGTTGCGACGGCCGCGTTGGATCAGATGACGCGCGCTTTGGCTGTGGCTCTGGCGCCTGAACGTATCCGCGTGAATGCGGTGGCGATTGGATCCGTGATGTCCGCAAGCTTGCAAACCGCGCTGAAAGACAATCGCGATTGCCGTAATGAAATCGAGCAACACACGCCACTGGGGCGTATTGCGGCGCCGGGTGAATTGGCGGACGCGATACAGTTTTTGTCCTCAGAGGCTTCGGGTTTCATGACAGGGCAGATCGTGACCGTTGACGGTGGTCGCTCACTGCTGGACACGGTCAGCACGCCGGCACATTAGAACAAAGCTTGCTTTGCAAGACCCGGCGAAGAACGGAGGAGGGGCGGATGAGCGCATCCATGGAAACGGAAAAGCAAACAGCCAGCACGTGGTTTCGCACATTACGTGATGAGATTGTTGCGGCTTTTGAAGGGCTTGAGGATAACCACTCGGAAGGTCCCTTTGCGGATCAGGCCGCAGGCCGGTTCGAAGTCACAGAAACGAAACGCGCCGGTGCAGATGGGGAGGATGCGGGCGGCGGCCTTATGTCCGTGATGCGCGGCGGGCGTGTTTTTGAAAAAGTTGGCGTGAATGTCTCCACGGTTTATGGCCAGTTGGGAGAGCGGGCGCAGATGGCCATGGCGGCGCGCAAAGGGCTGCCAGGCATGAAAGATGACCCTCGGTTCTGGGCGTCAGGCATCAGTCTGGTGGCGCATCTGCAGAACCCGCATTGTCCGGCAGTTCACATGAACACGCGCATGTTCTGGACCCCACATGGCTGGTGGTTCGGTGGCGGGTCCGACCTTAACCCCTGTCTTGAGTATGATGAGGACACAGAGCATTTCCACGCGGTTCAGAAGGCGCATTGCGACAAGCATGACGAGGCGGAGTATCCACGCCTAAAGGCTTGGGCGGATGAATATTTTTATATTCCGCATCGCAATCGTGCGCGTGGCGTGGGCGGGATTTTCCTTGATGATCATAACAGCGGTGACTGGGCGGCGGATTTCGCCTTCATCCAAGACATCGGACGGGCCTTTTTGCCTGCGTTCCTGCCGCTGATTGAAAAGCGCCGGGGGCAATCATTTGGGGATGCAGAGAAAGAGGCGCAACTGGTGCATCGTGGCCTCTATGCGGAATACAATTTGGTCTATGATCGGGGGACGAAATTTGGGCTGGAAACCGGGCATGACGCCAATGCGGTTTTGATGAGCCTGCCGCCACTTGCAAAGTGGATCTGATAGAAAAAGCGCCGGAGAGATCCGGCGCTTTTTCGATTTCAACATGTCGATCCGCGCTTAGCCACGCCAGTCAAAGAAACCGGCACCACCACGTGCAAGAAGCTGGTCTGCCATGATTTTTCCCAGCTCTGCGCCGTCTTCAATTGGGGCCGTTTGATCATCGCTGAGGCTTTCTGAGCCGTCAGGGCGCAGCACCTCGCCACGCAGGCGGAGCGTGCTGCCATCGAGTTCCGCCAGGGCCGCAATGGGGGTTTCGCAAGACCCATCGAGTGCGGCCAAGAAAGACCGTTCCGCAGCGAGACGTTGGCCGGTTGGCGTATCGTGAATCGCCTCCAACATTGTTGCGGTGTTCAGATCATCGGCGCGGCGTTCAATGCCAATCGCCCCTTGAGCGACAGCGGGTAGCATTTCTTCGGGTGCGATTGCGCTTGTGGCGACATGGGCCATGTCCAGACGGTTCAGGCCGGCCATGGCGAGGAAGGTGCAATCCGCGACATTATCCGAGAGCTTCTTCAAGCGGGTTTGAACGTTGCCGCGAAACTCCACCACGTTGAGATCTTTGCGATAATTCAAAAGCTGCGCACGGCGACGCAGGCTTGAAGTGCCAACGGTTGCCCCCGCAGGCAGATCGGCCAGTGAGGCGTGATTTGGCGAGACAAAGGCATCGCGCGTGTCTTCACGCGGCAGATAGGTGTCAAGCAGCAAGCCTTGGGGTTGCAAGACCGGCATGTCCTTCATGGAATGCACAGCGATGTCGATGCGACCTGCGCTGAGGGCTTCTTCAATTTCCTTTGTAAACAGGCCTTTGCCGCCGAGTTCTTTCAGAGGTTTGTCTTTTGCGATCAACTGAGCGTTATCGCCGGATGTGGTGATCACCACGATCTCGAAAGCCTCTTCTGCGAGGTAAAAGGCGGCCATCAACCTGCGCCGGGTTTCGTAGGCCTGCGCCAAAGCGAGCGGAGAGCCGCGGGTGCCGATTTTCAGCGTTGAGTCGGGGGTGGGCAAAGTCACTGTCATAGGCGCTTGGATAGCTGTGACAGGGTGTCCTGACAAGCGCCGTGGTCTTGACATCTTGCCGCTGTTGCCAGACCACGAACAGGAAACACAGGAGAGGGTTACCATGGCCGAGAAGACGATCTTGCGGGCGCTGGCGGGCGAAGTTCTGGAGACACCGCCGATCTGGATGATGCGGCAGGCTGGCCGCTATCTGCCGGAATATCGTGCCACGCGTGCGGAGGCAGGGGACTTTCTAAGTCTTTGCTATAACAGCAAATTGGCGGCTGAAGTGACCCTTCAGCCGATCCGGCGTTACGGGTTTGATGCCTCTATTCTTTTTGCGGATATTCTCCTGCTGCCGCAGGCTTTGGGGGCGGATCTTTGGTTTGTCACCGGGGAAGGGCCGCGTCTTTCTACGATTGAAACACAGGCAGATTTTGACAAGCTGAATGCGGCGAGCGCCATTCATGAAACGCTCAATCCGATCTACGAGACTGTGCGAATCCTGCGTCAGGAGCTGCCAAAGGAGACCACGCTGATTGGTTTTGCAGGCGCGCCTTGGACGGTTGCGACCTATATGGTGGCGGGGCGGGGGACGCCGGATCAGGGGCCAGCGCATAAACTGAAGGATGAAAATCCGGAGCTGTTTGGCGCAATTATCGACCGTCTGAGCGAGGGTACGGTGGATTACCTGAGCAAGCAGATTGAGGCCGGTGCAGAGGTTGTGAAGCTGTTTGACAGCTGGGCAGGCTCTTTGAAAGGTGCGGATTTTGATCGCTATGCGCTTGAACCTGCTAAGAAAATCATTGCCGAGCTGAAGGCGCGGCATCCCGATGTGCCGATCATTGCTTTCCCACGTGGCGCAGGAGAGCGCTATGTGGGCTTTGCCAAGGCCACAGGTGCGGATTGTGTGGCGCTGGATGATGGTGTGACGCCACAATGGGCCGCAGAGCACGTGCAGGTGGACGGCTGTGTGCAAGGGAATCTCAAGTCGTCCCATATGGTGACCGGTGGTCAGGCGCTGGTGGATGAGACCCGCAAGATTGTCGATGCCTTCAGCAAAGGGCCGCATATTTTCAATCTTGGCCACGGCATCACACCGGATGCGGACCCGGAAAATGTGCAGCTGATGATCGACACGTTGCGTGGGCGCTGAGCCCGCGTTAACCATAAAATCGAACGTCGGTATTGCGTCTGTATCGCGACGGTATTGCGGAGGTGCGTTTTTGCGCGCCTCTTTTTTATTGACCGACCGCGCGTTGCTAAGCGCAAATCAGAGGTCTTGACGTCCGGCCTTGGCCAGTTCCGCCAGAATCTCCATCGTGTGTTCGCCACGTTTGGGGGCGGCGTTGATCTGTGCCGCCTTCCCATCAAAACGCGGGGCAGGGGCGGCTTGAAGATTGCCGTCTGGATGATGCCAGACCTGACGTGCGGCCATATGCGGAGACTGTGCGCTTTCCTCGGGCGAAAGCACCACGGCAACGCAGGTGTCAGAGCCAGAAAACAGGCGGTCCCAATGTAGGCGTGGCGCTGACAGGAAGAGATCGGACAGGCGCGCAGTGAGCTTGGGCCAGAGGGCGGCGTTGTGCTGCTGGGCAAATTCCGGATCGTCGCCGAGTCCCATTTTCTCCAGAAACTGAACGTAGAACTGCGGTTCCAGTGATTGGACGGAGACATGACCGCCATCGGCGCAGACGTAGCTGCGCGACCAATGCGGACCGTCCAGCAGGCTGTGGCCGCGTTCCATCGACAGGCCGCCGCCCTGACGCAGCGCCATGAGCAGGGTCATCATGTGGGCGGAGCCATCGACAATGGCGGCGTCCACCACGGTGCCGCGCCCGGTGGCGCGCGCGTTGAGAACGCCGGAGAGGATGCCGATCACCAGATAGAGCGCGCCGCCGCCAATATCCCCTACCAGCGTGGCGGGGGTGATGGGTGGGGTGCCAGGCTCTGAGGCATACCAAAGCGCGCCGGATTGGGCGATGTAGTTGAGATCATGCCCGGCAGTCTGCGCGCGGGGGCCGGTCTGGCCCCAGCCGGTCATACGGCCATAGACCAAGGCGGGATTGTCGGCGTGGCACTCGGCCGGGCTCAGGCCCAAGCGTTCCATCACGCCGGGGCGAAAGCCTTCGATCAGGGCATCGGCAGTGGAGATGAGTGTCTTGGCTGTGGCCAGATCCTCTGGGTCTTTGAGGTCAAGCGTGATGGAGCGTTTGCCCCGGTCGAGCACGGATTGGTCGGCGGTGAGCGCGGCGGCGGTTTTGCGGTGGATGGTGATGACATCTGCGCCAAGGTCCGCGAGTAGCATGGCGGCGAAGGGGCCGGGGCCGAGGCCTTCGATTTCGATGATGCGGGTGCCTTGGAGCATGTGTGGTCCAATCATGAGAGCCGAGGGCTGCGTAGTCCCGCGGGGTGGTGCGAATGCGCCGCCCCACCAAACCTAAGGTTTGTCTCCGACAAAACGGGGCGGGACGGCGCAGCCCGACTTGTAGTCGGGCCTTTTTTAGGTGCCGTTCAGTCCGCCACCAACCGTCAGAGTCTGGCCGCTGACATAATTGCTTTCGGGGCAGCAGAAGAGATAGACGCCATCGGCGGCTTCTTCAGGTGTGCCGGGGCGGCCCAATGGTACCATGGCGGCGAACCCTGTTGCGACTTTTTCGGGGATGCCGATACCGACAGTGTTGCCATCCACGGTGATGGATTTCTTCTCGTTGGTGGCCTCGGTGAGGCGGGTTTCAATATAGCCAAAGGCGACGCAGTTCACGTTCACTTTAAAGCGACCCCACTCTTTGGCCAGCGTTTTGGTGAGGCCCAGCACGGCGGATTTGGCCGAAGCGTAGTTGGCCTGACCGACATTGCCGCCGGTGCCCGCGATGGAGGAGATGTTTACCACCTTGCGGAAGACTTCCTGCCCGGCTTCGGCCTCTTGGGTGGCGGCGCCTTTGATGAAGCCGGAAGCGGCGCGCAGAATGCGGAAGGGCGCTTTGACGTGGACATCCATCATGGCGTCAAACTGATCGTCGGTCATATGGCCGATGAGGCTATCCCATGTGTAGCCCGCATTGTTGACGATGATGTCGATGGCGTTCCATTTGGTGACACCTGCGCCGATGAAACGTTCGGCAAAGCCATCCTCAGTGACCGAGCCGGGCACGGCAATGGCGTTGCCTCCGGCGGCGGTGATTTCATCGACCACAGCTTGGGCGGGGGCCTCTTCGAGGTCGTTCACGACGATATTGGCGCCTTCGCGGGCGAGTTTCAGGGCGACAGCGCGACCAATGCCATTGCCAGCGCCGGTGATATAGGCGGTTTTGCCTGTCAGCTTTCCAGTGAATTTGCTCATTTGATGGGTCCTTAGTCCAGGTCCAGAGACCGTGCGATCACTTCTTTCATGATTTCATTGGTGCCGCCGTAGATCTTTTGCACGCGTGCATCGGTGTAGAGTTCGCTGATCGGATACTCGGACATATAGCCATAGCCGCCGTGCAGCTGCAGGCATTCATCCACGATTTCACATTGGGTTTGCGTGCCCCACCATTTGGCCATGGCAGCTTTT
This sequence comes from Shimia sp. R11_0, assembly GCF_017744035.1. Taxonomy (NCBI): domain Bacteria; kingdom Pseudomonadati; phylum Pseudomonadota; class Alphaproteobacteria; order Rhodobacterales; family Roseobacteraceae; genus Shimia; species Shimia sp. R11_0. Next base: position 97,346 of record NZ_JAGHQY010000007.1, on the reverse strand, counting down.
TCGGCGGTGAGCTTACCTGCGTCGAGCTCTGCGAGGCATTGATCACAGAAGGCGGCGAGCAGTTCGATCTTGGTGGCGCATTCGGCGAGTTTGAAGCGGGTGTTTTGAAAATCCATGACCCGCTGGCCAAAGGCTTTGCGCTCTTTCACATAGGTCAGGGTGTGCTCCAGCGCGCATTGGGAGGCCCCGAGCGCCATATAGCCCAGTATCAGACGTTCCCATGGAAGCTGCTGCATCAGTTGCACAAAGCCCTGGCCCTCTTCGGTGCCAATCAAATTGGTAAGCGGCACGCGCACATCGGTGAAAGCCAGCTCAGCAGTGTCGTTGCGCTTCATGCCCATTTTCTTCAGGCGACGGCCCACGGCGAAGCCTTCGAGCCCTTCGGTTTCCACCACGATCAGCGAGACGCCCCGGCCTTTGGCGGTGGGGTCGGTTTTGGCGACGAGCACGATCAGATCGGCCGTTGCCCCATTGGTGATGAAGGTTTTCGCACCGTTGATCAGATATTCATTGCCGTCGCGCAGGGCGGTCGTCTTGATGGCTTGCAGATCTGAGCCTGTGCCCGGTTCGGTCATGGCGATGGCGGCAATTTTGTCGCCTGAGGCCAGATCCGGGAGCCAGCGGGCTTTCTGCTCTTCGGTGCCAAAAGCGGTGATATAATGTGCAGCGATGTTGTGCACGGAGACGCCCCAGCCGCTGTCACCGGCTTTGGTCTGTTCCAGAAAGGTGACGGCATCAAAATGACGGGAGAGGCCAAGCCCGCCATGGGCTTCGGGGAAGGTCGCGCCGAGGATGCCAAGCGCACCTGCTTTTTTCCAAAGGGATTTCGGGATGACGCCCGCCTCGGTCCAGGCGTCTTTGTTGGGGGTGATCTCTTCGTCAAAGAAACGTTTGACGGTGGCTGCAAAGGCATTGTGGTCTTCGCGCATCCACATGTGGTTGGGCATGCGTGTCTCCTGTCAGGTGGGGCGGTTGGCGTCAGGGGGCTGCGGTGCCGCAGATTTTGGCTTCGCCGCGGAGGGTCTGGGTGCCATCTTCAAGATGGGCGGCGAGCTTCACGGTGAGCAGAACCCGACCGTGTTCTTCGTGGCGGTGGGTCACTTGACCGGTGCAGGTGAGCACGGCCCCGACGGGGGTGATTGCGGTGAAGCGGGTGGAGAGGCTGCGCAGGCGATCCTGCCCGGCCCAGTCGGTGGCGAGGCGGCCAAGCTGTGCCATGGAGAGCATGCCATGGGCAAAGACATCGTCCATCCCGGCGGCGTGCGCGAAATCCAGATCGATATGGATCGGGTTGTGATCGCCGGAGGCTCCGGCGTAGAGCGCCAGGGTGCTGCGGGAAATTGGGCCGAAGGTGAGCGGCGGGAGGCTGTCGCCGACCTGTGCGGTGGTGGGGGTGACTGTCATGATCTCTCTCCCTCAGCCCAGACGGTGAATGAGGCGGCGGCTGGCCTCGACAAGCAGGCCACGTTTGGGGTGTGAAATGCGGGTGGCGATATGGGCGATTTCAAGCTTTCCACCTTTGGCGTCGGTGAAATCCATGACTTCGTTTTCCACCTCCAGCGTGTCTGTGGCATACATCAACCCATGATAGGCGTATTCTTCGGTGCCATGCAGCAGCACGCGCAGGTCACCATTGATGCGGTCAAGCAGGTCAGGCGCTCCGGCGCGTTTGGCCTTTTGCTCTGCAAATGTGCCCACAACCACAGCGTAGGTGGGCGGCGCGAGAACATCGGGGTGCCCCGCCGCGCGGGCCGCGTCGCGGTCACGATAAAGCGGATTGGTTTCGCCAATGGTCTCCGTAAAGAAAGCCAGCGGGCCGGGTTCCACAGTGATCCGGATCGATGGGGTGATCTGCCCTTTGGTCGACCTGTCAAAAATGCCCATGCGTTTATGCCGCCTGATAAAGGGTGATGACGCAGGCGCCGCCAAGCCCAAGGTTGTGTTGCAGCGCGGTGCGTGCGCCTTCGACCTGCCGGGCCTGTGCCGTGCCGCGCAACTGATGGGTCAGCTCATAGCATTGCGCCAGGCCTGTCGCACCGAGCGGATGCCCTTTGGATAGCAGCCCACCAGAGGGGTTTGTCACATATTTCCCACCGTAGGTGTTGTTGCCATCGGCAATGAACTTCTGCGCCGTGCCTTCTGGTGTCAGGCCCAGACCTTCATAGGTGATCAGTTCGTTGTGGGCGAAGCAATCATGCAGCTCCACCACATCCACATCTGTGATGGCAATGCCGGACGCCTCCTGCACCTGTTGCGCTGCGGCTGCGGTCATATCATAGCCGACAACCTGCATCATGTCCTGGGCTTCAAAGGTGGAGGCGTAATCGGTGGTCATGGCCTGTGCTTTGATTTGCACCGTGGTGTTCAGACCATGTTTTGCTGCGAAGGCTTGAGAGCAGAGGATGGCGGCTGCACCTCCACATGTGGGCGGACAGGCCATGAGCCGGGTCATCACCCCCTCCCACATCACGGGGGCGGCGAGCACCTCTTCGGCCGTGATTTCCATGTCAAACAACGCAAGTGGGTTACGTGCGGCATGGCGTGAGGCTTTGGCGCGGATTTTGGCAAAATCCGCCAGTTCCGTGCCATGTTTTTCCATGTGGGATTTGCCTGCCCCTCCAAAGTAACGCAGGGCGAGCGGAATCTCACCCTGTCCCACAAGCGCGTCACAAGCGGCGTCAAAATCGTCAAATGGGGTTGGGCGATCTGTCCAGTGGGAGGTGAGGGCGCCGGGCTGCATTTGCTCAAAACCCACGGCCAGCACACAGTCGGCCATGCCGCTTTCAATCGCCTGACGGGCCATGAAAAGCGCGGTTGAGCCGGTGGAGCAGTTGTTGTTCACATTGATGATGGGAAGGCCTGTCATGCCCACATGATAGAGCGCTTTCTGCCCACAGGTGCTGTCCCCATAAACATAGCCGGCATAGGCTTGCTGCACGGCATCATAAGGCAGGCCAGCATCCGTGAGTGCGGCGCGCACAGCGGCAGCGCCCATTTGATCGTAGCTTTCTGATGCACCCGGCTTTGCAAATTTGATCATGCCGACACCGGCCACAATGACCTCTTGCCCCATGTGAACCTCCTCCTGTTTCCCTGCTCGCTCCTCAGAGATTTGTGGCGAGTATCGGATTGACCATGCCATCTTGCAAATTCAATGTTGTCCCGTGCTATTCTTTGGAGGAATGGATGAACCTGACCAAATTGCGCTATGTGGTGGCGGTGGACCGGCAGGGGGCCATTAGCGGCGCAGCACGTATGCTAAATGTCACTCAATCTGCGGTGACCAAGGCGGTTGCGGACGTGGAGCAGGAGCTTGGTGCGGCGCTGTTTGCGCGCCATGCGCGAGGCGTTTCTGCCACAGCGGAAGGGCGCCAGTTCATAGACCGGGCCGCACGCATCCTTGCGGATGTGGATCAATTGGTGGCCGATGTGGATCAGGGGCGCAAAACCCGAGAACAGGTCTTGCGGATTGGGGTGTCACCAAGCTCACTTGAAGGGCTCATGAGCCGCGCAATCTGGGCTTTGGTGGGGGACCATCCTGATGTGCGGGTGCATCTGCGCGGAGCGTCTTTTGAGGCGGGCTTGCAGCTGTTTCGGCAGGGGGACCTGGACGCTCTGTTGGGGCCTGCACGGCCTCTGATGGCGGAAGCGGGCGTGCAATGTGAGGCTTTGCCGCCCTTGCAAGCCTTGTTCTTTGTCCGGCGCGGGCATCCTTTGGCAGGCAAGCGTGTGAGCGCGGCAGATGTTGCGGCCTTGCCGTTGATTGTGCCTGAGACCAGTGGTCCCTATGCGGAGCCGATACAGCATTTGATGGAGCAGGGGGAGGGGGATCCGCTGAGGCGCTTGCACATCATGCAGAGTTTCACCATGGCGGCGGGTGTGATCGAGCGCAGTGAAGCCGTGGGCTTTGTCGTGGACAGCTATGCCAAGAGCCGCCATTTTCGGTCGCGTTTTGAAGTTTTGGATTTCCCACTGCAAGAGCCGTTGCCGATGGCCGTGGCCTATCGCACAGGCGGGCAAAGGGGCCGCGCGCTGGGGTGGTTTTTGCAGGCTGTACGTGATTTTCCACCAACCACGGGTGTGGAAATGCCCTGAGTGTTACCTTTACCCTTCTGAGACTGCGGGAACTTGCGCAATCAAAGCGGCGCGGGTTTTGTGCCAAAGGGCGGGCAGGGTGGTCAGCTCATTTTCAAAGGCGGCAGTGTCGTTCTGTTTGGTGGCGGTGTCTGCGGTGATCAAACGCTCGTGATAGGCGCGGGCGCCAAAGACGGCGGAGGCGCTCGCGAGGTCATGGCACATACGGGCGACTTTGCTTGAGTTGCGATAGGGGGCGGTGATGGCCGCATTGAGCGCATCGCCCTCGTCCACAAATCGCGACAGGAGGCGCTGGAACGTGGCATCTGGCAGGCCGGTGCGGTTGTTCTGAAAGGCGAGGATATCCAGCAGCGGATAGGGGCTATTGGTGTCGAAAATGTCCTCTGTTGCGTCGGCGTGCACCTTCTCACCTGTGATGTCGTCGAGATCCTGAGGATGGTCGCGTCCATCGGCATAGGCCTGTTGCAACCTCTCCTGCAGGGCGGTGCGATTGAGGGGTTTGGCCAGAAAGCCATCCATCCCATGTGCCAATAGTCGCTCGCGTTCTGCGGGCAGGATGTTTGCGGAAAAGGCAATGATGGGCGTATCGGTGTTCGGGCCATCGCTGTTGCGTATGGCCACGGTCGCTTGCAGACCGTCCATGACAGGCATGGAGATGTCCATGAGGATCAGATCATATTTGTGAACCTTGGCATGTTCGAGCGCTTCCAGCCCATTGTTGACACAGGTGGCGGTGTTGCCTTCGTTGATTAGGATTTCTTCGGTCAGTTCACAGTTGATGATGTTGTCTTCGACCACAAGAATATTCAGCGGCATTTGGTCTGTGCTTGGGGTGGGGACCGTTGCTTCTGATGGGCGGTCCCCTTTTTCCAACGGCAGACGGAACCAGAATACGCTGCCCACGCCCTGTGTGCTTTCCACCCCTATGTCGCCGCCGAGGGTTTTGACGATTCGGCTGGCGATCCCAAGGCCAAGACCTGTGCCGCCAGGCACGCGGCCATAGGTGGAATCGTTGGTGACAAAATCCTCAAACACCCGCGCGATGCGATCTTCTGCGATGCCCACGCCGTTATCTATCACGCGAAATTCTACCAAGGTCATGGTGTCGTCGTCATCGGGGAGGGCTTCTGCCTCGATCGTGATGGCGCCGTTTTCCGTGAATTTGATGGCATTGCCGATCAGGTTGAGCAGAACCTGTTCTACTGCGGCGCGGTCTGTGCGCACCCATGGAAACGGTGTGCCTTCCCAGCGCCAGCTCAGAGCGCTGCCATGGGCGGTAGCGGCGCTGAGCTGGCTGTCGACCAGTTCTTGCAGCATCATCGTCAGATCTGTGTCTGCCACGGAAACCGCTGTCACCCCTGCTTCGTAGCGCGCGATGTTGAGGACCGTATCAACATGGCGCATCAGAACGCGCCCGGAGATTTCCATATTGCGGATGTAACGCAGTTGCGTGTCATTGGGGGCGGTGTCGTTGAGCAGGCTGAGATTGCCAAGCAGCCCATTGAGGGGGGTGCGGATCTCGTGGCTCATGACCGTGAGAAATTCGGCTTTTGCTTTTTCACCGGCGAGGGCGCTGTCGCGGGCACGCACAAGTTCATGCTCGGCAGCGATGCGATCGGAAATGTCATGGATGAATGCGATCACGATGATGCGGTCGTCTTCCTGAGCGGTTTCCAGGGACACTTCTACCGGAAACAGCGTGCCATCGCCGCGCTGGGCGTCCATGCGGATGGGGCCCGTGCCTGCAACATGGTTTGCCTGTTGCGCGATGATCCGTTCGAGCGCTTTGGCGTGTTGCGCACGTTTGTCGGCGGCCACGCCAAAATCGAGGAAGTTGCGGCCTTTGATGTCTTCAAAATGATGCTGGAACATGACTTCGCAGGCTTTGTTGAACTCCAGCACGCGCGCCGCGCTATCAATCACCATCACGCCGTCAAAGGAGGCGGTGAGAATGGTGTTCATCCGGTCGTTGGCCTGTTCGATAGCCTGATTGTGTTCATGTGTGCGGCGATAGAGTGAGAACACGTGAATGATCAGGGCGACCAGCGCGGCCACCAGTAGGACGGCGCTGAAGGTCAGGCGCAGCAGGGTGCCGGTGACGCGTTCGCGCCGGTCGTCTGCATGTTCGGCGAAATATGTCAGGCCTTTGAGGGAAAGCGTCCGGGTATCGTTGCGCAGATGGCCTGATTGTTCCGCCAGAAGCGGGAGTGCGGCGCGCAGGTCGGCATCGGGGCCGTCAATCAGAGCGACGCTGCTGTCCAGAAACCGGCGCACGCGCTGAAGAGCGCCTTCGAATTCCGGGGTGACATTGAGCCGTTGATAGTTGGGCGAGTTCAGCATCGTGACGATGCGGCTGTAGAAAATGTCATAGCGCAGGCGCAGCCGGTCGAGATCGCCCTCAGGGTCCAGCATGGCAGTTTCTAGCGCTGCGGTGAAGTCGCGGGTTTCCAGCTCTGTTTGCGCGAGGGACCATTCGATGTTGTCGGAGGCTTCTGTGCGAAATTCGCGGAAGTTTGTGAGGACTTCATAGGCGGTAAAGGCGGCCACAACGCTCAACGCAGCGGCGCAGGCGACAAGCGCGGCGCCAAAGGCACGGCGCCACTTTGAGGTTTTGAATTGGGGGAAGGCGTCCTTGATCCCCCGCTGGAGAGACATCGGAGACGGCCCGCGCGTGGTCATCGCGCGTCCGGAGTGCCTGCTACTTTGGGCGGGCATGGCTGATATGGGGCGCAAGATATGCCGACATCTTGCGAGTATACCGGAGGCAGGAGTGACATCACCATGGTGGTCACGTTAGTCGAGGACTTCGATCCTGTCGAGTTGCCAAACGCTGTGCGCGTAGACCTTGGCTGTGCGAAAACTCTCTTTTGCGTCATACGGATACACCAGCCAAAGCGGGCCTTTGTCGCGCCGATGCATTTGTTCATCGTTCAGTTCATACGCCAGAATCGGCGCATCCGCCTGCAAAACATCGGTGTCAAATTCGATGGAATAATCGTTGATTGCGGAAACCCTTAGCGTGTTGCCGGTACTCCCCAAAGTATCGAGCAACAACGCCAAGGATACACCCGTGAACATCTGAACCCCGTCGGTCCAAATGGTGGTTGTTGAAAAGGACGTTGCAGGAAATGCGCGCAACATGTCCAAGTCAAACTGAGCCGTGTCACCGACGTTGGTGGTGTCGATTTTCCCCGACACGGTCAGCACGACGCTTCCGGATGGAACATCCTTGGCGTCCTCAGCCCATGAGGCTGTCGTGAGTGGTAGCAATACGGCCATGACAAGTGCGAGTAGTGGACGGGTCGTTTTTCGCATGTGTTGCCACCTGTATTTGCTTAACGTGAGTAATACGGCAGTTGTCCGCTTTGAACACATGGTCAAGCGTATAAAGCACCTATACAAAGGGATAGGTTTTCGGCATTATTACACCCAGAATTTTTTAAATTTATTCAGTTTAATACAGCGCCTGCCGAATTCTGGGTGTTGAAGCTTGGCTTCAACTGCGCTTGTTTGCCAAAGGTTGGGAAATCCCCACCTTGTTGTTGGATGAGTGCCGCCAGATATCAGCGCGATGACCAATGGAGCCAGCTGTGAAAATCTTGATTGCGGATGATCATGACCTGTTGAGGGATACTCTTGTGGCTTTTGTGGAAGCCTCAGGGGAAGCATCGACTGTGGCCGTGTCGGATCTCGAAGGTGTTATTGGGGCGCTGGATGTCCATGGTGGCTTTGATCTTGTGCTGTTGGACTACAACATGCCGGGCATGCAGGGGCTTGAGGGGCTGACGCGTGCCATGGCCCATGTATCTGCGCCACGTGTGGCTTTGATGTCTGGGGAGGCTCCCAGGGACGTGGTGCATCGGGCGATGGGTCTGGGTGCTGCTGGGTTTGTGCCCAAAACACTGCCCGCTAAATCTCTGGTGAATGCGGTGCGCTTTATGGCGGCTGGCGAGCAGTTTGTGCCGGCAGAGTTTCTCAATGATACCGGAGAAGACAGGGCGGCCCATCCGATTGCGCAGAAATTGACAAAGCGGGAGATGCAGGTGCTCAAGGGGCTGGCAGAGGGCAAGGCCAATAAGGAAATCGCCCGAGATTTGAACCTGTCTGAGCCAACCATCAAGCTGCATGTGAAGAACCTGTATCGCAAGATTGGTGCCGCAAACCGAACACAGGCTGCGTTGATCGCACGTGAGGCGGCACTCTTCTGATCTTACTGGTGTGATCTGAAAATATATTAAAAACAATTGGTTGAAGCTCCGTCATTCGGCGGGGTTTTCTGTGTTGAGGCGCGCCTTGTCGTGCGGACCCGCGCAATGCCTTATGCAATTGTTTCGATTTTTAGGCTTATTTACCATTTATTCACTTCTGACTCGAAGCAAATGCGCCACATCAGTAGATATGACCCCGGGGGCACAACTTGGGGTGTGCAATGTTTAAGAAGTTGGTGGGCGCCGTATTGGCGGGTGTTTTGGCCGTTCAGGCGGCTCAGGCAGAAGAGCGCAGTGTGTTGGGAGCAGGGTATCTGCTGGTCAATGACACGTTGGGTGATGGGTATGACCGCTGGCGGACCGGCTCGGCTGTGTTCAGTCTGGCCTATGGTCCGGAATGGGATGGCGCAGCGCCGGAGACACTCGGGTCTTTGCTGGAGTTTCGTCTGGGCGGAGAAATCATTGCGCCGATGTCTTTGCGCACGCAGCGCAGCTGGGACCGTCGCTATGCCTCCTCTGTGGCCTTTGGCGTGCACAATCATATCCAGCGTGGCTGGCTGGAGGCCAGTCTTGGCGCGGCTGTTGTCGCGATTGGCCCGCAGACAAATCTGGATGAGATTCAAGGGTTTATTCACCGTAATGCGGAAGCGCCACTGCCGTCTCAGCAGGTGCTGGACGCACAGATCCCAAATGCATGGCGTCTGCGTGGTGTGGCCGAGTTTGGAACTACGGTTGATTTTGGCGACAGTGCGCGCCTGCGCCCCTTTGTGGAGCTGCGCGGCGGCGATGAGACTCTGGCACGCGTCGGCTTTGACTTCACGCTCGGCAGCTACGGTCGCGCGGATTTGCTGGCACGGGACAGCGTGACGGGGCATCGCTATAGCGTGGTACGTGCGCAGACACCGGGTGTGAGCCTGATCGTCGGGGCGGATGCTGCCAAAGTGGCTGACAGTATTTACCTGCCAGAAGTGGGTGGATTGGAGCGCACCGATGTGCGGACCCGTATGCGTGCCGGTGTGAACTGGACCGGCAAGAAGCACAGCATCTTTTATGGCGTGTCCTGGCTTGGCAAAGAATTTGAAGCCCAGCCTGAGGAACAGCTGATCGGTGCGATCAACTTTACCTACCGTTTCTGAGAGATCCCTGACCCCAAGCAGGGTGTGGCGCCAGAATGGCCCACTTCAGAAATTTTTTGTTAACACTTTTTTGACGCTGGAAAATTGTCGTCGGCTTTGTTAGTCTCCACATAATAAAAAAACTATCAAGGCAGGTAATCGGGCAATGAAAACGGGCTTTCGTGGCACGTTTGTCATCTCCTGGTCACAGACAGAAATTGACGGTCAGAAGGCTGCACCCTTGCAGGCGCTGGAAACAGGCGTGGTGTGGTCATGGGCCGGGGACCCCGTGCGTGTGGATGGTCCAAGTGATTTGTTGCGTCTGGATCGTGACGACGAAGGGACAAACATACGCAAGCGGGCGGCGCAGATGGTGCGCCGACTGGTTGGTGCAGCAGTAGATCCACAGGTATCTGTCGACACTCTCGGAGCTGTCGACGTCGATGCGCCGCTCATGGAGGGCGGTTTTGTGGTGACCGATGGGGCAGACAGCTATACGGCGACAGTGATTGATGTTGCCGGCAGCGCGCCCCTTTTGATGTTTCTGGATGAGTTGCCGCCCAAGGGGCGCGACTTGTGGGTGGTGCATCAATCCATGAGTGTTTTACAACGACCGCAGGTGCAGGAGCCGGGCAGTGGTGTGATTTGTTTCACTCCGGGCACGCGGATTGCCACGCCTGAAGGCCCGAAGCTGATAGAGGCTTTGCGAGAAGGCGATCGCGTGCAGACGCGTGACAGCGGAGCGCAGGAGATTCAGTGGATCGGCAGCCGCCGGATGACCGGTGCCCGCCTGTTTGCCATGCCCAAGCTGCGCCCGATTCGCATCAAACCCGGCGCGCTGGGCATTGAGCGCCCCGATCAGGAGCTGTTGGTCAGCCCAGAGCACCGTATGCTGCTGCGGGGGGCAACAGCGGAGGCTTTGTTCAATGCGCCAGAGGTGTTGGTGGCGGCACGGGATCTGGTGAATGGCAGCACCGTGGCGGTGGATGCGGCCCTGCGCGAGGTGACCTATGTACATCTTTTGTTGCCGGGACACGAGGTGATCTGGGCCAATGGGGTGGAAACGGAGAGCTTCCATCCGGCAAGCGCGGATCTGGACAATCTGGCGGCGGATGACCGCGCGCGGCTTATGCAGCATCTGCCGGAACTTGCCCGCGATCCGCACAGTTATGGTCCCATGGCGCGGCGCAATCTGACCGCAAGCGAGGCGGCGATTCTGTTGCATGATGCGGCGTGAGCCGTTTGGGTTGAGGCCCAAGACCCCGCCGATTGTGCGGGGTTTTTTTATGATGTGCTGAGATCCTGTGCCAGCATGAAGGCGTTGTTGTCCGGATCATAGAAGGTGGCCAGTTTGACCATCTCCGGGATTTCCTGTGTGGGGCCATCAAAGCGTACATCTGCGGCCTCAAGGGCTTGGCGGGCGGTGTCTATGTCTTCAACACCAAAGACAGGGACGCAGTTGCCGGGCTGAGGTTCAATTTGTTCTCCCATGCCCAGAATCACGCCATCGGTTTTGGTGTTCAGCTCGCTCCAACCAGCGTCATCAAGGTGATAGCGCAGGGTGAAGCCGAGCTTTTCTTCAAACCACGCGGCGCTGGCGTGGCGGTCGCTGACGGAAATCGACAGGGTGATGATATTGGTCAATGCGGCGAGGGCCATGGGGCGGGTCCTTATTGGTTGATCAAATCAAAAAATGTAGTAACTATACTTTATGGACATTAAGCTGCTTGTCAAGCTGACCTCCCGCGCCTGGGCGCTGGATATTCTGGCGCATCTGCATCGCGGTGTGCCCGGACGGCAGGCGACATTGCTGGCGGCCACCGGCGCTGGGCGCACCGCCTTTGGGGCCAGTTTACAGCATGTGATGGCGCTGGGTCTGGTGGCGCGCAATCCCGGGCACGGGCATCCGCTGCGGCCCGAGTTTGTTCTTACGGAAGAAGGCAAGGCGGCGGCGGCTTTGGCGCATCGCGTGCTTCAGGCGGTGCCGGATGCGGGGCAGGCAGGTTTGCTGCGCAAAAGCTGGACCGTGCCTGTGCTGGCGCTGGCAGCGCAGCCGCTGCGGTTTTCGGGGTTCAAGGCCGGGTTGGGCGGCATCACGGATCGCGCGCTGTCCACCTCCCTGCAACGGCTTGAGGCGCAGGATTGGGTGGCGCGGGAGATTGATCTGTCAGAGCGGGTGCCGTTCCCGGTTTATCGTGCGGTGAATGTGGGGGGGGAGATCAGTCGGGTGGTGGGGTTGGCGGCTTAGGGCTCAGGGCAAATAGTCATGGTGGTTTCCATTGTTGCTTCAACGTCCCGTTTGTAAGTGGTGCTGGACGGGTCCAGTGCCTTTATCGCTTCAAAGGTTTTGTCGAATCCCATGCAGAATATGTGATCGGTTTGCTGGAAAATGATGGTGTATCCTTGGGAGGCTTCTGCTTCTGAGGTGTTGAGGACCTGCGCCATCGTCTGGATGATTACTCGACGCTCTTTCGGCGTGGGATTCAGGCAGTTGATCAACGCCAGTTGAGCCTCGGTTTGCGCAATATGGTTTGGCGTGTGAAAATGCGGTTCTTCAAAAGCGAGAAAGCGGCTCAAAAAATCGGCAGTTACGGTGGTCAGAAGGAAAGGGCGATGCAGAATCGCGTTCTGGCTTGGGGTGCTGCCAGATTCGCGCACAGCTATTTGGCTATTTAGGGGATCTAGAAGATTTTCTAGGTAGGCTGGCGGCTCCACCGCGTTCAGCGCGGCCCATTCGGTTGGGCAGAACGCTTGGGCGAGATCGGCGTAGGTTTGAGGCGCGGGCTGCATGAGCGCGGTCGCGACCGTGTAACTCAGAAAAAATACTGCAAGTGATGCAAAGGCACGTTTCATAGAAGACCTGTTTCAGTCAATACGGGTGTTTTTTTGCGTGGCTGTCCGGCATAAGTGGGGAGCAATTACGGCGGTTTTGCGAACTGCTGGTTCGTGAAAGCTGGTGTATCCCACTCCCCGCTTGACTCCCTCAAAATCCCCCGTATAAGCGCGCATTCATTGGTGTTGGTGGCCCTCGCAAGAGGAACCCTGTCATGTCGGCAAAATCCGGCAAGAGGACAACGCCCTTCGAAAACCTGAACGAAGGAGATCAGCAGATGACAAAAAGAACTGCTGCCAAGTACAAAATTGACCGCCGGATGGGCGAAAACATCTGGGGTCGTCCAAAATCCCCAGTGAACCGTCGTGACTATGGCCCAGGCCAGCACGGTCAGCGCCGCAAAGGCAAACTGTCCGACTTCGGCACCCAGCTGCGCGCAAAGCAGAAGCTGAAAGGCTACTACGGTGACCTGACCGAGAAACAGTTCCGTCGCATCTATGCCGACGCTGAGCGTGTAAAAGGCGACACCGGTGAAAACCTGATCGGCCTGCTGGAAAGCCGTCTGGACGCGGTTGTGTACCGCGCGAAATTCGTGCCAACCGTTTTCGCAGCACGTCAGTTCGTGAACCACGGCCACGTGCTGGTGAACGGCAAGCGCGTGAACATCGCATCTTACCGCGTGAAAGAAGGTGACGTGATCGAAGTGCGCGAGAAGTCCAAGCAACTCGCCGTTCTGCTGGAAGCTGTTCAGCTCGCAGAGCGTGACGTGCCTGACTACATCGACGCCGACCACAGCAAGATGACCGCAACCTATGTGCGCAAGCCCGGCCTGTCCGACGTGCCATATCCGGTTGTTATGGAACCAAACCTGGTCGTGGAATTCTACGCGAAGAACTAATCTTCGCCGACATTCCAAGAGTTTTGGAGAACCCCGTCCATTGTGGCGGGGTTTTTCTTTCTGTGGTGGTCTGGGGGCTTTCAGATTTATTGGGAAAGTCCAGCGTAAACTCGTGTAAGCGCCAGTTTTATATGTGCAATTTTAGCGGTCTGGTTGGCAGAATCTTAAAAAACTGCAAAGGTGATCCTGCCTTAAGCACGGCGGCATAGGGGGCTGCTCCGTAGTGACGGTTGGTGCATGAAGGAGATTTCGCATGGTCGAAGCAGTAGGAATTTTAGGCGAATCCACAGGGTGGGGCGGGTTGAGTGCGTCGCAGAACGCAATGTTGCACGCCGCATTGGCAAAATACGCGGGGCAACCGGCGGTCGCGCCACAGGAGCCTTCCAAACCACAGGAAGTGCCGCCAATCCGGGAGCTGGTGCGCGCCAGTCGTGGTCAGAACGAAGCCCAGCAGCACAAGGCCGTTGACGGCGCGGTGATGAGCGCGATCCGCTCTGCCGTGACGAGCTTTGAACGCAGCGGTGGGGGGGACTTTGCCAAGGTGCTGAAGGCCAAGCTGGATGACGCGGGGATCGATTCTTCTAAATCTGTTGTGGACTATTACGCCTGATCGGTGGATGCTGTCCGTAAGGTCAAGGGCCGCGCCATTGTGAGCGGCGGCCGGTCTTGGTTTGGCAGTCAGGTGCCATGAAGGGAGGAGGCGAGATGAGGGTCGCCTCCTTTCGTCGTTTTTACCTCCTATTTTTGTGCTGATTTATGATGTGCGCTCTGGTGCTGGTGTCTTAAGCGGTTGGGTGCAAAAGGCGGGTTTGCGTGACGTGTCCATGCAACAACGCCAGCTTTTGCGGCGTCCTTCTGGCGCAGTCATTGCATCGCGTCTTTCCAATGGGGCTGGGCCTCGCTACATAGCGAACAACGAAGGAGAGTTCGCATGTCAGGAATTCAGCCGCAGCCGGGTATTATGGACATCGACCTGTATGTCGGCGGCACATCAACGGTTGAGGGCGTCAAGGACGTCACCAAACTGTCTTCCAACGAAAACCCTCTTGGGTGCAGTGACGTGGTCAAGGATGCGCATGCCAAGACCGGTTTGAATTTGCATCGGTATCCTTCGACAGAGCATGAAGAGCTGCGCGCCGCGATTGGCGAGGTGCATGGGCTGGATCCGGCACGGATCATCTGTGGTGTGGGCAGCGATGAGGTGTTGCAGTTCATCACCCATGCCTATGCAGGTGTTGGCGATGAGATCGTATATCCGCAGCACGGATTTTCGATGTATCCGATCCTTGCCAATATGGTGGGGGCGACCCCGGTTGTTGCGGCAGAGCGCGAGCGCGTCGTGGATGTGGATGCGATTCTTGCGGCCTGCACCGAGAAAACCAAAATTGTGTTTGTCGCCAACCCGGCCAATCCAACTGGCACCATGATTGGTGGCAATGATATGGCACGGCTGGCCGATGGGCTGCCTGAGGGCTGTATCCTTGTGCATGATGGCGCCTACACAGAGTATGTGCAGGGCTTTGACGGCGGTGCCGGGCTGGTTGAGGCGCGGTCCAATGTGGTGATGACGCGCACCTTCTCCAAGATTTATGGTCTGGGCGGTCTGCGTGTGGGCTGGGGCTACGCCTCACAGGAAATTATTGATGTGCTCAACAGGGTGCGTCAGCCGTTCAACCTGTCGCCGATTCAGACTGCGCTGGCAGAAGCGGCGGTACGGGATCAGGAATGGGTGACCAAATGCCGGGCAGAAAACACCCGTTTGCGGGCTTGGCTGGCCGAAGCGCTGATGGAGATTGGCGTGCCTTCGGACACGTCTTGTACCAACTTTATTTTGGCGCGGTTTGCCGATCAGTCGGAAGCGGAAGCCTGTGATGACTACCTTAAGTCACAGGGGCTGATTGTGCGTCGGGTGGCGGGATATGGTCTGCCCAATTGTCTGCGCATCACTGTCGGCGATGAGCCGAGCTGTCGCCGGGTGGCCCATGCGATTGGGCAGTTTAAGGGCGGCGCGCGATGAACGATGTGGTGTCCGCGCCGGTGTATGGCCGTGTGGCGCTGATTGGTCTGGGGTTGATCGCCTCTTCCATGTTCTGGGCAATGAAGCGCGGCGGGCTGGCTGGCGAAGTGACCGGCTATGCGCGCTCTGAGGCCACACGCGACACCGCGCGGCGCATCGGGCTCTGTGATCGGGTCTGTGACAGTGCCATAGACGCGGTGAAAGACGCGGATCTTGTGGTGCTGTGTGTGCCGGTGGGGGCGATGGGCGCGGTGGCGCAGGAGATTGCCCCAGCGTTGAAAGCGGGCGCGACGGTCACGGATGTAGGATCGGTGAAGCGCCATGTGATTGAAGCTGTGACGCCGCATTTGCCGCAGGATGTGCATTTTGTCCCGGCGCACCCTCTGGCCGGCACAGAACATTCCGGGCCGGAAGCCGGATTTGCAGAACTCTATGACAACCGTTGGTGTCTGCTGGTGCCGGTAGACGGTACGGCCCCTGAAGCCGTGGCACAGCTGCGCGCGCTTTGGGAGGGCATGGGGGCCAATGTGGATGAGATGGACGCAGATCACCATGATCTGGTGTTGGCCGTCACCAGCCATGCGCCGCACCTGATTGCCTATACGATGGTGGGTGTGGCCGATGATCTGCGCCGGGTGACCGACAGCGAAGTCATCAAATACTCTGCCGCGGGTTTTCGGGATTTCACGCGGATTGCGGCCTCTGATCCGACCATGTGGCGGGATGTGTTTTTGACCAACAAAGACGCCACACTTGAAATTCTGGGGCGTTTCACGGAAGAATTGTTTGCATTGCAGCGGGCCATTCGCACGGGCGATGGCGCGCATCTGCATGAGTATTTCACCCGCACGCGAGCGATCCGGCGGGGCATTATTGAGGCGGGTCAGGACACGGCTGCGCCCAACTTTGGACGGGAGGCGCCCAAGCCTTGACGCGCGGCGTTGGAATGCTGGCCACGGTGGTGGTTTGTTGCCTTTTGGGCAGTGAGACGTCTTTGGCGGGAGCGCCGGAAACCAGCCTGCGCCCTGTGTTGCGTGAGCAGCAGCTCTACCCTGTTGCGCTGCCAAGCTTTGCGCCAGACCGCTCTTTGCGGCCTGTGACCCGTCCTGCCAATGCGCAGGCGGCATCCCGCGCCAAAGCGCGCGCGGATATGGCCTATCTGACGGCGGCGGTGGCAGAGGCGCCTGCAACAGTCGCGCAGGCTCAGGTGGTGCCAGCCAAGCTCACGCGGGCGGAGAGAAAAGCCCGGCGTAAAGCAGGGATCGGCAAAGTCTGTCGGGACCGCGATCTGATTGGTCAGGAGATTGACCCGATCCCCGGCACCCTGCCGGGCTGTGGCATCCGCAAAGGGGCCATTCGGCTCTATGAAGTGGATGGTGTGAAGCTCAGCACGCCCTCAATCATGAATTGCGACACGGCCAAAGCGCTTGAAAAATGGGTGGACAATGGTCTGAAAAACTCTGTGCGCAGCTATGGCGGTGGGGTGCAGGAGATCAAAGTCGCGGGGCATTATGCCTGTCGAACGCGCAACCACAAAAAGGGTGCAAAGATCAGCGAGCATGGCAAGGGCAATGCCATTGATATCTCAGCGATCAAGCTGAACAATGGCGAGACCATTTCGGTGTTGCGCGATTGGCGTGGTGGCAAGAAAGGCCGCATTCTGAAGAAGATGCACAAGAAGGCCTGTGGTCCCTTTGGCACCGTGCTGGGGCCGAATTCAGACCGCTATCATCAGGACCATTTCCACTTTGATGTGGCCCGCCACCGCGGCGGTCCGTACTGCCGCTGATCTTAGCGCAGGACAATGCGTGGGGCCGGGCCGATGGGCAGGGGCCCCAGACGGGTTGCGCCGCCTGAAAACGTCAGCGGGATATCGAGCTCTTGGGCATTGCCAGAGAGCTGCGCCAGAAGGCTCAGCCCTTGTTCCACGGTGTCCACCACGGAGATGGGCAGCTTTTCAGACTGGCGGGCGACTTCAAGAATGTCGCGCCAGTTGACGGCGCGGATGGTCAGATCACCGGTTGGGATACCGCGCGTGTCGAGGGTGACAGCACCTGCGGCATGCAATTGCAGATCCCCCCAGACGATTTCAGCCAGTTTGAGGTCAAGCGCAACCGGCTGCGGACGGGCCTCTTCGATGGCATTGCGATCCCAAGGGCGGTCAAACTCTGCAACCAGATCGGCTTTGAAGCTGGAAAAACTGCGCGGCAGCTCAATCTCGTCGCGCAGATCAAACCCGGCAGGGGGCGTGACCTCATCGGCCTGAAAGGCAAGACGATAGGTGCTTTCCGTGCCTTCTTGGCGATGCATGGCGAGGTTGATGGCAGCAGCGGAGAGCTTCCAGCCGAGACTGGAGGCAACCGTCAGATCCTGCACCGCGAGGTTTGTGCGGGCCAAGGTCAAATTCGTGCCCGGATCCAGCACCAGTGAGGCGCGCATGTCTTCGGTGGCAAGCGTGAGTTTCTCAGCGGGGGTGGCCAATGTCTGTTGGTCTGGCCAGACGGCGATCACATGATGTGGCCGGTAGGTCAGGGCAAAAAGCTGAAAGAAGGGCGCATCCCAGGAAACGCCCGTGTCTGGATCGGCCAGGGTGAGATTGGTGAAGGTGCTGTCCAGTCGGCTGGGGAAGCCTGACACGGTGAGGTCGTCATATTCGGCGACCCAGCCTTCGTTCTGGCGGGCCTCAAACCAAGCGGGCAGCGCTGTTGTGACCCCCCAGTATCCGGCCATCCAGATGCCGGACCAGACCAGTGCCGCGAGGCCGATGAGATATGCCAGAAGTTTCATGCGCGTGGGCCCTTTCGAAGCGGTTCGCTTTGGTGTTTAACGCTGCAGGACGTTTAGGACCAGAGGCAGCATATGTGGGTATTTGGATACGGATCGCTCTTGTGGAATCCCGGCTTTGAGGTGGCAGAACAGATGGTGGCCCGTCTGGATGGCTGGCACCGCAGTTTCTGTATGCGCTCAATCCATCATCGGGGCACCGAGGCGCATCCGGGGCTGGTGCTGGCGCTGGATGCCGAAGAGGGTGCCCATTGTCAGGGGCTCGCGCTGAAGGTGGCGCAAGGCCATGAGACACAGACCCTGGACTATCTGCGCGAGCGTGAACTGGTGAGTTCTGCCTACCTTGAGAAGACCCTGCCACTGGCGCTGAGTGATGGGCGGCAGGTGGAGGCGGTGACCTATGTGATTGACCCCCATCATGTGCAGTATTGTCATCTGGCGTTGCAGGAGCAGGCGGAGATCATTGCGACCGCAGTGGGGGGACGTGGGCCCAACACGGAGTATCTGCACAACACCGCCAGTCATCTGTTTGAACTGGGCATTGAGGATGCAGATCTGAAGTGGCTGTCTCAGGAAGTGTACAGATTGACCGCCGTCTGATCACAGCCCAAGGATGCGCCCCAAAACTCCTTGGCAGGACAGAGACATGCCAGTAGGGTGAGCGCAGAAAAAACAAGTGTCAGGATCCGTCATCATGGATCAGCCGGACCGTAAAATCGAGCCGCATTTCTCTAAGCCGACGCGTCAGATTCTGCTGATGCTGATTGTTCTGGGGCTGGTGGCCTTTGTGGGCTATATCGCCCTGCCGCAGGTGATGCCGGTGTTCACCGCGAACCCGGAGCTGAACGGCTTTATCTTCTTTGTCTTCCTGATCGGGGTTGCCGCCACATTTGCACAGGTGTTTTCGCTGTTTCGCTCGGTGCGCTGGATCGAGGGGTTTGCCGGGCTGCGTGAGGGGCATGATCCTTACAATCCGCCAACCCTGCTGGCGTCGCTGGCTTCTTTGCTGCGGGAGCGGGGTGCACATGGGCAGATTTCTTCGGCTTCGACCAGCTCCATTCTGGAGTCTGTGGCAACGCGGGTGGACGAAGGACGCGAGATCACGCGGTATATTGTGAACCTGCTGATTTTCCTTGGATTGCTGGGCACGTTTTATGGGCTGGCGACCACTGTGCCTGCGGTGGTGGATACGATCAAAAGCCTTGATATTGGCGCGGGCGATGCCAGCGTGGATGTGGTTTCACGTCTGATGGATGGGTTGGAAAGCCAGTTGGGCGGCATGGGCGTGGCCTTTGCCTCTTCTTTGCTGGGGCTGGCGGGATCGTTGGTTGTGGGCCTGCTTGAGCTGTTTGCCAGCCACGGGCAGAACCGGTTCTACCGCGAACTTGAAGAATGGCTCAGCTCGATCACGCGGGTTGGCTTTTCCACGAGCGATGGCGACAGCGGTGATATTTCCGTTCTGGGTGCGGCGTTTGAACATATGTCCGGTCAATTGGATCAGTTGCGTGAGACCATGGCGCAGGCCACCCAAGCCCGCGATGTGAGCGGCAATCTGGATGAGCTGGCCAATGCGCTGCACCGGATTGGCGACGGGCAGGAACGTCTGCTGGCCCGGATGGGGGATGCTGGTGCAGGCGGTGAGGGCGGCATGGATGCCGAAAGTCGGATGCGGCTGCGCTCCATTGATGTGCAGATGCTGCGCATCCTTGAAGAGATTTCCGCAGGGCGTCAGGAAAGCATGACTGAGCTGCGCACCGAGATCACGGCGATCACACGGCTGTTGCGACGCACGGTGAAAGCGCAGGAGGCAGATGGACCTGCCACTAAAGTCACGCTGAAGCGGCCCAAAGGTGGGCAGGAGGGCTAAGGCATGGCCCTGTCACGGCGCACTGGACAGAGATTTCAGGCTTCGATCTGGCCCGGTTTCGTGGATGCGATGACCGGGCTGTTGCTGGTTTTGATGTTTGTGCTGACGATTTTTATGATCGTGCAGTTCGTGCTGACCGAAACCATCACCGAAAAAGACACGGAGCTGGACGCCCTGCAGGGGGAAGTTGCGGCTTTGGCGGATGCGCTGGGGCTCGAACGGGTCCGGACACGCAATCTGCAAGAAGAACTGGGCGGGTTGACGGCGACGCTGGCGGATCGGGATACGGAACTGCGCGAACAGACGGCCCTGATTGCCGCGCTCACCGCGACGCGGGATGCGCAGGCGGCGGCTTTGCAGGCCGCGCAAACGCAGATCACCAATTTTGAGGCGCAGGTGGCCGGGCTTTTGGCGCAGCGCGCGCAGGCTTTGGCCGATATCGAAACGCTGGAAGGTCGGCGGGATGCCCTGATTGACGAACGCGATGCGCTTTCGCTGGCGCTGGCACAGGCGCGTGATGAGATTGATGCAGGCACAGAGGCCGCGCGGCTGGCGGCGGCGGAGGCGGATGCGATGCAGGCGCTGATTGACAGCCTGCGTCAGGACGTGGCCGAGGGCGCGCAGCAGATTGACGAACTGGCTGCAGAAGCGGACCGGTTGGATCGCGCCTTGAGCGCGGAAGAGCAGCGCCGTGTGCTGGAGGCGGCCGCCGCAGAAGAGCTGCGCAAGCGGCTTGAAAATGCGGATGCGGAGCTGACGGCGATGACCCTGGCGCTTGAGGCGCAGCGCAAGGAGGCCGAAGACACGCTGACCCTGCTGGCGGCGGCAGAGGCGGCGCGGGAGGATCTGGACCTGAAGCTGGCGGCGGCGCTTGTGCAGGGGCAGACTGTGGATGCTTCCCTGGAAGAGACCGTGCTCAAACTGGCGACGGTGGAAGCTGAATTGGAGGCGCGCGAAGGCGCATTGGCGTCGGTACAGGCGCAATTGGCGGCGGCTTTGCTGGGGCTGGAGGAAAATCGGCGCACGGTGTCAGAGTTGCAAGCGCAGCTGGTGGAGGAAGTGGCAGCGCGGGCCACGGCAGAGGCGCAAGTGGGCGAGCGGCGCTCAGACCTTCAAGAGCTGGAGGCGCAGCTTGCGCAGGCCCTGCGCGACAAGCTTGCATCAGAGACAGAGGGCGCGGAACGTGCGGCACAGGTTGAGGGGCTGACCGCGCAGGTCGCGGATCTGGAAACGCAACTTGCCGCCGCGGTCGCCGCGCAGGCAGAGGCGCAGGACGGCGGGGCGTCGTTGCGGGAGCGGTTGGCAACGGCGCTGGCGGCCAAACTGGCGGCAGAGCAGAAACTGCGCGATGGTCTTAATGTAGAAGAAGAGCTTGCCGCAGCTTTGGCGGCGCAGAAGGCGGCGGAAAACGCCGAGGCGGCGGCGCTGACGGAAGCAGAGCGGCGTGATGCGCTTTTGGCGGAGGCCAATAAGGCGCTTTCCGAAGAAGAGGCTAAATCTGCAGAGAGCCTGCGCCAGATTGCGGCGTTGAACCAGCAGATCGGGGCGCTGCGCACGCAGTTGGGGCAGTTGCAGACGATTTTGGATGATTATGCAGAGCGGGATGCGGCGGCGCAGGTGCAGCTTGAGGCGCTGGGCTCTGATTTGAATGCCGCGCTTGCACGTGCCGCCGCAGAAGAGCGCAAGCGCCGCCTGTTGGAAGAGGCGGAGCGTATTCGTCTGGAGCAGGAGAAGATTGCGCTGCAGGCGGAAGCCAAGGATCTGGCGCAATATCGCTCTGAGTTCTTTGGGCAGCTGCGCAATCTCCTGGGCGCGCAAGAAGGGGTGCGCATTGTTGGGGACCGTTTTGTCTTCTCGTCTGAGGTGCTGTTCCCGCCCGGTGGCGCGGAGCTTTCGCCCGAAGGGCAAGCCGAGGTGGCTAAAGTGGCGGGCATTCTGCAGGGCGTGATTGATGATATTCCCAGCAACATCGACTGGATTTTGCGCGTTGACGGCCACACCGATGATGTGCCGATCACGGGCGGCACATTTGCGGATAACTGGGAACTCAGTCAGGCGCGGGCCCTATCAGTGGTGCGCTATATGATTGATGTATTGGGCCTGCCGCCTGCGCGGCTGTCGGCCAATGGGTTTGGGCAGTATCAGCCGGTGGATCGCGATGACACGGCTGCGGCACGGGCCCGCAACCGCCGGATTGAGCTGAAGTTCACGGAACGTTAAGGTCTGTCTATTGGATGGTGAGGGGCACTTCTGAGTGATCGAGGACCTTTCCATCCCGCAAGATGCGCACATGACCGAGATAGGCCCCTTTGGGCCACCCCCCCATCGGGGTGCGTTTGCCGCCAGCGCGGAAATACTGCGCCTGTGCCTTTTCCAGCGTGACAGCATGGGAGAAGATCTCCCCCTCAGGGCCGGAAATCCGCAGCTCTAAAATGTCATTGGCGCGGCTGCCATAGGCGTAGGCAAAGAGCACCAGCGCCTTGGCCTGGGAGGGAATTTCGGCGCGCCCGGCGATGCCGGATTTGACATCCTCATAGGTGGGAATGGTCACGTCAAAGCCTGCGCGGATCAACCCGCCGGGCACATAGGCCAGAGGCGCCTCCCAAAGGGAGCGATGCGGGCCTTTGCACTGATCCGGCGACGGTCCAGACGTATCAGCAGAATAGGGATCCACCACCTGATCGTTGTGCCGCACGGAGATATGCAGATGTGGGAACTGGGTGCGGCCAGAGAGACCGATTTCGCCAAGGGGTTGGCCACGTCGCACCCGATCGCCCTGCGCCACGGCGACGCTGTCTTGTTTCATATGGCAGTATTGCGTGACCCAGCCGTCGCCGTGATCCACCACAACGCCATTGCCGCAGTCGCGCCCGTTGAGAGCCGGGCTGTTTTCGACGCGGAAGAGCCGGTCGGCCATGCCATCCCTTGTGCCGGTGACAATGCCATCTGCGGCGGCCAGCACATCCACCCCTTCTTGCATGGCCAGAAGGCTGGGCAGGGCAAAATCGGTGCCTTTGTGCCCATCATAAGACAGCGGACCACAGCTGTGATCCTGATGGCCGGGGCCGGGATCATGATCGACATAGTTCTGCACAAAGCAGCTTGTGCCCAACTCACAGTCAACGGGTGTTGAAAACGTTGGCGCGCCCGCAGCCGGGTAAGCTGCGAGCGCGCCAATCAATGCAATACTGCGGGTGAGCATCAGTCCGCCGTGAGCAGCGGTGGCTTGTCGCCGGTGATGCGCGGGTTTTCCGGGCCGGCCAGATCAAGGACCAGCTCGCCGTTCTTGACCTTGACCTTCACCACGCCGCCTTTGGCCAGTTTGCCAAAGAGCAGCTCTTCGGCCAGTGGCTTTTTGATGTACTCCTGAATGACGCGGCCAAGCGGGCGTGCCCCCATTTTGTCATCATAGCCTTTGTCCGCCAGCCATTGTGCGGCTTTGGGCGTCAGTTCGATGGTCACGTTGCGATCCATCAGCTGGGCCTCAAGCTGCAGCACGAATTTCTCGACAACCTGCAGAATGGTCTCTTTCGGCAGCGGCTGGAAGGAGATCACCGCGTCCAGACGGTTGCGGAATTCTGGTGTGAAGGTGCGCTCGATTGCGGCGGTGTCTTCACCTTCGCGACGGTCCCGGCCAAAGCCGATGGCGGCTTTCGCCTGCTCAGAGGCACCCGCGTTGGAGGTCATGATCAGAACCACGTTGCGGAAGCTCACGGTGCGGCCGTTGTGATCGGTCAGCTCACCATTGTCCATCACCTGCAATAGGATGTTGTAGACATCGGGGTGGGCTTTCTCGATTTCATCGAGCAGCAGCACACAATGAGGGTGCTGATCCACACCATCGGTCAGCAGGCCGCCCTGATCAAAGCCGACATAGCCCGGAGGCGCGCCGATCAGGCGGGAGACCGCGTGTTTCTCCATGTATTCAGACATGTCAAAGCGCAGCAGCTCCACGCCCAGCGTGTCCGCCAGCTGTTTGGCGACCTCGGTTTTACCCACACCGGTTGGCCCGGCGAAGAGGTAGTTGCCGATGGGCTTTTCAGGCTCGCGCAGACCGGCACGGGCCAGTTTGATGGCGGAGCTGAGCGCCTCGATGGCTTTGTCCTGACCAAACACCACGCGCTTGAGGGATTTTTCCAGATCCTTGAGCACTTCGGCGTCGTCTTTGGAGACGTTTTTGGGCGGGATGCGCGCGATTTTGGCGACCACGGCCTCGATCTCTTTCACGCCAATGGTTTTGCGACGCTTGGAGGCGGCCAGCAGATGCTGCGCAGCACCGGCCTCGTCGATCACATCGATGGCTTTGTCCGGCAGTTTGCGGTCATTGATGTAGCGCGCGGACAGCTCCACCGCGGTTTTGATCGCATCAGCGGTGTATTTCACGCTGTGATGCTCTTCAAAATACTCCTTGAGGCCTTTGAGGATCTTGATGCTGTCCGGCACAGTTGGCTCGTTCACGTCGATCTTCTGGAAACGACGGGACAGGGCGCGGTCCTTTTCAAAGTGCTGGCGGAACTCTTTATAGGTGGTGGAGCCCATGGTGCGCAGCTTGCCGCCCTGCAGCGCAGGCTTCAGCAGGTTGGAGGCATCCATGGCACCGCCGGAGGTGGCCCCGGCACCAATCACGGTGTGGATTTCATCAATGAAGAGCACGGCATCCGGGTGATCCTCAAGCTCGGTCACCACGGCCTTCAGCCGCTCTTCAAAGTCACCGCGATAGCGGGTGCCCGCCAGAAGCGCGCCCATGTCGAGCGAGTAGATGGTGGTTTCGCTGAGCACTTCGGGGATTTCGCCTTGCACGATTTTGCGTGCGAGCCCTTCCGCGATGGCGGTTTTGCCAACGCCGGGATCGCCCACCAGAAGCGGGTTGTTTTTGCGGCGGCGGCAAAGCACCTGAATGCAGCGCTCGACCTCATGGTCGCGGCCGATCAGCGGGTCCACATCGCCTTTGTTGGCTTTGACGTTGAGATCAACGCAGTATTTGGCCAGCGCGCTTTCCTTGGCTTCGCCGCCTTCGGCGGTGCCTTCAATGCGCTGTTCGCTTTCATCATCCGCGCCGCTGACAGAGCGGGCTTCGCCAAAAGCGGGGTCTTTGGCCACGCCATGGGCGATGAAATTCACCGCATCATACCGGGTCATGTCCTGCTCTTGCAGGAAGTAGGCGGCGTTGGATTCGCGTTCGGCAAAAATCGCCACCAGTACATTGGCACCGGTCACTTCGGTGCGACCAGAGCTTTGAACGTGGATGGCGGCGCGCTGAATCACGCGTTGGAATGCGGCGGTTGGCACCGCCTCGCTGCCTTCGACATCGGTGACCAGATTGGACAGGTCATCGTCAATGAATTCGATCAGGTCGCTGCGCAATTCGTCGATGTTCACGCTGCAGGCCTGCATCACGCGCAGCGCATCGGGCTCATCCAGCAAAGACAGGAGCAGGTGCTCCAGCGTGGCAAACTCATGTTTGCGCTGGTTGGCCTGCGCGAGCGCAGCGTGGATGGCGTGTTCGAGCGTGTTTGAAAATGACGGCACGGTGTGACTGCTCCCTCCGGGGTTATATGGTGGCGGATGCCCCCGCCGTTTACCATAAGGTCGGTGTGTTAAAGTTTGGTCGATTGGCGGCGGTCTTCAAGGACTTTCTGCAAAATTTGATACAGATTTCACAGGAAACAGCCTCTGGTTGGGTCACTCTGTCGTGAGCCGCCACCGTATTGAGCGGGCATATACTGTATTTTACGCCCGCTCTTTAGGTTCAGATCAAAAGTTGTCTTTGCGTTTGCGCAGCTCTGTGAAGACGTCCACCGGTGCGGCCCCAGCCATGCCAATGGCGGCCTGAAGGGCTGGGTCAGCGCTGCGCAGGAAGGGGTTGGTATGTTTTTCCTGACCGAGATTGGAGGGCACGGTTGGGTGCCCGGTGGCACGCATGGCCTCTACGGCGGCAATGCGTGCGGCCAGGTCGTCGTTTTTTTCGCCAAGCGATGCGGCAAAGGCGCAGTTTGAAGCAGTGTATTCGTGACCGGAACACACTGTGGTGCTGTCGGGCAGGGCGGCCAGCTTGCTGAGACTGTCAAACATCTGTGCTGGCGTGCCTTCAAACAGGCGCCCGCAGCCCATGGCCATCAGGCTGTCGCCGGTGAAGAGCGCTTTGCTGTCCGGGAAGTGAAAGGCGATATGCCCCACCGTATGGCCGGAGACATCCATCACGGAGACGGTTTCGCCCGCAAAATCGAAGGTTTCCCCCTCTTCCAGTGCCAGATCTAAGGCGGGCAGGCGGTGCGCATCAGCCTTGGCGCCGTAGACCTGTGCTTTGTGGCTGTCGAGAATGCCGGGCAGGCCGTCCACGTGATCCCAATGGTGATGGGTGAGCAGTACGTGAGAAAGCTGCCAGCTGCGCCGCTCCAGTTCGGCCAGAATCGGGGCAGCTTCGGGCGCGTCAATCAGCGCGGTCGCCCCGGAGGTCTTGTCATGTACAAGAAAGGCGTAGTTGTCTGACAGACAGGGAATGGTGACGATTTGATGGGGCATGGAATTTCGGCTCTGCGTTGCTATGTTGTCTACAGATTTGCCGATCAGAGGGCCGGGTGCAATGCATCTTGATGTGCAAGACCTTCGCAATTTCTACTACCGCAGCACCCTGGGGCGCGCGGCCCAGAAAGCTGTGCGCGACGAGATGCTGGAACTGTGGCCTGAAGCCAAGGGGCTCACGGTTGCGGGGTTTGGATTTGCTGTGCCGCTGTTGCGGCCTTATCTGGCAGAAGCGCGGCGGGTTGTTGGGCTGATGCCGGCACCGCAGGGGGTGATGCCCTGGCCTGCGGGCATGGCGAATGTCTCTGTGTTATGTGAGGAAACGCTCTGGCCGATTGAGACCGGACATGTGGACCGGTTGGTTATGATGCACGGGCTGGAAACCAGTGACCGACCCGGCGATGTGCTGGATGAGGCGCAGCGGGTTCTGGGCCCCGGAGGGCGGGCTTTGTTTGTAGTGCCACATCGCTCCGGCCTGTGGTCGCGCAGTGATAAAACGCCCTTTGGATTCGGTCGCCCCTATTCCACCACGCAGTTGGAAACACAGCTTAAGCGTCACGGGTTCATGCCGGAACGTCATCGCGCCACGCTTTATCAGCCGCCCAGCCACAAGCGGTTCTGGCGTAAAACAGGCGCGCTTTGGGAAGGGTTCGGCAAAACCGTGTCGCCTGTCATGGCGGGGGGCGTGTTGATCGTGGAAGCCAGCAAGCGTGTGCATGCGCCCAGCGGGCCCGGTGTACGCAGCCGTGTGGCAAAACCATTGGGGGTGCTGGCGCCGACGCCTGAAGTGGCCCCGGCCTAGGCTTGGCTATTTCGATCAGAGAGCAGCGTCGCGTATGATGGTCAGCCTTGGATCATTTTCAGCAATACCCACCCCATTGGTAAAGTCTTCTTCCATCAGTTTCAGGATGGGGGTGTCCCCAATCAGAACCTCGGAATAGACCACTTCAAAGCCATTGCTGTAGGTGTGGTTGAGAATGTGCAGCTCGCCCTCAAGCTCAGGTGGTATATTGATGGTCAGGTGGTTGCCCGTGAGCGCATCAAGCACCGCAGGCCCCTGAGCGAGCGCATCCGGGTGGACATTGAGGGTCAGCGTATCTGCCCCTGCATTGCCTTCGACGTAGTGGCCAAGGCCGAATGTGATGGTGTCGTCGCCCTCGCCGCCAATCAGAGCGGTGTCATTGTTCTGGATTTTATCAGCGGTGATCACATCGTCACCTTCGCCGCCAAAGAGCTGCGCGGCGCCGTTGTCATCGCTGTTGACGATCATAGTGTCGTTGCCTTCGCCGCCATAGGCCAAATGGCTGCCGCCGGTGATGGTGAGCGTGTCATCCCCCTCTTTGAGGGTTGTGGCGGCGCTGTCGCTTAGCGTGATGTCATCTGTCCCAGCGGTGCCTTCGATTGGGGTCAAGGCAAAGAGGCGATGGGCCGCTGCGCCGGCCGTTTCATCGTCAGAATGGGCGCTGTCAGGATCAAACACGCTGGTGAGCTGTACCTCCCCTGCGGAGAAACCTGTCACGCCATCAAGCCGCATGGTGCGGATTTCAACATTGTCGGGATTGAGCGGGTTGGTCCATTTGAAGTGGACATCGGTGTAGGCCCCATCGGGATCTTCGGTGGTGGTGATCTCTGGCATAGGCAGATCATCCACATCCTGCATGTTGGTGGCAGCGCCGATGTCGAGCAGAAGCATGTCTTCGTCAGGATCAAAATCGGTGATGCGGGCGACGATCTGATTGTCGCCTTCCGCCCCGTCGCGCACAGAGATGGCGCTATCGATGTCAAGCGCATAGACGTCAGCTCCAGCGCCGCCCGTCAGGATGTGGGCGACGTTGTCTTCGGGCAGGCCAGAGAGGGGCTTCAGCACGAAGGTATCATCCCCATCGCCTCCGTCAGCGACAGCCGGGCCGCTGAGCGCGGATTGCGGGGCTTTGAGAATGAAAGTGTCGTTGCCAAATCCGCCAAAGGCTGCGCCTGCGTCGGAAATGTGCATATAGTCTTCGCCGAGGCCGCCATAGCCCTTCGCCGTGCCTCCAATTTCCATCATATCGTTGCCTTCGCCCCCCAGCAGAATGCCGGAGCCACGGGAACTCAGCGTATCGTTGCCTTCAGCTGCGTCGATGTTTTGGGTGCTGCGCGCTGTGAGCTCATCGGCTTTATCGGTGCCGTGTAATGTCGGACCTTTCAGCTCTTCAGGCTGGACCGCGTTTTGCCCTGAGGATGAACCGCCGTCTTGATCTTCTTCACCGGTGTCCCCGGCGCCATCAATCGGCCCCATGCCAAGATCCTGATCTTCATCGTCATTGGTGTCATCTTTGACATCCAATGCGTCAGAGTCATCGGAGTCGCTCATCACGTCGACAAAGGCAGTTGCCGCGCCAATCCCCAGCAGCGACAGAAGTACAATCGGACCCATAGTTACCCCCAGATCTCAGAATCAGACTCATTTCCCCAAGATCAGTAGGGCGGAGGTTTCATTGATATTTCGTTGACGGCACCGCGCTGGGCAAATCTGGCGGCGCTTTTGGCGGACATTTGAGCGCAGGGGGTGCGGCAAATGACCCCGAGTCACATGTGAAAAATGCGCTTAGATGGGGTGCGGATGTGAAGAAAACGAGCTTTTAAGACATATTTTTTAACGAAGGTTTAATAGGCAAAGGGTCGCACCTACGTCACAGCTTTAAAAATAAGGGCTTATGCCCGGTGTGAGAAACCTGCAAACAATGTTGCTAGCTGCGCACTCCTCTGCTACACCCGCGACGGATTTTAATGCCTCGTTAGTCCCGAGGCCATGAAACGCCCTCGGATGTCGCATACCATGGTATGCAATGTGCGAGGCCAGCAAGCGGAAGGGTGGACGTGTCCGAACCAGCTTCGATCTCCTCCGGCATTGCAGAACGCTATGCCGCTGCGGTCTTTGAGATCGCTCAAGAGAACAATGCGCTCAGCGAATTGGAAGGTAGCCTTGAAGGTTTGAGCGCGGCGTTGGCCGACAGCGAAGACCTGCGCAACCTGATTCATTCGCCGTTGATCAGCCGTGATGAGCAGGGCGCCGCAATCGCGGCCGTGGCTCAGAAAATGGGTGTGCAAGATGTGCTGGTGAATGTTCTGAGCCTGATGGCCCAGAAACGTCGCCTGTTCGTTCTGCCTCAGCTGATTGAGCACCTGCAGGCGATGATCGCCGAGCATAAAGGTGAAGTGACAGCCGATGTCACCACCGCCAAAGCTTTGACCAAAACCCAAAGTGAAAAGCTGGCGAAGACGCTGGCCGCTCGCATTGGCAAAGATGTCAAAATCAACGCGACCGTCGACGAGAGCCTCGTGGGCGGTCTTGTAGTTAAAGTGGGCTCGAAGATGATCGACACCTCGATCCGCTCCAAGCTCGCTTCCCTCCAGAATGCAATGAAAGAGGTCGGATAATGGGTATCCAAGCAGCCGAAATCTCTGCGATCCTTAAGGAGCAGATTAAAAACTTTGGCCAAGAGGCCGAAGTGGCCGAAGTCGGCCGTGTGCTTTCCGTCGGCGACGGTATTGCGCGCGTCTACGGTCTGGACAACGTTCAAGCCGGTGAGATGGTTGAATTCCCTGGTGGTATTCAAGGCATGGCGCTGAACCTTGAGAACGACAACGTTGGTGTTGTTATCTTTGGTTCTGACCGTGACATCAAAGAAGGTGACACTGTTAAGCGCACCAACTCCATCGTGGACGTTCCGACCGGTGACGGCCTGCTGGGTCGCGTTGTTGACGGTCTGGGCAACCCGCTGGACGGCAAGGGCCCAATCGAGTCCTCCACACGCGGTGTGGCCGACGTGAAAGCGCCAGGCATCATCCCGCGTAAATCCGTGCACGAGCCAATGGCAACCGGCCTGAAATCTGTGGACGCGATGATTCCAATCGGCCGTGGCCAGCGTGAGCTGATCATTGGTGACCGTCAGACCGGTAAAACCGCCGTTGCTCTGGACGCGATCCTGAACCAGAAATCCTACAACGACGCCGCAGGCGACGATGAGAGCAAGAAGCTGTACTGCGTATATGTCGCAATCGGCCAGAAGCGCTCCACCGTGGCACAGCTGGTGAAGAAGCTCGAAGAAACCGGCGCGATTGAATACTCCATCGTTGTGGCTGCGACCGCTTCTGACCCTGCGCCAATGCAGTTCCTGGCACCTTATGCCGCGACCGCGATGGCCGAGTACTTCCGTGACAACGGCAAGCACGCTCTGATCATCTATGATGACCTGTCCAAGCAGGCTGTGGCCTATCGTCAGATGTCCCTGCTGCTGCGTCGTCCACCCGGCCGTGAAGCTTATCCTGGTGACGTTTTCTACCTTCACTCCCGTCTGCTGGAGCGTTCCGCGAAGCTGAACGAAGACTTCGGTGCAGGCTCGCTGACCGCGCTGCCAATCATCGAAACCCAAGGTGGCGACGTTTCCGCGTTTATTCCAACCAACGTGATCTCCATCACTGACGGTCAGATCTTCCTCGAAACCGAGCTGTTCTACCAGGGTATCCGTCCTGCTGTGAACACCGGTCTGTCGGTTTCCCGTGTGGGCTCCTCCGCGCAGACTTCCGCCATGTCCTCTGTGGCTGGTCCGGTGAAACTGTCCCTCGCGCAGTATCGTGAGATGGCAGCCTTTGCTCAGTTTGGTTCTGACCTTGACGCCGCAACTCAGCAGCTGCTGAACCGTGGTGCGCGTCTGACCGAACTGATGAAGCAGCCGCAGTACTCCCCGCTGACCAACGCGGAAATCGTCTGCATCATCTTCGCAGGTGTGAACGGGTATCTGGACAAAGTGTCCGTATCTGACGTGGGCCGCTTCGAAGAAGCTCTGTTGGCGTTCCTGCGCGGCAAGCACGCGGATCTGCTTCAGTGGATCACCGACGAAGATCCGAAGATCAAAGGTGACGCAGCTGACAAAGTGAAAGCCGTTCTGGACGCGTTCGCTGCTGACTTTTCATAAGGGGTTCGGACAATGCCTAGTCTGAAGGACCTAAAAAACCGGATCGAGAGTGTGAAAAACACTCGTAAGATCACCAAAGCCATGCAGATGGTTGCCGCGGCGAAGCTTCGCCGCGCGCAGGAAGCTGCTGAGCAGTCGCGTCCTTACACAGAACGGTTCAATGCCGTTCTGGGTGGGCTCGCGGCCTCGGTCGGCGGCTCTGAAACTGCACCAAAGCTGCTTGCGGGCACCGGAAGCGATCAGACCCACCTGTTGGTGGTGATGACTGCGGAACGTGGTCTGTGCGGTGGCTTTAACGCAAACATTGCAAAGTTGGCGCGTGCGAAAGCCGCGGAGCTGAAAGCTGAAGGCAAAACCGTTAAGGTTCTGACCGTTGGTAAAAAAGGCCGTGACGCGATCAAACGTGAACTGGGTGATGACTTTATCGGCCACGTTGACCTGACAGAAGTCAAGCGCGTGGGTTATGACGACGCTCAGGGCATTGCCCGTGACATCCTCGTGCGCTTTGACGCGGGCGAATTTGATGTTGCAACGATCTTCTATGCGAAGTTCGTGAACGTTGTGAGCCAGATCCCAACCGAACAGCAGATCATCCCAGCTGCCTTTGAGGCCGCAGAAGATGGCGCAAGCTCTCTGTATGACTACGAGCCCAGCGAAGAAGCCCTTCTGGCTGACCTGCTGCCGCGCGGCGTCGCAACACAGATCTTTGCGGCCCTGCTGGAAAACGGTGCCTCTGAGCAGGGCGCGCGGATGTCCGCCATGGACAACGCAACCCGCAACGCAGGCGACATGATCGACCAGCTGACCATCGAGTTCAACCGCTCGCGTCAGGCTGTGATCACCAACGAGCTTATTGAAATCATCTCGGGCGCTGAAGCGCTCTAAGAACCGGAGACGAAACATGGCAAACGCACAAGGTAAGGTGACTCAGGTCATCGGCGCTGTTGTCGACGTACAGTTCGACGACGCTCTGCCGGAAATCCTGAACGCCCTGACCACCGAAAACAACGGTAAGAAACTGGTTCTGGAAGTATCCCAGCACCTGGGCGAAAACACTGTTCGCTGTATCGCAATGGACGCAACCGAAGGTCTGGTTCGCGGCGCAACAGTGGAAGACACTGGCGCTCCGATCTCCATCCCGGTTGGCAACGCGACCCTCGGTCGTATTCTGAACGTGGTTGGTGAGCCCATCGACGAAAAGGGTGAAGTTGCTGCAACTGAAACCCGCGCGATCCACCAGCCAGCTCCAGAATTTGCTGAGCAGGCGACTGAATCCGAAGTTCTCGTGACTGGCATCAAAGTGATCGACCTTCTCGCACCTTACTCCAAAGGTGGTAAGATTGGTCTGTTCGGCGGCGCCGGCGTGGGTAAAACCGTTCTGATCATGGAACTGATCAACAACATCGCAAAAGTGCACTCCGGTTACTCGGTGTTCGCGGGTGTTGGTGAGCGGACCCGTGAAGGGAACGACCTGTACCACGAGATGATCGAATCCAACGTGATTAAGCCAGACAACCTCGAAGAGTCCCAAGTGGCTCTGGTTTACGGCCAGATGAACGAGCCTCCCGGTGCGCGTGCCCGTGTTGCTCTGACCGGTCTGACCCTGGCGGAACAGTTCCGTGACCAATCCGGTACCGACGTTCTGTTCTTCGTGGACAACATCTTCCGCTTCACACAGGCAGGTTCTGAGGTGTCCGCGCTTCTCGGCCGTATCCCGTCTGCTGTGGGTTACCAGCCAACACTGGCAACCGACATGGGTGCGATGCAGGAACGCATTACCTCTACCAAATCCGGTTCGATCACCTCGATCCAGGCGGTTTACGTTCCAGCGGACGACCTTACCGACCCTGCACCGGCAACCACCTTTGCTCACTTGGACGCAACCACCGTTCTATCCCGTGCGATCTCCGAACTGGGTATCTACCCAGCGGTTGACCCGCTGGACTCCTCTTCCCGTCTGATGGATCCGTCCGTTGTGGGTGAAGAGCACTATGCGGTTGCTTCTGACGTTCAGCAGATCCTTCAGCGCTACAAGTCGCTGCAAGACATCATCGCCATCCTCGGCATGGACGAACTGAGCGAAGAAGATAAGCTGACTGTTGCGCGTGCGCGTAAGATCCAGCGCTTCCTGTCTCAGCCGTTCGACGTGGCGAAAGTCTTCACCGGTTCTGACGGTGTTCAGGTTCAGCTGGAAGACACAATCGCGTCGTTCAAAGCTGTTGTGGCTGGCGAATATGATCACCTGCCCGAAGGCGCCTTCTACATGGTTGGCGGCATCGAAGAAGTGATCGCCAAAGCCGAGAAGATGGCTGCTGAAGCGGCTTAAGCGTTGTCGATTTGAAATGAATTGGCTGGCGTTGTTTGAAATCAAGAATTTCAAGGCGCCAGCCGGTCCAAACAGTTTCAGACAATCGAAACGCTTTAAGGAGGCCCAAAATGGCAAACGTGATGCAATTTGATCTGGTTAGCCCAGAACGGAGCCTTGCTTCGTTTGAGGCGACCGCTGTGCAGATCCCTGGTGCGGAAGGCGATTTGACCGCCATGCCAGGCCACTCGCCAATGCTGACGTCGCTGCGTCCAGGCGTTGTGCGTGTTCAGACGGCGGATGGTGAGAAAGATTATGTGGTGACCCGCGGTTTCGCGGAAATCTCCACAGATTCGATCTCTGTGATCGCTGAGCATGCCCACAAAGGGGAAGAGATCACCAAAGCGGACCTTGAGGATGTCATCGCTGACGCCCGCAAGGCAGCGCAGGAAGCGCCTGAAGAGCACAAGGTTGGTGCGGAGAAATTCGTCTCTGACCTTGAACATCTGGCGGAAAACATGGTCTGATCTCGGTATCAGAACACATCAAGAGGCCCTGCCGCCACAGCGGTGGGGCCTTTTCTATTTAATCTGTGAATTTCCTCTTGATCGGGGCGAATTTCACCTTTCACATTACGTACGATGAAACGGATTAGAAACAATCACGTCGGAGTGGATCAGGGCGATGAGGTCCTGTTCTCTGATTTTGAAGATGGCGGTGACATGTGGACCGGCAACGGGCCGCGTGAGAGGCGCAAGCTGGTCAAATTTTCGGCCAGATACCGGGTTCCGCCATCGGTACATGTCAGCCTGTCTCTTTGGGATATGGACACTCAAGCCAACCTGCGGGCCGAGGTGGTGGCTGAGGAGGTTACCAATCTCGGGTTTCATTTGGTTTTCCGCACTTGGGGCGACAGCCGGATTGCGCGCGTGCGCATGTCTTGGCTGGCGATTGGCGAATTAGGGTTTGCGGACGATTGGGTGATTGAGGATTGACCTCAGCAAGCCGAACGCGGGCGGCTGGCCTGTGCTTCCCAAACGGCTACGCGATATGCAAACTGCCCGTAACCGCAGAGGTTTTGCGATTGATTTTCCGACTTTGAAGAGCGCGGCGATTTACCTGTTGCCGTACATCAGCTTCTGGTGTTGAAGACCTGTGGTGCATGAAGCCTGCGACACGCGGTGTAAGGGCTTAGGTGCTTTTTCTGCCGGAATAGGCGCATATGCGGCGCTTTTTCGGGCAAAGTCATAGAACCCGTATTCAGGGAGAGACATTGATGAGCGGAACGATTTTTCCGGACCTTAAAGGGAAGTCAGTTTACATCACCGGTGGCGCAAGTGGGATTGGCGCTGCGTTGACCGATGGGTTTATGGCGCAGGGGGCCAAAGTTGCGATCATTGGGCGCAGCCCGGCGGAGGCCTTCATTGCGGAAATGGAGACCAAACACGGCGCAACGCCTTTGTTCATGCAGTGCGATATCGCCGATGTGCCACGGCTGCGCGAAACCATCCAACAGGCCGTTGGCGAACATGGCGGGCTGGATGTCTTGGTCAACAATGCAGCCAATGATCAGCGGCACGCATTGGATGAGGTGGACGAAGCCTTCTATGACTGGATGCAGGCCGTCAATCTGAAGGCCTATTATTTTGCCTGTCAGGAGGCCGCCCGTCAGATGGACAATGGCGGCGCGATCATCAATTTCAGCTCCATCAGCTATATGATGGGCAATACGGGTTATTCGATCTACACCACCGCTAATGCAGGCATTACAGGCATGACGCGCAGTCTCGCAAGAGAGCTTGGCCCGAAGGGGATCCGTGTGAATGCGCTGGCTCCGGGATGGGTGTTGACGCAAAAGCAGCTGGATATGTGGGCCGACCCAGAGGCTCTGGCGGGCCATATGGAGCGACAATGTCTGAAAGAGCACCTGAAGCCCGGAGACATGATTGACCCGACGCTGTTTCTGGCGTCGCAGGCGAGCCGGATGATGACGGGGCAATGCATGGCCGTTGACGGCGGCGTGGTGGTGTCGGGGTAGGGTATGTCTGTACAGGCAGAGTGGATTGCAGTTGATTGGGGCACGTCGAGACTGCGTGCATGGGCTATGGCCGACGGCGCGGTGATTGCACAGGCGCACTCGGATCAGGGCATGTGCTGTCTTCAGCCGGATGCCTTTGAAGGGGCTCTGTTGGCACTGATCGAGGGCTGGCTGACAGGCGGGACAACCGATGTTGTGGCTTGCGGTATGGTTGGTGCACGGCAGGGCTGGATGGAGGCGCCTTATGTGGCCGCTCCCTGTCCGGCGCTGCCTGAGCAGCTTGTGCAAGTGCCCTGCAAAGATGTCCGGCTGCGGGTGTTCCTTGTGCCGGGATTGAAACAGGTGCAGCCTGCAGACGTCATGCGCGGCGAGGAAACCCAGATGGCTGGTTTCCTGTCGCAGAATAAGAGTTGGGATGGGGTGATTTGCCTGCCTGGCACCCACACAAAATGGGCGCATGTGAGCGCGGATGAGGTTGTCAGTTTTCGCAGTTTCATGACGGGTGAGATGTTCAAACTTCTGACCCAGCAATCTGTGCTGCGCCATTCTGTGGGTGCGGGATGGAACGCAGAGGCGTTTCAGGCCGGGCTGGATATGACCCTATCGCGCCCCGAAAGCCTGGCCAGTGAGCTGTTTTCGATCCGGGCCGGGGACCTTTTGCTAGGCACTTCGCCAGATGTCGCAACTGCGCGGTTGTCAGGGCTGCTGCTGGGCGCAGAGCTGGCGGCGTCCCGGCCTTATTGGCTGGGGCAGCAGATTGCCGTGATCGGGGAAAGCAGCCTGGCAGGCGTTTATGCCGAGGCGCTCAAGACGCAAGGCGCTTGGGTGGAGGTTGTTGACGCAGACGCCATGACCCGCGCTGGATTGCAGGCCGCCCGCGCACAGGTGAGCTGAGGCGTCGCCGGCGCGCTATTTGCCTCTAAGCGGCAATCGCCCCTTGAAACACCAAAGGCAGCACCGCAAGCTCAGCGCCATAATTGGTGGTGTTGGGGCCGCGCCTGAAAGAGGTGCCTTCTTGTAGCGCCACTGGGTTATTTGAAGCATCTGATAGGGTATTTGCATGAGCACTGTATTTGACACCCGCGTGTGTGAGTTGGGGGAGGGGCCGCTTTGGCACCCGAAACGCGCGCAGCTTTTCTGGTTTGATATCATGGGCAAGCGGATGCTGAGTCAGAGAGAGGGCGTTGCAGAGGAATGGGCTTTTGAGGAGCATTTTTCCGCAGCCGGATGGGTGGATGAGACCACATTGCTTCTGGCGTCTGAAACGGGGCTGTGGCGGTTTGACCTGATCTCCGGCACGCGTGTGAAACTGATGGATCTGGAGGCCGATAATACGCGCACGCGGTCCAATGATGGGCGCGCGGATCCTTGGGGCGGGTTTTGGATTGGTACTATGGGCAAACGTGCAGAGCCCGGTGCCGGGGCCATTTACCGTCTCTATGAAGGCGTTTTACAGACCGTGACGACAGGCATCACAATCTCCAATGCGATCTGTTTTGATGCGGCTCGTGCCTGCGCCTATTACACCGACACCGTCACCAAACAGGTGATGCGCGTGGCGCTTGATGGTGAAACCGGTACGCCGATTGGGGAGGCCTCTGTCTTTCTTGATCTGACAGCGGACGGGCTGAACCCGGATGGTGCGGTGACCGATGCAGAGGGCAATCTTTGGATCGCGCAGTGGGGGGCGGCACGCGTCGCAGCCTATGACAGCGAAGGTCGTTTCCTACGCGCGGTGGACGTGGGGGGGCAACATGCCTCTTGTCCGGCCTTTGGCGGGCCTGACTTGCGGGATCTCTATGTGACAACCGCGGCCGAAGGGCTCCCCCAAGACGTGCTGGCGCAGGCTCCGCAGAATGGCATGGTCTTTGTGCAAGAAGACGTGACACAGGGGCTGGCAGAACCGCAGGTGCGCCTCTGAACCTCTGTGAACGCCTGTCGCGACGTCAGGCACAAGGGGTGTTGCTTTCTACATAAGTTCGCATACGAATTAACTGAAGTAATTCGTGTGCGAACAAATGACCAAATCTCCCAAGATCTTCTTACTCATGAACCGGGCGCATGCTGCGATGACACGTGCCGTGGAGCAAAAAACACAGGCTCTGGCGGGATTGTCTATGCCGCAGCTCGGGGTGCTTGCGCTCTTATCTCAAAAAGACGGGCAGGCGGTGTCTGACATGGCGCAGGCGCTGTCGATGCGCAAATCCAGCCTCAGCGGTTTGATCGACCGTATGGTCGAACGTGGCTTTGTGCGGCGCGTGCGGGGGGCAGAAGACGGGCGGGTTGTGTGGATTTTCCTAGAGCCGTCTGCGCGGGATCTTGTGCGGCGTGTGGACCCTCTGGTGCGCACAGCCAACGCGCGGTTGCTGGACAGCTTCACGGAGGCGGAGCAGGCGACGATTGGGCGGTTTTTGATGCATATGGCGGATCAGGCTGAAGAGATTATCGCCGCAGTGCCAGTTTCAGAGCAGGAGGAGACAGAGTGATGTTGGAGGCTGCGGAAGTGACGGTGGAGGATGTGCGTATCCGAACCGAAGATGGTTGGGATCTGGCAGCTACGCTTTATCGGGCGGAGGCTCCCACGTTGGCGATTTTGATCTCGGCAGGCACGGGGTTTCCGCGCCGGTTCTACCGCCATGCAGCGGCCTATTTTGCAGCGCGGGGGGCGACGGTTCTGACCTATGACTATCGCGGCATTGGGGAGTCTAAACCGGAGGATCTGGCCGGCTCAGGGATTGATTACCCCCATTGGGGGCAGCGGGACATGTCTGCCGCACTGGCCTATCTGGCGGCTGCGGCACCCGGGGCGCGGCTGACCACGCTGGGGCATAGTATCGGCGGGCAATTGGTCGGGTTCACTAAGCCTGACCTTCAGGTGTCCCGTCATGCCTTTGTGGCGGTGGGGAGTGGGTTCTGGGGCGTGCACAAGCTGCGCAACCTGCCCATGGAATGGTTTTTCTGGTGGCTTTATGGCCCCCTATGCCTGACGCGGTACGGCTATATTCCGGCCGGGGGACTTTGGGGCGGGGAGGCCTTGCCACCGGAGCTGTTTAAGACCTGGCGTCGGTGGAGCGGGCGGCGCAGCTATCTTTTGCCAGATCTGGAGAGCGGGCGCTATATGCATCATTTTGATGCGGTGGAGGTGCCGATCTGTGCTTGGGTGCTCAGAGACGATCCGATTGCCACGAAGACGGCCTGTGAAGATACATTAAGTCATTATCCCCAAGCGCAGAAACACCTCGTCGTGCGCCAGCCGCAGGATTTGGCGCAGCGAAAGGTTGGTCATGAAGGCGCGTTTCGCAAAGGTCATGAGGCGCTTTGGCAGGAGCTTTGGGCGTGGCTCTCTGAGGGGGACTTGCCTCAGGGGGCCGGGGGCGGTGATCCCGCAAGGGAATAGGTAAAGGTGCGCAGTGAATGCGCACCCTACGGGGCCAACAAAAAGGCCGGTGTGAGGTCACACCGGCCTTTCGCTTTAAGATATACGCGCGATCAGACCTTGAGGTTCGGAATGATCTGCTTTTTGCGGCTCACAACGCCGGGCAGCACAACGCTGTCGCCCTCGGCGGTGGCGTCAAAGGATTTCGCGGCAACAGTTTTGACCAGATCGTTTGGCACCAGCAGGGTGCTTTCTTCGTTCAGGATGTCCACAACGAAGAGCAGAACCTGATCGACGCCGTCCTCGGAGGCCACGGTGGACATGGTTTCCATCAGGGAGGCTTTGCGATCCAGCACGATGGCAGGAGAGGTGGTTTCCAGAACGGAGACGCGGAATTTGGTGCCGTCGACTTCGTATTCTTTGGAGTCCATGCGCAGCAGCTCTGCGTCGGAGAAAGAAGACACGTCGGATTTTGCGGCAAACATCTCAGCAGCATAGGATGGGATGTCGATGCCCAGATCGGCGGCCAGTTTCTCGGCCACGGCTTTGTCGTGGTCGGTGGTGGTTGGGCTGCGGAATTCCAGCGTGTCAGACAGGATGCAGGTCAGCATGGTGCCTTTGATCCAGTCTGGCAGGTCGATGTCGCCCATCAGGTCATGCATGATGGTGGCGGTGCAGGCCACGGGACGGATGGTGATGTCGATCGGGCCTTTGGTTTCCAGACCGCCCACCAGCTTGTGGTGGTCGATGATGGCCTGAACGTCTGCGCCATTGATGTTTGCGGGCAGCTCGGCTGGGTTGTTGGTGTCAACAATCACCACGGCGGCGTCATCTGCCACGTCGGCAATGATCTCAGGCTTGGTCAGATCCCAGCGCTCCAGCAGCCATGCGGCTTCGGTGTTGGGCTCGCCAAGCAGCTTTGCTTCGGCCGTGGTGCCTTTGATTTCAGAGAGATACCACGCCCAGATGATTGGGGAGCCTGTGGAATCAGTGTCTGGGGATTTGTGGCCAAAAACCTGAATGGTCATGTCTGGAGGTCCTTAAAAATAACGGTGTGCTGTGTGGTTGCGCGCCTTATAGAAGGGCGCGCCAGGTTTGTCACGAGGCCAGGACCAGATGCGGCTTTGGGGCGCGGCTGAGCGTGGTTTACGTATCAGAAATGCAGGCGGGTGAGTGTGAAGCCTGCATTTTGTAGCTGTGCAAGCACGCCGTGCTCCCCGGGCAGATGCAGCGCCCCGACGGCGACCAGCGCGGAGGTCTGCGACAGCGCGGGTGCGAGTTGTGCGACCCATGCGGTGTTGCGCGCGGTCAACAGGCTGTCTTCGACCTCCTGCATCATTGTGGCCATGCGCTGCGCATCTGCATTGCCTTCGGATTTTGTGCGCAGATCCGCTTGGTTCAGCTCCCATATCAATTGAATACGCTCTTGCAGATACAGGTCAATCACGGTTGGGATCATTTCTGGTGCAGCGAGATCCTCTTGAAGGCGCAGGCCCCATTTCAGATCGTCCAGCTGCTTATCCAAAGGATCACTGGCCAGAATGTCGATCAGATGTTGTGTCGTGTCCAGAGAATGGACAGACCAATCCATTTCAGCGGCCATGGCTTCGATCTGAAGATCAAGGCCCTTCTGGCCGCTTTTGACGATTTCCATGGCGCAGGGCGGCATCATCAGGGTCATGCCAAGAAACCACGGCTGATAGCGGGCCGCGAGAAAAGGCGGCATGCCCCGCGCTTTCAGTTGATCCGCGACTTTGGACCAAAGTTCTGGGCCGAGGCGATCAATCAGGCTGTCTCCTTCCTGAATGAGGAAGAGGGATGGATTGGTAGTGAGATGGCGCTGAAAACCAAGCTGATCTTCTGCGGTCAACTCCATGAAAAGCTGCGTTGGCGCCGGGCGCAGACCACGTAGGTGATCCACCATTGCGGCATGTTCTGGCAGATGTACGTGAAAGGTGCCGATGATGTAGGAGGTCACGCCGTTTTTCTCAACCTGCCAGAGAATGCCCTCGTGAAACGGCACCTCTGCGGCTTTGGCAAGCAAGGCCTGCTGCTCGGATTGGGCGCGGGTTTCAAACAGGTTGGGGCCGGTGCAGTTGGCCGAGGCAACGGTACAAAACCCAAGGAGAAACAAAAGACTAAGAAGAAGACGCATGGGGGCCTCAATTTGATTTGTCGCCACAGTAGCAAGCCTGCGAGTGGCGGCAAGTGCCGGTAGGCAGCGGCATGGATTGGGGCTATGACTTAAGTATGAGCAAGATCGCGGAAACAGAGCTATATGCGCCGGTCAAAGCCTGGCTTCAGGCGCGGGGGTTTGAGGTGAAGGCCGAGGTCGGGGCGGCGGATGTGGTGGCCGTGAGGGAGGGCGAAGAGCCTGTTATTATTGAGCTGAAAACCGGATTTTCGCTGACACTTTTGCAGCAGGCGGTGGCGCGACAGGCGGTGACCGATGCGGTCTATGTGGCGGTGCCGCGCTGGAAGGGGCGGGCCGGATGGAAGGCGTTTTCCGGCAACATTGGCCTTTGTAAACGGCTGGGGCTTGGGGTGCTGTCAGTGCGGTTGAAAGACGGCGCGGTGGAGGTGCATTGTGACCCGGTCCCGTTTCAGCCGCGCAAGTCAAAGCGGTGCAAGGCGCAGTTATTGAAGGCCTTTTCGCGTCTTGAGGGTGATCCCAATACAGGCGGGACACGTGGGGCAAAGGTCACGGTCTACCGTCAGGATGCCGAAAAATGCGCCGCCTTTTTACGCCAGAATGGCCCCAGCCGGGGGCGGGATGTGGCCAAAGGCGCTGGCGTGGAGAAAGCCACAACGATGATGCGGGACAACCATTATGGTTGGTTTGAAAAGGTGGAGGCAGGGGTCTATCAGCTGAG
This sequence comes from Shimia sp. R11_0, assembly GCF_017744035.1. Lineage (NCBI taxonomy): Bacteria > Pseudomonadati > Pseudomonadota > Alphaproteobacteria > Rhodobacterales > Roseobacteraceae > Shimia > Shimia sp. R11_0. The sequence goes on along the minus strand of NZ_JAGHQY010000007.1, from coordinate 55,457 downwards.
CGACTCCGGTGTGGCGGCCCTAGCGGATGCGGACTAAGCGTTGCGCCGGGACGGTGCGTTCATCTGCAAAAGGCGCCCTGTTGGCACGTCGGTATCGGGTCGGTATTGCGACTGTTTCGCGACGGTGGAATTTTTGGGGCTTGAAAGGTTAACGCGGCGACGTGGTTTTGCGTTTTTCGGTGAAGGGAATGAGGCGGTCTCTTGGGCATCGTGGGGGCATATTTTGATGAACCCCCACGTCACAGCTTACGACAGAGAACTCAAGCCAAACACATTGCCTTCGGTGTCCTGACAGAGCGAGACAAAACCAAATTCTCCGATGGAAAATTTGGGCCGGAGGACTTGGCCGCCAGCTTCGTTGACGCGGGCTTGCTCGGTCGCGCAGTTTTCGCAATTGAAATAGACCACTGTGCCGCCAGCGCCTGGGCGGGCGTGGGGGCTATGTGAGATCGCGCCGCCCGCGCCGTATTGGGTCATCTCTGTCGGGAAGGCGCGCATTTGCATTTCGCCAGTGGGGTCGCCGATGGTTTCAAGCGTGCAGCCCAGCACGGTTTCGTAGAAAGTGACGGCGCGGGCGAGATCATCGGTGTAGATGTCAAACCAGCCGATGGCGTTCATTTTGGGCATGATCCTGTCCTGTGCTTTTGGTCATGCCGGGAGGTTAGGGCGCAGGAGCGGTGGTGTATTGTAGATTTCAGACATCGAATTTGCGGGCGTATTGGCCGGGTGTGTAGCCCGTGGCACGGCGGAAAGCGTGAATGAAATGGGATTGGTCTGCGTAAGCGAGGGATGGCTCGCCACCAAGAGACTGTTGCAGGCGCAGGACTTTGAGGAAATCGTGCGGGGTAAAACCGGTGGTTTGTTTCAGTACACGCTGGAGCTGGCGGGAGGAGAGCTGCGCGATGGCGGCCATGTCGGCCACAGAGTAGATATCGTCGATCTGTGCAAAGATCTTTTGCGTGATGGGGTTGGCGACGAGAATGCCACGGGCCTGCAGATCTTCGACAAAGGAGATGAGCGTGGTGCGCTGGGTGTCGGGATGTTGGTCGATCAGGGTTGCGTTTATATCTTTCAGCGGCAGGGCGCCGGTGTAGGGCTGATCGATCTGACCAAAAGACAGCGGTGCTCGGTCACGTTGCCAGACACCGGGGAGAAAGCGAATGTTGAGGAAATGAAAGCTGCGGCCAAGGTTCAGCTCTTCGGCGGAGGCGCTGAGGCGTGTGACGCCGGTGATCTCCGGGTTTTGCTGGTCAAAAACGATGTAGGTGCAGGCGTCGGGCAGGGCGTGGAAGCGGTAGTCTGCGGGCAGAGGGGTTGGCGTGCGCAGGGATAGGAAACGGTGGATGATGCCGTGCAGGTGTTCGGGCGGCTCAGCTTCGGTGAACATGACGCCGTCGGTGGTTTTGTCTTTGCTGTTGCCTTTGGGGTCGTACATGAGGCGCTCGCAGGGAGAGACGTTTCTAACAAAATGTTAAATGACAGCCTGTTGCTGCCCATAGGGTCTAGGACGCTTTAGGTGGTGTCGCGGCGATCTTTGCCATGCGGCGGGTCAGATCCTTCTCAATGGCCTTTGCTTCATAGGGTTTCATTTTTTTCCACTTTGCGCATTCCTGACGGGTGCGGCCACAGCCAAGGCACCAGCCACTCGGGCCGGTGAATTCACAAACATCTGTGCAGGGGCTTTTGCGCTTTTTCATTTTTGGCACCTTCAAAGTCATGCTTGCTACAGAGCTTTCAGTTTAAGCCTTCAATGCGCTCATATGCATCATTTAAAGAAAAGGGCCGCCTGGAGGCGACCCTTTGAAACGTGTCTGGCGGAGGCTTTCGTGACCTTGGCCCTTGCGGGGCCAAGGCACTGTCGCATCACACTTCGCGAAGCGAAGTATGATTACATCATGCCGCCCATGCCGCCCATGCCGCCCATGTCAGGCATTGCAGGTGCGCCGCCGTCTTTGGCTGGCTTGTCAGCAACCATCGCTTCGGTGGTGATCAGCAGGCCTGCAACGGAGGCCGCGTCTTCCAGAGCGGTGCGGGTCACTTTGGCCGGGTCGATCACGCCGAAGGAGAACATGTCGCCATATTCTTCGGTCTGCGCGTTGAAGCCGAAGGCGCTGTCGGAAGATTCACGGATCTTGCCCGCAACAACCGCACCGTCCACACCGGCGTTCTCAGCGATCTGACGCAGAGGCGCTTCGATGGCTTTCTTAACGATGGTGATACCCGCGTTCTGGTCAGCGTTTGCGCCTTCCAGACCTTCCAGGGCTTTGCCGGCCTGAACCAGAGCCACACCGCCGCCAACGATCACGCCTTCCTGCACAGCTGCGCGGGTTGCGTTCAGAGCATCGTCCACACGGTCTTTGCGCTCTTTCACTTCCACTTCGGTCATGCCGCCAACGCGGATCACAGCAACACCGCCTGCCAGTTTGGCAACGCGCTCTTGCAGTTTCTCACGGTCGTAGTCGGAAGAGGTTTCTTCGATCTGAGTGCGGATCTGAGCCACGCGTGCTTCGATCTCTGCTTTCTCGCCTGCACCGTCAACGATGGTGGTTTCGTCTTTGGTGATCTCGATTTTCTTGGCGGTGCCGAGCATGTCCATGGTGACATTCTCGAGCTTCATGCCCAGATCTTCGGAGATAACCTGACCGCCGGTCAGGATGGCGATGTCCTGCAGCATGGCTTTGCGGCGGTCGCCGAAGCCAGGTGCCTTAACAGCAGCAATTTTCAGGCCGCCGCGCAGTTTGTTCACAACCAGAGTGGCCAGCGCCTCGCCTTCCACGTCTTCTGCGATGATCAGCAGAGGCTTCTGGGACTGGATTACCTGCTCCAGCAGAGGCACCATTGGCTGCAGGGAAGACAGTTTCTTCTCGTGCAGCAGCACCATGCAGTCGTCCAGATCAGCGATCATTTTGTCTGCGTTGGTCACGAAGTAAGGGGAGAGGTAGCCGCGGTCGAACTGCATGCCCTCAACAACGTCGGTCTCGGTTTCCAGACCTTTGTTTTCCTCAACGGTGATCACACCTTCGTTGCCCACTTTCTGCATCGCGTCTGCGATCTGCTGACCGATTTCAGCTTCGCCGTTTGCAGAGATGGTGCCAACCTGTGCCACTTCGTCGGAGTCTTTGACTTCGCGAGCGGAGGAAACGATGCCTTCAACAACTTTCGCAGTTGCCAGGTCGATGCCGCGCTTCAGGTCCATTGGGTTCAGGCCAGCTGCAACCTGCTTCAGGCCTTCTTTGACGATGGCTTGTGCCAGAACGGTCGCGGTGGTGGTGCCGTCGCCTGCTTCGTCGTTGGTGCGAGAAGCAACTTCTTTCACCATCTGTGCGCCCATGTTCTCGAACTTGTCTTCCAGCTCGATCTCTTTGGCCACGGACACACCGTCTTTGGTGATGCGTGGGGCGCCGAAGGATTTGTCCAGAACCACGTTACGGCCTTTCGGGCCGAGGGTCACTTTCACTGCGTCTGCGAGAACGTTTACGCCGCGCAGCATTGCATTGCGGGCATCGGTGTCAAACTTGACGTCTTTTGCCATTTTATTGGCTCCTAAATTCGTAAATTGCGGTCAGACGATCAGGCAATGATGCCCATGATGTCGGATTCTTTCATGATCAGCAGCTCTTCACCGTCAACGGTGATTTCGGTGCCGGACCATTTGCCGAACAGAACTTTGTCGCCAGCGGACACGTCCAGTGCAACGCGGTTGCCAGCGTCGTCACGCAGGCCTGCGCCCACGGATACGATTTCGCCTTCGGCTGGTTTTTCTTTGGCGCTGTCTGGAATGATCAGGCCGCCTGCGGTTTTCTCGTCGCTTTCGACGCGGCGTACAAGCACACGGTCGTGCAGAGGTGTAAATGCCATGGTTAGGTTTCCCTAATAGAGTTGTCTCCCTGACTCCTCAGCGGAGCCGTTATCACTCCCTATCGGCGAGTGCTAACGGCGAAAGAGTTAGGCAGTGCATCGGAGGGAGTCAACGCCGTTGCGTCAATTTTTTATGAAATCCTCTGTCGGTGCAGATACTAAAGTCCGGCGCAGGCTGGTCAGCCTTCTGAAACCGGTGGGTTTTTGAAGGTCGAGGGGCGGAACGGATGGGACAGGGCGTGGGCCATCAGCTCCAGATGATCCTGACCATAGAAGATCTCCCCATCCACCACATAAGAAGGTGAGCCAAAGAGATTGAGGTCTTTGGCGCGTTGGGTGTTGGCGTCAAAGCGGGCCTGAATGGCGGGCGTCATTGCGGCGGTGAGCAGCGGGGCCGGATCCACACCAACGCTGCGGCAGGCGGTGGCAAGCGCTTCTGGATCATTCAGATCAATGTCGTCGCGCCAATGGGCCTGTAAAAAGGCGAAAGAGAGCGCATCCAGATCAAGCCCATGATCCTCTGCCGCCAACAGGGCACCGCTTGAGAGACGCAGTGGGTTGTCGTGATAGATGGGGCGGTGATCAATCACCTCAAGCCCGCGGTATTCGGCCCAGCGTTCAATTTCACGACCAAAGAAGTAATCCACATGCGCTTGCGTGCGTCCGGCGAAGGAAAGCCCGCCTGCTTGTTCCACCACGGGAGAAAGCTCAAAGGGGCGATGGACCAATGTGTAGCCCTGTGCCTGACAGATCTCCATCAAACGTGGTGCGCCGAGATAGGCATAGGCGGAGTGGGTGGAGTAGAAATATTCGATTGTCTTTTCGCTCATGCGGGGACGCTAGCAGAGCGTCAAAGGAATGCAAGACGGATGGGGGTACGCCCAATAGTGGGCCGCATTCGTGCGATTGTTTGGAAAGATTTACAATGGCAGTCAGGGCGCTAGGGTGTGCGCAGTCGAGGGGAGCAGATCATGCAAGTGACAGCCAATGGCATTCAGATAGAAGTGGAAACATATGGGCCTAAAGACGGCGTGCCTTTGGTGCTGATCCGGGGCTTGGGCTCGCAGATGATCCACTGGCCGGTGGCGTTTTTTGAAGGTCTCGCGGCGGTTGGGTTTTACGTCATACTTTTTGACAACCGGGATGTAGGGTTGTCGCAGCGGTGTCCGAAAGAGGGCGTGCCCAGCTCTGCGGAGGCGATTACCGAGGCCGTGCTGGCTGGGGGCAGTCTTGGGGCGGCCTATACGCTCAATGACATGGCGCAAGATGTGGTAGGGGTGATGGATGCCTTGAGCCTTGAGAAAGCGCATGTGTTTGGCATGTCCATGGGCGGCGCGATTGTGCAGCTGCTCTGCCTTGACCATGCTGAGAGGCTGCTGAGTGCGACGATTGTGATGGCGACGGCGCGGCCTTTTGCAGAGCGCGCTGGCAGCGCTGCGTGGCTGGCAGCCCTATTGGCGCGGCCGGTGGATCGGGCCACATTCATCGATAATGCCGTTACAGAGTATGCGGGCTGGGGCAGCCCGGCCTATCCGATGACCGAAGCAGAGCTGCGGGCACAGGCGGCGCAGGCCTATGATCGGGCGTTTGATCCCGAAGGCGTCAACCGGCAGGTTTTGGCAGTGATGGCTTCGACGGATCGCCGGGAAGATCTGCGCCATGTGGCGCTGCCCTGTCAGGTCATTCACGGGGACATGGACACGTTGATCCCACCGGACGCAGGGGCGGAGATCGCCGCTTTGATTCCGGGGTGCGCGCATCATCCGATTGCGGGAATGGGGCATGTGATCACCTCCAAACAGGCGCCGATGCTTGTTGAAATGATGCAGGCGTTTGTTGGCAAGCTGGCGGTGTAGGCTCAGGCTTGTTGCTTGGGTAGCATGGCGCTATGTTGGCGGAAGCTTTGAGGGAGGTTTTATGGCCCAGAAATTGGATGCCTGACCCTGGCGGGTGACAGAACGCTCACCCGATGCACAAAGGAAACAAAGAAGGTCTGGCACGCGAGCTGCGCCGGGCTTCTCGTTTGTGCCTGTCCTTTTTTCTGATAGCTTGCGGCCAAGCCTGAGCCAAGCCGGAGAGGGTGCGGCCGTCCCATGAGAGTGACCTAACAATGACACGGGACTATTCCCAATTTTTGCCCACAGGCGCGCAGACACCAGAGCCTGCAAAGCGCGCGATGCTGGATATTTTAGGCTGGCAGCCGTTTTTTGCCCAACAGCTGGACCTTGAGACCCTCACGCAGACACCGCCGGTGCGGGTGGTGGAAGTGCATCGCAATGGCTTGCAGGTGCGCGGCGCGGATCTGGAGGCGCTGGTGCCGCCGGGGCCGGAGGCCACGGTGGGGGACTGGCTGCTTTATGATGCGGAGCTGCCAACACGCAGTGTCGTACTGGAGCGCAAGAGCCTGTTTAAACGGCGTGCGGCCGGGCATGATCGCTCGATCCAGATGATCGCGGCCAATGTGGATACGGCCTTTGTGGTGACCAGCTGCAATAACGATTTCAATGTGGCGCGGCTGGAGCGGTTCTTGGCGCTGGCCTTTGAGGCAGAAGTGGCGCCGGTGATCGTGCTCACTAAGGCAGATCTGTGTGAAGATCCCACGCCGTTTGTCGCAGAGGCGCAGAAGATTTCGGCGCGGGTGCCAGTGGTGCTGCTCAATGCCAAAAGTGAGGAGCCTGCGCAAAAGCTAGCCGATTGGTGCGCACCGGGGCAGACCATCGCTTTTCTCGGCACCTCCGGTGTGGGCAAATCCACCTTGGTGAATGCCTTGTTTGGCAGTGAGCAGGCAGAGACCGGCGCGATCCGGGAGGACGACAGCCGGGGGCGTCATACCACCACCAGCCGCCAGTTGCATTTTACGGACAGTGGTCTGGCGATTCTGGACACGCCGGGCATGCGTGAGTTGCAGTTGGCGGAGGCCGGAGATGGTGTGGCGGATCTTTTCGCTGATGTGGTTGAGATTGCAACGCAGTGCAAATTCAGAGACTGCGCTCATGAGAGTGAGCCGGGATGTGCGGTACGCGCCGCGATTGCCGAAGGTACGCTGGAGGCGGAGCGGTTTGAGCGCTGGCGTAAGCTGGAAGCAGAGGAGCGGCACAACACCGCGTCGTTGGCGGAAAAGCGCGCCTATGACAAAAACTTCGGCAAGATGGTGAAGAGTGTGACCAAAGCCCATAAGGGGCGCAAAGGCCGACGCTGACCGGCGGCGACACCTTCGTAGAAATCTCAAAAAGTGCCCGCGCGTGGAGTGATCCGCGCGCGGTTTTTACACGTACCCCATGCAAAGAAACCAAAGTTGTAAAGACAACAGCTTCGCAAAGGGCGGCGCAAAGACATGCACGTGAGATTGCCAATTCGTGAAAGGGTTTTGATGGCTGCCTTGGCGCTGGCAGTTGCGCTGGGATATGGGGCCTCGGTGAAAGCGGACACAGGCCCAGATGCGGCACCGGAAGTGCGCAGTCTGTTGGGCGCACCGCAGGCTGTTGGCGCAGGCCAGTTCCGCTACCTTGGCCTGAAGGTTTATGATGCGCAGATGTTTGCGCCCCAAGGGCAGGGCTTTGAGAAAGAAGGCCTCTATGCGCTGGAGATTGAATATGCGCGCAAGATCCGCCGCGCGGTGCTGCTGCGGGCCTCACTGAGCGAAATGGAACGCATTGAGGGCGCGCGCAGTGATCATGCCGAAATCATGCAAAAGCTTGAGGCATGTTACCGCGATATCCGGCCTGGCGATCGGATTGTGGCGGCGCCAGAGGCGTCTGATGCACTGAAATTCTGGGTGAATGGCACCCGTACATGCACGTTGCGCCATCGCGATATTCGCGACCGTTACATGGCGATCTGGCTGAGCGACAAAGCCCGTGATCGTCGGTTTGCGCAACAGGTCATGGCCGCACGGAACTAGCGGGCTTTAAGGCTCCCCCAGCTGCGCAGCATCGTGCTTCCGCTTTATGTGATGTTGCAAAAGCCGCATATGTTCTGTTTGGCCTTGGCCATTCAAGCACTGGGACTGGTCCTGCCGGTGCTTGAGGGCCAGCGCATGGTCGGGATGGCTTGCCCCGCCCGACCATGCGTGTCACCAAGACCTCCATGAGACTTTTTCTACTGACAGCCCTCACAATGGCGGCCTTTGCCGCAAATTCCGTGCTCAATCGCGCTGCGGTGGGCAGCTATGGCATGGATGCCATTACGTTTGGCGCAATTCGCCTGACATCTGGAGCCTTGGCTCTGGCGCTTCTGATTGTCTGGCAAAGGCGTGGATTTGCGCTGGGCGGTTGGGGGCGCGGTGTCGCCGTGCTTGGATTGCTGGCCTATATTTTTGGGTTTTCGCTGGCCTACCGTGGACTGGAATCCGGGTTGGGCGCGTTGATCCTGTTTGGCGTGGTGCAGATCACCATGTTTGGTGGCGCGGTGCTGGCACGTGAGGAGATGCCAAAGGCGCGCTGGCTGGGCGCTGGGCTGGCATTGGGGGGGCTGATCTGGCTGCTCGCGCCTGGTGCTTCGGACACAGGTGGGGCGGCGGTTGCTCTGATGCCTGCGGTGGCCATGGCGGCGGCCGGTGTTGGCTGGGGTGTCTACTCCCTGCAGGGACGACAGGAGCGCGATGCGACGCAGGCAACAGCGATGAATTTTATGCTCGCGGCCCCCATTGCGCTGATGGGGGCGCTCTGGATGGGTGACGGCGCGGCGCTGAGCATGGGCGGCGTGACACTGGCCGTGATCTCAGGCGTGCTGACCTCCGGTATGGGGTACGCGCTCTGGTATGCGATCCTGCCCGGGCTGGGCGCAAGCCGCGCGGCGGTGGCGCAGCTGACGGTGCCGGTTATTGCCATGGCTGGGGGGATGGTGTTTTTGGCGGAGCCGCTGACATGGCGATTTGTCGGGGCGGCGGCGCTGGTGATCGGGGGCGTCTTGGTGTCGATGCGCCGCGCCTAGGTGCGCAGCTCGGCATGATGCTGCTTTCTGACAGGTTTGTGCTTTTGTCGCGCGCGCGCAGCGCGTATTTCAGGGGCATGAGAAATTTCACGAGATGGGCCGTCTTGGCGGCAGTGGGGCTGTCGCTGAACACATATGCGACGGATGCGCCTGCGCAGAGTGCTGCGTCTACGCGCACCGCAGAGGCTGTGCAGGAGACCTTGCCGCAGGACTGTGTGGTGCTGCTGCACGGGCTGGCGCGCACGGAAAGCTCCTTTCTGGTGATGGAGCTGGCGCTGAAACGGTATGGATTTGATGTGGTGCGGCAGGGCTATCCCTCGACCGAAGAAGACATTGCGGATCTCGCCTATAGCACCCTCCCTGAATCCGTGGCGCAATGTGGCGACCGGAAGGTGCATTTTGTCACCCATTCGATGGGAGGCATTCTGACACGGGTCTGGTTCATCAATCACAAGCCGGAAAATCTTGGCCGCGTGGTGATGTTGGGGCCGCCCAACAAGGGCAGCGAAGTGGTGGACGAGCTGGGCCCGATCCCGGCCTTTGAGTGGCTGAATGGCCCGGCGGGTATGCAGCTTGGCACGGATGGCCTGCCCAGTCATCTGCCGCCGGTGGATTTTGACCTTGGGGTGATTGCGGGAAACCGTTCGCTTAATCCCTATTTCTCCAGCCTGATCGAAGGGCCGGATGATGGCAAAGTCTCGGTGGAGAGTACCAAAGTGGCGGGCATGAAGGATCATATCGTGCTGCCGGTGACCCATACGTTCATGATGAACAACCCGATGGTGATTGTGCAGACACGTGAGTTTCTCACCCATGGGGCCTTTGATCACGCGCTGCGCTGGGGCGATGCGCAGGCGGCGCTGCGGGAGTTGCAGCGTCTGGTGGATGACGATTGTGGCCCTAATGGCTGCGCCGAAGGGGACGATGTCGAACAGGATGGCGATGATTTTTTCGACTGGATCGAGAAATACACCGACTGGGATGGGGACGGCGATCTGGACGCCGATGATGCGGGCGTAGAAGGTGACTGATCTGGAGCTTGTTGGCGCAGAGGTGCTACGCCCGGAGGGGATGGTGCGGGGGACGCTGTCTGTGAAGGAGGGCGCTATTGCCGCCGCAGGGGGCGGCCGTCAGGTGGATCTGAGCGGTTATCGCATTTTGCCCGGAATCGTTGATATGCATGGGGACGGGTTTGAGCGCCATCTGGCGCCGCGCCGTGGGGCAATGAAAAACTTGGGCGACGGGCTGGCCTCTGTGGATGCGGAGCTGGCGGCCAATGGCATCACCACCGCGGTGCTGGCGCAGTTCTGGAGCTGGGAAGGCGGCATGCGCAGCCCGGAGTTTGCGCGCCGCTTTCTGGAGGCACTGAACCAGACCGAGGGTCTGCTGACGGAGATGCTTGTGCAACTGCGGTTTGAGAGCCACCTGCTGTCAGACTATGCGGATTTTGAGGCCACGGTACAGGACCATGCGGTACCCTATGTGGTATTCAATGATCACCTGCCGCATGCCGCTTTGGACAAAGGCAAAAAACCTCCCCGGCTGACAGGACAGGCGCTGAAGAGTGGGCGCAGCCCTGAGGCACATCTCGCCCTTCTCAAAGAGCTGCACGCGGCGCGTGACGCGGTGCCAGAGGCGGTCGCTAAGCTGGCGGCGCGATTGGCCGCGCAGGGCGTCTGTCTGGGCAGCCATGATGATGACACTGCGCAGGCGCGTGATTTCTGGCGGGCGCGGGGGCTCGCGATCAGTGAATTTCCCGAAAGCCTTGATGCCGCCTGCGCGGCCCATACAGCCGGGGATCCGGTGATCATGGGGGCGCCAAATGTGGTGCGTGGAGGCAGTCATTCCGGCAAAGTCAGCGCGGCGGATTTGGTGGCAGAAGGCTATGTGGATGCGCTGGCCTCAGACTATCACTACCCGGCGCCACGACAGGCGGTGATGCGGTTGGTGGCGGATGAGGTCTGTGACTTTGCCGCGGCTTGGACGCTGGTGTCTGCGCGTCCTGCACAGGTGCTGGGCCTGACGGATCGGGGCAGTCTTGAGGCGGGCAAACGGGCGGATCTGGTGGTGATGGGGCCGGATGGCCGTATTGGCGCGACGCTGGTTGCAGGCAAGGTGAGCCATATGAGCGGCACGGTGGCAGCGCGGTTTATGGCGGGGTGAGGGAGGGGGCTTTGCCCCCGTCATCGCGGGCGATGACTCCCCCAGAATATTTGGATCAAGAGGAAGGCGCAGGGTTGCACTGCGCCTTTTTTCATGTGTCGCGGGTGATGCGATTGATATGGCCCATTTTGCGGCCCGCTTTGACTTCGGCTTTGCCGTAGAGATGCACGGCAGTGTCGCGCGCATTGAGCAGCTCTGGCAGGCGGTCCATATCCGCGCCAATCAGGTTTTCCATCACCACATCATTTTGCCGCTGACCATCGCCCAGAGGCAGGCCCACGACGGCGCGGATGTGCTGTTCAAACTGATCCACGGTGCAGCCGTTTTGGGTCCAGTGGCCGGAGTTGTGCACGCGCGGGGCGATTTCATTCACAATCAGCCCCTGTGCGGTGACAAACAGTTCCACCCCCATCACGCCGACATAATCGAGTTTGTTGAGGATATTGGCCGCCAGCAGCACCGCATCCATGCGCTGGCCAGCGGTCAGCTTTGCAGGCACGGTGGTGGTGCGTAGGATGCCATCCGCATGTACGTTTTCGCCGGGATCAAAACAGGCGACCTGACCGTCGATGCCGCGCGCGGCAATCACGGAGACCTCATGTGAGAAATCGACAAAGCCTTCCAGAAGCGCAGGCGCACCGGCCATATCGGCGAACGCGGCCTCTGCATCGGCGGCGGTTTTCAAGCGGGCCTGCCCTTTGCCATCATAGCCGAAACGACGGGTTTTCAGGATCGACGGGGCGCCAATCTCGGCCACCGCTTTGGCCATGCTGTCAGCATCGGTGACATTGGCAAAAGGCGCGGTTTTCAGGCCCAGATCGTTGAGAAAGGTCTTTTCTGTCAGGCGATCCTGGCTAACGCGCAGAGCTTCGCGACCGGGGCGAATGGGGCGATGCGCCTCCAGAATGTCCAGCGCGGAGGTGGGGATGTTTTCAAACTCATAGGTGATCACATCCACAGCTTCGGCAAAGGCCCGCAGCGCCTCTGCATCCTCATAGCTTTTCTGGAAGTGGTAATTCGCCACATGGCTGGCCGGGCAATCGCCGCCGGGTTCATAGATGCAGGTTTTATAGCCCAGACGGGAGGCCGCCACAGAGAGCATGCGGCCCAACTGGCCACCGCCGAGGATGCCGATCGTGGCGCCGAGGGGAAGCGGTTCAGTCATCTTGGGGCTCATCCGGGATAGAGGCAGACAGCGCGTCGCGCCAGGCGTCAAGGCGGGTGGCAAGATCCGCATCCTGTAGCGCCAGAATGCCTGCGGCCATCAGGCCCGCATTGGCGGCACCCGCTGCACCTATGGCCATGGTGGCCACGGGGAAACCTTTGGGCATCTGCACAATGGAATAGAGGCTGTCGACACCGGACAGGGCGCGGGTTTGCACCGGCACGCCCACCACGGGCACACGGGTCTTGGAGGCCATCATGCCGGGCAGATGGGCGGCCCCGCCTGCGCCTGCAATGATCACCTGCAGCCCGCGATCTGCAGCCGCTTTGCCATAGGCCCAGAGGCGATCCGGCGTGCGATGGGCGGAGACAATTTTCTTCTCGTAGGAAATGCCGAGCTCTTCGAGGATGGTGGCGGCTTCTTTCATTGTGGGCCAATCCGATTGGCTGCCCATAATGATGCCAACTTGAGGTGTGTCCGTCATATGCGCCTCTGAGATGGGAATTTGGCGAGGGTTATAGACGGTTCAGGGATTTAAGCAATGCAGCGCAGGGTTTTGACAGCCTGTGCGCTGGATGTTTGTGCAAAACGCAAAAACATCCTGCTGGAGGGCAGGATGCTTTGCGAAAAACGAGGGGTCGGGAGATCTGTGGTCTTAGGCGGCCCGCTTGAGGGTGGCCCCTTTGCGCTTGGCAATAAAGGCGGCGCGGCGTGTGCCGCGGGCCCATGGCATTTGCGGCGTGTCGGCCTTGGATGCGGCAACCACGGATTTGATGAAGCGGCTTTGGGTTTTCATGTCTGCTCTCCTGGGCTCTGGCCTCTTTGCGGTGGTCTGCGGGCCGATTGTTTCCAACTTGAGATCAGTCTCGTGGGGAAATGCGGCGCAGATGCGGCAGGATTGGTCAGATTTAAGGAAAATGTCGCGACACTTTGGTGCGTCTTGAAAAGCCTTTAACTTACAGGCGGATGCAGGAAATCAACCGGCCATAATCCGCTTCTTTCGCATGGGTGGTGCGGCGGTAAGAATAGAAGCGATCCGGGTCGGAATAGGTGCAGTGGCGGGTCCATTCCGCTTGCCCGATGCCCGCGCTGTGCAGCCGGTGCAGCCCGTAGCCGGGCAGGTCAAACAACAGGCGATCCCCTGTGCCTTGAGCAAAGAAACGGTGATTGTCTGCGTCCTGCGCCAGAAAGCGATCCAGGAATTCCGGGCCCACTTCATAGGCGGATTGGCTGATGCAGGGGCCGATGACGGCGTGGGTATTGGCGCGACTGGCTCCGAGGGTTTCCATAGCCTCCAGCGTGGCCTCCAAGACGCCGCCCAAAGCGCCTTGCCATCCGGCATGGGCCGCACCGACCACACCGGCCGCCGCGTCGGCAAAGAGAACCGGCTGGCAATCGGCGGTGAGAATCGACAGGGCCAGACCGGGCGTGGCTGTCACAAGAGCATCCGCGCGGGGGCGTTCTCCGGTCAGTGGCGCGGCGGCGATATGCACGTCGGCAGAGTGGTATTGATGCACCCCTGTCAGATGGGAGGGCTCAACCTGCATGGCGTCGGCCACGCGTTGGCGATTTATGGCGACAATTTCAGACTGATCAGAGCTGCCGGTGCCACAGTTGAGACCGTGAAACACACCAGAGGAGGCCCCGCCGCGTCGGGTGAAGAACCCGTGGTGCAGAGGGGCAAGCAGATCAGAGGTGAGAATCTCAAGCGTCATGTCAGGCATCCTGGTGGGGGTGTGCAGGTCTTGGGGAACAGAGCGAGCACTTTGAACAGGTTTCCCATTTCCTCTGGATGCGTCAAGCGCCGATGCGCTGCGATATGACTTTCCAGAGCGGCCCCCGTGAGGCGGGTGGCCAGCGATTGCGCGCGGGGGGTGATGCCGAGGTGTTCCAGAAAGACGCCTTGTGGGGTGAGCTTGGCATGGGCACAGGGGGCGGCCTGCGCGAGGGCCTCAAAATCCACATGCGCCGTGAGATCGCTCTCGCCGGGTGCTTCCAAAGGCGCAACAAAGGTATGGTTTTTCAGGGCCTGAAGCGTGTCCCCCTTGGAGCGCCAATCACCATAATCGATGATCAGGGCCGCGCCGCCATGATCGCGCAGGCGCGCGCCAATCTCGGAAGCAACCCCCAGAGCAGGCGCGCAGGTTTCCACGATCATATCCTGTGTGGTGTCGCTCAGCCGGTGTTCAAGCTGCGGCTGTGGCAATTCGGGGCCAAAGGCAAAGCTCAGCGCGCCGTCGCGCATGGCGATCAGGCGCTCATGCCAGCCGGTGGGTCCGCGTTGGAACTGGCGGATGGGCAGGGCGTCAAAGAACTCATTGGCCACCAGAAACAGCGGCTGTTGGGGCACTGTGTCGATGGTGTCGTGATGGGTCATATCGGCCGCGATGGTGTCGCGTTGTTTTCTGCGCAGGGTGGGGGAGGCCTCAACCAGATGCAGCTCTGCGGCGGCGTGAAAGCCGGGCACGGCGCGGGTGGCGCGCAGGATATCCGCCATGAGCGTGCCGCGACCGGGGCCCAATTCTGCGAGGGTGAAAGGCGCGGGGGCACCCTGATCGAGCCAAGTTTGCGCTAAAGCAAGTCCGATGAGCTCGCCAAACATCTGGCTGATTTCTGGCGCGGTGGTGAAATCGCCCGCCGCCCCCAAAGGATCCCGTGTGGTGTAATAGCCCAGAGTGGGGTGCAGCAGCGCCTCGGTCATGAAATCGGCCACAGTCATCGGGCCGTGGGCCTCAATGCGGGCCAGTAGATGTTGCGTGAGCCCTGTCATGTGCGGCGTGCGCGGATCACGAGGTAAAGGCCAAGGGCGATCATCGGCAGCGATAGGAGCTGACCCATGGTGAAGCCGTAGCCCGCGAGATGCAGCACGAGGCCCAGTGGGTTGCCTTCAGAGATGAACTGCGCATCCGGCTGGCGGAAGAATTCGACAATAAAACGTGCGGTGCCGTAGCCCATCAGGAACACGCCAATCAGGGTGCCGGGATGTTTGAGTGCGCCGCGACGATAGGCGAGGTAGAGCATCACTGCGCCAAGGATCAGCCCTTCCATCAGCGCCTCGTAAAGCTGCGACGGGTGGCGGGCGCAGAGGCCGACAAGCTGACCGCAGTCCTGTGCGGCATAGCCGGGGAAGACCACGCCCCATGGCAGATCGGTCGGACGGCCCCAGAGTTCGGCATTGATGAAATTGGCAATGCGCCCAAGGAACAGGCCGACGGGCACGCCAAGGGCCATGGCATCCCCCACCTGAAGTGGGCGCAGGTCGTATTTGCGACAATACAGCCAGCCTGCGAGGATCACCCCCAGCATGCCGCCGTGAAAGGACATGCCGCCGTCCCAGATGCGAATGATGTCGGCGGGGTTGGCGATATAGAAAGCCGGCTTGTAAAAGATCACATAGCCCAGACGCCCGCCTGCGATCACGCCAATGATCACCCAGCTGAGCAGGTCTTCGATTTGACGGGGGGTGATCGGGGCAGTGTCATTGGGCCAGAGTTCGGCGCGTTTGACCGTGGCCACCACAATGCGCCAGCCGATCAGGATGCCAACGATATAGGCCAGCGCATACCAGCGCAGGGCAAATTCCATACCAAAGAGCGAAATCGAGAAGATCTCTGGCGAAATATTGGGAAATGGCATGAGCGGCTCGCGGGCTTATGGATTTGCGCCACAAGTGGCCTTGGTGGCGCGACAAAGTCAACCTTGTGTCTGAGCGGCTTGGTGCCCATATAGGGGGCAGGATCATTTAGCGGAGAGTGCGATGCAAACCCGGAACAAGTTCATGGATGATATGTCCCAGTTGATGACCAACGCCATGGGCGTGGCGCAGGGTGCCAAGGACGAGGCCGAAAACGCGATGAAATCGCTGATGGACCGCTGGCTGGCGGACCGTGATTTCGTGACCCGCGAAGAATTTGACGCGGTGCGCGCCATGGCGCAGAAGGCACGCGAAGAAAACGAAGCGCTCAAGGCCCGCATTGAAGCGCTGGAAGGCAAAGACGGCTAAGAACTGCCAGCTTGTTATGAGGATTGGAAAGGCTGGCCGTTGGGGCTGGCCTTTTTGTTTTTCGGGGGAGTGTCGCTTTGAACAGTCAACTGATTAAGCGTTTGTTGGGCGGGGTGTTTTGGATTTTATTCGCGATGCCCTTCGTTGCCCACTTTTGGATCGGTGGCGTGGTGCTTGATAGCAGGGCAGATAATGGCGCCTATCTTGTCGTGCTGAGGGAAGCACCAGACGTCTGGGTGGCGGTCAGCGCGGTAAGTTATTGGACCTATCAGATTGTAGATTATGCCGTATTCCTTGGTGCCTGCGGTATGATGTTGTGGTTGGCGTGGCGCTGGCTTTGGCACGGTAGCCTAACAAAAAATCTGTGACCATCGCGCAAAGGATTAAAGCCTGATTGTACCCTCAATGCAGCTCTGCACTGCGCCACCCACCCAGATTTCCGTACCCTCCTGCACCACATGCACGCGGCCTTTGCGGCCAAGGGCGGTGCCCTGTGCGGCCACATATTGGGTGGAGGCGATGTCTGCTGAGATCAGCCATTGGGCAATACCGGCATTCAGGCTGCCGGTCACCGGATCTTCAAACCCGCCAGCGGAAAAACCGCGCACTTCAAAATCAATCCCGGCCTCTGGTGAGGGCGCGACAATGCCAATGCGCATGCCGTTGAGGATCGCGTAATCGGGTGTGATCGCCATGGCGCGGTTGTGATCGTTGAGCAGAAGCGCGGCCCAACCGGGGCCATTGTCGACCCAGGCCGACGTGGCGAGTTCTGCGGTATCGAGACCAAGACCAGCGCAGGCGCGCGCGACAAGATCTTGCGCCAAAGGCCCGCTGCGCAACAGAGGTGGCGCCGTGAAGAAGAGCTTTTGAGCGTCCTGACGGATGCGGATCAACCCAGCGGCGCAGTCTTGGACAATATCGAGGCCTTTGGGCTGCCCTCCTGCCGTGAGCCATGCGTGACAGCTCCCTAATGTGGGATGCCCGGCAAACGGCAGCTCTTGCGTTGGCGTAAAAATGCGCAGGCCATAGTCGGCCTCTGGCGTGCTCGGCGGCAGCAGAAAGCTGGTTTCGCTGAGGTTGGCCCAATGCGCCAGCTGTGCCATCTGCGCGTCGCATAGAGCCTCTGCGCCATGCACCACCGCCAACGGGTTGCCACATGTTGGCGTGTCGGTGAAGACATCCACCTGCGCGAATGCAAAGCTGCGGGGCATGGCCTGAAGTCCTTTAAATAGAGGTTTTTTAGGGTGTCGGACACAGTCGTTCTAGGGGCCTGCGCCCATCTGGCGAAGACTTGTGCTTAACATATATTAATCCACAACTTATTGCGTTATCCACAGATATTTTGCTTTACACTGATGAGTCGGCGCACCACCATATATTGTTAGGGGGGTCGAGTTATCCACAGGCCCTAGAGCAGACACCAAGCGCTAGGGGAGCTGCCAATCCCGTAGCGTGCAGATAAAATGAGGTGGCGCTATGGCATTATCAGAACAGTTTCTTGAGGAAGATTTGCACCCGATCGACATCGTGGAGCATCTCGCCGAGGGGCGTGACTGGAACTTCGACCGGATTGCAGATGATCAGATCGCTATGGCCGTTGAAGGCCAGTGGAAGACCTATTCGATCACTCTGGCTTGGTCCGCCTTTGATGAGACCCTGCGGATGGTCTGTTCCTATGAGGCAGAGCCACCGCGCAGCAAGCTGCCGCAGCTCTATGAGGTGCTCAATGCGGTCAATGACGAATGCTGGGGCGGGGCTTTCACCTATTGGGAGCAGCAGAAGCTGATGATCTATCGCTACGGCCTTGTGTTGAGCGGTGGGCAGATGGCGAGCCCGGATCAGATTGACACCATGATCCGCACAGCCATTGAGAATGCAGAGCGGTTTTATCCGGCCTTTCAGCTTGTGGTTTGGGGTGAGCAAACTGTGAAAGATGCAATGCAAGTAGCCATTGCAGAGGCCTACGGGCGGGCGTAACACTGGCCCCCAAAACCACAGAGGGGGCTTTCATGGACATGACTTTTGTTGCCGAGCGCGGTCTGGTGCTTTTGGGGTGCGGCAAGATGGGATCTGCCATGCTGCAGGGCTGGCTGGCGGATGGTCTGCCGTCTGCCTCTGTGTGGGTGCAGGATCCCAACCCGAGTGACTGGGTGCGCCAGAGCGGTGTGCATGTGAATGCTGACTTGCCTCAGGCCCCGGCCGTAGTGCTGATTGCGGTCAAGCCACAGATGATGAGCGACGCCCTGCCTGTGCTTAAGGAAATGGGGAATGGCGACACGCTGTTTGTGTCTGTTGCGGCGGGCATTTCCATTGCCACCTACGAGGATATCCTTGGGGCGCTCACCCCGATTGTGCGTGCCATGCCCAACACGCCTGCGGCTGTGGGCAAGGGCATCACAGCGATTGTGGGTAATGGACCTGCGGGTCTGACCGGGCTGGAAGCGGCAGAGGCGCTGCTGCAGGCGGTTGGGCAGGTGGTGCGCCTTGAGCGGGAAACCCAGATGGATGCGGTGACGGGCCTATCCGGCTCCGGCCCGGCCTATGTGTTTCACATGATCGAATGTATGGCGGCGGCAGGCGAAGCACAGGGGTTGTCTCCGGAGTTGGCCATGGCTCTGGCCAAGGCAACGGTAGCGGGCGCAGGCGCGCTGGCAGAGCAGGCCGAGGAGGCACCTGAGCAACTGCGCGTCAATGTGACCAGCCCAAATGGCACAACGCAGGCAGGCCTTGATGTGCTGATGGATCCGGCCGGGGGATTGCCTCCCTTGATGATCAAGACCGTTGGGGCCGCTGCCGACCGTAGCCGGGAGCTGGCCAATGGCTGAGATTGCGTTTGAGGATTTCCTGAAAGTGGATATTCGCGTGGGCACGGTGGTGCAGGCGGAGCCTTATCCGGAGGCGCGTAAACCGGCGATCAAACTCTGGGTGGATTTTGGCGGTGGCATCGGCGTGCGCAAAAGCTCGGCGCAGATCACGGCGCATTACACGCCTGAGGGGCTGATTGGTCAGCAGGTGATGGCGGTGGTGAACTTCCCGCCGCGCCAGATTGGCAAATTCATGTCGGAGATATTGGTTCTGGGGCTGCCCGATGAAAACGGTGAGATCGTGTTGATCGGGCCGGATGGCACGCGCAAAGATGCCGTTGTGCCTAATGGGGGGCGTTTGCATTGAAACGGTTGTTGATCACGCGCCCGCTGCCCGATGCTGTGGTAGCTGCCGCTCGCGAAGCGTTTCATGTCACTGTGCGGCTCAACAATCTGCCAATGCAGTCAGATGAGCTGCGCGATGCGCTGCGCAACTTTGATCTTGTCTTGCCGACATTGGGGGATGTCTTTGACGCGGGCGTGTTTGCGGATGTGGACACACCGCGGTGCAAGCTTTTGGCCAATTTTGGGGTGGGATATAATCACATCGACGTCGCCGCTGCAAAAGCCGCTGGCATTGCGGTGAGCAACACACCGGGCGCTGTGACCGATGCCACAGCGGATGTGGCATTGACCCTGATCCTGATGAGTGCGCGCCGGGCAGCCGAAGGGGAGCGGCTGGTCCGCTCTGGCGGTTGGAAAGGCTGGCATCCCACGCAGATGCTGGGGCTGCATGTGACGGGGAAAACCGTTGGTATTGTTGGTATGGGTCGTATTGGCCAAGCCATCGCGGCCCGGTGTCATTTTGGCTTCAACATGCCGGTAAAGTATTGGAACCGCTCTGCCAAAGACCTTCCGTTTGAGGCCACGCGCGTGGAACGCCTGACGGATCTGGCGGGGCAGGTGGATGTGCTTGTAGCGGCTGTTCCCGGTGGGGCTCAAACGCATCACCTGTTTGATGCAGATATTTTTGAGGCCATGCAGAGCCATGCGCATTTCATTAATATTTCCCGCGGGGAAGTGGTGGATGAAGCGGCGTTGGTTGAGGCGTTGCAGACGGGTAAAATTGCAGGGGCTGGCTTGGATGTCTATGAGTTTGAGCCGCGCGTTCCAGAGGCGCTGCGCAAGCTCAATACGGTGACGCTGCTGCCGCATCTGGGCACGGCCGCGCTGGAGGTGCGCAGCCAGATGGGCATGATGGCGGTTGACAACCTGCTGGCCTTTGAGCGTGGAGAAACACCGCCCAATCAGGTGTGATACCAGCGCGTCCTGAGATGCGCGCATGTTTAGGTTGAGGCGACGTCTGCCACGCTGTCATACGAGAGGGTGTCTTCCATTGCTTCGCGCCAGTGGCGGCGGCAGAGGGAGACGTAGCTTTCATTGCCACCGATCTGCACCTGTGCACCTTCTCGAAGCACCTGTCCGCTTTCATCCTGACGCACCACCATGGTGGCTTTCTTGCCGCAGTGGCAGATGGTGCGCACCTCCCGCATTTCATCCGCCAAGGCGAGCAATGCCGCGGAGCCCGGGAAAAGCTGGCCCTGAAAATCCACGCGCAGCCCATAACACATGACAGGCACCTTCAAATCGTCCACCGCACGAGCCAGTTGCCAGACCTGTGCCTCACTCAGAAACTGCGCTTCATCAATGAAGACACAGGCGAGCGGGCCTTGAGACAGGCGGGCGCCGATCTGAGCAAAGAGATCAGAGGTGGCATCAAAGGTGTCTGCGGGTTCTGAAATGCCGATGCGCGAGGCAATTCGGCCTTCACCGGCACGATTGTCAAACCGCGCGGTCAGCAGGTAGGTCCGCATGCCCCGTTCGCGGTAATTGTGAGAGGCCTGCAAGAGCACTGTCGATTTGCCGGCGTTCATCGTCGAATATTGAAAGTAGAGCTTGGCCATAGCAGCCTGATAGGCCGCTTCGCGCTCGGCGTGCAAGAGGCTGATGCGCTGCTTGGCTGGAAAATATTCGGGCTGAGGCAGAGAAAGGTGGCGGTGGGTCTTGCACAAAATCAGAAGCACGGCCCGTCCCATCGTGGCCAAGGCCAATGGGGATGATAGGGTCAGGCCGTGCGGCTCAATTGCCGAACAAGGCGCAGGTGACAGGCTGCGCAGCGCTCTTCCTGTGATCCGGCCCACCCGCCGGAAACTGATACCGCCGGACGAAACGCATCCGGTCTTTCTCAAATGACAGATTCAGGGTAATTCAAGAAATGGGAAAATTTTGCACGTCTTCCCCTTAAATGGGAAATCTGGGAAAGAGGTGCAGCAATAACGAGAAGTTGGGACAAGTGCATGACCGTGGTGGACAGCTATCTGAAGAAGCATTCTGAGGCTTTGGTCAAGGACGTAGGTATTGAAGCGGCCTGTGCGCTGACAGGGAAATCCAAGGCGACACTGGGGCGGTATTATTCCACGCATGACGAGCATGCGGATCGATTTATGCCGATTGATGCTGTTGCAGCTCTGGAAGAGGCAGCCTCCTATCCGCATGTGACGGCAGCGCTCGCCGAATTGCGCGGAAATTCGCTCAACCTTGAGGGGCGTCGCCGCAACTCTGACGACAAGGGGGGCGTCAATGCGGATGTGATCGCTTTAAGCCAGCGTTTTGCCATGCTGATGGCGGAGTACAATCAGTCCATAGAAGATGGCATCATCACTGTTGCAGAGGCAAAGCGTCTGTTGCAGGAGACAGTGGCGCTGCAGCAGGTGCTGGTCGATATGAAGCTGCATCTGGAAGAGGAATCCGTTTAAGCCATGGCGGGGCCACGCCAGCGACGGCCGTTGCTGGCGGCCGAGCGACATACCCCTGATCTGTTGCAGGGTTTTTTGACAGATCTCGAAGCCACACAGAGCTCTGCGGACGTGTGGGGGTTGATTGTGGAGGTGGGGCGCACACTCAATCTGCCGTACATCGATTTTATTTGTGCAGATAACTTTGCCAATTGGAAACGCACGCTTTTTATTCGGACCTCCTACGACAGCACGTGGTTGAATACCTTTAACGAAGATCCGGATGTGGCCAAATGGAGCTATTTTCGCACGCATGCGGTGCATCATCTGACTCCCATTGCTGTCGGACTGGAGTTTGTCGACGAGTATCATCATATGCCTGAAGCTCGGCATGCGGTGTTGCGCGAAGCCGCCGAGCGGGGACTGAGGGCGGGGTTTTCTGTGCCTTTGCGCCTGCATGCGCCGCCGCAGGCTGCTCTGATCACCTTCTGTGGGGACCACTCAAAGCGCGAAATGCGCCACATCATTCAGACCCATGGCTGGGTGCTCAACGCGGTGGCGATGATGGGGCATCAGCGCTATCAGACCCATTTTGCCGCCGAGTTTACACAGCGCAACAGCATCTCTGACAAGCAGCGGGAATTGCTTGAGATGATTGGAGCTGGCCTGCAGGACAAGGTGATTGCCGAACAGCTTGAGATTTCGGTTTCTGCGGTGCGTCAGCGGATGAACAACCTGTTGGCCAAGACTGGTTTGGCCAACAGGGCGGATCTGGCAGCGCTGGCCATGAGTGTTGGGCTGGTGCAGGACCCCCTGCATCGGATGAACCAAAAAGTTGGCGGCGTTTTGGTGGAAATGGGCGTGCCGCATGGCAGCACTTTCCGCTACAGAAAAGACTGAGCCCGAGATGGTCTTGAAGATTGGCCAAAGTCTCTTTGAAAAGTGTGCATGAAATAAGGGTGTTCTGGAAGCCAGAACACCCTCGCATCATAAAATGACCTACGGGAATATTTGTGCACGGGTGTGCATTGAAACCTCTGTACGGGACAGCACAGAGCGGACGGGGATTTGCGGAAAATCGCGCCTCGAACCTGCTGTCTCGGGACACCTGGGGTAGCACCACGATGAGACAACAGCTCCCTCCACCAATGATGGTAGCCCATCGTGGCGGGGAGTTTTGTGTCAGGACTTTAGAAAGTTAGGTTAACAAAGCTGTCAATTTTAACAGTTTTTTGAATTTCACCTGTCATAAATGATAGGTGCCGGAGGCTTCAGCCTCGGCACACTCGAATCATTGTGACCAATTGTGACCGGATCAGCGGCGCTTCAGCAGGACCGAACCAACCGAATATCCGGCGCCAAAGGAACAGATCACGCCATAGTCGCCGGGAGTGAGGTCGTCTGAAAATTTGGAGAAGGCGATGATGGATCCTGCGGATGATGTATTGGCATAGTCTTGCAGGATGTTGGGTTGCTCCCCGTCTTCTGGCGTACGGCCCAACACTTTCTTGCCGATAAAGTCATTCATGGATTTGTTTGCTTGATGCAGCCAGAGGCGGCTAAGCTGGTCCGCGCTGATGCCTTCGTCCGCAATGTGAGAGAGCATGTGGGCAGAGACCATGGGCACCACCTCTTTGAACACTTTGCGCCCGTTTTGCATGAACTGCATATCGCGGCGGTCGATCACCCCGTCCGGGCGCGAGCGGCGCAGGAAGCCGTTGTTGTTGCGGATGTTGTTGGAGAATTGCGTCGCACAGCGGGTGGAGATGATCTCAAAATGCGCGCCCTTGGCGTCTTCGCTGCGTTCAATCACCGAGGCTGTGGCCACATCCCCAAAGATGAAATGACAGTCACGGTCGCGCCATTCCAGATGGCCGGAGCAGATTTCCGGGTTGACCACAATGGCTTTGCGCACAGAGCCCGCGCGCACCATATCTGCCGCAGCCTGAATGCCGAAGGTGGCAGAGGAGCAAGCGACGTTCATGTCAAAGGCAAAGCCGCCCGCACCCAGTTCCTTTTGAATTTCAATTGCGATGGCCGGATAGGCCCGCTCCATATTGGAGGCGGCGCAGATCACCAGATCGATCTCTGACGCATCCACCTGCGCCTGAGCCAGCGCCTTTTTACAGGCGTCCAGTGCCATTTCGGTCATCACACCGGGCTCATCATCGTCCCGCTGGCGCAGTTGCGGATGCATCACATCGGGATTTAGGACGCCTTCTTTGTCCAGCACGTGCCGTTGTTCGATGCCAGAAGCTTTGAAAATGAATTCGCTGGAGGAATGTTGCAGGGGCGCCATCTCGCCGGCGTCAATGGCCTTGGCGTTCTCTGCGTTCATTTTGTCGGCGTAGGCGTTGAAGCTGGCGACCAGCTCGTCATTGGTGATGATGTTCTCAGGTGTGAAGACACCGGTTCCGGTGATCGCGGGCTTAAACATAACTGGGCCTTGAGTGGTTCTGGTGGCGCGCAGCTAGCCTTATTTTTGAACAGAACGTCAAGGGTTGACCTATGGTCAATTTCCTTGGCGGCCTTGTTTTATGGGCGGTCGCGGGTTTTGCCTCTGGGTGCAAAATGAGCACAGGCTCAGCGCAACTGAGCCGGGCCCAAGCGAAAGCCTCATCTGTGATGAGCGCTTTGGCGCGGGAGCCCTGCTTGGCGCCATAAACATCGCGCGGGTGAAAGGCCCTTAGAACGGGGCGTCCGGATAGGTGACTCCGGCCAGATAGAGCCCCTGTGGGGGGCAGACTGGGCCACAGGCCGCCCGGTCGCGGGCCTGCAGGGCCTGTGCCACGTCCTCCGGTTGCCAGCTGCCTGCGCCCACGCGCTCAAGCGTGCCGACAAAACTGCGCACCTGATTGTGCAGGAAAGAGCGCGCACGCACATGGAAGTGGATCTCCGGTCCGCCAAAACCGTCGACTTGCTCAACTCTGAGCTCATCAAGCGTTTTCTGCGGGCTGGCCGCCTGACAGATCGAGCTGCGGAAGGTGGTGAAATCATGGTTGCCAATCAGGTGATCCGCGCCCGCTTGCATGGCCGCGACATCCAGATCGTGTTTCACCTGCCATACGAGGCCAGCCTGATGGGTGGCGGGTGCCCGCCGCATCAGGATGCGAAACAGATAGCGCCGCTCAGTGGCGGAAAACCGGGCGTGCCAGTCGTCAGCCACCTTCGCGCAGTGCACAATGGCAACGGGCGCGGGTTTGAGTTGAAAATTCAGCGCTTCGGACAGCCGGAATGGATCCCAGTCTTTCTCCATGTCGCAATGGGCCACCTGTGCCAGGCCATGCACGCCCGCATCTGTGCGACCGGCGGCCGCGATGGTGTGGGCGCGTGGCTCAAGCTTCGCCAGCGCCGCCTCGATGGCCCCCTGTACAGAGGGCTGATCGGCCTGTCGCTGCCAGCCTGCAAAGGGGGCACCGTGGTATTCAACTTGAAGAGCATATCTGGGCATGCGCCTCAGGTAGCCGATTGCCACAGCAATTTGAAGAGAGCTGTTTTGTGGCTGGGCATCTGCGGGGAAATTTAGCGCTATTGTCCCCACTGGAAATGCCCCGGCGGCGGGCTTAGGTTCGGTTTGAAGCAGGCAAAGGGGCCACAATTGGTCATTTCCACAGTTGCAGAGGGTCTGGCACGCCAGATTGAAACAGTCACAGAGACGGTGACGGGGGCGTTTGATCCGGTGATCCGTCTGGGCGTTACCGGGCTCGCGCGGTCTGGCAAGACGGTCTTTATCACCTCCTTGGTGGCCAATCTCCTGGACAGGGGGCGGATGCCACAGCTTGCCGCCGCCGCAGAAGGGCGGATTGAGGCAGCGTTTTTACAGCCACAGCCAGATGATCTTGTGCCGCGCTTTGACTATGAGCGCCATTTGGCGGCCATGACGGGCAGCGCGCCGAACTGGCCAGACAGCACCCGCGCGATCAGTGAGCTGCGCGTCTCTTTGCGGGTGCGTCCAAACGGGCTGTTGTCCGGCTTTCAGGGGCTGCGCACCGTGCATCTGGATATTGTGGATTACCCCGGTGAATGGCTGCTGGATCTGGGGCTGATGGACAAGAGCTTTGCCACTTGGAGCCGCGAGGTGCTGGCGCGCACCGAGGGGCGGGATCTGGCCCGCCGTTATCATGAGTTGCTGCGCGACACGGATGTGCTGGCCCCGCTGTCAGAGCCGCAGGCACAGGCGCTGGCGGCGCAGTTTACCACCTATCTGCAGGCGGCGCGTGAGGCTGGGTTTTCAGATTGTACACCGGGGCGATTTTTGCTGCCCGGCGATCTTGCCGGATCGCCTGTTCTGACATTTGCGCCTTTGCCTGAGGTGGGCAAAGCGCCTCGCGGATCGTTGTGGCGGGTGTTTGAAAAACGCTTTGAAGCCTATAAAACGCAGGTGGTGAAGCCATTTTTCCGCGATCATTTCGCGCGCATCGATCGGCAGGTGGTGCTGGTCGATGTGCTGGGGGCCATTCATGCCGGACCGCAAGCTGTGGAAGACATGCGTGCTGGTCTGGCCGACACGCTCGCCGCTTTTCGCCCGGGGCGGAACGCCTTTCTTGCAAGGTTGCTGCGGGGCAAACGGGTGGAGAAAATCCTTTTTGCGGCCACCAAAGCGGATCACCTCCACCATCGTCAGCATCCGCAGTTGACCAATATCATGCAGGCGCTGACGCGTGAGGCCGCAGATCGCGCGCAGTTTGCTGGGGCCAAGACCGACGCCCTGTCGCTTGCCTCGCTGCGCACCACGGTGGAGGAAACGGTGGCTCATGAAGGGCGTCAGTTGGACTGTGTGCGCGGACAGCTGCTGGCGGATGGACGGCAGGCGGCCTTTTATCCCGGTCAATTGCCAGAGGACCCGACGGTCCTGCTCCATGCGGCCCGCTCTGGTGCGGCAAAGTGGCTGGATGACGACTATCAGGTGATGAAGTTTGCCCCCGCTGCCAACACATTGCGTCCGGGGAGCGGCCCGCCACATATCCGCGTGGACCGCGCGGCGCAGTTTTTGATTGGAGATATGCTGTGAGCACCGAACCAAGCAAAACCGGGCCCGTTCTGATCGAATTTGACGATGGCGTCGACGTAACAGAGGCCGCCCCTGTGCCAGATCTGATGGCACCAGCCCCGACAGGTCAGGCAATGCAGGTCACAGCGCAATTGGCGGCGCGCAAGCCCAGCCGCTTGACACGGTGGTTCTGGGCGCTTGTGGGGATGTTCGTAAGTGCGGCTGTGTCCATGGCGGCTTGGGATTTTGCCACGGGGCTGGTGGCGCGCAATCTCTATCTTGGATGGGCCGTGATGGGGATTGGAGCGGCGGCGCTTTTGCTGGCTGTGATGATTGTTCTGAAGGAGCTGGCCGGTTTGGCGCGTCTCAAGCGTGTGGATGGCTTGAAGATGCGTGCAGAAGCGGCAGTGCAGGCCCATGAGATGGGACAGGCGCGGAGCATTGTGGACGCGCTGTTGCAGCTCTATCGCGGACGCGAAGATCTGTCTTGGGGGCGTGACAGTCTCAGGCGGCAGCGCGACGAGGTGCTGGATGCGGATGCTCTTCTGGCTTTGGCCGAAAGCGCATTGATGGCACCTCTGGACAAGGCCGCGCAGCGTGAGGTGGAGGCAGCGGCCCGTCAAGTGGCGGCGGTGACCGCCTTGGTGCCGCTGGCGCTGGCGGATGTGGTGGCGGCATTGACGTCCAATCTGCGCATGATCCGGCGGATTGCGGAGGTTTATGGCGGCCGGTCCGGCACGCTGGGCAGTTGGCGCCTGTTTCGCGCGGTGATGACGCATCTGGTGGCCACGGGGGCTGTGGCGGCGGGCGATGATCTGATTGGGACCATCGCGGGTGGCGGCGCGCTGGCCAAAGTAAGCCGCCGGTTTGGCGAAGGCATTGTGAATGGCGCTTTGACCGCGCGTGTTGGCGTTGCTGCAATGGAGGTGTGCCGACCGCTGCCTTTTGGGGAGGGGCGTCGCCCCTCTGTGGCGGGGCTGGTGAAACGGGCTCTGACCGGTCTGTTCTCTAAAGAGAGGTGAGCTTGCTCACCGCAAGATCGGCACGCCCCCGGGGCCTTTCACCTTTTCCACAACACCTGCGCGCAGACTGCGGCCAATGCGATGGGCCAAGGCCGACCAGGCCGCCGCCTGTGTCTCAGAGAGCTCGCGTTTGAGGGTCATGTCAAACAGGGCCAGCCAAGCCTCGAACATTCCCGGGCGCACATTGCCAGCGTCGCGGTGCACCTTAAGCGGATTGCTGTCATAGCTGCGCTCATGAAGAATGGCATTGGCCCAAAAATCTACAATTTTAGCTTCATGCCCCGGCCAATCTTCTACATGCACGGCGAAAACCGGGCCAAGCCCGGGATGCTGGCGCACCATTTCATAAAAGGCGGCCACGACCCGGGCGATGTCATTTCGGGTTACATCAAATTTGGGAGGCAGAGACGCCATGTGCCGAACTCCTTTTTTTCCTACCTAAAATCGCGGTTGAGATCTTGCAACTGCAAGACAGTCGCACCCGGTGTCAGATTTGAGCGATTTTGTCGGATTTTTGATAAGCAAAATACTCGGATTTTGTTGTTGACAAAATCAATCAACTAATTGAAAGTAAACAAAAAAATTATTGAACCTAGAATCATTCTGATCTAAGTCTAGGGCAAGAACTCACTCAGGTGAGTCGACAAAAAACACATCAGCCATCAGGCGGACCCAGCCAGCCAAACGCCAGCCACGTCTTTTCCTGAACAGCAAAAGGAGAGAACCATGACCGATAAAGCCTGTAACGTTTGCGCCTTCTTTGACAACGCCGCTGTGAAAGAGACCTCTGCGAAAGAAACCGGTGGCCTGTGCCGTTTCAGCGCGCCAACCTTCCTCACCGAAGAGGAAATGCACGGCGACGCGCATTGGCCAGTTGTGAAAAGCAACGACTGGTGCGGCAGCTTTGAAGGTCGGGCTGCATAAGCACTTTGAGCGCCTGTCATAACGGGCCGCTTAGTTGCAGTGACCAGCCAGCCAAATCACGCCACGCAGCCAGCCAAAGCGCCAGCCACGTCGCCAGATTGAGTAAGCCAATCACTTAAGCGGGAAGGGGGTACGCAATGCGTGCCCTCTTTTTGTATGCTCAGAGCAGGGCGCAGCGGCGCCGTCCTGTCCTTATGTCTTTACCCTTTGCCTGCTGCGGCCTATAAGGCGCTCATGACGCAGCTATTCGCAATTATCATTCGAATTATCAGCCCGGCGCTCTAACTGATCGAGCCGCCGGGACAAGGCGTATGGAAGACCGCGCCGCCCTCTCTCATTCCAAATATGACCGCCTGAAAAGGACCGGACACATGTGTGCCGATACACCTGAATACAAAGATACGCTGAACCTGCCCAAAACCGATTTCCCAATGCGCGCGGGGCTGCCCAAACGTGAGCCAAACTGGCTGGAGCGCTGGGAAAACATGGGCGTTTATGACCGTCTGCGCGAAAAAGAAGATCGTAAGCCTTTTATCCTGCATGACGGTCCGCCCTATGCCAACGGCCATCTGCACATCGGTCACGCGCTGAACAAGACCATCAAGGACATGATCGTGCGCTCCCATCAGATGATGGGGCATGATGCGCGTTATGTGCCGGGCTGGGATTGTCACGGTCTGCCGATCGAGTGGAAGATCGAAGAGCAGTATCGCAAAAAAGGCAAAGACAAAGACGCAGTGGATGTGGTGGAGTTCCGTCAGGAATGCCGCAAGTTTGCCGAGGGCTGGATCGACATCCAGCGCGAGGAATTCAAGCGTCTGGGCATCACTGGCAACTGGCCAAACCCTTACATCACCATGGATTATCACGCTGAGGCGGTGATTGCCGATGAGTTCATGAAGTTCCTCATGAACGGCACGCTCTATCAGGGGTCTAAGCCTGTGATGTGGTCTCCGGTTGAGAAAACCGCGCTGGCGGAAGCTGAGGTGGAATATCACGATCACCAGAGCCACACCATCTGGGTGCCGTTCTCCTTCCAGAACGCCGAAGGTGATCTGTCTGAGGCGCGGGTGGTGATCTGGACCACAACGCCATGGACCATCCCTTCCAACCGTGCGGTGGCTTATGGCAATGGTATTGCATACGGCCTGTACCGCGTGGAGACGACCGAAGAGGAAAGCTGGACCAAGCCCGGCGATCTTTACATCTTTGCGGATACATTGGCCGAAGACTGTTTGCAAAAGTCACGCGTGACCGGTTTCACCCGTGTGCGTGATGTGGCCCCTGGTGAGTTTGATGGCCTGATCTGTGCGCACCCCTTCAAAGGGATCGATGGCGCGGATGGGTTCTGGGACTACGACGTGCCGATGATTGACGGCGATCACGTCACCGATGATGCCGGAACAGGCTTTGTGCACACGGCACCAAGCCATGGTCAGGAAGACTATGAAGCCTTTGTGGCACGTAACTGGCTGGAACGGATGACCCACAACGTCGGTGAGGAATCCGAGTTCCTGCCGCATGTGCCGTTCTTTGCAGGGCTGCAGGTGATCGACCGCAAAGGCAAAGAGGGCAAAGCCAACAACGCCGTCATTGCCAAGCTGGTGGAGGCCGGTGGCATCATTGCGCGTGGCCGTATCAAACACAGCTATCCGCACAGCTGGCGCTCCAAAGCGCCGATCATCTATCGCAACACGCCGCAGTGGTTTGCCTCTGTGGATCGCAAGCTGGAGGACGGCAAAGGTGAGATGGGCGACAGCATCCGCGAACGTGCGCTGCGCTCCATCGATGAGCTGGTGAAATGGACCCCACAAAAGGGCCGCAACCGTCTTTATTCCATGATCGAAAACCGCCCGGACTGGGTGCTGTCCCGTCAGCGCGCCTGGGGTGTGCCGCTGACCTGTTTCACCAAGAAAGGCCTGTTGCCCACCGATGAAGGCTTCTTGCTGCGCGACCCGGAGGTCAATGCCCGCATCAAGGCGGCCTTTGACGCAGAAGGCGCGGATTGCTGGTACTTTGACGGTGCCAAAGAGCGTTTCCTTGGCGAAGCTTACAATGCTGATGAATGGGAGCAGGTCTTTGACGTGCTCGACGTTTGGTTTGACTCCGGTTCAACCCATGCCTTTGTGCTGCGTGATCGTGAGGACGGAACCGAAGACGGGATCGCCGATGTCTACATGGAAGGCACCGACCAGCACCGGGGATGGTTCCACAGCTCATTGCTGCAGGCCTGTGGCACCAAAGGCCGCGCGCCTTATCGCAATGTGGTGACCCATGGCTTCACGCTGGACGCCAAGGGCAACAAAATGTCCAAGTCGCTTGGCAATACCATCGTGCCAGAGAAGGTGGTGAAGCAATATGGCGCTGATATTCTGCGCCTGTGGGTGGCGCAGACCGATTACACCGCCGATCAGCGCATCGGGGATGAGATCCTCAAAGGTGTTGCCGACAGTTATCGCCGCCTGCGCAACACCATGCGCTTTATGCTGGGCTCGCTTGCCGATTTCACCGAGGCGGACCGTGTGGACCCCGCAGATATGCCAGAGCTGGAGCGTTGGGTGCTGCATCGTCTGGCAGAGCTGGATCATCAGGTGCGCAAAGGCTACGCGGAATTCAACTTCCAGGGTGTGCTCTCTGCCGTGTTCAACTTTGCCACCGTGGAACTCTCTGCTTTCTACTTCGATATCCGCAAGGATGCGCTTTATTGTGATGGCAACACGTTGCGCCGTCGGGCCGCGCGTACGGTGCTGGACATCCTGTTCCATCGCCTGACCACATGGCTGGCACCGGTGCTGGTGTTCACCATGGAAGAGGTTTGGCTGGAGCGGTTCCCCGGCGAAGACAGCTCTGTCCATCTGGTGGATTTCCCAGACACCCCTGCAGACTGGATCGACGAGCCTCTGGCCGCCAAATGGGCAGAAGTGCGTGACGTGCGCCGCGTGGTGACCGCCGCACTGGAGATCCAGCGGACGGATAAGGTGATTGGCTCCAGTCTTGAAGCGGCCCCTGTGGTGCATGTCCGTGATGCGGATGTTGTCGCGGCGCTGAAGACCGTGGAATTTGCCGATGTCTGCATCACATCTGATATTTCGGTGACCAATGATCCGATGCCCGCAGAAGCCTTCCGTCTGCCGGAGGTGGAGGGCGTTGGCGTGGTCTTTGAGAAGGCGCAGGGGCAGAAATGTCAGCGCAGCTGGAAGATCATGCCGGATGTGGGCACCTACAAATACCCAGGTGTATGCAAGCGGTGTAACGATGCTCTCGAAGAGATGGGATATCCGCTTTGAGATCCTGAGTGCCGCCTATGGCACTCCGAATGATGCGTATTATGAGGCGTCCCGCTTGCGGGGCGCCTTTGTCTTGGGCAGGGTGGCAGAATGCGACAGACAACCGTTGAAACGCCGACCGGTCCCATGATTCTCACCGAACAAGACGGTGCCATTGTGCGCGCGGCTTGGGGGGAGTGTGACCAAGACGATGGCACACCTCTGTTGCGCCGGGCGGCGGCGCAGCTCACGGCCTATTTTGAAGACCCTGCGGAGGGGTTTGATCTGCCGCTGCGTGTGGAGGCCTCAGAGTTTCAGCAGAAAGTCTGCGCCGCCATGCTGGCCATTCCCTTGGGAGAGACCCGCACCTATGGCGACCTGTCCAAAGAGCTGGGCGTGCCTGCGCAGGCGATTGGTCAGGGCTGTGGCGGCAATCCCATCCCGGTGATCATTCCATGCCACCGCGTGTTGGGCGCCAACGGGCTTGGCGGGTTTTCAGGCGAAGGCGGCGTGGAGACCAAGGTCTGGCTGCTCAAGCATGAGCGCGCCGCCGGGTTGCTGATCTGATCAGAGCTGCTCACGGTAAATGAGCTGCTGTGCCGCGCCGGCGCAGAGCAGATAGGCCGAGGTGGCCACAAGCCCCCAGAGTGCCCAGCTTTCGGGGTGGAAATCCACCCAGGCGGCCCAGCCTGCAAAAAGCGTCCAGGCCAGAGCCAGCGGCAGCGACAGCCAGCGCCAGCGCGCGGTGCGCACCGGGTGAATAAACTTGATCGGCAGGAACATGGCCACGGCCAAGATGGTCACAAGCGCGAGGCTGACCCAGAAGTTGGGCTCTACCGCAAAAATCACGATCACCAGCATATTCCAGCACCCCGGAAAGCCGGAGAAGGAATTGTCTTTGGTTTTCATGCGGGTGTCGCAGAAATAAAGCGCGGAGGTGAAGGTGATCACAATGATGGCAAACCAGCCGGTCCAGCCATCCATCAGCCCGGATTTGAAAAGCGCAAAGGCCGGGATGAACACATAGGTCAGGTAGTCGATGATCAGATCAAGCAGCACGCCGTCAAATTCAGGCGCGTTCTTCTTAACATCATAGTGCCGCGCCAGTGGTCCATCGATGCCATCGACAATGAAAGCAACCACCAACCAGAGGAACATCAGGCTCCATTTCCCATCCACAGCGGCCAGCATGGCGAGCATGGACAGGACAGCACCGGTTGCGGTGAAGAGATGGACGGCAAGGGCACGGGCACGAATAGTCATTTGTGTGTCATGCAGGAATTGGCGCGTGAGTGCAACGGTGGAGCGCGCAGTTTGGTGCAGTCGTGCCCTCAGGTGTGGGATGCCTCCGGCGGGGATATTTGAGGTCAAATGAAGCCGACTGGCTCATTGGCGTGGTTTGAGGGCAAAAATGGCGGTGCGAACGGCCTCTGGCAGAGTGATGTCGCTGTGTTCAGGCGCGGCGTCCAGGGCGGAGGCCACGTCTTTGGTGAGAATACCGATGGTGTTGTCTTCTGCCCAGCCATCGCGGGCGAACTCAATCTCGTCAAAGCCTGAGGCGAGCCAATTTTGCCCTGAAGAGGTATGGATCAGCTTGAGAAGCGCGGCTTCGTCAATGCTGCTTTGGTCCGCCCAGTCCAGCACCAGCCGGGTCATTGCCGTGTTGGTGGCCGCCAACAGGTTGTTGAGTACCTTCGCCTGCATGCCTGCGCCGAACGGCCCCATGTGGTGGAAATGCGCGCCCATAGCGTCAAACAGAGGCTGGTGCTGTGCCAGCGCGTCGATTTCGCCGCCAAGCATGAAGGACAGGCGGGCTTCTTCGGCGGCGATGGCTGCGCCGGACATGGGGGCATCAATGAGTGTGATGTGGCTCGGGACTTTGTCGCGCAGCGCGCGCACATATCGCGGTGAGAGGGTGGAGGAGATGATGACAGTGGACAGGTGAGGGGCTGTGTCGATCAGGTTTTGCGCGCCAAACAACAGATCATCGGTTTGATCAATATCGCGCACCACGGTGATCAACACACGCAGATCCGCTGCAAAATTTGGTAGGGACAAAAGCTGTTTTGCGGGAAGTGTCAGAGCGCTGGCCGGGCGAATGTCGAAGCCTTTTGCATCAAAACCCGCATTGCGCAGTGCCATCAGCATCGGTCCGCCCATACGCCCGCAGCCTGCGACCCCGATGCCAGTTGTTGCTAAATTCTGAGGCATGTGGCCCTCCGCGCAGGGATGCGCAGAGGGCATCCGGATTAAGAGAAGGCGCGTTTCAGCGCTGGAATGTTGGATAGGATTAGCACGTCAAAGGCGAGCACGGCCAGCAATGTCACGCCGACAAGCGGGAAAGCCACCGACACCAGCGCAGCGATCAGCAGCGCACCTTTCCAGAGTGGCATTTCGGCAGGCGCAGGCGGTGCTGCCAGACGCAGCGCATTTTGTGGGCGGCGTTTGACCCACATCACTACGCCGGAGACGCAGACAAAAATCACCGCAAGACAGAAGACCACGTTGAGGAGGAGGTTCCAAAGCCCCATCAGCCCCATGTGGAAAGGGATGCTGACCGCCATGGATTTCCCTGCCAGTGAGTAATCCGCAAAGCGCACTTGGGCGAGGATCTTGCCGCTGTATTGATCCACATGCACGGTGACATCGCCCATGGGGTCGGTGCTGTCGCTGCTCATGCTGTCGCGGTTGATGGTCCAGACCCCTGCGTCGCCGCGCGGATAGGCCACGCGGAAGCGGCCCTCAAGGCCAAGGCTGCGCCCCAATGCAGTGATGCTGTTGATATCCACCGCGGCACCCGCAGCGGTGCCTGTGACGCCAACGTCTGAGCCAGAAGCGGGCATTGGTGTCTGCTCCAGAGCCCATGGCACGTCGTTTTGATTGCCATGGCCCATGCTGGCGTGGGTTTCGTCAGACAGAGGGACATTATTCCATTTTTCTGCCGGAAAGGTCGACCAGGCCTGCACAAACTTCCCGCCCCAGATGCCGGTCCATGCCAGCCCTGAAATCAGGAAGATCACCATCAGCAGTGAAATCCAGAAGCCGACCACCGCATGCAGGCTTTTCCAAAGCGCGCGTCCGCGCGCCGCGAGGTTGGGGATCAAGACAGAAGTGGCATTGCCGCGCGGCCACCACAGGTAGAGCCCTGTAAGCACCAGAACCAGGCCAAGCCCGGCGGCAATTTCGATCAACCGATCACCGGTGTCTCCGAGCAAGAGGGAGCCGTGAATGTTGTCGGCCAGATCATAGAGCCCCGCACGACGGTTCCAGCTTTCCAGCACGTCACCGCTATAGGGATCGACGGCCACCATCATCTGGTCCGTGTCGGTTTGGACGCGAAACACTGCCGCAAGCGCGCCGGTCTTCGGCCCGATATATTCGACCACTTCGCCGGGCACCGCGGATGTGGCAGCGGCGGCCTGATCGCTGATCGGCAACGCGGTGCCTGTGGGGGTAACGGCAATTTTCTCCCCGTCGCGGCCGTCAAACTGTGTGAGGGCCATCATCAGCAGCCCTGTGACTGAGAGCATGATCAGGAAGGGGATCACGTAGAGACCGGCGTAGAAATGCCAGCGCCATACGGCGAAATAGAGTTTTTGAGACAGCTTACTGGAGGCGGCATCGCCGCTTGGTTGGCTGGTATGTGCCATGAGAGGACTCTCCTAAGGAGCCGCACCCGAGCTTTTGCGGGGCGGTCAATGTTTCGTCTGAAATGTGAGATGAAATTAGGAGAGAGCGGGAGGACCGCGCGCGTCATAGCGCCGGTGGAAGCCAGCGCTTTCATGGGTGAAACCTTCGGTCTGCCAGCGCGCAGTGCGCAGGCTGTGCAGAGGCAGAGGGAAAGGGCCGTGCATCACCAGATTGGCCTCTGCCACGACGGAAAAGGCACAGGGGGGACGTTTGTCGTCAGTCTGTTCCTGCAATGGCACCGGTGCCCCGGTGTCATCCACGATCAGTTCGACCATGTCCGCCCCTGTACAGATGACCAGCACCATATGCCCATCTGGCAAAGCCCTTGGCATCCAGCCGGCCGGAACGGCGGCGGAGACCAGTACGGCTAGCAGAAGAGCACAGGTGGTCAGCAGGCGCATGGTTTATTCAAGACCCGCGATAATCGCACGCAAAGTGGCAATGCCATCGCCTTTTTCCGAACTGGTCAGGACCATTTCGGGATAGGCGGCGGGGTGTTTGGCCAGCCTTTCGCGCACCTGCTTGAAGATCTTGGCGCGGTCTTTTTCTTTGACTTTATCGGCCTTGGTCATCACCACCTGAAAGGTGACAGCGGAGCTGTCCAGCAGCGACATGATCTCTTCGTCCACATCTTTGACCCCATGGCGGCTGTCAATCAGTACAAAGGCCCGGCGCAGGTTGGCGCGGCCAGACAGATACTGTTTGAGCAGGCGCTGCCACTTTTCCACCACCGGCAAAGGAGCATTCGCATAGCCATAGCCCGGAAGATCGACCAGATAATGGCTTTCGGTCAGGGTGAAGAAGTTGATTTCCTGTGTGCGCCCCGGCGTGTTTGAGGCGCGTGCAAGACGGGTGCGGCCCGTCAGCGCGTTGATCAGGCTTGATTTCCCGACATTGGAGCGTCCGGCAAAGCAAACCTCCACCCGGTCGCCCGCAGGCAGGCCATCCATGGCCACCACACCTTTGAGAAAGTCGGAGTTGGCACCGTTGAAGAGCTTGCGTCCACGTTCCAGCGCAATGGGTTCTGGATCTTCGACAAATGGAAAAGGAAGCTGCATCAAAGCACCTCTGCTGTATCGCCCACCGAGATGGTGCCGGATTTTGTCACAACGCCATAGACGCCAAAGTCACGATGATCGTTGAGCGCCTGGAGCGCGCCCAGTGTATCAGCATCCCGGATGCCGGTTGCGGGGTTGGAGGTGGTGGCAAGGCAGCGGGTGATCTGCTCGCGCACTTCGATTTCCGCGGTGCCAATGCGTAGGGTTTTGCCCAGCCAGTTGAATTCCTCAAAGGCCTCAAACCCGGTGAGCCAGATGTTGCCGCGCCAGCGTTCGGTGGACAGGCTTTCGCCCAGATGTTGCTCTACGGCTTTGTGGCTGGCTGTGGTGTGAATGGCGATAGAGGGGAAGTTGCTGTCGGTCATGCCCACGTCGCCCGCAGGCACCAGTTTGGTGCTGGCCGCGCGCTCCTTGGGCATGATGGGGCGCACCCAATCGATCAGCTTGTCGCCCTGTGTTTCCGGATCAAAGGTCAACTCCCAGAGATCGGGATGCTGTAGGGTGATTTTGCCGCTGGCTTCATCCACTTTGGCGGTGATGGCCATGAGCGAGGGGGCGCCAGCCGCGCGGGAAAAATTGCGACATGAGGCCCACTCGCCCCCGTCGGTCTTGGCGGCCTCATGGGCCACGGCGTAGCGGCGATCCCAGGGGAAGGTTTGGCCTTCCTCCAAAGAAATCTGACCCACGGACTCGCGTCCGTGGGCCTTGATTGGGTGCCGCCAGAGAGCTGCTACGCTGCCCATTATTTGGCGTCCTCTTTCTGTTTTTTCTTAAAGCTGGCTTTGATGTTGCCAAAGACGTCCGGTTTGTAACCGTGATGCCGCATGATGGCATACTGCTGTGTGAAGGTGATCACGTTGTTGGTGATCCAGTACACAACCAGGCCAGAGGCAAAGCTGCCAAGCATGAACATGAAGACCCATGGCATCCAGGCAAAGATCATCTGCTGGGTCGGATCCGTGGGCGCTGGATTGAGCTTTTGTTGCAGCCACATGGAAATCCCCAGCAGAATTGGCAGAATACCAAGGCTGAAGAGTTCAAAGAAGCCCAGATCTGGGACGGCGAAAGGCAGCAGGCCAAACAAGTTGATGATCGAGCTTGGGTCCGGCGCAGAGAGATCGTTGATCCAACCAAACCAAGGTGCGTGGCGCAGTTCCAGCGTGACAAAGATCACTTTGTAAAGCGAGAAGAAGATCGGGATCTGGATCAGGATCGGCAGACAGCCCGCCGCCGGATTGACCTTCTCTTTCTTGTAAAGCTCCATCATGGACTGCTGCATTTTCTGACGGTCGTCACCTGCCGCCTCTTTCAGCTTTTCCATCTGGGGCTGAAGCTCTTTCATCTTCGCCATGGAGGCATAAGATTTATAAGCCAGCGGGAAGACGATGATTTTCAGGATCACGGTCAGACCGATGATGGCCCAGCCCATGTTGCCGATAAAGCCATTGAGCCAGTGCAGCAGAGCAAAGATCGGTTTGGTCAGGAAGGCAAACCAGCCCCAGTCGATGGACTCCAGAAAGCCGGTCACGCCGCCTTCGTTCTGATAGGCACGGATGGTGGCCCATTCTTTCGCACCGGCAAACAGCTGGCTGTTGGCCTCGGCTGTCTCGCCCTCGGCCACGGTCAGCGTGCGCATCACCGCTTCGGCCTGATAGATGTCGCGGGCGGCATCGTATTTGGAAACCGATTTGAAACCTGCGTCGCCGCCGGGGATCAATGTGGCCATCCAATAGTGATCGGTGAAGCCGATCCAGCCTTCGCTTTCGACCTGTGTGACCTCAGCAGCCGCGCCTTCACGCTGATCATAGCTGTAGTCGGTCATATCGTCATAATCAACTTCTGCCAGTTCGCCGTCCGCCATGGAAATCAGGCCTTCGTGCAGAATGAAGAAGTTTTTCAGATCTTCGGGTTCCCCATAGCGTGCGAGCACACCGTAAGGCGCAAGGGACACGGTGCCTGCGCCGGTGTTTTCCACGGTCTGTGCGACGGAGAACATAAAGTTTTCATCCACAGAAATGGTGCGGCGGAAGGTCAGGCCTGCGCCATTGTCCCAGGACAGGGTCACAGGGCTCTCGGCGGTCAGGGTCTCGCCACTCTCCACGGACCAAAGCGTGTTGGAGCCGGGCACCTGATCCAATGTGAGCCCTGCGCCCGGCGCCCAGCCATACAGCGCGTAGTAAGCGTTGGGTTCGCCATTGGGAGACAGCAGCGTCACGATTGGCGCGCCCTCATCGAGGGTTTCGCGATAGTCGTTCAGCTTGAGATCATCAATGCGGCCTCCCAAGAGGGAGATAGAGCCGGTCACGCGATCGGTCGCGATGTCCAGACGCGGCGCGTCCGCTGCGGCGGTGGGCTCTACCGTGGTGGCCGCGCCTGCGGTCGTGCCCGCGGTGGAAAGCGCAGGCGCCGTCGCTGGCGTGCCTGCCTCAGTGCTTTCGGCCACGGCCGGTGCATTTGGGTCTTCCACTGTCTCTGGGGGTGGAAACAGGAGGAACCAGATCAGGATGACGCCAAAGCTGAGCGCCGTCGCGAGGATGAGGTTCTTGTTCTGATCGTCCATTGCCGCAAGCCATCTGTCGTTGAAACGTTGGGGAGGTTCAACAGAGGTGGGGGGCAAAGGTCAAGGGGATTCGACCGCAACGCCACGAATGCGCGGCAGGCGTTGCTCTGGTGTTAAAGCTTTCAGAAGGTCGCCGACCTGCGCAAGAGACTGCGCTGGTCTTAGCTTGGCTTGTTGCCAATTTTCAGCGCCGGGCCGATTTTTTCCTGATGGGCCGTCATCCATTTCAGAGTTTCATGAAACGGCATCGGGCGGGCAATGCCAAACCCTTGCACGTGCGAGCAGCCCAATTGCGCCAGCATGGTATGCTCGCTTGGGTTTTCCACACCTTCGGCCAGAGTTTCCAATCCCAGACGCTCCGCCATTGTGACAATCGCGGCGATCATGCGCTGTTGTTCAGGGTCGCGGTCGATATTGGTCACAAAGGAACGGTCAATTTTAATGCGTTTCACCGGTAGGCGACGGATAGAGGAGATCGAGGCATGGCCGGTGCCAAAATCGTCAAGATCAATGGAGCAGCCAAGCGCGCTGATGGCCTCAACATTGCGCACAACCATGTCATCTGGCGTGCCCGCAACCACGCTTTCAAGCACTTCGATGCCAAGGCGGCTTGCGTCGAGCTCGGTACGGTCCAGCTCCCATTGAATACGTTCCACCAGAGTAGGGCTGCGCAGCTCTTCTCCTGCAAAGTTCACGCCCACCATGGGCACTTTGAAGCCCGCATCATCCCAGGCCCGCACGGCGTCCAGAGACTGGCGCAGCATGAGATCGGCCAGTTGGCCCATCTGGCCAGTCTGATGCAGCACATCAAGGAACTGGATCGGTGCCAGAATACCGCGTTCCGGATGCTCCCAACGTGCCAGCGCTTCAAAACCGGTGACAAGGCCGGTGTCTGTTGAAACCTGCGGCTGAAACCAGGCGCGAATTTGGTCACGCTGGAGAGTGCGCGCCGCCTCGCTCTGGGTTTTGCGGCGGGATATCACCTTGCGTCCCATATCGGTGGAATAGGCGCGGATATTGCTATCGCCCGTGAGCTGGGCCTCATGCATTGCCATATCGGCGGCTTGGATCATCGCTGTGGCGCTGGGGCGGTTGAGGCGGGAGGACAGACAGAAGCCAACGGAACAACTGACATAGATGGAGGCCATCTGCAGAGGGATGGGTTCTTCAAGGGCGGTTTGAAAACGGGTCGCCATCTGCACGCCGCTGTCTACGTCAAAATGCGACACAGGTTCCAAGGCAACGGTAAAGGCGGCATCTCCGGCACGGGCCACCAGATCGCCGGTGCGCAGCGCGCTCTTCAGGCGGTCCGCAACGTAGCGCAGCACCTCTTCGGCGGCTTGATCACCATGGTTTTCCCGCAGGCGTGCGAAGTTGTCGATCTTGAGTGAGAAACAGGCAGTGGTTTGCCCATCCTCGTCAAGGGTGCCCATTTTTTCTTGCATCCGGTGCTCAAAGCCAGCCGGTGTCAGCAGGCCGGTCAGCCCGTCAATTTCCGCTCGAATGCGCCGTTTGCCACCGGAAAAAACCGAGGCGGCCACCAGCAGCGGTAAAGGCAAGAAAAAGACACAGATCAGAAGGCCGACTTCGCCAAAAGCGTACCAAGCACCAAGACATATGGCAGGTATGAGGACTGGAAGCGCACGTCTCAAAGCCGTTTCACGGGTCCAAAACGCCCGAAGAGAGGATAAGAGAGAGTCCAGTCGCGACTGCATATGAAATGTCCCGTACGGCATTAATTCCGATCTAGTGTCATCGATTCTCTTAAGTGATCCGTTAACGCAGCTGCGGAATACCGTCGGTCTCTTGCTCAAATTTTACCGGATCTCGTATGAGACCGGCAAAATCGAACAGCTTCGGGTCCATCATGTGGCTGGGGCGAATGTTGGTAAGTGCCTTGAACATCACCTGACGACGTCCCGGGCTGTTGGCCTCCCATTGGTCCAGTATTTGTTTGACTTGCTGACGTTGAAGGCCATCCTGAGAGCCGCAAAGATCGCAGGGGATAATGGGATAGTTCATTGCCTTGGCGAACTTTTCGCAGTCCTCTTCGGCGACATGCGCCAGTGGCCGATACACAAAAAGATCGCCTTCTTCGTTTACCAATTTTGGTGGCATGGTCGCCAAGCGCCCGCCGTGGAAAAGATTCATAAAGAAGGTTTCCAGAATGTCGTCCCGGTGATGACCCAGCACAACCGCACTGCAGCCTTCTTCTCGGGCGATGCGATAGAGATTGCCGCGGCGCAAACGTGAGCAAAGCGCGCAATAGGTGCGCCCGGCGGGCACTTTGTCTTTCACGATGGAGTAGGTGTCCTGATACTCCACCCGGTGGGGCACCTGCATGCGCTCAAGAAACTCCGGCAGGACCGTGGCGGGGAAATTCGGCTGCCCCTGATCCAGATTGCAGGCCAAAAGCTCTACCGGCAGCAGCCCACGCCATTTCAACTCGTGCAGCACCGCAAGCAGCGTATAGGAGTCTTTGCCGCCGGAGAGGCAGACAAGCCATTTGGCGCCCCGCTCAATCATCCCGTATTGCTCAATCGCTTCGCGCGTTTGGCGCACGATTCTTTTGCGCAACTTCTTGAAGTTCGCAGAAGAGGGTGCGTCGTGAAACAGCGGGTGAATATCGTTCAAATCGTCTAGCATGCCGTGCCTTACGCAGAGTGCTTCGCAAAGGTCAATCTACCCCCAAGGATATCCACAGGTTTACGCAGGGTCGCAAGACTTGGTTTTGAAAAAGCGAGGTTTCTGCTGTGCGATTGATTCTAATGGTCTTTTTCTCGTCGTTCTGTGCCAGAGAAGTCACAGATGCCACGAAAATTCACACCTTCTGCTGCGTCTGATGGTCAAACTGTCCCAGCCTCATCAAGGCAGGCATGCAACGGACACATAGCAACCAAGCCAGAACGCAAAACGCCCATGGCAGAGCCACGGGCGTTCCTGTCTAATTGGATAACACGACGCAGGTATTACTGCAGCTGTTCCTGATTGCATTTACGCGCCAGATCGAGCGCCTTGGCGGTGCCGCTCAGATCAACGGTGAAGGCATATTCTTCTTCGGGGAAGACTGTCATGGTGTAGGAGCGGCTGATATCTTCGAAAACCTTGGGATTATCGGTCAGCACATAGCCCCCGCTATAGCCCTTTGTGATGTTGCCACGCATGCCGGTGGCTTCGCCGACGTAGATTTCATCGCCAATCAGCAGCGCCACGCCGGATTTTTTGCCGGTGCGCACGTTGGTGTCTTCTTTGGTGAATACGCCAATGTAGGCAATGCCGCGATCATCCGTCAGACCCATCTGAATGACGTTGTCGAAGTCATCCTTGGTTTCCACCATGCAGGAGTTCTTTTCAGTGTCGATATAGACATTCCATCCTTCGATGGCGCCGTAACCGACGAACTTTTCGGCCATGGCCGCAGTGGCACCGAGGGACA
The DNA here is from genome assembly GCF_017744035.1 of Shimia sp. R11_0. Lineage (NCBI taxonomy): Bacteria > Pseudomonadati > Pseudomonadota > Alphaproteobacteria > Rhodobacterales > Roseobacteraceae > Shimia > Shimia sp. R11_0. The sequence continues at coordinate 12,791 of NZ_JAGHQY010000007.1, read as the reverse complement.
GGGAGAGAGACAGGGCAAGGAAACGAGAAGAACGCATGGGAATGCTCCAAAACAAAACGATGACCGCAGGTTAGTGTTGAGACGCTACACTGTCCAGAAACCTATGCGGGAAATGCGCGTGGACTTGCTCAAACCTGCGGCCGTGACCCGCTGTCGCTTTCATCGTGTTTTGGGGGAACGGGATCATATCCACTGCCACCAAAAGGATGGCAGCGCCCAATCCGGCGTATGGTCAGCCAGCTGCCCTTGACGGCGCCATGTTTTTCAAGCGCTTCCAGCGCATATGCAGAGCAGGTGGGCTGATAGCGACAATTATGACCGACCCAAGGGCTGAACAGCAAGCGATAGGCGCGTACCGGTAGCGCGGCGATATGGGCGAGAGGTGACATGAGCAACATCTATGGCGCAGGGCAGCACAAGGGAAGGGGCGCTTTGTCTCAGGGCGCTGTGGCCTTTACTTCACGATGTGCTCGTCTTTGACAAACATATTGGCCCACGCGCGGTCGATCAGATCCGGACGCATCTGATAGGGAATGCCTTCGAACTCGCAGATCGAAATGATCTGATCGATCAAAAAGACCGGTTGATAATTGGCGTAGACGTTGTTGATGGTCGGATATTTTTCTTTCAGCAGGTGAATGAGCGCGGCCTCATTCAGTGGCAGCCCCTTTTTCTTAGCCACAAGCGCGAAGATCTTGAGGAAGTTTTCCTGACTCGGGCCATCAATTTTGATCTTGTAAAAGATCCGGCGCAGCGCGGCCTGGTCGAAAATCTCATTGGGGTGAAAGTTGGTTGAAAAAATCACGAGAGTGTCAAACGGCACCTCAAATTTTTCACCAGATTGCAGGGCGAGGATGTCTTTGCTTTCCTCCAGCGGCACAATCCAGCGGTTGACGAGTGCCTGCGGCGGCTCCTCCTGACGGCCCAAATCGTCCACGATGAAGATACCACCGGTGGATTTGAGCTGCAGCGGTGCCTGATAGGTGCGCGCGGTGGGATTATACACCAGATCCAGCATGTTGAGGGAGAGTTCCCCCCCGGTGATCACCGTGGGGCGATCACATTTCACATAGCGGCTGTCAAAACGGGCGGTGCGGCGCAGGCTGTTCATATCCTGCTCATCCGCCTCTGCGGCGGAGTGTACAATGGGATCGTAAACGGTGATCACCTGACCGGCATATTCAATGGCGTGGGGCACATAGACCTTGTCGCCCATCGCGTCACGAATGCCGTTTGAAATTGAGGATTTCCCGTTGCCGGGGGGGCCATACATGAGAATGGAGCGGCCAGATCCCACCGCTGGGCCAAGCTGGTCGAGCAGGTCAGGGGGGAGGATCAGATGCCCCATGGCATTGGTCAACTGGTCGCGGGTGATCTGGATATTGCGAATGGACTGGCGTTTGACCTGCTCCCGGTAGACCGAGAGTGGTACCGGCATGGCACCAAAATACTCTGATTGTGCCAGCGCATCCTGCGCGCGGGATTTGCCCGCATCGGTGAGCTGATAGCCCATTTCATTGCCACTGTTGGCATTGAGTGTGCCCGTGGCCTCAAGCAGTTTCTGCTCTCGTGCCATATCCACGATCTGTTGTGTGACCGCGAGTGGGAGGCAAACGGCTTTGGCAATGTCACTCACCATATCCACATTTTTGCGGAAAATGGTTTTCAGCAGGATGTCCCGCATCATGACAACAGGAAGTTGCATGTCCTCAAGCCGTTTGGGGGCTGGTGGGGCTGTCACATTGGCGGTCTGCATGTTCATGAACGCAACTCTCCTGAAGGGGGCGTGCACAGGCCCCGGTCGTTCCACTCCGTTTCTATGGGGTAGACACTCAAAAGGTGGCGGTTTTGGGGCTGCTTCGCGCCATGAAGGTGAAGCTTGCTGTTAGATCCCGTAGAGCGTGCCCAGCACGAGGTAGGTGCAAAGTGCGAGGCCAATGCCCGTGCCCATGGGCAGGGTCATCTGATCCCCGGTTCCAACATTGATGTCATTTTCAGAGGCTTTGATGCGCCAAGCGGCCCAATCCGGTGCAAGACGTCGCAGGGGGCTGTTGCGCACGATCAGCGTTGCGACGGTGGCGGCAAGGATAGATCCGAAAGTGATGAACAACATAGCGCGTGCGTCTGCTACGGAGACAAACAGGGCCGCAACAGCCGCCATTTTCACATCACCCGCCCCCACCTGACGCAGCATCCACATCAGGATCAACACTGCAAAAACAACAGCATAATTGGCAAACCGCCAGGCAAACTCTGTGAGTGGCAGCGTGAGTAAACCTACGGCAACAAAGACCGCGAAAAGGGCCCAGACCGACAGGTTGCTGATCCTCTTGTGCTTCATGTCCATCCAGAAGATGTAGACACAGAGCGGCAGCGCAAAGATCAGCGACCACAGGGCAAAAGTTGCGGAAACCTGCATGGGTGGCCCCTTATCAAGCGCGTGGTTCAGGAATTTTCCAGAGCATCCAATGCGCGTACAGCGGCTTCGAAATGCTGAGGGTGGGTTTCCACGGCTTCGCGCAGGAGCACTTTGCCGGTCTCTGTATCCCCTTGTTTGATTGCAGAAAGCGCCAGCGTATGCAGAAGCTGTGCCCGCTCAGTCTGAACCATGGGGATCACCGGAAGCGTGTATTTGCGCTGCGCCCCACGGGCCAGAACCATATTGTTCTTGGCGGTGAACAACGTGCTGTCCTGTCGGATGGCTTCGCCAAACAGCCGTTCCGCTTCGGCGTATTCGCCGCGGGTCAGCTTGGAATAGCCCCAGTTGTTCATCACACCTGCCGGGCGGGTGGTGAGACCCACGGCAATCTCATAGAAACTGTCGGCGCGGTTCCACTCTTTGTTGCTGTCCGCGATCATCGCCTCAAGCCGGTAGCGCTTGAAGGTTTCATGGGTCGGCGGAATGCTGTCCAGCGTCTTCTCTGCCGCATCCCATTGGCCAGCGCGAATTTGGGAATCTGCCAGATCCACCAGATCGTTTGCGGTGCTTTCCTTATGCTTGGTCACGCGAGACCATGCCGGGACCGCTTCGGTGTAGCGTTTGGCCCGCACATAGGAAATTGCCAGACCGCGCTGAATATCAATGCGATCCGGATTATTTTTCAACGTGCGCTGAAAGTATGAAATGCCTTCATTGGGATCCGCCACAGTCAGCATCACATCTGACAGGTTGGATTCATCCACGGCATTCACGTCTTGAATGGCGCGCTCTACGCTTTCGTCAGTCTTATCTGAGCAGGCGGTCATCGTAACCAGCCCGGCCAAACAGATTGTCCCCAACACAAAATGGCGCATGTTTGCGTCCTTTGCTGCTCTAGCTCTCAATTAAGGTGTTGGCTTAATGAGGTAGTCGCTGCTGCCCCGCCGTACCAACTTATATTCTTGTGATTTTTGGTCACCATAGCCGGGCTGAACTGAATTTGCGAGTGCTAAGCGTAAATTATCACGGATTGCGTCACTTTCGCCATTGTCCAGCGCATAGGCTTTGCGCAGGATTTGTTGGGCCTCGGGGAATTCCCCTTTCTCCATGAGAACAACGCCGAGATTGTTCCAGGTTTCGGCCTGACTGTCGTCGGCTTTCAGGGCTTCGCGAAGTTTGTCCTCAGCCTGTCCCAGCCGTCCCATGGCCAGATTGACGGTGCCCACCGCAGCCAAAATTTCTGGCGTGCGCCCCTGTTCCACGCCGGCGCGAATGAAGGCATCCATCGCGAGCTCATATTCGCCCGCCTCCATGAGGCGCCATCCCACCAGCACACCGTCTACCGCTGCGGCGGATCTGTCCACATCTGGGGCATAGGGGCTGCCCTTGGAGAGGTCAGAGCCGCCTGTGGTACAGGCGGCCAGACAAAAGATGCAGCTTGTGAGGGCATAGGCCCGCAAACGTGTCATGAAAGGGTCGCTTATTGCTCGTTTTTGCCTCACTGGCCGAGCGAAGTGATCCCAATCACAGACGGGCTGACCAGAATGATCAACAGCGGCGGCACAGTCAAAGCCATAGTGGCCAAAGTCATCTTTGTTGGCAACTTGTTTGCCGCCTCTTCCGCGCGCATCACACGTTTGTCACGCATTTCCCCCGCATAGACCCGCAGGGCTTCGGCGATGGAGGTACCAAAGGTGGCAGATTGGATCAGAACGGTTGTGAAAGAGGACACATCCTGCACGCCACAGCGTTCGCCCATATCGTTGAGCACTTGCGATTTGTCCTTACCGGCCTTCATTTCCTGCGCAACGATCTCAAATTCCTGCGCCAGAGCCGGGTAGGAGGCCCGCAGTTCGGCGGCCACACGTACAATGGATTGGTCCAGTGATTGCCCGGCCTCTACGCAGACAAGCATCATATCAAGGCTGTCAGGGAAACCTGCGGTGATCTCCTGCTTGCGCTCTTCCACGCGGCGGGTGACCCAGTATTTGGGCATGAAATAGCCTGCTGCACCGGGGCCCAATGTCCACATCAGCATGTCGGAAGTGGTGGAGTCCGGGGTCTGCTTGACGAAGATGAAATAGCTCACACCAAGGATCAGAAGCCCAACACCAAGCACCATCTGCGCAAGGTGATACGCGCGCACCGCATCGCGGGAGGGATAGCCCGCCTGCATCAGTTTGAGCCGTACAGAGCTCAGTTCCTCTTCGGTTTGGGGTTCCAGAAAGGCTTTGTATTTGTCCAGCTTGGCATTGGCAGCTTTGCGGCGCAGCTTGTCCTGCTGGTCTTTCTTCTTGGAGCTGTTGTTCGACTGGCTGCGTTTGAGCTTTTCGATCGGGTCATCCTGACGGGCGACCATGATCGCGAAAATCAACAGGGCAAAGAAGCCGCCCAGAACCAGAACCGCGAGCAATGGGCCTTGCGGGCCAAGCATGTCGGTCAACATCTGATTGATGGCTTGCATCGTGGTCATGGCGTGTCTCCTCAGACCTTGATGTTGGTCAAAATTTTCATGACGATCAGGTTCAGTCCCAGGAACATGCCAACGGCAATACAGCCGGGGATGTAGAGCCAATGGTCTTTGACGTCGTCATAATAGTTAGGGTCCATCACGTTGATCACGATCAGAGCGAGAACCGGGAAGGCGGACAGGAATTTGCCTGACCATTTGGCCTCTGCCGTGATCGCTTTAACGCGGCGGAACAGGCGGAAGCGGGCGCGGATCACCTTGGACAGACCGGCCAGAATTTCGGCCAGGTTGCCGCCGGATTGCTGCTGGATAGTCACCGCCACAGACAGGAAGCGCAAATCCTGCATGTCCAGCCGTTCGGCCATATCCTTGAGCGCTTCCCCCAAATCGCGACCGTAGGCGGCTTCATCGGCAATCATGCCAAATTCCGAGGCAAGAGGATCGTCAATCTCTTTGGAAACGATCTGAATAGCCGAAGAGAAAGGGTGGCCAACGCGCAGCGAGCGCACCATCAGTTCAATGGCATCCGGCAATTGCTCTTCTATCATGGCAATGCGTTTGCCCGCTTTCATGGAGACCCATGTGTAGACGCCGCCCACACCCATCATAATGGCAATGGCTGCGCGGGTGATCGTGCCGGTCTGTGTGCCAACCGTCAGCCCGACAAAGGCAAACACAGAGACGGCGATCATGATCATGATCAACTGCTGAGGTGTGAAGGCAATGGCGGCTTTCTGTGCCTTTTCCGCCAGCATGGAATAAAGCGGAATGCCACGGTTTTCGCCATGCTGCTTCATCTCTTTGCGGAGCTGTTCAAGGACTTCTTCGCGTTTGGCCCCTTTGTCTAGCATCTCAAGGCGGCGGTTCACACGGCTGTTGAGGCTGATGGATTTGCCAAAAACGGTCAGATAGACGCCTTCCACAAGCACGAAGACGCCAACAAAGATAAGACCATAGACGATGAGTTCGGGTGAGAATGGCATGTCTGTTACCCCGCAGACGGTTCGTAGATTTCTGGCGGAAGATCATAGCCCCAGAGGCGGAAACGCTCTGAGAAGTGCGACCGCACGCCAGTGGCCGTGAAGTGGCCAATGATCTTGTTTTCCGGCGTCAGGCCGGTGCGTTGAAAGCGGAAGATTTCCTGCATGGAGATCACATCCCCTTCCATACCGGTGATCTCGGTGATGGAGGTCATGCGGCGGGAGCCATCCTGAAGGCGGGAGGCCTGAACAATCAGGTTCACAGCCGAGGAAATCTGACTGCGGACCGCTTTGATCGGCATTTCAATCCCGGCCATGGCAATCATGTTTTCCAGACGGGAGATACCATCGCGCGCGTTGTTGGCGTGTATCGTGGTCATCGAGCCGTCGTGGCCGGTGTTCATGGCTTGCAACATGTCGATCACCTCTTCGCCACGGGTCTCGCCCACGATGATGCGATCCGGGCGCATCCGTAGGGCGTTTTTCAGACAGTCGCGTGGGGAAACCTCGCCTTTGCCCTCCACATTTGGCGGGCGGCTTTCCATCCGGCCCACGTGGGTCTGTTGCAGCTGAAGTTCCGCCGTATCCTCAATTGTAAGAATGCGTTCGGCGTTGTCGATGAAAGAGCTCAGCGCGTTGAGCGTGGTGGTCTTACCTGAACCTGTACCACCTGACACAATCACATTGAGGCGCGTGGCTACAGCGGCCTGAAGATAGGCAGCCATTTCCTCAGAAAACGCGCCAAACCGCACAAGATCGTCAATGCCAAGCTTGTCTTTTTTAAATTTACGAATGGACACCAGCGAACCATCCACCGCAATCGGCGAGACCATGGCGTTGAAACGCGAACCATCCGCCAAACGGGCGTCCACATAGGGGTTGGATTCATCCACCCGACGCCCAACGGCGGAAACGATCTTGTCGATGATCCGCAGCAGGTGCTTTTCGTCTTTGAACACGATGTCGGTCAGTTCCAACTTACCGGCACGTTCCACAAAAATCTGCTTGGGCCCGTTCACCAGAATATCGTTGACCGTTTCATCCTGAAGTAGAGTTTCCAGCGGACCGAGCCCGGTGACCTCATCATAGAGTTCTTGGAAGATCGTGGTGCGTTCTTCCCGGTTCAGCACAATGGCCTTGTCCTGCAAGACTTCGCTGGCAATGGCCGTTATCTCGGTGCGCAGTTCCCGTTCAGATGCTTTGTCCAGTGCAGCCAGGTTTAGATTGTCCAGCAGCTCGCGGTGCAGCTCAAGTTTGATCTCCCCCAGGCGTTCCTTGCGACGGCGTTCCTTGTCGCCTGCCACGGCTTCGGCCGCAGCTTTGGGCGCGGGGCGCCGCATGACGCGCTTTGCCTCAGGGGCAGGGGTGCTGGGAGCTGGTGTCGGTTTGGCGGTGGGCTTTGGTGCCGCCTCCGCAGCTTTTTGAGCCACCGCAGGACCGGGTTTGGCATCGGCTTTTTTATAGCGTGAAAACATGCGCTAGGTCCCTCCTCAGGCGGCTTTGTCGTCAGATTGATCCAACGCGTGAAGGCTGTTGGCGAGTTTGGCGATCTCTTTGCGCAGCGGGTTTTTCGCGGCGGCAACGGCCAGGGGTTGTCCGTGGTCTGCGGCTTGCAAAACCTGTTTGCCGCCATCAGGCAGATGCAGGTCAATGCCAATGCTCAGGCTTTCCGCCAGACGTTTGACGCGGCTTTTGCCCGCCAGATCGGTGAATTTTGGCGCGCGGTTCATGACATAGCGCAGCTTTTCAAACGGAAGGTCTTCGGCCTGCAGCGCGCGCTTGAGCCGCATGGCATTCTGCGCAGAGCGCATGTCGATTTCCATCGTCGCAAAATAGACATGAGCGGCCTGCAGCACCACTTCGGACCATTGCACCAGCGTTGATGGCATATCGACGATCACATAGTCATAGTGTTTGCGCGCCATTTCGATCACGCGTTCCACATCCTCTGGACCAATCAGATCCAGCGGGATGATATCAGAGGGCGCGGTCAGCACATGCAGTTTCTCTTCATAGGTCTGCAGCGCTTGACCAAAGCTTTCGCTGTCCATGCTTTCTGTATCTGTGATCAATTCAAACACCGACTCCGGGCGCGGCAGGTCGAGATATGTCGACATGGTGCCAAATTGCAGATCCAGATCCAGCAGGCAGACGCTGGGTGGTGTTTTTGAAATTGTGGCCAGTTCCCAGCCCAGATTGGTGGCAAGGGTTGTGGCCCCTGTGCCTCCGGCCAGACCATGTACGGCGATCACCACGCCTTCGCGGGATTCTTCATTGGCGGCAAGTTTCACCTGTGGAGCCTTAGACGGCTCAGGCGTATTGGCGCGGATGCGGATTTTTTCAATGGCCGCCTGCAACTCTCCGGGTGGCAGCGGGTAGGGGATGAACTCATCGGCCCCATTGCGCAGTAGATGGTGCAGGGAGGCTGGCGTCACATCCTCGGCAATCAGAAGTGTGCGGATGTTGCGATTGCGGGCTTCGGTGATGATTTCTGTGAGATCATCAAGCGCATCCTCATCCATGTCATCAATGGCAAGGGCGATAAATTCCAGATGTTCGGCGTCGGGTTGCTCCATAAACGGCACAGCGTCTTCCAGCCCCAGATCGCCCCATTGCTCTCCGAGTGCCTCTTCCATGTCGACAATCAACAGCTCAAAATTCTGCACATCGCGGCACACGGTACATGCCAGGATTTGACTTTGATCTGCCTGCAGCGCTTCGCTACCCATATTCAGCCTCTAGTTACTCTTGCGCATACTCAGCGCGTTGTTTTGAAGAGGTGCCCACCTCAGTGAGGCCGGGTTTGTCCCCATATCTGCCCCTCATGTCAGAGGGCACAGTTTGCCTCAGCTCCGAACATCTCCCTCAACTGGGGCAACATTGGGGCCAAAAAGCCGAAATTGTGCGGAATTGTGCGACGATCCTGCGTCCTTGCGGCGATCGTTTCCACGGCATGAAAAAAGCCGACCCAAGGGCCGGCTTTGTTTAAGTGATTGTAGCTGCGTGGTTTTATCCGCCGCTGTCGCCGCTGATCGACAATCCGCTGATGGATGCGGTTGGCACGGCACTGGAGACATATTCGCGGTACACTACGGCGGCGTATTTGCCGTCCAAAATATTGGGGTGGTTGTCTACGAAGCCTGTCACCTCTGTGACGGTACGGCGATTCTTGCGCTCCCGCCCTTGTGTCACAACCAGCGGCTGGGATTTGCCGAGCGACACCACTGCTTCAAGGCGATTGCGCTCCACGCCTTGCGTTGTCAGATAGGCCACAACAGCACGTGCGCGGCGTAGTCCCAAGGACTTATTATAGGCGTTTGAACCAACAGCATCCGTATGGCCATAGACTTTAAAGCGCACTTCCGGGAACTGATTGATCCAGATGGCCTGCTGACGCAGGATGGCGCGGGCCTCCTGATCCAGCGTCGCGCTGTCAAAGCCAAAGTTCACCATGGTTGGCACTTCTTCGGCAAACCGCGTGGCAAGGCTCAGCACATAGGTGCGGTCGCCATTCTGAAGCCCGAGATTGTTGGACGTCGCCTCGCCATATGTACCCGGATCCACAACAGAGCCAGCCTCACGCACCCATGAGGGCAGCGCGCTGTTGTCTCCATCAGAGCAGGCGCTCATGAGCAGGAGGGCGAGGGCGGCAAGTTTTTTGAACATATCTCTGCCCTTCCTCAGTCCATCACATAGCCGTAAGAGCCGGAGAAATCGTGTTTTGCGACTTCACCAGCGGCACCGCGCTGTTTTTTCACGTTGCCGGTCGTGTGACCCAGCAGGAAGAGTTCCTGCTCTGTGGGCAGTTTGACACGATCAGTTGGCAGAGCCAGCGCCTCACCACGTGTCGGCGTGACCAGATGCGCGGTGACGATCACCACCAATTCCGACTGAGACCGTTCATAATCGGCACTGCGGAAGAGCGTGCCAAGCACCGGCACGTCGCCGAGCCAGGGCACTTGGGAGTTGTTGTCGAGAAAGTCATCCTGAAGCAGGCCGGAAATGGCAAAGCTCTCACCGTCGCGCAGCTCCACCGTGGTAGAGGTTTCACGGCGGCTGAAGGCGGCGATGTTCAATGTGCCGTCAGAAAAACCATTTGCGGTGTCCAAAGCGGACACGGCGGTGGCCAGTTCAAGGTTGATCAGATCGCCATCAATCACCCGTGGAATGAAGTTCAACTCCACACCGAAGGGTTTGAATTCCACAGAAATGGTGCCTTCTTCCTGCGCCACCGGAATAGGATATTCCCCACCTGCCAGGAATTTGGCTTCCTGACCTGACAGTGCTGTCAGGTTCGGCTCTGCCAACGTGCGCACGACACCTTTGGTTTCCAGCGCCTGCAGCAGAAGGTTGATCTCAAACGCACCAGCGCTGAGATTGAAAAAACCTGCGCCGCGTGAGTTGGGATCAAGATTGCGTGTGCCGTCATCATTGGGACGCTGATTGAAAATCCCGGTACGCAGAGTGATGTCGTCATTGTTTGTGATGTTGAAGTCGGTTGTCAGCGCTTTGGATACGCTGCGCTGCATCTCAGCAAAGCGCACCTTGAGCGTCACCTGCTGCACGCCGCCAACCACCATCAGGTTGGACACGCGCTCCGGCGCATAGCGTTCCGCCAGATCCAGAGCGCGTTGTAGCTTCTGAGCCGAGGAAACAGTGCCGGACATGACGATACCGTCATTGGCGGAGCGGATCTCAATTTTTTCATTTGGAAGGATCTGCTGAAGTCGTTCCTTGAATTCACTCAGATCCGGAGCCACGCGCACTTCCACGTTGGTGATCAACTTGCCGGTTGCGTCCAGCAAGGTCAGTGTTGTCAGGCCGGGCGATTTCCCGAGCACGTATATCGTGCGGTCCGACAGAGAGGAAATATCCGCAATCGCCGGGTTGGCGATGGAAAGCTCCGCAAAGGGCACATCACTTTCCACGACCACGGCGCGGTTCATTGGAACCCCCAGTGTGGAAGACGTACCACTGCGCACAACGCGCAGCGTTTCCGCGTTACTTGGGGTCGCCACGAATGGCATAATCCCAATGGCGATACCCAGCAGGGCCGCCCCAAACAGTCTTTTCATAGTCATGTGACCTGCCTCTCGATCACGCCTCAGTTCGTGGATCTTTCGCCCACAGTTTTTTTGTACTGTGCGCCAATTGGCGAATTATTGCAAGAATCAATGGTTTCAGCGGTGTTTTGAAGTCGCAGTCTGTGGAGGTAGAGCCACATTTCGTCTGCGGCGGATGCCGGGTTTTCTCATAAAATAAAGGCGCCCGAGATGCGGGCGCCTTTCGAAAAACGATGTTGTGAACCGCTGCGTGACGCAGTCTTAGTTGGTACAGGGGATCGGGATTTCGATCACTTGGCCCGCCTTGCGGTTCTTGATGGTGCAGACCCGTTCCGGTGCGACTTGCACGATTTCACGGGCGACCGGCTGCGCCTCTTCCTGCAGACCCAGCAGGGATTTTTGATCCACTTCGATCACTTCCGCGACGGTGTCATCCCCCGCGCCGACCAATGACAGGGACAGGCGGCCAGAGCTTTGGGCGAAGTTCAGGGAGGGGACTTCTTCTGATGTGACCGCCACGGTCACGGTGCGAGCGATGCCGCCGCCTTTCATCTCTTCATTCACGGATTGGTCCACCGCGATCAGCTTTACATTGGGCTGGATCAGTTTGGTGAAGTCACCACGGCCAGAGCGGTCGTTGTCTGCACGACCCGTCCAGTATACGTCGACACGATCCCCGGGGCGCAGCAGGCCAGAAACGCCGCTGGTCACGTCCACTTTGATGGTGAAGGCGCGCTCACCTTCCTTAAGGCGCGAGCGAATGCCTGCTTCCTGGCCGGGTTCGGTCAGTTTGGCGGCAATCAGAACTTCGCCTTTTTCCATGGTGCGCAGGATCACGCGCTGTTGGTTGTCCCCATCCGGGAACAACACCTCGGCGTCGGTGAACATGCCGTCCACCACGGCTGCTTTGGGCCATTTCACGCGGCGCACGTCTTTGATGGCGAGCTTTTCGCCAAATTTCATTTGACGCGCAACGATGAAACCATCAACCAGATCAACCGCGGGGGGCGCATTCTTGCGCGCCATCTCAGCCTGACGGTCCAGTTCTTTGATGTAGTTCTGCGCCATGTAGACCGCGAATCCTGCGATCCCCAGTCCGATCAACAAAACGGCAGCGAATATAGCACGCATCGGTTCTACCTCGTGTTTGTGTTCCCGGCCGTTGGGCGGTGTACCCGCGCCGAGAATGGGTCATCTGACAGTCTTGTCCCGGAATGTGGCAACTTCGGGGTGGGATAGAGCAGCTTTCGTGGCTTTTAGATCCAAACCGGCTTCCGTCCACATTGCTCCCGTATTGAGGCCGCGCAGCATGTCAGAAAATTGATACAGGCGCTCCTGATCGGGCGCCGGTATCGCGTTCAGATTTGGTGGCCTGATCTCAGGCCCGCGCTCGTGGTGACTATTGCGGGACAACAACCGCGTCGGTTGCAGCATCGGCATCATTGAGCACCACAGCAGCAGCACGCACAGGTTCATCTGTGACGGCTTCGATGGCAGCAAAGGCAGCGATGGCCAGCCCCACCACAGCCGCGGTCAGCACAACCCAGTCAACAGTAACTGCGCCGGATTCTTCACGACGGAATGTGGAAAGAGAAAATTTCATGGCAGCCTCTCGTCTCCGATAGGAGGACATCCCCCAGTTAAGTGAAAGAGGGCGCAGATGCGCCCTCATGTCGTAGAAGGCCTGACTTAGCTGTCAGCCGCTGCGCCAGGAGTGATTGTGTCGGTTGCCGCGTCTGCACCGTTGAGCGCGCCAGCCGCTTGGCCTGTCAGCGTGGAGGTGGATGTTTCGATGGCGGTGAATGCTGCCACTGCGAGGCCAACCACGGCTGCGGTCAGAACAACCCAGTCAACAGTTA